>NZ_BAAANF010000018.1:0-115865 GCF_039529655.1 Kribbella yunnanensis | reverse complement strand
CAACCAAACCCCGAACTCGTCCTCCCCCAAAAACTCCATCCACTGATGCCAGTGCAAACTCTCGTCAAACTTCCGATACACAACCCGCACGTCCCGTCCCATACCCGCAACCTATCGAACGGTCAGGTCGCAGCCGGGACGCGGACCTTGGTGCTTACCGCGGTCTGGACCTCGTGGGGTATGCCGGCGTAGTAGGCGCGCCACTGGCCGGCGGCGGGCTGGTCGATGGTTGCGGAGAAGGTGTGGCCGGAGGTCTCCCAGCCGCCGGCCTGGACCTCGGCGACGGTTGCCCAGGAGCTGGCAGTACCGGGCGCCCGGTACTGGATCTGCACCGGGATGGACGCTGGGAGATGGTTGGGGAAGTCGATGTGGCCGCAGGCGACAACCTGGTCGGATTCGTCTCTGGCGGCGGTGAAATCAGCGAACACCGCCGGCTGCAGCACCGTGACCGGGGCCTTCGACACTGCGGTTGCAATGAACAGGTCCGGTTGGCCGGTCTCGTCGGTGGCGGTGAAGCCGACCTGGTAATAGCCGGTGGCGGTGGGCACCGAGGTGACCGAGAAGTGGCCGTCGGCGTCGGTCTTCGGGACGTCGGGGACGAACTCGCAGCGCTCGAACTCCTCGCACCGCTGCAGTCCGAACTGGCGGTTCGCCATTGGTTGCCAGCCGTCCGGGGACTTCCAGGTCAGTTGGCCGCTGATCGTGACCGGCTCGCCGTACTTGACCTGGCGCGGGGCGACCCTGATCGGGAAGCGGGTCGGTGCGGGCTGCACCGAGATGCGCTGGGTCTGCGACTCGGCGAACGAATACCCGCTGGCGTGCTCGACCCGGGCGGTGATGTCGGCTTCCTGGGTGAGCGGCACCTGGGCGGTGAAGCGTCCGTCTGCGGCGGTCTGTACTTCGACGGTCGGGTCCCACGTGGCTGTGATTCGGACTGTGTGTCCCGAGATCGGCCGGACCAGGCCGTCTGTCGGCCAAAGGCCCGTCAGCGTGCCTTGCACCTGCACCGTACGGCGGCTGTAGGTGATCGTCGTGTGATCGAAGGCCAGCGCGCTGAAGATCGGCTGGATGACGTAGTAGAGCGACCCGGCGTCCCGCTTGGAGGCTCGCTGGCCCAGCGTGTCCATCGCGTCGACATCGATCTGATAGCTGCCCAGCTTGTCGAGCTGAACCCTCGTGCCTGCGGTGAACACGCCGTCCTGAACCGTGCCGCTGGACAGGCTGAAGTCGGTCACGGTGGCGAGCTCCTCGCCGGTCGCATAGGACCGAATGTGTGCCGTCAACCCTTCGATGCCCGCCTCGGCGCTCGCGCTGATCTGCACGAACCCCTTGTCGCTCAGTCCGTTGAACGCCCGCCCGATCTGCGGCGGACTCGCCGCCGTCGCCACCGACGGCACCACGGCGATCATGGCCAAGGCCATCACAAATGCCAGTACCAGACGCCTCATTCGGCTTCCCCCAGATCCCCAGCGGCCCCACTAGCGCGCCGCCAAAAGTAGACACCGGCAGCACATGCCCCGCAACACAACCGACTTGCAGGAACGTGCAACCTTGCCCCGAGATCGCCCACGGACCTTCCAACCCAGCACCTTGCAGTTGGCGGAACTTGTATGGGTCGTTTGTATGGGTTGTCGCTGTTGGTGCTCACGCAGACGACCTAGAGTGACCACTCTCGGGATGATGTAACTGACAGTGGGGTGGGGAACGTGAGGCGGGGATCTCGTGCTGCTTCGGCATGCCTATGGCGTGGCCGGACTTCAATAGTCGTACTGGCGGCACTCGCCGTGCTGACCACCAATCTGCACGCGCTTCCGGCGATTGCCACATCGCCGCCGGTGCCCAAGGTCGGCCGCGACGCCGACGAGGCATCCAGGTTCGCCGTCGCCGGCAACGCCCCGGTCGAGGTCGCGGACCGAACGACAGAGACATCGCTGACGTTCGCCAATCCGGACGGTTCCTTGACCTCTGAGATCTCGAACGGTCCGGTTCGGGTCAAACGCGACGGTGCCTGGCGTGCGATCGACACCACACTGGAGTTCCGCGCCGACGGGTCGGTCGGGCCGAAGGCCGCAGCGTCCGAGATCTCGCTCTCCGGTGGTGGAGCGGGCCGGATCGGGAAGATGGGCGTCAGGGCTGGTACCTGGACACTGAAGTCACCGTGGACGCTCCCGCGTCCGACGCTGGCCGGTTCGACCGCCACCTACGCCGAGGTCCTGCAAGGCATCGACCTGGTCCTCGACGCCACCTCCGAAGGCTTCAGCTACAACCTGGTCGTCAAGACCCGGGAAGCGGCGTCCAACCCGGCGCTGAAGTCGATCCATTTCCCGGTCGAGACCGCCGGCCTGTCACTGCGGACGAACCGCCCCGAAGGTCCGGCGTACGTCGGTGCCGACGGCCGCTTGGTCCTCACCGCCGGCGACGCGATCATGTGGGACGCGGCAAAATCGAGCCCGCAGGGAAAGACCGCCGTGCCGCGCAAGTCAGCCCAGCTCGTCGAGGACGGCCCCGCCGGCGCCCACTCGGCCGAGATGGAACTCCGCGGCGACGAGAACGGCCTCACGATGGTCCCCGACGCCACCCTCCTGACGGCCCCGTCTACCGTCTACCCGGTCGTACTGGACCCGGAAACGAAACCGGTCGGCAGGAGCGCATGGGCGGCCGCCTGGCAGCTCTACCCCACAACGTCGTTCTACAAGACTAGCCACAGCCTCGGCGTCGGTTACGAGGACTACGAGCAGCACAAGATCGTCCGCTCGTTCTTCCAGTACGACACAACGGCGTTCCGCGGCAAGAAGATCTTGGGCGCGGTCATGACGGCCTTCGAAACGCATTCCGCGAGCTGCACACCCAAATCGGTGACAGTCAGCCGCACCACAACCATCACGACCCGAACCACCTGGAACAACCAGCCGGGTGTCCAGATGCAGGCCGGTCCCAACCAGATCTTCGCGCACGGTTACAACTCCGCATGTCCCGACGCCTATGTCGAGTTCCCGGTGACGAACGCCATCGTCGACACGGCCGCCCACGGCTACGGAACCGCGACCTTCAGACTCAGCGCCACCAACGAGACCGACGGCCTGGCCTGGAAGCAGTTCAAATCCGACAGCATTCTCCGCGTCGACTACGTGACGCCGCCGGACGTACCCCGCCAGCTCGGCCTCACCGATCCCGCCACCGGCTGCGACACCGCGGCAGATCCGGTGAACGTAGGCTCGTTCAGCCTCCAGTTCGCGGTAGAGCCAATCCTCCAGGGCCGCGTCAGCGAGCCCAACGCCCGTCTCCAGTCCGAACTCGAGATCTACAGCAGCACCGGCCATCTGCACATGACGCGGAAGCTGGGTCCTGACAGCCCTGGCACTGTCCAAAAGATCTCGATCCCGAACACGAAAGAGTCGGGCACCTTTACGGACGGTGCGACCTATCACTACCGGGCGCGAACGCTCTATCCGCTCCCGGGCGGGGCGACTCTATACTCGGACTACCGGGGATGGTGCTACTTCAAGGTGGACCGGTCGGCGCCGGATCCGCCGACCGTGACGGCCGCGTTCGGCGGTACCCAAATCAAGAACTGTATGGATGCATCCACGGTTTGCGACGAGGTTGCCCCTTTCGCCAGTGCCGTCGACTTCACGGTCAAAGCAGCGGCAACGTCAACCGACGTGGTCCGTCACGAGTACTGGTTCGACGGGCAGGCAGCACGCGGGTCGATAACCGGGAAGACCGGCACCGTGGCGCTGAAGCCACCTCATGAGGGCCGGAACACCTTGCACGTCCGGAGCTTCGACAGCGCCAACCACGCCGGCCGGCCCGCCGACTTCCGTCTCTTTGTGAAGGCTGCCTCGCCGCCCGTCGGTGACTGGTCGTTCGATGACGGGACCGGGACGAGTGCGGCCGACGCCTCGGCAACTCCGCATCCGTTGACTCTCTACGGTGGGGCCACCTTCGATGATGCAGGCCGTGATGGCAAGTCTCTTCAGCTCGACGGTGTGAACGACTACGCCGAGACTGCAGCGCCAGTCGTCGACACGTCCAAAGGCTTCACCATCTCGGCCTGGGCTCGTCTCTGGACTTCCTCTGACGCCGTGGTCCTTGGCCAGGCCGGAAACATCGCGAGTGCTTACCAGTTGGGCTACTCGGCTTCGGCGAAGCGATGGATCTTCCAACGAGCCACAACCGACACGATGTCTCCGGCGATCATCAAAGCCAGCTCGGACGAACCTGCAGTACTCGGTGCCTGGACCCATCTCGCAGGTGTGTACGACAGCGGGACCTCACAGCTTCAGTTGTACGTCAACGGCCGTCTGCAAACGCAGGGCACGGCAACTTACCCGTTCGACAAAGCCTGGAAGGCCGCCGGTTCGTTCAGTGTCGGGCGTGGCCAGTACAACGACGTCTTCCAGCATCATTTCCCGGGTTCGATCGACCGGGTTCAGGTCTGGCAGCGTGCCTTGTACGACTACCAAACGATGGCCGGCACGAACGTCAAGCAGGACGAGGTGGCTGTGGTCAGCGCCGCGGCGAAATGGCCGCTCGACGGCGCCTCCCAAGGAAGCGATCAAGTGTGGCGCACCACCGAGTCCGTTTACGGCGCGAACATGGTGATCTCGGGATTCGGCTCCACTGCTGATCAGTCGACGCCGTTCGTAGAGGATGACCAACGCGGCAAGGTTCTCCAGTTCACCGGCGCGGCCAGCGAGGCGCTCTCGTTGCCCCGGCCGGTGGTCGATGCGGGGACCACGTTCTCGGTAGCAGCCTGGATCAAGCTTGCGGATCCCACAAAGCCGGCTGTGGTCGCTCGCCAAGCGGGCAGCGATCGCGATGCCTGGCGCTTGGAATGGAAGCCCGGCGCACCCGGCGCTTTCGGCGGGCAATGGCAGTTCTCACATGCACGTGCGAGCGTCAACCAGGAGGACACAGCGATCTTTCCTGAGGACTACGACAACTTCGCCAACGATGAGTGGCGGCTCCTGATCGGCACCTACAACGCCAACGCGCCATCGCCGACGAACGAGCGCGAATTGGGCGCGATCGACCTGACGATGAATATGAGAACGAGGGATCAGGGACTGGTGGCACACACCTCGCCCTACCGGCTCGGTAGCACCGTGGTCGGCAAGGGACGCACGGCCGGTGGTGAGTTCGCCGGTTTGATCGACGACTTCCGCATGTACGTCGGTCCACTGGCGGGTCCGGCAGCGATTTGCAGAGAGTTCCCCGAGATCGGCAGCGATGTCTGCCCCGCATCGGCCGGCTGAGAGGAAGACGACATGTCTCGACGTTTGAGTGGCTTTGTCTTCGGCCTTACGGCGTTTTCGCTGCTGGCGGCGGGTCTGGCCGTTCAAGAGACCAGCGCGCGAGCCGACTCGCAGACATCCGGTCTCCCGCCGGCCGTTCCGCGCCACGATGCCAAGGTGCTGGCAATGAATTCGGCGGCCGCTGAGAAGTCCGCGGCGGCCCGGGCGGAAACGATGCGGCCTTCGGATGCTGTGCGCCCGCCGACGTGGCCAGCGCCGATGGATCGGATCGTGCAGCTGTCTGGAATCCCCAGCCTGGCGCGGAAGACGCCGCCGGATACAGACGCCGTTCGGCTCGTGGCGCCTGCCCGCCAGGCTGATAAGGCGCCAAGCACTGCGCGCCTGAAGGTGTTGGACCAAGGAAAAGCGTCCGCTGCCGGTATTACTGGCTTCCTGGTGACCATCGCTCGCGCAGATGGACAGAAAGGCCAGTCGAAGGCGGAGTTGACTGTCGACTACTCGGCCTTCGCGCGGGCCGTCGGTGGCGACTGGGCCGCGCGGCTCGAGCTTGTCTCACTCCCCAAATGTGTTCTGACGACGCCGACCAAGGCAGGCTGCTCGACCCCGAGCCCGACTGGGTCTGTCAACAACCAGGACAAGGGCACGCTCATGGCACCGGTCTCGGTTGGGGCCGACGAGCAGGTATTCGGCGTCACGGCGGCATCCGCTTCGAGTAATGGCGACTACACGGCGACGCCATTGTCGCCCGCGTCCTCGTGGTCCGCCGGCCGCAACAGCGGCGATTTCACCTGGAACTACCCGCTCCGGGTCCCGCCGGCACCGGCAGGCCCAGTCCCTAGCCTCTCCATCGACTACTCCGCTCAGTCGGTCGACGGTCGTACGGCCGCCTCGAACAACCAGCCGTCCTGGATCGGTGAGGGCTTCGACCTGAGCGAGTCCTACATCGAGCGCAAGTACGGGTCGTGCAACGACGACGGCCAAGCCGGCAAGTACGACCTGTGCTGGAAGTACGACAATGCGACGCTCGTCCTGAACGGCCAAGGCGGCGAGCTCGTCAAGGGCGAGAACGGGTGGCGTGTCAAGAATGACGACGGCTCGAAGATCCAACGAGTCGTGACGTCGACAGGCGCTGATGGCGATGAGAAGGAGCAGTGGCTCGTCACCACCCTCGATGGCACGAAGTACTACTTCGGCCGCGAGAAGGTCCTGCCAGGCAGCTCGGACCCCACTACGAACTCGGTCTGGACGGTCCCGGTTGCCGGTGACGACAGCGGTGAGCCTTGCCACAAGGCGACCTTCGCCACGTCGTTCTGCGACAACCAGGAGTGGCGCTGGAATCTCGACTATGTCGAGGACACGCATGGCAACACGATGTCGTTGTGGTATGAGAAGGAGACCAACTACTACGCGAAGAACGGCGCTACGACCGCGACGAAACCCTACGTCCGTGACGGGTATCCCACCAAGATCCTGTACGGGCAACGCAAAGAGGCCATGTCCCTGAACGCACCGATGCAGGTGTGGTTCACCACGCAGGAGCGGTGCCTCAAGGATTGCTCTTCCCTGACAAGCGCTACGAAGCAGCGCTGGCCAGATGTTCCGTTCGACCAGATTTGTGCCGCGGGTGCGACCTGCACGAAGACGGGGCCGTCGTTCTTTTCACGCCGTCGCCTCGAGCAGGTGACGACCAAGGTCCTCAAGGGCTCCACACCACTGGACGTCGATCGTTGGCAGTTGGTCCACGACTTCCCTCCCTCGGGCGATGAGATGTCGGGAAGTTCCTTGTGGCTGAACGCGATCACACACACCGGACTCGCATCCGGCACGGCAGCGTCTCCGCTGACGGTCACATTCGGCAAGTTCGGGCTGCCGAACCGTGTCGACTCGTTGGAGGACGGCATCTCGCCGATGCGAAAGCTTCGCGTTGGCGAGATCTGGACCGAGACAGGTGCCCACATCGTCGTGAACTACGCCGAGCCGGAGTGCATTGCCAAGACGAAGACAGATCCCGGCAAGCTGCCCGCATCAGCGGCGTCCAACACGATGCGTTGCTACCCGGTGAACTGGCAACCGCCGCAGTCGGAACCGCGTGACGACTGGTTCCACCGGCACGTCGTCACCCAGATCCGGGTGAACGACGCCACCGGCGGAGCCGATCCGGTCGTGACGAATTACACCTACGGTGGCGGCGGTGCTTGGCACTACCAGGAAAGTCCTCTGGTGCCGCCGAAGGAGCGCAACTGGTCCGAGTGGCGCGGCTTCCGTACCGTGACGACCAGCTCCGGGGATCCGGTCGCCGAAGGCCCGAAGTCGCGGACGGTCACGTCGTACTTCCGCGGTATGGACGACGACTGGGCGAATGCCAATGGCGATCGCAAATCGGTTGCGATACCCGACAGTCAAGGCGGTTCCCGAGTGGACGCGCCGCCGCTGGCCGGCCTGGTACGAGAGGCGATTACCTACGCGGCGATCAACAGCAACGCTGAGATCTCCGGGTCGCTGACGGACTATTGGGTCGGGGAAACCGCCGTACAGACTGTCGACCCGACCACCGTGCCAGTCACCAAACAGATCGTCCGGCGAGCGAACTTCGTCAAGCCGTCCACCGTGACGTCGCGGATCCCACGCGACGGCGGTCGAGTCGATCTGCTGCACACGGCGACGACAACCTATGACACCGACACCGGTCTGCCGACCACGTCCGAGGACCTCGGAGACCCGGACAGGGCAGACGAGGTCTGCACCGTCACGTCGTACGCAAAGAATGCCAGCACCGGACTGCGTGGCCTGGTGTCGCGAGTCGTCGTGTCGAAGGGACGCTGTGACGCGGACTCCGCAAACCCGCCGCAGAGCCGGTTCGTCGCGGACGAGCGGAAGATCTACGACGAGGGCACTTTCGGCACAGCGCCGACCAAAGGCGAACTCCGCTCGACTCAGCGGGCAACCAGCTACACGCCGGCGGGGACACTGAACTATCAGACCACCGGTACCACGCACTACGACACGCTCGGCCGGCCAGTGTCCACGACGGATGCACTGGAACGCACCTCGACGACCAGTTACGTGCCCACGGGCGCCGGTGCTCTCCTGGAGACGACCACGACCTCGCCGCCGATAACTCCGGGCAGCCCGAACAGTCCGGCTCTCAAGACGAAGGTCACCTATCGCCCGGAGTGGGGGAGCAAGGCGCAGGAGACCGACCCGAACGGCAAGGTCACCGACCTCGACTACGACGCTCTGGGGCGGTTGGCCGCTGTCTGGCTCCCGAACCAGTCGAAGGCCGAGAAGAAGCTCGCCAACATGCGCTACACCTACAACTTGTCGTCCTCAGCCCCGTCCTATGTGCGCACTGATGACCTCAACATCACCGCCGACGGCTACTTGTCCGGTTACGCCATCTACGACTCGCTGCTGCGCAGTCGGCAGACTCAGGCGGTCGCGCCGAACGGCGGTCGTCTGATCAGCGAGACGAAGTACGACACACGCGGTCTCGCAGTTCTCCAGAACAAGGACCTATGGAACTCGGCAGCGCCTTCGGGCGGCCTCGCGGTGATCTTTGATACGGAGGTTCCCAACCAGACCCTCACGGCCTTTGACGGTGCCGGTCGCCAGACGATCTCCACTTTCGCATCGTCGGCGGTCCCCAGATGGTCGACCCGCACCCTCTACGCCGGCGACAGGGTCACCACGCTGCCCCCGAACGGAGCACCTGCCACTGCTGAGATCAAGGATGCACGCGGTCAGGTGGTCGAGCGGCGCGAGTACGACGGATCGACAGTGACACCGGGTTTCATCGCAACGAAGTACGCCTACGACGTCGCCGGCAAGCTGACCCAGATGACCTCGGCCGGGTCAACCTGGTCGTATGGCTTCGACATGCTCGGTCGCACGGTCAGTTCAACCGACCCGGACTCCGGCACGACGGCCTACGAGTACGACGGTGCTGACCGTTTGATCGCTCTGACCAACGCCAACCAGAAGAAGCTGATCACCAGCTACGACAACCTCGACCGGAAGACGGCGATCCACGAAGGCTCGAAGACCGATGACAACTTGAGGATGGGCTGGGACTACGACGCACCAGGCAACCTCGGGCAGCTCTACCAAAGTGTCCGGTACCCGGGCGGCAAGGCAGGTGCGGCGTACAAGTCGAAGATCACCGCTCGCAACGTTCTCTATAAGCCCACCGTGACGCAACTTGTCATTCCCGGTGTGGAGGGATCCGAATTGGCGGGCACCTACGAGACGAGCATCGGCTTCATGCCTGATGCCGAGACCATCCGGTTCACCGAGGTCCCAGGTAAGGGCAACCTCGGTCTCGAGCGACTGCAGTACAGCTACAACAACCTCGGCCAGCCGGTCGTGATGCAGAACTCGCAAAACTTCGTCTATGTGAAGGACGCGCAGTACTCGGCGGTCGGAGACCCTGAGAAGTACATGCTCGGCGAACAGCTCGTCGACATCTCCTATACCTACGACCCTGGAACCCGTCGTCTCCTGACGAGTTCGGCAGCCCGCTCGCAGATCTTCACGAACCACCAGTACGCGTACGATCCCGCCGGAAACCTGCTCCAGGACGACAACAAGGTCGACGGCGATGCCCAGTGCTACAAGTACGACGGGCACGCCCGGCTGACCGATGCGTGGTCGCCTGGCAACGCGAACTGTGCGGTTGCCCCCTCGGTTACCGGCCTTGGTGGACCAGCGCCGTACTGGCAGTCCTGGACCTACACCCCGAGCGGTCTCCGGCAGACCCAGACCGATCACGCCTCGGCCGGCACCACGACCGAGACCTCTACCTATGACCCTGCCCAACCCCACACCTTGAAGTCCGTCACTACAACCGGCGCGGCTCCGAAACCGCCCGCGAACTACACGTACGACGACGCCGGCAACACCACACAGCGGCCCGATCCCGACAGCGGAGTCCAGGCTCTGACCTGGAACGCGGAGAACAAGCTGCAGAAGCTCGAGAACGCGGCAGGTGACACGTCCTACGTATACGACGCCGACGGTGGCCTCATCCTGCGCAAGAGCCCGGGCGAGACTACCCTTTATGTGGGTTCCCTCGAAGTCACGCTCGACACGACGACCAGGACTGTCACGTCGAAACGCGAGTACGCGATCAACAACCAGCCGATCGCGGTCCGCTCAAGCAGTTCTGACCTCGACTGGCTGGCTCCGGACCACCACGGAACATCCAGCGTTGCCATCGACTCGAGGACGCTGGTTCCGACCAAGCGCTACACGACACCGTTCGGTGAAACCCGAGGAACCGAACCCACCACCTGGCCCGACAATCACGGCTTCCTGGGCAAGCCCGAAGACAAGACCACCGGCTTGACCCACATCGGAGCCCGCGAGTACGACCCATCCGTCGGCAGCTTCATCAGCGTCGACCCCCTGATGGACACCTCCGACCCGCACCAAATGCTGGGCTACACCTACGGTTCCAACAACCCTGCGACTGTCTCCGACCCCACTGGTCTCAGGGAGCGCGAAGAAACCGGCGGCGGCGTCGGCTGCTCAGGCCCGTGCGGTGGCAGCACCACCAGCACCACCCGTCCTACCAACGACCGCGGTACCAACGACGGTGGCTCCGGCGGCGACAACGGCGGCAGCAACGGTGGTGACGGTTCGGACAATGACAACTCCGGTGGCGGAGGCTTCTTCGGAAACCTTAGTAAGGCCGCTCACAAGATTGCGCACAACATCGACCGCAGCAGTGAGATGTTCCTCGACTACCAAGGCGGCATCGGTGCCCAAGCGATCGACACAGCGAAGGGCCTGTACGCCAGCAGCCAGCAAAGCTTCCAGTGCTACGCCTTGCTGAACTGCTCGTCCCAAATTGAGACAGCCAAAACCATTGTGCGTGACCCAAAGTCCCTCTGGGATGCGATGGTCGCTCCAGTCAAACAAGACTGGGCCAACGGCGAGAAGTCCAAGGCATCAGGCCGAGTCGCCTTCATGGTCGGCGAGGCAATCGTCGGTACCAAGGGCGGCAGCAAGCTAGCCTCCACCCTCGCGGCCACGAGCCGAACGGCGGCGTCGGGCACCGGTAGAGGATTCCTGGGCGGGCTTCGGAGCCTAGTCACAAGAAACCGAGGAAAGTGTAGTTTCGCGGGCGCCACCGCGGTGTTGATGGCCAACGGCGCGCAGAAGCCAATCAACGAGATCAAACCCGGCGAGAAGGTCGTCGCCACTGACCCAAAAACCGGCCAGCGAGCTGTGAAGACCGTCCTGCAGGTGTGGGTACATAACGACACGCTGACAGATCTCGTAGTCGACGGTGGAAAGGTGACGACTACAGAGGATCACCCCTTCTGGTCGATCACTGACAACCGTTTTGAGCGTGCTGACGAACTGTCGCCAGGCGAGAAGGCCCTCAATGCTGCCGGACGCCCGGTGGCGGTCGTGGGGCTCGCGCCACAGACCGCCCGTCAGGCGCTGGCCTACAACCTGACAGTCGCAGACATCCACACGTACTATGTGCTGGCTGGTGTGACTCCGATCCTCGTTCACAACACAGGACCGAACTGCAAGATTCCGCTCGGAGGCAAGAATGGTGATGACCGCGGCGGAGACGACTTCCATGGTAGTGACTATTCATTGGATGAGATCGCCGAGTTCGTGAATGGGCATACCGGTGATGGAAATCCAGCCATGGGTCGGCCCACTGCGGTCGAGGTGGAAACTGCAATGAGGCAAGCTGGTCCTCATCAAATTGAGGGACAGAATTCGTCCCGGTTTGACCACGATGGGGTTCGCGTCATCGTGAACTGGGACAAGCCGTGGAAGTCAACGGCCTACTATCCGGGAAGGTGATTTGATGCCGCAGAATCAGGCGCGTGACTGGCTGGGCCGCCACCTTGGAGCGGCTGAGATAGATCGGTTCGAGCGTGTGTCGGTGCAAGTGACTCCTGGCCGATCATTGGATCTGGTTACGCTGGTGCTCGGATGGTATGAGCATGTGACGCGGATAGAGAGAGAGCTTGGCCTCCCCGACTCTGATAGGTCGGTCTGGGGTGCGCATGACTTGATTGCAGCTGACATCCTTCGGGATTTGATTGACAGAGCACTGGAAATGGTTCCGCTAGGGGAGCTTGGAAATCTTCTCGCCGCGCTCGATGAGGTGGGTTCGAGGTTTCGCTCATATACGGAAGCCGACCAACGTGGGGCACTTCTTCGGCTTCATGGCGAGGAGCCCGACCCGCGCGGATGGTGGTGGGATCGCATTCCGTGCGCCGGGCCGATTCGTAGGGAACTGGACCGGTTGCCTGCGTCCTTCTGAAACCTTGAGGCCAACGCGGCCATCGACCTTGCAGTGGGTCCCAGAGAGGTCGCCGTCAGGATGTGAATCCGCAAGTCTGCTAGGGCTGAATGGGCGCGGCATTCCGGACGAGAGGGTTCTGGCGGACGGTCAGGGGCGGATCGACTGGTTGACGTGCCGCGGCGGCGCCTGGGGTGCGCTTCATTCGGCGAACCATCGTGGTGACTGGCACTGATGGCTAGCGCGAATGCGGAGTTGCCGGGTTTCCAGATCGTGCTGGAGATCCAGCGGCTGCGTGACTCTGTTGCCCGGATAGCCGAGTTGCAGGAAGGTGCAAGTTTGCTGTGGGGGGTGGATTGTGTACGGGGAGTGGTTGAGGATAGGTCGGGTCGCGTTCCGAGAGGGCGCGGGTTGATCGGCCCTTGTCGGCTCAGGGGGGCTCCTAGCCGGCGGGGGCCGGTTGCTGTCTGGGGGTGGGTGGTGCTGGTCCGGTGGCGATGCTGCTGGTTTCGGATGTGAGGATCGGAGTATGACGACCGGTACCCTGCTTGACCGCTTGCGGGAACTGTCCACGACGAGCCTCGTCGATGCTGCGCCGACGTTGCGGATTCTGCCGCCGGGCCTGCGTCCGGTCGCGCCGGGCGGTCGGCCGGTGGGGCGGGTCGTTACCGTACGGGCGAATCGGGACCTGATGTCGGTGATTCAGGGGTTGCGGGAGTCGGGTTCTGGGGACGTGCTGGTGGTTGACGCCGGTGGGGACGACAGGGCTGTCGCGGGTGAACTGTTCTGCACCGAGGCTCAGCGTCGCGGGCTGGCTGGGCTCGTGATTGCGGGACGCTCTCGCGATACGGCCACTGTGGCCCGGCTGTCGATGCCGGTGTGGTCCATGGGATTCGCCCCGAACGCGTATCCGGCGAAGGCTCTCCCCGAGACCGGAATCGATCTTGTTCTCGAGGGCGTCCGGGTTCGGCCGGGGGATCTGATCGTCGGCGACGACGACGGGTTGGTGGTGGGTTCCGAGCAGGAGTTCGCTTCCGCCGTTGACGGGGCAGAGGCGATCGAGGCCCGCGAGCGGGACTTGCAGGCGCGCTTGCTCGACGGTTCGTCCCTCTTTGACACCTTGAACTACGACGATCACCTGGCCGCCCTCCGCGAGGGCCGTCCGACCGCACTCGCCTTCGGCTGAGGGCCAGTTGCTGTCCGGACTGAATTCGGTGGTCCTCGACGCGCTACGACAAGCTGTTCGGCCTCGACTGTGGGCAGATTGCTGCCGGTAAACGATGGAAAGCGGCACGGAGGTCACACTCGACCGCCACTTCTCACAGTCGGCGGATTTGCCGGCCATCACAAGTGGGCGAATTCCGCCGGTGTGGGCGGGACGCGTCGGATGGTGGTCCCTTTGGCCTGGCGGTCCGGTGGGTCGGCTACCTGGAGAGGGCTCGGACTGCTTCCAGGTAGGGCTGGTACGCGGACTTGAAGGGCTCGGCGGTGGTGATGTTGGCGGCCAGCCAGGTGCAGGTGGCTTGGGCGGTGGCTACTACCTGGGGTGGGTAGGCGTATTTGACGCGGTGGGCCTCGAACTCGTCCTCGTCCATGACTCGTACGGCGCCGGTGCGGAGCAGGCGGATGTCGAGGTCGAGGTCTACGAGGGTGACGGTGTCTACGCCGAAGACGGGCGGCATGGTGACGTCGCAGTAGATCCTCGTCGCATGCGGGTCGTCGTTGAAGAGGGCGGACCACCATTGGCCTCGGGGGAAGAGGCGGACCCGGTGGTGGTCGACGGTGATCCAGGTGCCGTCGGCGCGGCGGGCTCGTTGGCCGGGGCGGGAGCCTACCCAGAGGCCGTGTTCGTCTTCGCCTAGGTGGACGGCCTCCATCAGGCGGTGTGGGGTGCCGTCGTACTTGGTGAACAGGGTGGTCACCTGATGCATGCGGTCACTGTAGGGGAGACCCCGAACTAATCACGGTCAGTGAGCGTCTCGAAGAGTGAGATTCACCGCACGTGCCCGGCCAGTTCGGAATCGCGGGGGGCGCATGCATAGACTCAAGCATTCGAGGATGACCGGTGGAAGGGGCTCGATGCGCGTGCTGGAGACGGTCGGCGGTCCGGCAGATCTGAAGAAGCTGACGCCGAGGGAGCTCACCGATCTGGCGGCGGAGATCCGCGACGTACTGGTGGAGACCGTGTCGCGGACCGGGGGGCATCTCGGGCCCAATCTGGGCATGGTGGAGATCACGCTGGCGATGCACCGGGTGTTCGACTCGCCGACGGATCGGCTGGTCTACGACACCGGGCACCAGACGTATGTGCACAAGTTGCTGACCGGACGGGCACCGAAGTTCGACAGCTTGCGGCAGGAGGGTGGTCTGAGCGGCTACCCGAGCCAGGCCGAGTCCGAGCACGACATCGTGGAGAACAGCCACGCCAGCACGAGCCTCTCGTACGCCGATGGTCTGGCGAAGGCCTACCGGCTCCGCAAGGAGAACCGGCATGTCGTCGCGCTGATAGGTGACGGTGGTCTGACCGGCGGCATGGCGTGGGAAGCGCTGAACAACATCGCGGCCGAGAAGGACCTGAAGCTCGTCATCATCGTCAACGACAACGGCCGGTCGTACAGTCCGACCGTCGGTGGCCTGGCGACGCACCTGACCGCGCTGCGCACCAACCCGCGGTACGAGAAGATCCTCGACCTGATCAAGAAGAACCTCGGCCGGACGCCGTATGTCGGCCCCCCGATGTACGAGGTGCTGCACGGGGTGAAGAAGGGGCTGAAGGACATGCTCGCCCCGCAGGGCATGTTCGAGGACCTCGGCCTCAAGTACGTCGGTCCTGTCGATGGCCATGACCGCGAGGCGATGGAGGACGCGCTTCGCAAGGCGAAGGCGTTCGGCGGCCCGGTGATCGTGCACGCGGTCACCCAGAAGGGCTTCGGGTACGCGGCGGCCGAGCAGGACGAGGAGGACAACTTCCACCAGATGCGCCCGGCCAACAAGCCGCGCGGCTGGACGGATGTGTTCGCCGAGGAGCTGGTCCGGATCGGTCACCGCCGGCCGGACGTGGTGGCGATCACCGCCGCCATGATGAACCCAACCGGCCTCAACCAGTTCGCGCAGGCCTTCCCCGACCGCACATTCGACGTCGGGATCGCCGAGCAGCACGCGGTCACCAGTGCCGCGGGTCTCGCGATGGGCGGCATGCACCCGGTCGTCGGTCTGTACGCGACCTTCCTGAACCGGGCGTTCGACCAGCTGCTGCTCGACGTCGCGCTGCACAAGTGCGGTGTCACCTTCGTGCTCGACCGTGCCGGCGTGACCGGTGACGACGGCGCGAGCCACAACGGCATGTGGGACATGTCGCTCCTCCAGCTCGTCCCGGGTCTGAGACTGGCCGCGCCGCGGGACAGCACGCGCTTGGTCGAGCTGCTGAACGAGGCGGTCGACGTGAGCGACGCCCCGACCGTACTGCGCTATGCCAAGGGCGAGGTGTTCCCGGACATCGACCCGATCGACCAGGTCGGCGGACTCGACGTACTGCATCGTTCCGGCACGGATGTCCTCCTTGTCGGGATCGGCTCGATGGCCGCCACCGCGATGGATGTCGCGCAGCGGCTGCAGGCGCAGGGCATCGGCGTCACCGTGGTGGACCCGCGCTGGGTGAAGCCGGTCGATCCGAAGCTGGTCGAGCTGGCGCCGCAGTTCAAGCTGGTCGTCACGGTCGAGGACAACGGCCGCGCCGGTGGTTGCGGCGTGATGATCGCCCAGGCGCTGCGCGACCACAACATCACGACGCCGGTGCGTGACTTCGGCATCCCTCAGCAGTTCTTGGAGCATGCGAAGCGTGCGGCGGTTTTGCAGGAGATCGGCCTCACCGGTCAACAGATCGCGAGAGACGTCATCGAGGCCGTTGCCCAGACGCAGGGTGAGTCGATCAGTGAGCCAGCGACTGGTCGGCCAGGCGGAGTCTGAGCAGGCGGCCTGAGTGGGCCGCCATGCGGCACCCGCGCGGCGTCGGGCGGCGGGACGAGCCCGTACGCCGCTGTGGCCTTTCCTGCTGTCATTCGTCCTGGTCGCGGCGGCGGTCGCGGGCGGCCTCGCGCTGCATCAATCCACCACCCAGGCCGAGCAGCCGGCCAAGACCGCCCCGAAGACACCGGATATCGATCTGGTCGCCCGGGCCGCGGCCGTCGACAAGGTCCTGAAGCGCCGCGCCCAGGCCGTCCTCCAGGATGACCAGGCCGCCTTCCTCGCCGATGTCGATCAGGCCAACCTGACCCTGATCGCCCGGCAGCGCACGCTCTTCACCAACCTGACCCAGTTCGGCTTCGCGAAGCTCGCCTATCAGCAGCTCGCCCAGCAGTACGACGACGCCGTCACCCGCAAGTACGGCCCTTCGACCTACGTGGTGGCGGTCGCCATGACCTACCAGATCCGCGGGATCGACACCGTCCCGGTGAAAACCATGCTCGGTTACACCTTCCGCGAGCGCGCGGCCGGCCGTTGGACCCTCGTCTCCGACCAGGACATCGACAAGCGCTTGCCCCGGGGTTCGCACGAGGAGGCCTGGGACACGGGCGAGGTCCTCGTGAAACGCGCTACACGGGTCCTTGTCGTCGTCGAGAAGGGCCAGCAGCAGCTGGCGACCAAGCTGACCGGGATCGCGACCAGCGCGGTGAAGGCGGTCAGCAAGAGCTGGCCGGGCGGTTGGACCGGCTCCGGTGTGGTGATCGCGCTCGACGACAAGATCGTCCGCGGCGCCGACTACACCGTCCCGAAGAACGCCGAGGACGCACTCGCGATGGCGACCTGGGTCTACCGCACCTTGCCCGGCGAGGTGAGCGGAGCCGGCGAACGCGCCGACTCGTACGTCGTGATCAATCCGCGCAACCGCGGCCGGATCGACGCCCGCACCCTCGCCCACGAGTTCACCCACGTCGCCACGGCGTCGTACGGGCCCTATGCGCCGCGCTGGCTGGTCGAGGGCGCGGCCACGTACGTCGAGTTCCTGCCGATGGACGGTGCCCAGGACCTGGCGCTCCCGAAGTACCGGCAGGAGGTGCGGACGAAGTACCTGGCGAAGGCGAAGAGTCTGCCGGCCGACGCGGTCTTCTTCCAGCGCCCCGACAGTTCGTACCCGCTGTCCTGGCTCGCGGTCGACTACCTGTTCGACCGCTTCGGTGGCACAGAAGTCGCCACGCTGTATCAGGAGCTGGCCGCGCTGGGCTCCAACCAGGAGGAGCGGGACCGGATCATGACCGAGCATGTCGGCCTCACGGAGACTGCTCTGTTCCGGGCCCTGAAGACCGCCGCCGCTTCGTGACCGGCGTGTTGGTGGCGGAACGCCGCGAAACGAGTAAGGTGGCCGGGCTGTAGACAGACGGGTACTCGGAGGAACGACCCGACGTGAGTGCGACCATCCCTAGCGCCCCACCGCCAGGCGCATCGGCTGGCCCTGGCCGCTGGCTGGGGTTGCTGCTGGCGGTAGCACTCGTGTCCGGCGGTGTGGCCTACGCCGTGAACGAGCGGTCCGAGGACGCCCGGGCCCGGGTGACTGCGCCCGAAACCCCGCCCGAGACGCCGCGATCGCCGTCGAAGGCGTCGACGGCCGCGACCGCTCGCCGGGTGGCGATCGACACGATCCTGATCCGCCGCGCCCAGGCAGTGCAGACCGGGAACCTGACGCTGTTCCTCAAGGATCTCGATCCGTCGAACACCAAGCTGATCGCGCGGCAGAAGGTGCTGTTCGCGAACCTGGTCGAGCTGGGTTTCACCGAGCTCGGGTACAGCCAGGCCGAGGAGCGCTTCGACCCCGCGGTCGTCAAGGCGCGCGGACGAGCGACGTACCTGGTCCGGATCCTGATGCGCTACCAGATCCCCAAGGTCGACGTGGCGCCGGTGACGACCGAGCTCGGCTACACGTTCATCAGCCGGGCCGGCCGCTGGGTGCTGACCGATGACGACGACCTGGACAAGGACCTCGGCCCCGGCGCGCACCGCGAGGCCTGGGACCTCGGCCGGATCGAGGTACTGCGGGGGCCGCGCGTCCTGGTCGTGGTCGAGAAGGGTGACCACGAGCGCGGTCGCGCGATCCTGACCGAGGCGGCCGAAGGGCTGACCGAGGTGCGGGACTACTGGCCGCGCCGCTGGCGTGGATCGGCGCTGATCATCGCGCTCGACGACACCGAGGTCCGCGACGCGCGGTTCGCCGACGAGGACATCGAGTCGGCGGCCAGTGCGGGGTCGACGTTCTCGTCGCTGCCCGGTCAGGACACGGCCGACGGCACCGTGGCCGGCGCCTACATCGTGATCAACCCGAACCAGCGCGACCAGGTCGACGAGATCCTGCTGTCGCACGAGCTCACCCATGTCGCGACCGCCGACCTTGGCGGGTACGAACCGCTGTGGCTGGCCGAGGGCGCCGCGGAGTACGTCTCCTGGCGCGGTATCGAGGCGCTCGGCGGTCCCGGCGAGGTGTCCAAGTGGGAGCAGGAGGTCATCGACGACGCGCTGCCGACACTGCACTCGCTGCCGACCGACGCCGGCTTCTACGAGAGCTCAGCCGACGTGTACGGCGTGAGCTGGCTGGCCGTCCGCTACCTGGTGCAGCGGATCGGTCTGGACGCGGTCGAGGAACTGTACGAGGACATGGCTGCCCACGGCATCAACCAGGTGTCCCGCGACCGCATCCTGCTCAGCCGCAGTGGTCTCACCGAGGTCACGTTATGGACATCACTGCGGACATACCGGCCGCAACGCTGAGTGCCGAATTGACCTCGCGCTGTCAGAGAGGCAGGCTCGGAGGGTTCCGTCCATCCTGAGGAGGCGCAGATGAGTCTTGTGCGGAAGAAGTCGATCGAACAGTCGATCGCGGACACCGACGAGCCGGAGTACCAGCTCAAAAAACGCCTCACCGCTCTAGACCTGACAGTCTTCGGTATCGGTGTGATCATCGGTGCCGGCATCTTCACCCTCACCGGCCGGGCCGCCAAGGCCTTCGCCGGCCCGGGTATCGCCCTGTCCTTCGTGCTGGCCGCGGTCTGCTGCGCGCTGGCCGCCCTGTGTTACGCCGAGTTCTCCTCGACCGTCCCGGTGTCGGGATCGGCGTACACGTTCTCGTACTTCTCCCTCGGTGAGATCTTCGCCTGGATCATCGGCTGGGACCTGCTGCTCGAGTTGATGCTCGGGGCAAGCGTCGTGGCCCAGGGCTGGTCGACGTACGCCGCCTTGTTCCTGGAACAGATCGGGTTGGGCTGGCCCGAGTCGATCGGGCCGGACAGCAGCGTGAACGTGCTGGCGATGCTGCTCGTGGTCGTCCTGGCCACGCTCGCGACGATCGGTATCAAGGAGTCGATGCGCGTCAACCTGGTGCTGGTCGCGATCAAGCTCTTCGTGGTGCTGTTCGTGATCGTCGCCGGCCTGTTCTACATCAAGGGCTCGAACCTGACCCCGTTCATCCCGCCGAGCGTGCCGGCTCCGAGTGGCGATGTGACGATCACGACGCCGTTGTTCCAGGCACTGTTCGGGTTCACGCCGTCGACGTTCGGTGTGATGGGTCTGGTCTCCGGTGCGTCGCTGGTGTTCTTCGCGTTCATCGGGTTCGACGTGGTCGCCACAACCGCCGAAGAGGCGAAGAACCCGCAGCGCGATCTGCCGCGCGGCATCATCGGTTCGCTGGCGATCTGCACCGTCCTGTACGTCGCCGTCTGCCTGGTGATCACCGGCATGGTCAAGTACACCGACATCAGTGGTGAGGCGGCGCTCGCCGAGGCGTTCCGCTCGGTCGGTCAAGGTGGGTTCGCCACGCTGATCTCGGCAGGTGCGGTCGCCGGTCTGACCACCGTCGTACTGACGCTGATGATCGGCGCGGCCCGCGTGGTGTTCGCGATGAGCCGTGACCACCTGATGCCGCGTCAGCTCGGCAAGGTGCACGCCAAGTGGGGTACGCCGTACCGGTTGACGATCGGTATCGGTGTCGTCGTCGCGATCGTGGCCGGCGTGACCCCGATCGGCAAGCTCGAGGAGATGGTGAACATCGGCACCTTGGCCGCGTTCACCCTGGTGTCGATCGCGGTGCCGCTGCTGCGTAAGAGCCGTCCGGACATCAAGCGTTCCTTCCGGGTGCCGTGGAGCCCGGTGATCCCGATCGTGGCGGCGCTGATCTGCCTCTACCTGATGCTGAACCTGTCGCTGGAGACCTGGCTGCGGTTCGCGATCTGGATGGCGATCGGCTTCGCGATCTACGCCGTCTACGGCTACCGCAAGAGCCGCGTCGGCATCGAGCAGAAGACCGGGGAACAGGTCCAGGCCTGATTCACTCTCCGATGGTCGGCTGTGGATAGGATCAGCCGACCATCGGAGGGGGAGTACCCATGAAGCACCCGCGGCGTCTGGTCGCCGGGCTCACCACGCTGGCGATCGCCGGTGCGGTGGCTGTGGTCGGCGTACGGCTGCAGCAAGGCGCCGCGGCACCGGGCGGGCAGGCTGTCGCGGTCAAGGCGAAGCCCGGCGCCGACACGGCGGCGCGCAAGCAGCAGATCAACAAGCTGCTGAGCGCGCGGGCCGCCGCAGTGCGCAAGGGTGATGTGAAGGCCTTCCTCGCCTCGGTGGACAGCAAGGACGCCAAGCTGGTGGCGCGGCAGCGGATGCTGTTCGCGAACCTGCGCCAGCTCGGATTCCTCAAGCTCGAGTACTCGCTGGCCAACGAGCACGAGGTCCCGCGGCTGGTCGCCAAGTACGGCCCCACGGCGTTCTCGTCCCGGGTGCTGATGCGGTACCAACTGGCCGGCCTGGATGCCAAGCCGGTCCAGACCGACGTCGCCTACACCTTCGTACGACGCGCTACCGGCTGGATGCTGGTCGAGGACGGCGCGATCGACGAGGTGCTCAGCCCCGACGGTCACCGGCAGCCGTGGGACTTCGGGCCGATCAAGGTCATCCGCCGCGGCAAGGTCGCGGTCGTGGTCGCCCAGCGCGAGGCCGCCCTCGGTCAGAAGATCGCCATCGCGTCCCAGAAGGCAGCCACCGGCGTACGACGGCATTGGTCGCGGCCGTGGGACGGCTCGGTGATGGTCGTGGCGATGCCCGACGCCCAGGTGCTGTCCCTGCTGTGGACCTCCGGAACCGGCCGCGGCTGGACGATCGCGGCGAAGGCCGTCCCGGTGTACGAAGGGGATCCGACCGGGATGCGGAAGGCCGCACCGGCCGGCACGCGGATCGTGGTGAACCCGTCGGTCCGCAAGGAGCTCGACGAGGACCTGCTGGTCCACGAGATGACGCACGCCGCCACGCAGCGGCTTGGCCGCCAGGGCCCGATGTGGATGGTCGAGGGTCTCGCGGAGTACATCCGCTGCGCGGTGATCGAGGACGACCCAGCGTGGACGGTCGACCCGTACCGCAAGCAGGTCCGGAAGACGCTGCCCTCGATGAAGGCACTCCCTGGCCGGGCGGAGTTCGGCGCGGCCGGCAGTCGCTCGTACGGGCAGAGCTGGTGGGTGGTCGAGTACCTGGTCGACAAGCTGGGGGAGAAGAAGGTGGCCGCCCTGTACGCCGACCTGGCCAGTCACGAGAACGGGGCCGACGCCATCCTGAAGAAACACTCCGGGATGACGCCGGCCCAGTTGCTCGCAGCCGTCAAGAAGTTCAGAGGCTAGCGAGCCCACGCGGCAGGAATCGGCTGCCGTTGACCTTCTCGGCGATACCGGAACGGTCCAGGTACGGCGTGATGCCGCCGAGGTGGAACGGCCAGCCGGCACCGAGTAGCAGGCACAGGTCGATGTCCTGCGCCTCGGCCACGACACCCTCGTCGAGCATGATCTTGATTTCTTCGGCGAGTGCGGTGAGCACGCGCGTGCGCAGGTCCTCGGCGGACGACGGCTTGTCGCCAACGGTGACGAGCGCCTCGATCTCCGGGTCGACGACCGGCTTGCCCTCGGGCCAGATGTAGAACGACGGCTTGCCGGCGGCAACGACCTTGGCCAGGTTCTCCGAGACCGCGAACCGGTCCGGGTACGCCCGGTTCATCGTCTCCGCGACGTGCAGCGCGACCGGGAGGCCGACCAGCTGGAGCAGCACGAACGGCGGCATCGGCAGACCGAGCGCCGACAGCGCCTTGTCCGCCTCGGGGATCGGCGTACCCTCATCAACCGCCGCACTGACCTCACCGAGGAAGCGCGTCAGCAACCGGTTCACCACGAAAGCCGGGGCGTCCTTGACCAGCACACACGACTTCTTCAGCTTCTTGCCGACCGCGAACGCGGTGGCCAGCGTGGCGTCGTCGGTCTGCGCGGCGCGGATGATCTCCAGCAGCGGCAGTACGGCGACCGGGTTGAAGAAGTGGAACCCGACCACGCGCTCCGGGTGCTCCAGGTCCGCGGCCATGTCGGTGATCGACAGCGACGAGGTGTTGGTCGCGAGGATCGCGTCCGGCCGGACGATCTTCTCCAGGTCGGCGAAGATCGTCTTCTTCAGCTGCAACTCCTCGAAGACGGCCTCGATCACGAAGTCGGCGTCGGCGAAGACCGCGCGATCCACGGAGCCGGTGACGAGCGCCTTCAGCTGGTTCGCCTTGTCCGGCCGGATCCGCCCCTTGCCGAGCAGCTTGTCGATCTCACCGTGCACGTAGCCGACACCGCGGTCGACGCGCTCCTGGTCGAGGTCGGTCAACACGACCGGCACCTCGAGCCGCCGTACGAACAGCAGCGCCAGCTGGCCGGCCATCAGGCCCGCGCCGACGACGCCGACCTTGTTCACCGGGCGCGCCAGCGACTTGTCCGGCGCACCGGCCGGCCGCTTGGCCCGCTTGTTGACCAGGTCGAAGGCGTAGAGGCCGCTGCGCAGCTCCTCGCTCATGATCAGGTCGGCCAGCGCCTCGTCCTCGCCCGCGAACCCGCGGTCGCGGTCGTTGTCCTTGGCCGCCGCGATCAGATCCAGAGCCCGGTACGGCGCGGGCGCCGCGCCGCTGACCTTGATGTCGGCAAATCCCTTGCCTCGGGCAACGGCTGCGTCCCACGCGTCGCCACGATCGATCTCGGCGCGTTCGACGACGATCTCGCCGTTCAGCACCTTCGACGCCCAGAGCAGCGACTGCTCGAGGAAATCGGCCGAGTCCAGCAGCACGTCGCCGATCCCGAGCTTGACCGCCTCCGGACCGCTGAGCATCTTGTTCTGGTTCAGCGCGTTCTCGACGACGACCTTGACGGCCTTGTCGGCGCCGATCAGGTTCGGCAGCAGGAAGTTGCCGCCCCAGCCCGGGATCAGGCCGAGGAAGACCTCGGGCGTGGACAGCATCCCGGCCGCGACCGAGATCGTCCGGTACGTCGCGTGCAGGGCGACCTCGAGGCCGCCACCGAGCGCGACGCCGTTCACGAAGGCGAACGACGGCTTGCCACCGTCGACCAGCTTGCGCATCACGCCGTGGCCGATCTTGCCGAGCGCCAGCGCCTGCTCCCGGTCGGTCAGCTTCGGTACGCCGGTCAGGTCGGCGCCGGCGGCCAGGATGAACGGCTTGCCGGTGACACCGATCGCGACGATGTCCTCGCGGGCCAGCGCCGCGTCGATGGCCGCGTTCAGCGAGCCGAGACCCTTGGGTCCGAACGTGTTCGGCTTGGTGTGGTCGTGCCCGTTGTCCAGCGTGATCAGCGCGAGAGTCCCGGCCTTGTTCGGCAGGACGACGTCCCGCGAGTGCGCCAGCGTGACGACCTCGTCGGTCGAAAGGGCCGAAGCCGAGTCGATCAGTTCCTGCAAGCTCATGCGGCTGCGCCTTCCCAGTTCGGGTTCTCCCAGATGACCGTTCCACCCATGCCGAGGCCGACGCACATCGTGGTCAGGCCGTAGCGGACCTCGGGCTTGAGCTCGAACTGCTTGGCCAGCTGGGTCATCAGCCGGATGCCGGACGAGGCGAGCGGGTGACCGTAGGCGATCGCGCCGCCGTACGGGTTGACCCGCGGGTCGTCGTCGGCGATGCCGTAGTGCTCGAGGAACGCCAGCACCTGCACGGCGAACGCCTCGTTCACCTCGAAGGCCTGGATGTCGTCGATGGTCAGCCCGGCCAGCTTCAGCGCCTTCTCGGTCGCCGGCACCGGACCGAAGCCCATCACCTCGGGCTCGACGCCGACGAAGCCGTAGGAGACCAGCTTCATCTTCGGCTTCAGGCCCAGCTCCTCAGCAGCCTCGGCCGAGGTGATCAGCGCGGCGGTGGCGCCGTCGTTGATACCGGCCGAGTTGCCCGCGGTGACCCGGCCGTGCGGCCGGAACGGGGTCTTCAGCTTGGCCAGGTCCTCCAGCGTGGTGCCCGGGCGCATCGGCTCGTCGGTGCTCGCCAGACCCCAGCCGAGCTCGGCCGAGCGGGTCGCGATCGGCACCAGGTCCGGCTGGATCAGGTCGTTCGCGTAGGCCTTGGCGGCGCGCTCCTGGGACAGTACGGCGAACGCGTCCGTGCGCGCCTTGGTGATCGAGGGGTACCGGTCGTGCAGGTTCTCCGCGGTCGACCCCATCACCAACGCGCTGGTGTCGACGAGCTTCTCGGAGATGATCCGCGGGTTCGGGTCCACGCCCTCACCCATCGGGTGCCGGCCCATGTGCTCGACGCCGCCGGCCACGACCACGTCGTACGCGCCGAAGGCGATCCCCGAGGCGAGCGTGGTGACAGCCGTCATCGCGCCGGCGCACATCCGGTCGATCGCGTAGCCCGGGGTGGTGTTCGGCAGACCGGCCAGCAGAGCCGCCGTCCGGCCGATGGTCAGGCCCTGGTCACCGATCTGGGTGGTGGCCGCGATCGCGACCTCCTCGACCTTCTCCGGCGGCAGCGCGGGGTTGCGGCGCAGCAGCTCGCGGATGCACTTGATCACCAAGTCGTCGGCGCGGGTTTCGGCGTACTGGCCCTTGGCCTTGCCGAACGGGGTGCGAACGCCGTCGACGAAGACGACATCGCGGATCTCACGGGGCACGGGAGCGCTCCTCTGGGGTTGGGAAAGCTAAGGCGATGCTACCCGTCGGTAACAGAACTGCCCAACCGCCGCGCGTTGTGCGGCTGCTCACACAGGCGCATGCTGAGACGACAGGTACTTATCGGGAGCGTTCAATGAACGACTTTGATCTCTCAGTCCCGGTTCTGAGCCGGGGGAAGCACCGCAATCCGCGCAAGGGCGCGTGCTTCATGGAATTCGCCTCGTATCTGGCCGGGGAGCCGTGGTCCGACCATCCGGCCTGTACGCATCCCTTGCTGGCCGGCGTGGCCCGCGACGTCAACGACTGTACGTCGGACGCCGGGCGGACCCGGCTCGCGCCACTGATCCCGTCGGTGATCGGGCTGACCCCGGACGACCCACACGTCGTACCGCGGGTGACTGCTCGTTGCATCCAGCACGCGCTGCCGGTGGTGTCGCAGGAGCGTCAGTACATCCTGGCCGTTGCGCTGATCGTGGGGGAGCGCCAGCTCGCGCTGATCGACGGGCGTCCGCTCGACGACCTCGAGCCGGAGTCGCGTGAGGTGCTGGAGTCGGTTCCGGCCGCTACCAAGTGGGCGCGTTCCTTCACTGGACGGAACCACCGCGGTACGCCGGACTTCGCGCGCCGGACCGCTCCACGGGCAGTGTCGTGTGCGGTCGAGGGGATTTCGCAGGCGTGTGTGCGGAACCCGGATGAGCGGCTGTTCGATCTGCTGACCGCGGCGATCGAGGAAACCAAGAGCTGGGTGCCCGTGACACGGTCGATTCGGCAGGAGGCCGTACCCTTCACTGTGTGACTTTGGAGATCGATACCGCTACAGGTTTGATGCCAGTCCGCGAGTGGGGAGACCCTGACTCGTCCGCGCCCGGAATCCTGCTGCTGCAGGAGATCTTCGGGATCTCGCCGTACATCGAGCAGCGCGCTGTCGACCTGGCCGCGCTCGGGTACTACGTGGTCGCCCCGGAGATCTACTGGCGCCTGGACGACGTCGACCTGGACGAGGACGCCGACGATCTGCTCGAACGCGCCATCGCGACGATGCAGCGGCTCGACTGGGACCAGGCGGTGACGGATTCGGTGGCTGCGCTGGACTACCTGCGCGGCCGCGATCGCCGTACCGGGCTGGTCGGCTTTTGCTTCGGCGGTGGGCTCGCGTTCAACGTGGCCGCGGTGTCGCCGGCCGATGCGCTTGTCAGTTACTACGGCTCGGCGCTGCCGAATCTTCTGCACCTCGCGCCGGATGTGACCGCGCCGAGCCTCCACCACTTCGGTGACGCCGACGACTACTTGTCGGTGGATGACGTGGTGGCTGGTTTGCCTGGTACCGAAATCCACCGTTACCCGGGGGCGGGTCACGCCTTCGACAACCCGATGCCGGCCTTCCACGACATCGACGCCTCGGTGCTTGCGTGGAAGCGCACGACCGATTTCCTCTCTCGCAAACTGCAAGGAGCCGCATGAGCCTGTATGACATCCCGCTGACCACGCTGTCCGGTGCACCGACTTCGCTCGGTGACTACAAGGGCAAGGCCGTCCTCCTGGTGAACGTGGCGTCCAAGTGCGGGCTCACCCCGCAGTACGAAGGCTTGGAGAACCTGCAGAAGACGTACGCGTCGCGCGGTTTCACGGTCCTCGGTGCGCCGTGTAACCAGTTCGGTGGCCAGGAGCCGGGGACCGCGGAAGAGATCGACACCTTCTGCTCGATGACCTACGGCGTCACCTTCCCGATGCTGGACAAGCTCGAGGTGAACGGCGACGACCGCCACCCCCTGTACGCCGAGCTCACGCAGACCGCGGACGCGGCCGGCGAGGCCGGTGACATCCAGTGGAACTTCGAGAAGTTCCTGATCAGCCCCGAGGGCACGGTCGCCGCGCGGTTCCGCCCGCAGACCACCCCGGAGTCGGTCGAGGTCGTGTCAGCGATCGAAGCACAGCTCGCGAAGTAGCGGACAAAAATTGGCCGCTTCTCCTCATAGGGTCGGACCAACCGATCACGAGGAGAAGCGCCATGACCGTCACCCCGGCCTCCGAGCCCACGACGCCCGCCCCGGAGGCGTCTGCCGCCGTCACCCCGATCCCGGACGGGTACCACTCGGTGACCCCGTGGATCATCGGCCACGACACCGCCGGCCTGATGGACTTCCTCGCCGCGGCCTTCGACGCCGAGGACCTCGGTGGCCGGATGGTCGACGAGCAGGGCCGGATCGGCCACGCCGAGATGCGGATCGGCGACTCGATCGTGATGATGTTCGACAAGCCCGACTGGCCGCCGACCCCGGCGTTCCTCCGGCTCTACGTCCCGGACATCCACCAGACCCTGAAGAACGCCGTCGCCGCCGGCGCCACCGTCGTCACCGAACCGACCCACCTCTTCTGGGGTGACCTGGTAGCCCGCCTCCACGACCCCTTCGGCAACCTCTACTGGCTCCAGTCCCGCATCGAGCTCGTCGACGAAACCGAAATCAACCGCCGCTTCGCCGACCCCAAATTCACCGAAGCGATGACCTACGTCACCAGCTCAATCTTCAAACCCAAGGTCTAGTCGATTTTTGCGGCTGGTTCGGTGGCTATGGCGTTGGTGAGGGTTTCGGCGGTGAGGGCTATTTGCCAGTCGCGGGCGTGGTGGTCGCGGAGGAAGGTGGAGACCGCGGTCAGGTCGGCGTCGGCGGGTGGGGCCCAGGCCAGGCGGCGGATCGTGTCGGGGGACAGGAGGTTCTCCGTGGGGAGGCGGTGGGCCTCGGCGATCTCGGAGACTGCGGTGCGGGCGGCGGAGAGGCGGGCGGCCGCATCGGGGTCGCGGTCGGCCCAGGCGCGAGCGGGGGGCGGGCCGTCGTACCGGGGGCCTTGTTTGGGGAGTTCGGTGTCGGGGAGGTGGCGGGCGTGGTCGACTGCCTCCCACCAGGTGCGCATGTGGCGGTGAGCGCCGCGGCCCTTGAAAGCGGTGAGCTTCTGGAGGGTGTCGCGGTCGGCGGGCATCGCAGCCGCGGCCTCGACGATCGCGGCGTCCGGGAGGATCCTGCCGGGGGAGATGTCGGCTGACGACGCGATCTGGTCGCGGGCCTCCCACAACGCCCGTACGACGGCCAGGCTGCGGCGATTGCGGACTCGGTGCATGCCTGAGGTCCGGCGCCAAGGATCTGGCTTCGGTTCACGCGGTGGCGCGGACAGGATCGCGGCGAACTCCTGCTCGGCCCACTCCCACTTGCCTTCGCGGCGCAACTCGGCCTCGATGGCGTCGCGGAGCTCGATCAGCATCTCGACGTCCAGAGCGGCGTACACGAGCCAGGGTGCGGGCAGCGGCCGGGTCGACCAGTCGGCCGCCGAGTGCTCCTTGCGCATCCGGTAGCCGAGGACCTCGCTGACGAGTGAGGCGAGACCGACCTTCGGGTAGCCGAGGAGGCGGCCGGCGAGCTCGGTGTCGAACACCTTGCGCGGGATCATGCCGACCTCGGCGAGGCAGGCCAGGTCCTGGTTGGCGGCGTGGATGATCCACTCCGCGTCGATGATCGCGTCACCGAGTGCGGATAGGTCACCGAACGGGATCGGGTCGACCAGCGCGGAACCGGAGCCCTCGCGGCGCAGCTGCACCAGGTAGGCGCGGTGCGAGTAGCGGTAGCCGGAGGCGCGCTCGGCGTCGACGGCGACCGAACCGGTACCGGCCCGGAAGGCCTCGATGATCTCGGTCAGCGCAGGGTCGGTGTCGACGACATCGGACAGGCCGTCGCGGAGTTCGAGGAGCGGCAGCTCAACTGTCGGCTCTTCCGGTACTGGCGGCTGGGGGTCGGCCTGGCTCATCGGCCCCGCTGTCCGCGCCGGGTCGGCATCGCGACCACCCCCGGCGGAACCGGCGGCAGCCCGGCCGCCGTACAGAGCACTTCGCCCCAGGCCTCGGCGTGCTTGGTCACGTCCACGAGTCCACCGGGTCCGGGCACGGGGCTCCAGGACGCACGGATCTCGATCTCCGCCGTCGCGTCGTCGTCGGCCATCCCGCCGAAGCTCTCCGATACCACGCGAGTGACGGTACCGCTCGGGGCCAGGTACTCCGCACCCCGGTCCGCCAGCGCCTCCATCAGCCAGGTCCAGCCCACGCCACCGAGCAGCGCGTCCGTCACCATCTCCGGTTCGACGGCAGCGCGCACATACGCGACACAGCGGAAGGTCGACTGCCAGGCGTCGTTACCGGCCGGGTCGTAGAGGACGACGAGCCGACCGGTGGCGACATCGTCACCGTCGATCGTCACATCGGCGCTGACCGCGGCCGCATGCGGAGCGATCCGCTGCGGTGCAGGCATCTCCTCGACGAATACTTCTGGCCGGAACCGGGCACCGCGCAACTGCGTCACGGCCTCGGCAAACTCCGCGGGTGGCGCGTCGACCTGCTTGCGGGCACCCATGCTCCGCAGCCTACGACTGATTACGCACCGACGCGCGTTTAGACGCGCCGGTAACGGCCCGTACGCGGAGCGAAAACCTGCACTGGCCAGGCCCGGAAAACCCGTTGTGCGGTGCGTGGGATCATCGTGGGGTGCCCTCGACGCTTGCCCGTTCCCCCTTCTTGCTCGCCGCCCGTGGTGAGCCCGGCCCGCACACTCCGGTGTGGTTCATGCGCCAGGCCGGCCGTTCGCTGCCCGAGTACCGCGCGGTCCGGGAGGGGACCACGATGCTCGAGTCGTGTATGCGGCCCGACCTCGTCGTCGAGATAACGCTGCAGCCGGTACGCCGTTACGGCGTCGACGCGGCGATCTTCTACTCCGACATCGTGACGCCGCTGAAGTCGACCGGGTTCGGGGTGGAGATCAAGCCCGGTGTCGGACCGGTGGTCGCGGACCCGATCCGGGACCTGGCCGGGGTGGATGCGGTCCGCCCGGTGACGCCGGCGGACGTGCCGTACATCACGGAGTCGGTGCAGGAGCTCGTACGGCAATTGGGGGAGACCCCGCTGATCGGATTCGCGGGCGCGCCGTTCACGGTGGCGTCGTACCTGGTCGAGGGTGGGCCGAGCAAGGACCACGCCAAGACGAAGGCGCTGATGCACAGCGACCCGAAGCTGTGGCACGCGCTGGCGGATCGGTTGGCGGATGTGGCGATCGCGTATCTGACCGTGCAGGTCGAGGCGGGGGCGTCGGCGATTCAGCTGTTCGACTCGTGGGCCGGTGGGTTGTCGCCGCGCGACTACGAGCGGTTCGTGCTGCCGCATTCGGCGAAGGTGTTCGAGGCGCTGGCTGCGTACGACGTACCGAAGATCCACTTCGGGGTGAATACCGGTGAGCTGCTTGGCCTGATGAGCGCCGCTGGTGCTGATGTCGTAGGTGCCGATTGGCGGGTGCCGCTCGGCGAGGCCACGCGGCGGATCGGTGGGAAGCCGGTGCAGGGGAACCTCGATCCGGCGCTGCTGCACGCGGGCTGGGAGGTGCTGGAGGCGGAGATCGACCGGATCCTGGTCGAAGGGCAGGCGGCTCCGGGGCATATCTTCAACCTCGGCCATGGGGTTCCGCCGGATGCCGATCCCGAGGTGCTGAACCGGATCGTCAAGCACGTGCAGTCGAAGTCCGCTCGTGCTGTCTGAGTACGGCGTCACTCTCGAACGCCTGACCGCGGATCACGCCGACGCGCTGCTGGCTTTTGAGCGCGAGAACCGTTCGTACTTCGCCTTGTCGATCGCCGACCGTGGTGACGAGTTCTTCGAGCATTTCGCGGAGATCCTGGACGCACGGTTGGTGGAGCAAGCCGAGGGTGTCTGCCAGTTCCACGTGCTCGTGGAGCCGAGCGGTGCCGTCGTCGGCCGGGTGAACCTCGTCGATGTCGAGGACAGGTCGGCCGAGCTGGGTTACCGCCTCGCCGAACGCGTCACCGGCCGCGGGCTGGCGACAGCCGCCGTACGAGCGATCGTGCGGATCGCGGCGAGCGACTACGCCCTTAAGCAACTGACCGCAGGCGCAGCACGCGCAAACGTTGCCTCGTGGACCGTGCTGGAACGAACGGGCTTCCAACGTATTGCGGAAACCGAAGGGCCGAGGCCGCAGGTGGCGTATGAGCTGAGCTTGGAGGGTTTGTGAGTCGGGTTGTTGTGGTGGGTGGCGGGATCAGCGGGTTGGCGGCTGCGCATGCGTTGGCGAATGGGCCCAATCCGCCGCAGATCACGGTGCTCGAGGGGTCGCCGCGGCTGGGTGGGAAGTTGGCCGGGGCTGAGGTTGAGGGGGTGCCGGTTGATTTGGGGGCTGAGTCGGTGCTGGCTCGGCGGCCGGAGGCTGTGGAGCTGATCAAGGCGGTTGGGCTCGCTGACGAGCTGGTGCATCCGGCAACTACCTCGGCTGGGTTGTGGGTCGGCGATCGGATTCGGGCGATTCCGCCGACGGTGATGGGCGTTCCGGTCGACCCGGCCGCGGCGGCCGACGTACTGGGGGAGGCGGCGGCTGAGCAGGTTGCGCGGGAGGCGGAGTTGGGGCCGCCTGCGCTCGAACAAGATGTGGCGATCGGGCGGTTTGTGGCCGAGCGCATGGGGTCGGCGGTGACGGAGAAGTTGATCGATCCGTTGCTTGGTGGGGTGTACGCGGGCAAGGCGGATGAGATCTCGCTGGCCGCAGCGGTCCCGGATCTGTACGCGAAGTTGCGGACGGCACCTAGCCTGCTCGCCGCGACGGGCGAGTTGCGGGAGGCGGGCCAGAAGCGGGCGGGTGAGCCCGTGTTCGCCGGGATCGTCGGTGGCGTGAACCGGCTGATCACCGCGCTGGAGCAAGACCTCCTCGCCCGCGGCGTCACCATCCAACGACAACTCGCCGTACGGCGGATCACCCGCACGCCGGACGGGTTCGAACTGGAAGCCGGTCCGGTACCGGCGCCGACGTACCTGACCGCCGACGCGGTGATCGTCGCGACCCCGGCCGCGCCTGCGAGCCGGATGCTGGCCGACCTGGTGCCGACGGCATCGACCGAGCTGGCCGCGATCGAGTACGCGAGTATGGCGATCGTCACGCTCGCGGTCCGCAAGGACGACTGGCCCGCCGACGCGACTGGCTCCGGCTTCCTGGTCCCTTCGGTCGAGGGCCGGACCATCAAGGCCTCGACGTACTCACACGCCAAGTGGCAGTGGTCGAACGACGCCGGGGGAGACCTCGCCGTACTGCGGACCTCGGTCGGCCGGCTCGGTGAGGAATACGTGCTGCAGCGGTCCGACGAGGAGCTCGTCCGGCTGGCCGTGTCCGATCTGAAGCAGGCGATCGGCCTCCAAGGACCGATCGTCGGCTCGATCGTGACTCGCTGGGGCGGCGGGCTTCCGCAGTACGCCGTCGGTCACCTCGACCGCGTCGACCGCGTGGAAGCGGCCATCGCCGACGTACCGGGGTTGGCCGTGGCAGGCGCGGCGTACCGGGGTGTCGGGATCGCCGCCTGTGTGGCCTCGGGTGTGAAAGCGGCCACCCGGGTGCGTGGTTTCACCGATTCATTGGAGAGAATGGTCCCGTGACGGACAAGCCGAAGGCGCGCGAGCTGAACAATGTGATCCGCTACACCATGTGGTCGGTCTTCAAAGTCGAGACCCCGCTCGGTGACGCGGACCGTGACGAGCTGACCGCGGAGCTGTCCGAGCTGGTCGGCAAGCTCGCGGCCGACGACGTGGTGATCCGCGGGATCTACGACGTCGAGGGTTTCCGCGCCGACGCCGACTTCCTGGTCTGGTGGCACGCGCCGACCTCGGACGCGTTGCAGAAGGCGTACCACGCGCTGCGCCGGTCCCGGCTCGGCCGGCACCTGGCCCCGGTCTGGTCGCAGCTCGCGCTGCACCGGCCGGCCGAGTTCAACAAGAGCCACATCCCGGCCTTCCTCGCCGACGAGGAGCCGCGCGCGTACGTCTGCGTGTATCCGTTCGTCCGCTCCTACGAGTGGTACCTGCTCCCCGACGAGGAGCGCCGGTTCATGCTGGCCGAGCACGGCAAGATGGCCCGCGGCTACCCGGATGTGCGGGCCAACACGGTCGCCTCGTTCGCGCTCGGCGACTACGAGTGGATGCTGGCCTTCGAGGCCGACGAGCTGCACCGGATGGTCGACCTGATGCGCGACCTGCGGGCGTCCACCGCGCGTCGGCACGTGCGTGAGGAAGTGCCGTTCTACACCGGCAAGCGCACCGAGCTGGGCGACCTGATCGCCAACCTGGCCTGACATCATGCACCGCAAGGCGTTCCCGGTGCTCTACGTGAGCAATGTCCGGCGGTCGGTCGAGTTCTACGCGCTGCTCGGCTACGAGATGACATACCAGTTCCCGCTCGAGGGCGACCCGCACTATGTCGGCCTCGAGCGCGGCGAATCCTCGCTCGGGATCGCCGACTCCAACTGGCCGGAGGCGACCCTCGGCATCACCGTCGGTACGGCGCCGCGCTTCGAACTCTTCGTGTACGTCGACGATGTCGAGGCCGAGGTGGAGATGTTCCGCAAGCACGGCCACCCGATCCTCCAGGAGCCGGCGACCATGCCGTGGGGCGAACGCCAGGCCTACCTCGCCGACCCCGAAGGCAACCCGGTCGCCCTGGCCACTCCGGTTTAAGTGCCGGGCTTCTGGAACAGGTAGTCCTCGGCCCGCATCGACATCGGCGGCCGGACGTCCTCCGGCAGCAGCTCGCGGAGGTCCTTCTCCGTGAGGGAGTCGGGGTCGCGGGCGGACAATCGCGTGGCCTGGTTGGAGATCGCCTCTTCCAGAACGTTCCGGATGAAGCGGCCGTTGCCGAAGTTGTGGCCACGTGGTGACGGCGGAATGATCGACCGGACGACATCCAGTACGTCGTCGCTGTACGTCATCCCCTTGTACCGCGCCTGCAGCTCGAAGATCGCGACCAGCTGGTTCGTGTCGTACTCGGCGAATGACAGCAGCTTCGGGAACCGCGATGCCAGACCGGTGTTGGACTCCATGAACCGCTGCATCTCGCGGTGGTACCCGGCCACGATCACGATGCAGTCGTTGCGGTGGTCCTCCATCAGCTTCAGGATCGTCGCGATGGCCTCCAGCCCGTAGTCACCCGGGCTGTTCTCGGGCACCAGCGTGTACGCCTCGTCGACGAACAGCACGCCGCCGATCGCCTCGCGGAACTTCTCCGCGGTCATCGGCGCCGTCGTACCGGTGCTGGAGCCGACCAGGTCGGAGCGGTCGACCTCGACCACGTGACCCTTCTCCAGTACGCCGAGCTGGTGGTACATGCGGCTCAGCAGCCGCGCGATCGTCGTCTTCGCCGTACCGGGTTTGCCGACGAAGACCATGTGTCGTGCCCGCTCGTGGCTCGGCAGGCCGAGCTCCTGGCGACGCAGGTTGGTCTTGACCTCGGCCACCATCTTGCGGACCGAGTCCTTCACCGATTCCAGCCCGACCAGCGAGTCGAGCTCGGCGAGCGGGTCGTTCGTGAAGTCGACCGGTCCCAGCGCAACAGGCTTGGCAGCCGCCTGCGGTGTGGTCTGCGCGTTGTCCCAGGCAGAGGAGAGAGAGGTCTCCGCCTGCTCGGCTACGGCCACGGGACGGCGGTCCCGATCGAGGAGCCGGAAGAGCGCGTCGAGGTCCGGAATGAGCGGATCCGGCCAGGGCGCGTCGCCGAGCGCACCGGACAGGTGGACCGAGACACGGGTCGCCGCAGCGGCCCAGGTCTGGGCGGCCGCGCGCTGGTCATGCCGTACGGCGCGACCCAGCCACTCGGTGTTCGCCTCCAGCCAGGCTTGCGGACGGAACCCGGTCCGCGCGGACGCGAACGCCTTCTCGACGTCCTGAGCGGCCGGGCCGAGAATCTGCGCGACCCCCGGCGGGAGGTTGGTGAGCCGCCCGGCCAGAATCATCCCGGCCATCAGCTGCGCGAAGTCACCGGCGTACTCGTCCGGGATCGTCATCAGCAGCTTGGCGTGCGCGTCCCGCAGCGAGTTCAGCGAGTACTTCAGAGCGGCGTTCGGGCCGGCCAGCTCCGGCAGTACGGCGTGCTCCGCGTCCGTGAGCGCGGTCGTCCGCCAGTACTGCACGATCGCGGGGTAGTCAGCGGTCATGTGCAGGTGGATCGCATCGCGGTCGGCGAGGACCCGGTCGAACGCAGCCGTCAACGCCTTTGCCCGGGCCGCCAGCGGCGGCGCGTCGGTGAACATGGCCACCACGTCCCGCGACACCTCGACGGCGTGCTTCCGCCCCTGCTCACGGAACCCCTGCGCGCCCGCGATCACCTGCAACGGCCAGTCGGTCGGTGCGACCCGCACAATGTGCCCGGCACCACCGATCCGGTACGTCGGCCGCTGGAACTCGCGCGCGAGGACCGCACCGAGATCGGCGTGGTCGCCGTGCAGCACCGGAATCCATCCGCCGAGCAGCGGAGCCACCTGATTTGTGAACCAGACCGCGGCCGGGGTCCCCTTCGCGAATCCCGCGAACGCATCCGGACGCAGCGGCCGCAACGACCGCTGGTCCTGGCCCCACGCATGCAACCTCTGCCGGACGGCCGTCACCCAGGCCCCCGGCACCTCCCACGCCTGCTCAGCACCCAGGACATCCAGCACGGTCGCAGTCTAGTGGTCGAGGGGGTGTCTCTTGGGCCCACGCCTACTGCGCTGCACTCGGCACGGCACCTCGCCGCACTGGAGGAAAGGCCACGATGGAAAAGCATCGAGGCCTCCCCTCCAGCACACCGAGCTACCGCACCGAGCACATGCTCGCTACGGCGCGGACCCAAGAGACACCCCCTAGCAGTCGATCACTCCGGCTGCAGCGCCAGGCTGACGCTGTTGATGCAGTACCGGAGGTCGGTCGGCGTGCCGTAGCCCTCGCCCTCGAACACGTGGCCCAGGTGCGAGCCGCAGTTCGCGCAGCGGACCTCGACGCGCTTCATCCCGAGGGCGGTGTCCTCGATGTACTCGACCCGGTCCTCGGCCAGCGGCGCGAAGAACGACGGCCAGCCGCAGTGCGAGTCGAACTTGGTCTCGCTGCGGAACAGCTCCGCGTCACAGGCCCGGCACTTGTAGACACCGATGGTCTTGGTGTCGGTGTACTCACCGGTGAAGGCTCGCTCCGTACCGGCCTTGCGCAGCACCTGGAACTCCGCGGGGGACAGCTGCGCCTTCCACTCCGCGTCTGACTTCTCTACGGCGTACTGCTTGGTCGAATCAGTCACGTCCCCAGTATCGGCGGTAGCGCAAGGAAAACCTTGCACTACCGCCAACACGTAAGACTCCGGCAATCAGCGCACCCAGGACGGGAGCGGGATCACCCGCACCACCTGGGGGTCGTGGTCACTGATCTGGTCCGGGAACTCCGCGTTCATGTGCACCACGTCGTACGACGAGGCCGGCTGCAGGTTCTTCGAGATCAGGATCTGGTCGAGGATCTGGCTGTTGCCCTCGAACACGTAGCTGTAGCGCTCCTTCAGCGGCAGCGTCCGGGGCATGTCGATCAGTGCGGTCTTGCCCGACCCGACCAGGATGTCCGTGGTCTCGGAGAAGTCGAAGTCGTTCAGGTCACCGAGCACGATCACGTTCGCCCCGGTGTCCTTGGCGAAGATCTGGTCGACGAAGCCACGGACCGCCTGCGCCTGCTGGTGCCGCTTGGCCGCGGTCACCTGGACCGGCGGCTGGGTCCGGCCCCAGAGCGGGTTGTCGCCGCCCTTGGAGCTGAAGTGGTTGACCACCACGAACAGGCTCTGGCCGTGCCAGGTGAACTCGCCCGCGAGCGGGACCCGGGTCGCGGCCCACGCCGGGTTGGCCGGGTCGACGCGACCGGGGGAGGCGCTCAGGTGCGGCCGGCCCCGCCGGTCGGTGGTGATCGTGGTCGCGACCGCCGAACCGCCGCCGGCCCGGTCGACGAACTTGACCGCCTTGTCGGTGCGGTAGAGGAACGCGACCCGGATGTTGCCGCCCGGCTCACCGCCCTCGGCGTTGTTCACCGGGTCGATCTGGCGGTAGGCGTACTGCGGTCCGCCCGCCTTCACGATCGCCGCGGTCAGCAGATCCAGGGTCACGTTCGCGGCCGTCGTACCGGAGTTGGTCGCGCCGTCGTTGTCCTGAACTTCCTCGAGGCCGATGATGTCCGGCGATGCGAGGTTCTTGACCACGGCCTGCGCGAGCCCGTCGAACTTGGCGTCGCCGTCGGACGGGTCGAGGTTCTCCACGTTGAAGGTCGCGACCGACACCTGCAGCGGCGAGGACGCCTTGGTCGTCTCGCGCTTCACGCCACCGTCGATCACGGTCGGCGTCGTGGTCGGCAGCAGCTTGAAGTTGCCGAACCCGTAGTCGACGACACCCGCGACCGTCCCGGCGAGCTTGTCACCGGTCTTGGCGTCCGGGATCGGGGTCAGCAGGTCGTCGAGCAGGATGCGCTCGGGGTTGCTGTCGGTCTTCTGCAGCACGATGCCGCCACGGACCGTCCGCACCCCAGCCCCAGCCGGTACGACGGACAGCTCGCGGAAGGAGGATGTCGGGCCGGTGACCTGCGGCTGGTCGATCCCGGTCCACATACCCTCGAGCGACTCCCAGAAGTCCAGACCGTCCTCGGCCGGATCAAAAGTCCCAGTCGTCTCGACATCACCGGACGAGTCGTTGTCGATCACAGTCGACGGCGGCACTCGCCCACCCGGGCCGACCAGCGTCGGAGCCGGTACGGCGGCAGTCCCGGTGACCGTGATCTTCGCCTGCGTCAGCTCGGTCGTGGTGAGGTTCGTGACACCGCCTGAGCCACCCGGCCGGAACTCGGTCACGGTGCCCTGCACGGTCACGGCGTCACCCACCGACACGGTCGGCGCGGAACTCGTGAAGACGAACAGGCCCTCGCTGGTGGCCGGGTTGTCGTCCGGCTGCGGGTCCTGGAACCAGAAGCCGTTGCCGCTCTTGGCGATCACGACACCGGTCACATTGCCGACCAGCTTGCCGACGAGCGGCGAGAGGTGCGCGGCACCCTGGATGTCGTGGATCTTGGCGTCGATCGGGTCCGGCGGCGGCGGAGTGTTGGTGAGCACCTTCGGCGTCGGCGCGAGCTCGGCGAACTCGGTGCCGTTGTTGTCGGCGTCCGTGGTCGGCACCTTGCGGGTGGCCGACGTCGTGTTCGAGGTGCCCGGTGCGGCGCTGGTCTCGAAGTCGTTGGCCGCGCCGTACCCGACGAAGTCGATCACGCCGGGCGCCGTGGCGCAGCCGGTCGTGCAGCTCAGGCTGGTGGCCGAGTTGACCAAGGCGACCTTGCCGGAGGCGGCGGACATGTTCACGCTGCCGGTGGCGTCCGGTGTCGGCAGCGGCTGCCCGTTGGCACCGCCGGACGCGCCCTGGGCGAGGTAGACAGCGCCGGGGGCGATCGAGCCGGTCAGGTTGATCTTGTTGGCCCACGAGGTGCCGGCCGCAGAGGCGTACTGAATCGTCCAGCCGGTCAGGTCGACCGGCGCGGAGCTGTTGTTGGTCAGCTCGATGAAGTCGTTCGTGTACGGCGCCCCGCTGTTGCCGCCACCGCCGTACACCTCGGTGATGACCACCGAGGCGGAGGCGGCGCCCGCCGGGTTCGCCGCGATGACGGCCGCGCCGGAGGCGATAAGAGTGGAAGTGATGACCAGGGCGCCCAGGCGGCGTCGTGATCGAAGATGGGCAGACATGTCGCGGATTCTCACACCCGCATAGGTCCGCCGGAAGGTCCAATGCGTGAACAGCAGGTTCCGTTGCCGATCCGCAGGGGGGATCATTCGCCGGTCCTGCCCGCCCCAGTGGGACAGGACCGGCGAAATCACAGGGAGTTAGTTGACGCTCACTCCGGTCCAGGCGGCGGCAACAGCGGCCCGCTCGGGGCTGTTGGCGCCGTACAGGTCGCTGGCCGCGTTCAGCGTCGCGGTCCGGGCCTGGGCGTAGTTGGTGCTGGTCGTCATGTAGACGGTCAGCGCGCGGTACCAGATCTTGCCGACCTTGTCCCGGCCGATGCCCTGCAGCGTGCTGCCGTTGCAGGTGGTCGAGTTGTGCTGCAGGCCGCCGAACACCTTGGCGCCGGTGCCCTCGGCGAGCAGGTAGACGAAGTGGTTCGCCACGCCGGAGGAGTAGTGCACGTCGAGGTTGCCGACACCGGACGACCAGCAGTCGACGGACTTGCCGTCCTTGCTCGGCTTGTCCATGAAGCGCAGTGCCGGGCGGTCCTTCATGATCTCTTCGCCGATGTAGTAGTCACCCGGGTCGGAGGCGTTGTTGGAGTAGAACTCCACCAGGGTGCCGAAGATGTCGCTGGTGGCCTCGTTCAGGCCGCCGGACTCACCGGAGTAGGTGAGGTTCGCGGTCGCCGAGGTGACGCCGTGGGACATCTCGTGGCCGGCCACGTCGATCGAGACCAGCGGTCCCGCGACGACGTTGTCGCCGTCGCCGTACGTCATCTGCTTGCCGTCCCAGAAGGCGTTGACGTAGTTGGTGCCGTAGTGCACGCGGCTCGGGACACCCTTGCCGTTGTTGAAGATGCCGTTCCGGCCGTGGGTGTTCTTGTAGTAGTCGAACGTCGTCGCGGCGCCGTAGTGGGCGTCGACCGCGGCGCTGGCGCGGTCGGCGTTGGTGCCGTTGCCCCAGTGGTTGTCCGCGTCGTTGAACTTGGTCGGCACGATGCAGCCGAAGCCGAACAGCTGGCACAGGATCGACTCGGTCTTGTTGTTCGCGTCGCCGGTCGCGCCGTTGCCACGGACCGGGTCGGTCAGCGTGAAGCCGCCGGTCGCCGGGGTGGTGTCGATCGGCACCGTCCCGGAGTACAGGCTCTGGCCGTCACCGGTCGCGGTCTCGATGTGCTGCTCGCTGATCAGCTTGGCGCCGGTCACGGCGTCGATCGTGGTGGTGATGTGGCTGGGCGTCCCGTCGGCCTGGGTGCCGGTCGTGGTGACCAGGTACGCCAGTCGCGGCGCGCCCTTGCGGGCCTCGATCACCAGCGCGGGCTTGCCTTCGGCCTTCTGGCCCTTGGCGAGTGCCTTGCCGGTCGCGGTGGCGATGCTGACCTTCGGCGTCCGGTCGACGTTCGCGCTCCTGGTCAGGGTGATGCTGGCGCTCTTGAAGGCGCCGGCGGCGTCCTGGTGGACGACGACGTCGCCACCGAGCACCTTGAGCCCACCGATCGTCCGGTCCATCCGGACGTGCGTGGCGCCGCTCTTGTCGACGATCACGTCGCGGACGGCGAACGCGTCGGCCGTGCCGGCCTTCAGCGCGGCGAGGTTGTCGCTCACTGCTGCTTTGGCCCGGGCGACGGCAGCCGCAGGACTGGGGACGGGGGCTGCCGTGGGCGCACCGGTGGCGGTGGTGGCCGAGGTCAGCCCTAGGGCGGTGGTGGTCGCTACTGCGGTGGCAGCGGCGAACAGGGCGGATCTGTTCATCCTCGCGCTCCTCTTAGAAGCGTCCCGGAGGCCTCACGCCCCAGGAACGAAGTGCACGTACGTTACCGCCCAGTTACCGGACGTGCCTAGCCTTTACGAAAACTTGCCTTTCCGCAGTTTTCCGCCGTTTGTCGGTGCCACGCGGTAGCGTCACCGCATGGCGGCGACCAAGGCAATCGAGCTCGAGATCGGTGGTCGGCAGGTGCGGGTGAGCAACCCGGACAAGCCGTACTTCGCGGATCGCGGGCTGACCAAGCTCGACATCGTGAACTACTTCGTCGCGGTCGGCGACGGCATCCTGGGCGCGCTCCGGGACCGGCCGACCACGCTCGAGCGCTGGCCGGGCGGCTGGTTCGAGGGCGCCAAACTGTCCACCCGGGCCGACAACCGCGGCGATGCGTTCTACCAGAAGCGGGTCGCCAAGGGCGCGCCCGAGTGGGTGGAGACCGCGACCATCAAGTTCCCGAGTGGCCGGCCCGCCGACGAGGTCTGCCCGACCGAGCTGGCCGTGGTCGCCTGGGCCGCCAACTTGGGCACGCTGACCTTCCACCCCTGGCCGGTCCGCCGGCCGAACGTCGACAATCCGGACCAGCTCCGGATCGACCTCGACCCGCAGCCGGGGACGGACTTCAAGAGCGCGGTCGCGGTGGCTCCGGCGCTGCGTGAGCTGCTCGCCGAGCACGGCCTGGAGGGTTTCCCGAAGACCTCAGGCGGCCGCGGCCTGCACGTCTACGTGCCGATCGAGCCACGCTGGGACTTCATCCAGGCGCGGCGGGCGGTGATCGCGCTCGGGCGTGAGCTGTCCAAGCGGCTCCCCGAGCAGGTCACGGTGAACTGGTGGAAGGAGGAGCGCGGCGAGCGCATTTTCATCGACTACAACCAGATGGCCCGGGACCGGACCATCGCCTCGGCCTACTCGGTCCGTCCGAACGCGCGGGCGCGGGTGTCGGCGCCACTGCGCTGGGAGGAGCTCGAGGACGTCGTACCGGATGACTTCGATGTGCTCACGATGCCGGCCCGGTTCGCCGAGGTCGGTGACCTGCACGCCGCGGTCGGCGAGCAGGCCTTCTCCCTCGACTCACTGCTGGAGCTGTCGGCCAAGCATGAGCGTGATCATGGCGAGGCCGATCTGCCCTACCCGCCCGAGTACCCGAAGATGCCGGGGGAACCCAAGCGGGTGCAGCCGTCCAAGGACCGCGACCGACCGAAGGACGACTAGGCGGTGCCGTCCTTGTAGACCGGGTGGTAGTCGGTGTTGCCGTTGACCTTCACGACCCAGACGCGGACCGGGGTTCCCTCCGAAAGATCGCCGCTGGCCCAGCCCGAGCAGTACTCGGCGGCGTGACCGCGGGTGCTGACCACCCGGTCGATGTCGCCGTCGCGGCGGATGTCCAGGCGCACCTCGATTCCCCACCCGTCCGCCTCGATGTCGCACGCGGCGATCGCGTCCCCGGGTGCGGTTCCGCCATGGAACGGCCGCGGGTCGTCGCCCGGGTCCTGCTGCCAGAGCCCATAGCCGCCGCCCTCGTAGGCGCCGTAGCTGAACGACGCGGCGTTCGCGACGCCGGTCGTGGTGACCACCAGTGCAAGTGTGCCGAGCAGTACGCCGGCCGTCCGGATCTTGGCGCGCATGGATCAGTTCCTCCCAAGGGGCGAATGAGGCTGTTAGAAGATAACAGCGCCTCTGTGATCTATGCGAGTAATTACCAAGAAATGCTGTGAAGATCCCGTGCCTAGAACGTGCGGAGTGCGCCGCCGTCGATCGGGATGATGGCGCCGGTCAGGTACGACGCGGCGGGGGAGAGGACGAATGCGGCAACTCGGCCGAACTCGTCGGGATCGCCGTACCGGCGGAGCGGAATGGTCCGCTCGGCGCTGCGGCGGGCCACCTCGGGGTCGCCGCCCTTGCCGTCCAGTTCCTTGAGCCGGTCAGTGGCGATCCGGCCGGGGAGCAGGCCGTTGACGCGGACGCCGTTCGGGCCGAGCTCGTCGGCGAGCGTCTTGGCGACCATCGCGAGACCGGGCCGCAGGCCGTTGGAAATCGCCAGGCCGGCGATCGGGGACTTGACCGACGAGGACAGCACGAACGCGATCGACGTACCGTCCGAGCCGGCCCGGGCGACCGACTTCGCGATCCGCAGACCACCGAGGAAGACGCTGTTGAAGGCGGCCTGCCAGTCGGACTCGTCGGAGTCCAGCGCGGTCCCGGGCTTCGGGCCGCCGACGCTGATCAGGGCACCGTGCAGGGCGCCCCACTTGGCGATCGCGGTGGCCGCCAGCCGCTCGGCGCTCTCCGGATCGGCGTTGTCGACCGGGATGCCGACGACGTTCTCACCGAGCTCGGCGGCGGCGCGGGTGATGTTCTCCTCGCTCCGGCTTGAGATGACGAGCCGGGCTCCGTCGGCGGCCAGGGCCTTCGCGGTGGCGAAGCCGAGGCCGGTGCTGGCACCGGTGACGATGTAGATGCGGTCGCGCAGTCCAAGGTCCACGGCACCATCCTGCCTCACTGCCGCAAGGTCCGCACCTCGACAGTTCGTGGCCGACGGCAAGCGTTCGTTTGTCAGTCCCGAGGGGTCGCGGGTTCCGGCTCTTCGTTGCGCTCGGCAACAACTTCGCCGGCCGCGTCGGTGGCCGGCCGGCGGGTGAAGTAGACCAGCCCGGCGACGGCGAGGATCGCGAACAGGAACCACTGCAGGGCGTAGAAGAAGTGCGGTCCGCTGTCGATCTCGGGCCCGGGGAACTTCCCGAACGCCGGGTCGTTGGCCGGAACCTGGCTGTCGATCATCAGGTAGCCGTCATACAGGTCCAGACCAAGGGCCTTCGCGTACGCCGGCCCGTTGATCAGCCGCGCGGTCCCGTTGTCCGGCGTACCGCCATTGGTGCTTCCGCCGCGCTCGCTGCGCTGCAGCCGGCCGGTGATCGTCACCTCGCCATCCGGTACGGCGGGCACCTTGCCCGGGGCGAGTTCGGCGCCTTGCCGGGCCAGGAACCCGCGGTCGACCAGGATCGCCTTGCCGCTCGGCAGTACCAGTGGGGTGACGATTTCGAATCCGGGCCGGTCGTTCACGTTCCGATAGCGCAGAACTATCTGCTTGGCGGCGTCGAAGCGGCCGGTGACCTCCGCCGTTCGCCACGCGTGCTGGTCGCCGACGACGCCCTGCGGGCCGACGATCTGGTCGAGCGGCGCCGGTGCAGCGGCCAAGTTTGACGTGGTCACGCCGTTGCGGACCTCCCGGTCGTGCAGCCGATGCAGTTGCCAGCGGCCGAGCTGAACGCAGACCGTGGCCAGGACCAGGATCGTCAGCGCGGCGCCGAGCCACCGGACGTTCATCAGTCGACGCACGTCTCGAACTTAAGCCATCGCAGAAAGACCGGGGTGGTGGGGTGGGGAAGGTCTTGGGCCGCAGTCCGTCGTCGGCACGTACTCTGGGCTGGTGAGGGCAACCGATGAGGTGGCGACGCAGGCAGGTCTGGCAGACACGTACGGCCGGATCGCCACGGATCTGCGCGTCTCGCTCACGGACCGTTGCAATCTGCGCTGCACGTACTGCATGCCGGAAGAGGGCCTGGACTGGCTGGCCAAGCCGGAACTGCTCACCGACGACGAGATCGTCCGGCTGGTGGGGATCGCGGTCACCCAGCTCGGTGTGCACGAGATCCGCTTCACCGGTGGCGAGCCCTTGCTGCGCCGCGGCCTGGTCGACATCGTCGCCCGTACGACGGCGCTCACGCCGCGGCCCGAGGTGTCACTGACCACGAACGGGATCGGCTTGGCCCGGCAGGCGGTCGCGCTCAAGGCGGCCGGGCTGGACCGCGTGAATGTGAGTCTCGACACCATTCGTCCCGATACTTTCGTTGAGCTGACCCGGCGGGATCGCCTGAAGGACGTGCTCGCCGGGATGGTGGCCGCCCAGGAGGCTGGGCTCACGCCGGTCAAGGTGAACGCCGTACTGATGCGGGGCATCAACGACACCCACGCTCCGGAGTTGCTGGAGTTCTGCCTGGAGCACGGCTACGAGCTGCGGTTCATCGAGCAGATGCCGCTGGACGCACAGCATGGGTGGAACCGGGCCACGATGGTGACGGCCGACGAGATCCTCGAACAGCTCGGTGAGCGGTTCGGTCTGGAGCCGACCGATGCGGCGGCCCGGGGGAGTGCGCCGGCCGAGATCTTCAGTGTGCGCGGCGGTTCGCAGACGGTCGGGATCATCGCGTCGGTGACGCGGCCGTTCTGTGGTGATTGCGACCGCGTCCGGCTGACCGCCGATGGTCAGGTGCGCGACTGCTTGTTCGCCCGGACGGAATCCGATCTGCGCACGGCAATGCGTTCCGGTGCCGATGACGCGGAACTCGCGGATCGCTGGCGGCGCGCGATGATGAAGAAACTCCCGGGGCACGGGATCAACGATCCGGCGTTCCTGCAACCCGTTCGCCCGATGTCGGCGATCGGCGGATAACCGGAAATGTGCTTTTTCGCTAAGACTCCGCTGTCGCGCTGAAAGGTTCGACGTCGCGCAGGAATCCCCGCCGGTCCAGGAAGTCGGACAAGGTCGCCTTGTGTTCGTCACAGGCCAGCCAGGTCTTGCGCCGGTCCGGGGTGTGGATCTTGGGGTTGTTCCACAGCACCGCCCAGGTGGCGGCGTTGCCGCAGCCCTTGGACGAGCAGATCTCTGGCATAACCATTCCTGATCCCTCAATTATCAATAGCCTGGGGTAAATGAACCGGGACCCCGGCACAAATGAAGCGACGTCGGACAGCCACGGGGGGAGCCGTCCGACGCCGCATCAAGTCTCTGAATTCCAACCGTGAACTTCAGAGCACGCGGGAGATTCTGACACGGAACCCGGCGAACTTTCCAGTCCCGGCACAGATCACTTTTCGGTGTCGGTCTGTCGCACCGGTTCGGGGTCCTCTTCGGCCCGGATCACCGGGCCCGGCGACGCCTCCAGCGCAGGCCGGTCCGGGGCGACGTACGGCGTACCGCTGTCCTGGGTCGCGGTCTTCGCGACGTTGGCCAGCACGACCGCGAAGTACGGCAGGAACACCGCACCGACGACGAACATCCAGCGCCACGGCGACGGCGTCAGCACCGCCAGCACGAAACACACGACCCGCAGTCCCATCATCGCGGCGTACCGGATGATGCGGCTGTCCAGGTCTTCGGAACGGCTGGGCTGGGCACTGGTCACCGAAATGACCGTTTCGCCGGACCGTTCACGACGTTTGGACATCTATCCTCCTCACCAATACCCACGGTACGCCGCTACGGAAGGACACCTGATGACGGATCGGACCTATCGCGTGACAGAGATCGTCGGTACGTCGAAGGAGGGGGTGAACGAGGCCATCACCAACGGGATCACCCGGGCCGGCGAGACGCTGCGGCACCTGGACTGGTTCGAGGTGACCCAGATCCGCGGCCACATCGTCGACAACCAGATCGACCACTACCAGGTCGGCATGAAGGTCGGTTTCCGGCTCGAAGACTCCTGAGGATAGCGTTCGGCTACGACTGCCGACGGGTGAGGAGTTCTTGTGAGCAGGTCTGTGCTGGTGACCGGGGGCAACCGGGGGATCGGTCTGGCGATCGCGACTGCGTTCAAGGAGGCCGGTGACCAGGTCGCCGTCACCTACAACAGCAGCCCGCCGCCGGACGGATTCCTCGGGGTGAAGTGCGACATCACCGACCAGGAGCAGGTCGACGCGGCGTTCGAGACCATCCAGGACCAGCACGGTCCGGTCGAGGTGCTGGTCGCCAATGCCGGGATCACGCGCGACACGCTGCTGCTGCGGATGTCCGACGACGACTGGGACTCGGTCATCGACACCAACCTGACCGGTTCGTTCCGGGTCGCCCGGCGGGCGGCCAAGGGGATGCTGCGGCTGCGCAAGGGCCGGATCGTCTTCATCTCCTCGGTCGTCGGTCTGCTCGGCCAGGCCGGTCAGGTCAACTACGCGGCCAGCAAGTCAGGTCTGGTCGGGATGGCCCGGTCGATCGCGCGCGAGCTCGGCAGCCGCGGGATCACCGCCAACGTGGTCGCGCCGGGATTCGTCGAGACCGACATGACCGCAGTACTGCCCGAAGACACTGTGAAGCAGTACCTCGGCCAGATCCCGCTCGGCCGGTTCGGCCTGACCGAGGAGATCGCGCACGCGGTTCGCTGGCTCGCCTCCGAGGAGGCCGGGTACATCACCGGTGCGGTGATCCCGGTCGACGGCGGCATCGGCATGGGCAACTGACAACACTCTTGTAGAAGGGGGACGCCGGTGGGCATCCTCGACGGCAAGCGGATCCTGGTCGCCGGGGTCACGCTGGACTCCTCGATCGGCTTCGCGACGGCCAAGGTGGCGCAGGAACAGGGCGCCACCGTGCTGATCTCGAACTTCGGCCGGGCGCTGAGCATCACCAAACGGATCGCGAAGCGGCTGCCGACCGAACCGCCGGTGCTCGAACTCGACGTGACGAATGCCGAGCACCTGGCCGCGCTGCCGGACGCCGTACGGGAGCATGTCGACGGTCTCGACGGGGTCGTGCACTCGATCGCGTACGGGAACCCGGAGACCATCCTCGGCGGCAAGTTCCTCGAGGGGCCGTGGGATGACGTCGCGCAGGCTGTGCACGTCTCGGCGTACTCGCTGAAGGCGCTCGCGACCACCTGTGCGCCGCTGATGCCGCGCGGCAGCAGCGTCGTCGGTATGACGTTCGACGCGACCGTTGCCTGGCCGGGCTACGACTGGATGGGTGTGGCCAAGGCCGCGCTCGAGTCGACCAGCCGCTACCTGGCCCGCGACCTCGGCGCTGCGGGTATCCGCTGCAACCTCGTTTCGGCCGGCCCGCTCAAGACGCTGGCCGCCAAGGCGATTCCGGGCTTCGAGAAGTTCGAGGAGCCCTGGCTGGAGCGCGCCCCGCTCGGCTGGGACCCGACCGACCTGGAGCCCACCGGCCGCACCATCGTTGCACTGCTGTCCGACTTCTTCCCCTCCACCACCGGCGAGATCATCCACGTCGACGGCGGCTACCACGCGATGGGAGCGTAGTGTCCACGTCCCTTGTTGAGCTCCGTGTGCTGGACGGCGCCAACCTGTACTTCAGCCGCGCGGCGGTCAAGCTCACGCTCGACGTGACCGCGCTGGTGGACGCCCCGGCCCCGGCCGCGAAGGCGTATGCCCAGGCCGTCGGCCTGGGCGCAACCCGGCCGGGGCGGATCGGCTCCGGGTTCCGGCAGCGATTCGCGATCCGGGTCACCGGACACGTCGTACGGCGGATCGCCCGCGAGGCCGGGATCGGCCGGATCGGTGTCCGGGTCCGGCCGGAGTCCGACAATCACCGCCTGGTCGTGGCCTTCCCCTGGGCCCACGAACAGCGCGCACGGGCGCTCGCGGCGGCGATCGTCGAGGTACTGGACGCGTTCGGCGCCGAGCATCTGCCCGAGCTGATGACGACCGTCGGCGAGCGGGTGCGCAACGAGCCGCCCGGTAACGTGCCGCCGACCATCCGGCCGAAGGTGCCGGTCGTCGCGGTCACCGGCACCAACGGCAAGACCACGACCTCCCGGATGATCGCCCACATCGGCCGCGCCGCCGGGCTGCACGTCGGCTGGTCGAGTACCGACGGCGTCTACTTCGACGGCGAACTGGTCAAGTACGGCGACTTCTCCGGCCCGAGCGGCGCCGGCCAGGTACTGTCCCAGCCGGGGATCCAGTTGGCGGTCACCGAGACCGCCCGCGGCGGCATCCTGCGCCGCGGCGTCGGAGTCGCCTCGAACGACGTCTCCGTCGTCACGAACGTCACCGCGGATCACCTTGGTCTGGGCGGGATTGACACCGTCGACCAGCTCGCGGAGGTGAAGGCGGTCATCACTCAGATCACCCGCCCACGCGGTTGGTGCGTCGTGAACGGCGACGACCCACGCACGTTCGCGATGCGACTCGGTTCGCCGGCCAAGTGCTGGGTGTTCTCGCGGGACCCCGACTCGCCGTCGATCCGCGCCGTACTCGACGAAGGCGGCCGGGCGACGACTGTCCTCGACGGCTTCATCACGGTGCTCGACCAGGCGACCGATCCGGAACCGCTGCTGAAGGTCGTCGACGTACCGATGACGTTGTCTGGCTTGTCGCACTACAACGTCGAGAACGCTCTCGCGGCCGCGTCGGCAGCGCTCGGGCTCGGGTTGCCGCGGGCCGCGGTGATCGAAGGGCTGAGCTCGTTCGCGCCGAACGAGAACAACCCCGGCCGGATGAACATGTACTCGCTGCGCGGCTTCACCGTGGTGATCGACCTCGCCCACAACGAGGCCGGCCTGGAAGCCCTCCTCGAGATCATGAACGGCGTACGGCACGAGGGTTCGCGACTGCTGCTCGCCCTTGGCTCGCCAGGCGACCGCGCTGACGACATGGTCTCCGCGTTGGGCGCGATTGGTGCGCGTGGTGCGGATCAGGTCGCGATCGGGCACAAGAGCGAGTACCTGCGCGGGCGGCCGCCGTCCGAGCTGGAGGCCGTGTTCCGCGAAGGAGCGGCATCGGTCGGCGTCGACGACGTACCGGCGTACCCGACCGAGCTGGAAGCGGCGCAGTCACTGGTCGCTCAGGCGCAGCCAGGTGACGTAGTCGCCGTCATGTCTCTGCAGGATAGGGCGAGTCTTGACGGCTGGTTGCGGTCCGAGGGAGCTACCGTCGACACACCGGAAGACCTGAAGTCCAAGGTCGAAAGAGCCCAGCCCAGGGTGGGTGGGCGGGGAAATTGACAGAGCTCCCACCGCCCTCGGTTGGGGCGGGACGGGGATGAGGATGCGCTACCTGTGGTCGATCCCGGCTGCTGCCGTCGCCTGGTTCGTGGGTGGCTTCTCCGCCGTGTACCTGAAGGGTCTGCCGAGCGGTACGACGATCTTCGTACCGCCGCGGCTGGATCTCTTGCTGCTAGGCGGATTCGCCGGGGGAGTGCTGGCAGGCCTGTTGGTCGCCCGCGTTAGAGCCGCCTTGCCGTTGGTGCTGATCGTTGCCGCCGGCGCCTGGTGGCTCACCGGCAATCCCTGGCAGGAGCGGGACCTGCTGATCTCGTTGCTGGTGGCAAGTGCTGTCGGCGGTGTCTTGGGTGCCCTAGGCACCAGAAGCTCGGTGGTCGCCGCATTCGCGCTCGCGCTGCCTCTTGCGTGGTATGCGCTCCGTCCGGCTGGTCAGCTGACCGACTTCCGCTGGCTTTGGCAGCTCAACGGGCTCCTTGTCGGGGTCGGTCTCGCGCTGCTGCTGTACGTCGCTTGTTGGTTGCGCGGGTGGCGGTCGGCGTATTTCTGGGTGCCGTTGACCGCGTGGTATCTCGCCTCGTTCGGTGTGGTCGCTGCGGTGCAGGCGGTCGACCGGGCGCCGACCGGTCAGGCGTTCAACCCGACGGTGGATGCGGCGATGGACGCGTTCTTCAATTCGCTCGGGCCGATCTTGCGGGAGTACGGGGCGTGGCTGGTCGTGGCCGTTCTGCTCGCGATCCCGATGGTGGCGCTCAAGCTCCGCGCCCTCCCGCCGGTCCCGCCGCCGCCCGACCCGTACGCCGACCGGACGAACGACGCCGTACTGGGTGACGACCTGGACTGGATCGACCGCGACGAGCCTCGACGCCGCTTGTTCTCCCGCCGCAACACGCCGGAAAGCGCAGTCTGAGTGAACGTTCAATCATAAACTCGTCGGTGACAGAGACCGCCCCTCTCTCACCAGGAGTCGCTTTCATGAACCTCCGCATCGTCCTTCTCGGCGCCACCACTGTTCTGCTTGGCGCCGTCGCCAGCCCGGCGTCGGCGTACTCGGAAAGCACCGCGTGTGAGCCCGGCCAGGCCTGCTTCTACGAGACGACGAGCTTTGGGGGGAAGAGCGTGATCTACAACGACGTCCCCGCCGCCTGCACCCAGCTGGCCATCGCTCCCGGTTCCCTCTTCAACTGGTCCACCGAAGACGTCCTCCTCTACCGCACCCCCGACTGCTCGGGCAGCCCTTCTCTCGAGCCCGCCAACAATTTCCACAGCTACCCCAGCACCAAGTTCCTCAGCTTCCGAGCCGGCTGATCAGTCCGCCTCGCCGGACCTGCGCCACTCATCAACCCCGTTCAAGTCCTCCCCGCTCAGCGCGCTGAGCGTGAACCCCGCGACCGCCGCCAAGTTAGTGAGTGGTGGCGGTCCGCCTGACGCGATCACCCCTCACTCCGGGCCCGCGCGCTCCTTCGTCGCGTGCTCCCGCCCGTGCGCCCCACCCACCCGTTCACGCGGCTGCCGCCGCTTCCTTCAAACGCTTCCGCCCAGCTGCTCATTCGCAATCAGCCGCCGCTCCAGCCCGCTCCTTCGTCGCGTGCACCGCGGCTAGCTGACACGCGGTTGTTGGGATGGGGCGGCGCGGGGCCCTCGACAGGGGCTGGGGTGGTCAGCGGTCGCGCTGGCGCGGTCCTCGGGGGCTGGGGTGGTCACCGGTTGGTGTTGGCGCGGCTATCAGGGCTGGGGGTGGTGTTGGCGCGGTTGTCAGGGGGCGCGGTTGTCAGGTGGGGCTCGCGGGGTGGGGCGTCGTTCGGCTCGTGCTGGACGCCCGCGCATTGTCGGTAAGGACACGTAGTAGTGCCGCAACACCGGTCGCCACACGCTCACCCACGCTTGACCGGAGCCTCCGGAGGCGACCTCTACGTGTCCTTCCCGACGCCTGTCGCCCCTCGCTCCGGGCACGCGCGCTCCTTCGTCGCGTGCTCCGCCCGTGTGCGCCCCGCCCACCCGTTCACGCGGCTTCCGCCGCTTCCCCTCAAGAGCGTTTGCGCCCAGCCGTTCATTCGCAAGCAGCCGCCGCTCCAGCCCGCTCCTGCGTCGCGTGCACCGCGGCTAGCTGTGAGGTGGTTGTGGGGGTGGGGGCGCGGCGGAGCCCGATCGCCGGGGGCTGGGTGGTGCCGGGGCCGGGGGCGCGCCGGGGCCCGGTCAGCGGGGCTGGGGGTGGCTGGTTCGCGGCTGGTGGTCGCCAGACCTGATTGATTGGCGTGGGCTGGTGGTTCGCGCGGAGGTGGGCGGTTCGCGCAGGTGGCTAGCAGCTTCCGGCGGGCTAGCGGAAAAGCTTCCCGCGGGCTAGCGGAAAGGCTTCCGGCGGGCTAGCGGATCGGGCGGCCGTTGGCGTCGAGTGGGACGGCGGTCCAGTCTGGGGCGGGGACGCCCTCGAAGGCGACTGCGAAGAATCGCTTGGTGCTGCTGGCGGGGGTGCCGACCGCGTCGACGACGTAGGTGTGCTTGCCGTGGGTGACTCGGACCTTGCGTGCTGCGGCGGTGGTCGTGCCCGCGAGGATGCCGATGCTTTCGCCCTCGTGCCCGAGGCCGGCCCGGAGCCGCGGATAGCCGTCTGGCTTGCAGATCGGACCTTCGCCTGAGGTCATCGAGATTGTGTCCGGATTGCTGATGCCGCGCCACAGGTTGGTGTTCTGGAACACCACGCAGCCGCGGCGGGCGCCGACGATCCAGTTGTACTTCCCCACCTTGCCCTGGGCGAGGTGGTACAGGTCATGCGTGCCCGGAACCGCCTTGTGCACCCACGGGTCAGGCAGGCGGAACGTGGGCTGCGGAACGAGCGTCGGTTTCGGGAGAAGCGTCGGTTTGGGGATGAGTGTCGGTTTCGGGGTGGCGGCGGTCTGGGTGTCGGGTCGCAGGAGGGCACCGGCGAGTGGTGCGGCGGTGAGTGCGACCGCGGTGACTGCGGCGGTGGCGAGGATGCCGACGGTGGTCCGGCGACGGCGACGGCGGGTGATGCCGGTTCGCACCAGGCCGGCGGGGTCGATGGGTTCGGGCCGGTCATCGGTCAGGGTGGTGAACTTGTCGGCCAGGTCGTGGGTCATGCGATGCCCCTTCCGGCCAGGACGGCCAGTTCATCGGGTGTCGTGAAGTCGAGGTCCGCGCGCAAAGCGTCCAGGCCGCGGCGGGTGTGTTGTTTGACCGAGCCGACCGAACAGCCGAGCAGGTCGGCGACAGTGCGTTCGGACAGGTCTTCGGCGTACCGGAGGTAGACGGCAGCGCGCTGCCGCGGGCTCAGCTGAGCCATCGCGCGTCGGAGTGCGAGCCGCTCGTCGACCTGGCCGGTGACCGCGGCGATCGCGGTGTCGGGCGGGGTCTCGGTCGGGTGCTCACCGAACCAGCGGCGGCGTCGGGCGGATAGGAACGTGGTAGTCACGATCCGCCGCAGGTAAGCCTCCGGACTGCCGGTGCCGGCCTTGCCCCAGTGGAACCACAGTTTGGTGAACGACTCCTGCGCGAGATCCTCGGCCCGTTGGTGGTCCAAGGTCAGTGCGTACGCCAGGCGGGCGGTCGCGCTCCAGCGCGCTCGCACGAAGTCGTCGAAGTCCGTCTCGGTCGGACGGTCTCTCATCGGCATCGCCTCCTCACCCTTAGAACGCTGTGGCGAGCGTGCCAGGGTGACAGGTCAGCCGAGAAGCTTCTCGCCGATCCATCCGGTGGGGTGGAAGCCGGGTGGGATGGCGAAGACGGCGGAGCCGATCGTGGTGGTCCACTCGTTGAGCGCGTCGGCGGCGTCCAGGCGGGCCAGCAGGGGGAGGAACTGCCCGGCTATGTCGGCTTGATAGCTGAGGAAGATCAGGCCGGACTCGCGGTTCGTACCGGTGTCGTGGACGTAGTTGAGGCCCTTGCGGAAGATGCGGCGGCCGTCGTTCTCGGAGTGGTGCGAGAGGCGGGCGTGGGCGTTCGCGGCGATCGCCGGGCGGCCGTCGGCGTCGCGGGCCGCGAGGTTGAGCTCGTCGTGCTCGGCGGTGCCGGTGAGGGGTGCGCCGGTGCTCAGCTTGCGTCCGACGGCGCGTTCCTGTTCGGAGCGGGTGAGTTCGTCCCACGTGTCGAGGTTGAGTTTGATCCGCCGTACGACGACCGTCGTGCTCCCGTCCGCCGCCCAGACCGTCGCATCGAACTCAGGTGTCCCGACCGCGGGGTTGCCGGTGCCGTCCACCTGACCGAACAGATTCCGCCCGGTCACCGGCTTCCCGTCCGGCCCCGTGCTGTTCCAGAACCCCGTCTGCCGCCACACCGGCACCGCAAACGGCTTAGCATCCGCAACAAACCGCCGTACGGCGTGCACGACGCTGAGCTCGTCATCCGCACCGACGAGGATGAGCAGATCACCACCCGACCACTCGTCCCGCAACCGGTCATGCCGCATCACCGGCAGATCATCCAGCCCAGCCGGTTTGTTGCCAGCGAGCTCGAACACCCGAGGCCCGAAACCAACCGTCGTGGTCAGCGCGACATTCGCCGAAGCCAGTTCTGGTGCCGTGTCCCCAGGCACCGGTCGACCATTGCCCAAAGCAACAACATCCGCCGACCATGACCGCATCAACCGCGCAAGCGCAGCCTTGTCGGTCGACGGCAAGAGCTTGAACGCCACCAACTCCCCATGCCGAGGCGAGGGCGCGGTGATCCCCGGCTGGCGATCGCCGTACGGGGAGATGAGCCGACTGGGTGGTTCCTTGTCGAGGGCAACTACGGCAGCACCGGTGGCGGCGGCGCCTGCGGCAGCTGCACCGGCGTACCCGAACAGCTGTCGCCTCGTCGGCTTCACTTCGGGGTCGGGTGGTAGTGCTCTTCTTCTTCGGTGAAGGCTTTCACCGGGAGCTTGAGGTCGTGGGTGGTGTTGTCGGAGAACTTGAGGGTCAGGGGGACCTCGTCGCCGGGTTTGAGGGGGTTCTTGAGGTTCATCAGCATGATGTGGTCGCCGCCGGGGGTGAGGTGGGCGTGAGAGGTGGCGGGGACGGTGACGCCGCCGGCCTTCTCCTGCATGACCATCTTGCCGTCCTTCTTCGTCATCTCGTGCAGTTGGACCAGGCCGGCGACCGGGGAGGTTGCCGAGATCAACTTCACGTCGGCACCCCCGGGGTTGGTCAGGGACATGAAGGCTGCGGTCATCGACTTGTCCTTGGTACCGACCGTCGCGCGCACCCAGGCATCCTCGACCAGCACGCCAGGCGCCGCGGCAGCCGGTTGCGGGGTCGCCGCGGTTCCACAGGACGACAGCAGGACCGGGAGAGCGACAGCGATGGTGGCCGCGAGCAACTTCATCTTCACGCACGGCCAACGCCCCCGCCCTCCGCGGAGTTCCCGCTAGGCGTCGGAGGGATCCTCAGTTTCGTCGGAGGGCTTCACGAAGTCCGGGTCGCCGCCCTCGTCACCTGAGCGGGCACCCGCCTGGGCCAGATGCGACACCGACTCCAGCTCGGCCAGCACAGTCTGGTGCTGATCGACACACAAGACGACCAGATCACCACGGTTCGACCGGGCCAGCGCGTGCCGGATCGCGGTCAGTTCGTCGATGACGATCTCGACCTGACGGCACCGAGCCCCGGCATCCATCGCGCTCCGAACCCCGGCCTCGATCAGCGCGGCCAGCTCGCCGCGCTTCCGCCCGCGCAGCCGTGCGTCCTCACGGACAATCACGACATCGAAGTGCTGAGCAGCGATCTCGCCGAGCTCGTGGATGTCCTCGTCCCGCCGGTCGCCCGCGGTGGCGATCACGCCGATCCGCGACGGCCGCCCAAGCTCGGACGACGCGATCAGGCTCTCGCCCAACCGGTCCACGAAGTCACCCAGCATCCGCATCGCAGGCGCGTTGTGGCAATAGTCGACGATCACCGTCCGACCGTCGACGTCGATCTCGTTCAGACGCCCAGGCGACAGATAGTACGACGTGTTGAACGTCCGCAGGCCTTGCCGGATGTCGTGCAGCGGCGCACCCGCGGCGAACGCGGCAGCAGCCGCGGCCATCGCGTTCTGCACGTTCATCATCGCCCGCCCACCGAACGTTGCCGGGAGCAAGTGTGTCCACGCGAGCTGCATCGAACGGCGACCGTGCTTGACCACGATCATGTCGCCCAGGTCGGAGCGCTCGAGGACGACAGCACGTCCACCGCGCCGGCAGTGACCCTCGATGTAGTCGCGGACCTCGCTGCCCGGTTCGGCCATGCTGAACCACACGACCTGTCCGGAACACTTGCGCCGCATCTTGCGAACCAGCGGGTCGTCGGCGTTCAGTACGGCGTACCCGGTCCGCGGCACCGCCTCGACCAGCACGCCCTTCACGTCGGCCAACTGCTCCAGCGTGTCGATCCCACGCAGTCCAAGGTGATCCGGCTGCACATTCAGTACGACGGCGATGTCGTTGCGCTCGTACCCGAGCCCTTCCCGCAGGATCCCGCCGCGGGCAACTTCGAAGACCGCGAAGTCGACGCGCGGATTCTGCAACACCATCCGAGCGGACTTCGGCCCGGACGCGTCGGAACGAATCACCAGCCGCTCGTCGATCACGATGCCGTCGGTCGACGTCATACCGACCTTGCGGCCCATGCCCTTGAAGACGTGGCTGATCATCCGCGAGGTGGTGGTCTTGCCGTTCGTGCCGGTGACGGCGACGATCGGGATCCGGCTGGTCGCGCCCGGCGGGAAGAGCATGTCGACGACCGGCTTGGCGATGTACTGCGGTTCGCCGATCGTCGGGTTCGTGTGCATCCGGAATCCCGGAGCGGCGTTGACCTCGCAGATCGCGCCGCCGGTCTCGCGCACCGGCTGGGTGATGTCGGGGCAGATGAAGTCGATCCCGGCGATGTCGAGCCCGATCATCCGGGCCGCTTCCTCGGCGATCTCGACGTTCTCCGGGTGCGCTTCCCAGGTCCGGTCGATGGAGATGCCGCCGGTGGACATGTTGCCGGTGAGCGTGAGCTTCACCATCACGTCCTCAGGCGGTACGTCGTCCAGTTCGAAACCCTGGCTGCGAACGAGCTCCCGGGCGGCCGCGTTCACCGTGATCCGGGTCAGGATCTTCTCGTGCCCGACCCCGCGGCGCGGGTCGGCGTTGGTGATGTCGACCAGCTCGGCCACCGTGTGCACGCCGTCGCCGACCACGTGCGCGGGGACGCGCTCGGCGATCGCCTCCATCCGGCCGTTGATGATCAGGCAGCGGTAGTCCTTGCCGACAACCATGTTCTCGACGATCACCCAGCCGCGGCGGGACTGCTCGGCGGCGATCGGGAAGGCCTCCCGAACGTCGTCGGCGTTCAGTAGGTTCAGGCAGACGCCGCGGCCGTGGTTGCCGTCGAGCGGCTTGCACACGACCGGGTAGCCGATCTTGTTCGCGATCGAGACCGCCTCGTCGACCGTCCGGATGGACTCCGACCGCGGCACCGGCAGACCGGCCGACGCGAGCAGGCGGGTAGTGAGGTCCTTGTCACTGGCCACGTCGACCGCGATCGAGCCGGTCTCCGACGTCATCGTGGCCCGGATCCGCTTCGCGTGCACACCCTGACCGAGCTGAACCAGGCTGGCCTTGTTCAGCCGGATCCACGGGATGTCACGGGAGACGGCTTCGTCGACGATCGCCTGCGTGGACGGACCGAACGCCGTACGCTCCGCCTGTTTGATGAACTTCTCCAGCTCGACAGTGAAGTCGAAGTCCGGATCCGGCTGGACGAGGTTGTTCACGAACCGGACGGACAGCTCACCGGCAGCGAGCCCGACCGCCTCATCGGCGTACGCGTAGACGATGTTGTAGGTGCCGGGACGGCCCTTGACCTGGCGGGTCTTGCCGCGCCGCATGTCGTGGCCGGCCTCCTGCTGCAGCTGGAGCGCCACGTGTTCGGCGATGTGGCCGAGCCAGGTGCCCTCGTTGAGTCGCTCGATGAATCCGCCGCGGCGACCGCGCGAGCAGTGGTGCTGGTCGAGCCGGGGGAGGTGCTCGAGGAGCTTCTCGGTGAACCCGGGGATCGTGTTCGACGGGAAGTTCTCCAGCGAGCCCAGGTCGACGACCAGGTGAATGGCCGGGTCGTAGCTCCACACGTTCGGCCCGCGGTAGACGCGGGTCTCGATGATCTTGAGGTCCGGACTCGGCGTCCCGTGGGTGTCGGTTGAATCGGTCATGCGGTCCCACTGTCTGGTTGCAGGCGGTCGGGGGTGTCGAGGTCGGCGCCGGCCGGGATCGGCTCGGTCGCCTCCGGTCTGGACTCCCCGGCGGCCGACGAGCGGGCTGTTTTGGCCGTCCGCCGCCCGGCCCGCTTCTTGCGATCCGCGTAGTACTTGGGTGAGACGCCCTCGGCCGCGATCTCCTTGGCCAGCTTGCGCAGATCCGCCTCGGCGGCCTCCAGCCCGGCGATCTCCTCGGCCGGCGGCTGCGGCCCGTAGGACAGCAGCACCCGCGCCTCGAGGTCGAACGTCGCCGTCGCCGGCAGCACATGCAGCACGACGCCCGACGCGAGCAGCGGTTCGGACCGGCTCGCGTTGTGCGCGTTCGAGGTGATCCGGCTCCCGTCGAAGATCGTCACGGCACCGCGGCCGACCACCTCGAGGTGAGTGCCTCGTACGACGGCCGCCGTGTCCTCGTCGACCCCGATCCCGAGCAGCCCGGGGGACTGGGCGACCAGCGACAGCAGCCGCCCGTACCGGTTCCGCTGGGCGAAGTGCTGGTCGACGATCGCGCCCTGCACCAGACCGAGCCCGTTGGACAGCTGGCTCATCCGCTGCCGCGGAGTCGCGCCGGACCGGCCGAAGGCGATCATGTGCTCGGCCAGGATGCTCGCACCGGCCGACGTACCGCCGACCGCCGCCCCGCGCGCGTGAGCCGCGGTCACGGCCCGACCGAACGCCGTACCGGTGACAACCCCGGACAGCTTCAGCTGGTTGCCACCGGTCATGAAGATGCCGGTGGCGTCGTGCAGCGGTGCGATGAACGCCGGGTCGTCGGCGTCCTCCCGGTTCTCCGGGCGGACCCCGACGACGCTCTGCGCACCGAGAGCCGCGAACAGCGCGTGGTAGACGTCGACCACATCCGGCCCGAGCGCGGACGCGGTGGGTACCACCACGATCCGCGCCTTCGAGCCACCGGCGGCCTCGACGAACTCCTGCAGCACCGTGCGCTTCTTCAGCTTGTCCTCGGCACCGCCAATGGCGAACAGAGCCCCCGGCCCGCTGTTCACCCCACCCAGCTGTTCTGACATAGCCGAAGGATAAGTGCTCGGCCCCCAGGAGGCCGCAATCCGGCCTTACTGCTGGATGGGATTGCCGTCAGTACCGCACACGTAGCCGGCCCGGATGCAGTTGTCGACGCGCCGCTGGAGCTCGGCCGGGTCCCAGACGTTCAGGAAGTCGCCGTGGAACGTGTAGCCGGGTGCGGTGGTGACATTGCTCCCGTTCCGGGTGCCGGCCAGGGTTAGTCCGCCACCGTTGACCGGATAGGTGATCAGGAACTCCAGTCGCGGTACGACGACCGGATGCGTGGACGGACACGTCGTACCGACCGGGAACGCCATGTGGTCCTTGTGGTTCGGTGAGTCGAGCCGGGTGCCGTCCCAGCAGGTCGGGAAGTCCAGGTAGTTCTCCAGCTTGGTACCGGGCGGACAGACCAGGAAATCGCGGCTGGACTGGCTCTGGCCGACACAGGACCACCGGGCGGCCGGGTTCTGGTCCGGACTGGTCGCGAGCGCATTGCCGATCACATAGCGCAGACCCTGTGGATAGGCCCGAGCGTTGGTGCGGTCGGTGATGCCCTGGTAGTAGATGGTCACTCGCTCAGGCGCGACCGGTACGCCGTTCTTGTACAGCGTCGGAGTCCAGTACGCCGATTTGTCCGACACCGGATCGCAGTTCGTGCCACCGAGCCGCAGCGACTGCAGAGTCGAGTTGGCGTTGGTCGTGGTGTTGCCGAAGAACTCGTGGATGTGTGAACCACCGGACTGGCCGGGGAACACGATCGGATCGTCACCGGCCCGGTGACTGCTGCGGCACTCGGCCCGGAACTCCGAGCCGCGAACCGGTGCGGCCTGAGCGGCCATCATGGCCGCCTCCTCCGCCTTACTCGGTACCTGACCGTGTTGCGAGTGGTCCATCGCCGAGTGGTCGACGCCCGCCTGGCTGGTGGGCTGGTCGTGGATCACCAATGCGGTGACCACACCGATCAGCACCACACCGGCGGCGAGAAGCTTCGCCGTACCCATGTCAGTGTCCGAAGGTGAACCAGTTGACGTTCACGAAGTCCGCCGGCTGACCACTGGTGAAGGTCAGGTAGACGTCATGGACTCCGGTGACCGCACTGATGTTGGCGGGTACGCTCCGCCAGCTCTGCCAGCCTCCTGTGTTGGCGACGGCGAAGCTGCCGATCGGAGCGTTGCTGCGACTGTCCAGGCGTACCTCGACCAGCCCACTGACCCCACCAGAAGCACCGGACGCGACGCGGCCGACAAACTGGTGTGCAGCGGAACTGCCGAAGTCGATGGCCGAGTACCGGGCCCAGTCACCATTGCCGAGCCCCATCAGGTTCTGACCGCCGCCGGAGTCGCTGGTTGCCTCGACTCCCGTACCGCCCTGCTCCTGGTAGGACTCGGCCTGCAGAGTGCTGTAGGCGTTGCCCCCGCCGCCGGGAGGCGGTGAGGTCGGAGGCGGTGAGGTCGGCGGGGGAGTCGTACCGCCGCCCCGCTGCGTCACGGCGACGTAGTCGACGATCATCGGCCGGTCAGGCACGGTCTCGGCGCGCGGGGTCGGCCCGTTCAGTGCATCCGGGAACGCACCGCCGATCGCGACGTTCAGCAGGATGAAGTACCCCGCATGCGAGGTCATGTTGGCCCACGTGTCGGCCGGGAGTTGGCTCTGACTGATCGTGTGGAACTGCTGACCGTCGACGTACCAACGGAACTGGTTGGGCGAGATGCTCGTGTCCCACTCGAACCGGTAGGTGTGGAACGCCGATTGGCAGCTGGAGCCTGGGCAAGCGCGGTTGCTCGCGATACCGGAGGTCTCGTTGCACGGGCCGCCGGGATTCACGCCGCAGTGCAGCACGGCCCAGACCGAGTTGATCCCGTTGACGTTCTCCATGATGTCGAACTCGCCGATCCCCGGCCAGTTCCAGTAGTTGCCCCGGTACGGCGACCCCAGCGCCCAGAAGGCCGGCCAGTAGCCGAGAGCCGCGTTGCCGGTGACGTTCGGCATCTGGATCCGGCTCTCGATCGCCAGTACGCCGTTCGACGGGGGCTTGAAGTTGCTGCGCTGAGTCTCGATCCGGGCGGACGTCCAGTTGCCGGCGCCGTCGCGGCGCGGCGTGATCCGGAGGTTGCCGGCGCCGTCGAGGCCGAGGTTGTTCGTACTGCTCGTGTAGTTCTGGATCTCCCCGGTTCCCCAGTTCCCGGGACCGCCGGGATAGGCATGGCCGGTATCGATGATCCAGTTGGCGCCGGACGGCAGTGTGTTCGCCGGTCCGTTGAAGTCGTCGACCCAGACTGTGGACCAGCCGGCCGGTGGGGTTGGGGCGCTCGCCTGCGCGACGACGGTCAGCGAGGCGGCGATGAGGAGTGGGGCGGCGAGTGATGCGATGAAGAGTGGGCGGGAACGCATGGCGACCTCCGAGGCGGGTCGAGGCCAACAGTTGTCGCCAATGTGAGCGCTCTCACGCTCGCTGTCAACAGTTCACAACCACAGCCGATGAACCGTCGTACTGCGCCGGACCCGCAGCCCGAGGTGCTCGTACATCGCCAGTGCACCGGTCCCCGAATGCGTCCACAGAGTCAGGTTGCCGCGCCCGAGCCGGTGGAATTCGGCGGCCGTCCGGTCGAGCATCGCCCGCGCGATTCCCCGGTTCCGGTGATCGGTGGCGACCGCGAGCTGTTCGACGTACCCCTCGTCGCCATCGAGTGCGATCACCACGCCGACGACCTCGTCCCCGTCGTACGCGAGCGTGGAGGCGTCCGGCCGGAAGCTGGCCCGCGCGACCGTCAGCTCGGCCCACTCCTCGAACGACTTCCGCCGGGACCCGAACTCGGCGAACGCCCCTTCAACCACCTCATGCGCCTCCTCGGCACGAGCCGAGTCATAGGCCTCCAACCGAATCCCAGCCGGGGCCTCACACGGTTGGCTCCTGAGCGGGCGCTCCAACAACCAGTTGACCGCGAGAACGTCGTACCCCCGCCCCTGCAACAGCTCGGTCCCAGCCTTGTCAGCGTCATCCACCGTCTGCGCGATCCAGTCGCTCCCGACCTCCCGCGACCGCGCCTCGGCCCAGTCGAGCAACCGGCTCCCGAGCCCCAGTCCCCGGTACGCCGGATGCACGTCGACCTGAGCCCGTTTCCCACCGTGGTTCCACGCCCACCCCACGAGCTCGCCACCCGGCGCCTCGAGCACAAGCGTGTCGAGCGCCAAGTCGATCAACGGCCGCCGCAAATCCGCCGCCACCCGATCGGGGACCACCTCGGCCCGCCCATGCCACCCAACCTCAGCCGCCGCGATCACCCCCCAGATCGCCCCCGCATCCCCAACCCCCGCAGCCCGCCCACTGAACTCCACAACCCCAGAGCGTAAGCCCCCGTTCGGTGGGTGAACCCCGGGTTACCCCACCAAGTGCGTCTAGGCGGGTTGGTCGGCGTCGGCGGTTTCTACTTCCTCGCGGCTGATGCCGAGGAGGTAGAGGATGGTGTCGAGGTAGGGGACGCTGACGTGGGTGTCGGCGGCGGCCTGTACGACGGGTTTGGCGTTGAAGGCGACACCGAGGCCGGCGGCGGCGAGCATGTCGAGGTCGTTTGCGCCATCGCCGATCGCGACCGTCTGCGAGAGCGGGGTCTTCGAGCGCTCGGCGAACTGCCGCAAGGCCGTGGCTTTGCCGGCCCGGTCGACGATCTCGCCGATCACGCGGCCGGTGAGTTTGCCGTCGATGATCTCCAGCTCGTTCGCCTTGGCGTAGTCGATCCCGAGCTCGGCGGCGAGTTTGTCGGTGATCTGGCTGAAGCCACCACTGACGATCGCGAACTGGTACCCGAGCCGCTTCAGCGTCCGCACGAGTGTCCGCGCACCCGGTGCGAACTGGATCGCGTCGTACACGTCGTCGAGTGCGGACGCCGGCAGCCCGGCCAGCGCCTTGACCCGGTGCTCGAGGGACTCGGCGAAGTCGAGTTCACCGCGCATCGCCTGATCGGTGACCCGGGCAACTTCGGCCTCCCGACCGGCGTGGCCAGCGAGCATCTCGATCACCTCGCCCTGGATCAGCGTGGAGTCGACGTCCATCACGATCAACCGCTTGGCCCGCCGGTACAACCCACCGTCCTGTACGGCGACATCGAGCCCCTGCCGAACACCCTCCTGCGCGAGCACAGTCCGCAGCGTCTCCGGTTCCGCACCGGAGACCGCGATCTCCATCGCCGTCACCGGGTACCGCGCCATCCGGCTGATCCGGTCGATGTTCGCCCCGGTGTCCGCGATCCGCCCGGCGATCGCCGCGAGCCCGACCGCCGACAGCGGGTGCCCGATCACGGTCACCTGGCTGCGGCCCTTGCGCCGGGGTTCGTTGTCGCCGACACCCTTCTTCACCGAGATGTCGATGTCGAGCGCAGCGGCGAGCTGCTTGAGCTCTTCCTTCAGGTTCTTGTGATCGCGCGGCGCCGACAGCAGCACACCGAGGATCAGCCGACCCCGGAGCACGACCTGCTCCGCGTCGATGACCTCCAGCCCGCGGGTGGCCAGCGTGGACAGCACGGCAGACGTCAGCCCCGGCCGGTCCGTACCGGTCAGCGTGACCAGCAGTGTCGGACGATCCGAAGAATGCATCTCAACCTCAGGCAGCAATGTCATCTCACCCTGAACGCTACCCACAACACCTGTCACCCAGTGGTCCGGTCCACATCCCAAACATGAACAGGGTCAGTCGGGGAGCGGGGGAGCGCAGGCGGCGACGAGGGCTCGGCGGGCGGCGGTGGCCAGGGCGAGGAGGGTACGGCGGCGTGCGTCGGCGTCGGTGGTGGTGATGGCGGCGCCGTCGTCTTCGAGGGCTGCGTCGGCGATCGCGAGCAGGCGGCGGGCGGTGGCGGCGGACTTGACCGCGCGGGACGGGTAGCCGGGAGCCAGGTCGTCGCCGCGGCCGGTGCCGATCCGGCGGATGTCGATGAGGGCGTCGGCCACCTCGGGCTTCCACCGGGCGACATCCAGGGCGGCCAGTGAGTCGGCGGCTTCGATCATCGCGAGCCGAAGAGCCCGGTCGGCCTCGCCGAAGTCGGCCGGCGGGGGACTGGTGGCCGGGAGTGCGGTCCATTGGACAGCAGGACCGACGTACGCCGGGACCAGGCCGAGGTCCGGTCCGGTGAACACGACCGCTTCGCCGGACTCGAGGGCCAACTCGTTGAACGCCGGTGGTCCGGCCAGGCCGATCGGGTCACCGGGAATCGGCAGCGCGAGGTGAGCCTGCTTGGTGCCGGCAGCGCGCAGCAGGTTGAGCGCAACGGGCAACGTCGCGGGCTCGGGATGGCCTGGCAGTCCGGCGACGTGGTGCCCGACGTCCGCACCGAGGATCTTGTGCGCGGCGGTGTCGGGATCGCAGGCGCCGGTCAGCATCGCGTTCGTCCACACGGTGAACCGGACCGAGGCGGAGGTGGTCAGCACGCAAGCCAGTGTCTCACTCGCGTGCCCGGCGTACGGCACCCGGCAGGCACCACGTAGGTTTGCCCGCATGACTGCTGTGGTGGAGCTGGCAGATGTCTCGATCGTGCGCGGTGGCGCGCGGCTGCTGGACGGTGTCGAGTGGACGGTCGACGAGGCCGACCGCTGGGTCGTGATCGGCCCGAACGGTGCGGGCAAGACCACCCTGCTGCAGATCCTGGCCGCCCAGATCCACCCGACCTCGGGTGTCGTCGGTCTGCTCGGTGAGGTGCTCGGCGCGATCGACGTCTTCGAACTCCGCCCGCGCATCGGCATCACGAGCGCGGCACTGGCCGACCGCCTGCCGAGGGGCGAGCGAGTCTCCGACGTCGTCGTCTCCGCCTCGTACGCCGTCCTCGGGCGCTGGCGCGAGGAGTACGACGAACTCGACCACCAGCGGGCCAAGGAACTGCTGACCGAACTCGGTATCGCGCACCTGAGCGACCGCACGTTCGGCACGCTGTCGGAGGGTGAGCGCAAGCGCGTCCAGATCGCCCGCGCGCTGATGACCGACCCCGAACTGATGCTGATGGACGAGCCAGCCGCCGGCCTAGACCTGACCGGCCGCGAGCAACTGGTCCGCTCCCTCAGCTCGATCGCCACCGCCGTCGGCGCTCCCGCGATGGTCCTCGTCACGCACCACGTCGAGGAGATCCCACCCGGTTTCACCCACGCCCTCCTGCTCAAGCAGGGCCGAGTCGTCTCCGCCGGCCCGATCGCCCAGGCCCTCACCTCCGAAACCCTCAGCGACACCTTCGACATCGCCCTCTCCCTCACCCACGAGGACGGCCGCTACACCGCCCGCGCCCTCTGACCCGTCGTACGGCATCTGATGGGTGAACCCACGAGGTTGTGGGTTCTGCACCCTCATGCGGGTGCAGAACCCACAAGCTGATGGGTGAACCCACGAGATGGTTCGGGAGCCGGATGGGTAACGGGTGCGTCATAGAGCCTGCCGAAAGTCCCGAACGTGGATAGGGTTGGCAGATGGATTGGTTGCGCGAGAACCTGTGGGTCGCCTGGCTGTCGATTGCCGGCGTACTGGCTCTGGCCGAGCTTGCCTCGCTCGACTTCACCTTGCTGATGCTGGCGGCCGGTGCGTTCACGGCCGCGGGCGTGGCGGCGGTCTTCCCCGGACTGCTCTGGCTGCAGATCGTCGTCGGCCTGGTGACCGCGGCCGCGATGCTGGCCGCGATCCGGCCGATGATCGTCCGGAAGATCCATGACGGCAAGGAGCTGAAGACCGGTTCGGCCCATGTCATCGGGCGCACCGGCACGGTCGTGAAGGAGATCCACCCGGACGGCGGTGGCTCGATCCGGCTCGGCGGTGAGCTCTGGACAGCCCGCCCGTACGACGATGTGTCGACGATCAAGCCCGGGACGCGGGTCGAGGTGATGTCGATCGACGGCGCGACCGCGGTGGTCTATCCGATCAGCGAGCCGGTGCGCCACGAACTGGACACGCACCCCGGGCTGAACGACCCCGAACCAGGTCCGCAACCGCCTCAGTCGCCCGCGCAGTAGGCTCGAAAGCAGGGACGTCGAGCAAGTTGCTCGAACAGGCAGCGACGCGCCGGGAACCGGACCGCCACTTGCCCCGTCGATAGGAAAGACTGTCCGTGCCTTGCGGGTTCTGTCGAGTTGGAGGGTCCAGTGATCGGCTTCCTTGTGGTGCTGGCGATCGTCGCCGTTCTGGTGATCGTCACCCTGGCCAAATCAGTAAGGGTGGTGCAACAGCAGACCGTCGGGATCGTGGAGCGGTTCGGCAAGTACAAGACCGGCCTGCAGCCGGGCCTGAACCTGCTGACCCCGTTCGTCGACAAGGTCCGCTACACCATCGACATGCGCGAGCAGGTCGTCTCGTTCCCGCCGCAAGGCGTGATCACCGAGGACAACCTGATGGTGTCGATCGACTCCGTCATCTACTTCCAGGTCAACGACCCGGTCCGGGCGACGTACGAGATCTCGAACTACATCCAGGCCATCGAGCAGCTGACCATGACGACGCTGCGGAACATCATCGGTGGTATGGACCTGGAGCAGACGCTGACCTCGCGTGAGGAGATCAACGAGAAGCTCCGCTACGTGCTCGACGAGGCCACCGGCAAGTGGGGGATCCGGGTGAACCGGGTCGAGCTGCGCTCGATCGACCCGCCGCCCTCGATCCAGGACTCGATGGAGAAGCAGATGCGCGCGGACCGCGACAAGCGCGCCGCGATCCTGACCGCCGAGGGTATGCGGCAGTCCGCCGTCCTTTCGGCCGAAGGCCAGAAGCAGTCCGCGATCCTGACCGCCCAGGGTGACAAGGAGTCCCGCATCCTGCGCGCGCAGGCCGAGCGGGAGGCCCGGATCCTGAAGGCACAGGGTGAGGCGCAGGCCATCACCACGGTCTTCAACGCGATCCACGCCGGCAAGCCGGACCAGGGTCTGCTCGCCTACCAGTACCTGCAGATGCTGCCGTCGATCGCCCAGGGCGACGCGAACAAGCTGTGGATCGTGCCGAGTGAGATCGGCGACGCGCTCAAGGGTCTGGGCAGCGCAGTCGGCCAGGTGGCCGGCATTCCGCAGAAGGCCGAGGGCAACTGGCAGGCGCCGGAGATCACCGATGCCGCGGCCGGCCCCGAGGTCGAGGGCGGTGTGCAGGACAAAGCCGTCGCCGAGGCCGACAACGCCGTACAGGAGGCCATCGCGGCCGCCCAGAGCGCCGCGGTCAGCGGCCGGACCACTCCGGCCCCGGCGCCGTCGACCAGCCCCGAGCACACCCTGCCGGAGGCAGAGCCGCCGCTCGAGCGCTGAGCAACGTTCACGACAGGGCCGTCCGGGTTTCCGGGCGGCCCTGTTCTTCGTTCACCCTCCGGACTGGATCGCGAGGTTGGTCGTCCGGCACCGTAGAGTCAGGCAACGATGACATGGTTCGAGGCGCTGTTCGTCCTGGTGGCGGGAATGGGCGCGGGCACGATCAACGCCGTGGTGGGTTCGGGCACGTTGCTGACCTTCCCCGCCTTGCTCGCTGTCGGCATCCCACCCGTGCTCGCGAACGTCAGCAACAGCGTCGGTCTGGCTCCCGGTACGGCGGCCGGTGCGATCGGTTACCGGCGTGAGCTCGAGGGCCAGCGCGGCCGGATGATCCGGCTGATACCGGTCTCGTTGGCCGGCGGTGTCATCGGGGGCGTGTTGTTGCTCACCACACCCGAGTCCGCGTTCCACGCCGTCGTACCGGTTCTGATCCTGCTGGGCTGTCTGCTGGTCGCGTTCCAGCCGTGGTTGTCGAAGTGGATCAGCGTCCCGTCGCACACCCATCGCGGCGCGTGGTGGGTGCTGCCCGCGGTCTTCGCCACCGGCGTGTACGGCGGGTACTTCGGCGCAGCCCAGGGTGTTCTGCTGATGGCGATCCTCGGTCTCGGCCTGGATCCGGACCTGCAGCGGATGAACGGCCTGAAGAACGTGCTGGCCACGGTCGTGAACACGGTGGCCGCGATCCTGTTCATCATCGTCGCCGACGTGGACTGGCTGGCCGCGGCATTGATCGCGGTCGGATCCACGATCGGTGGTTTCCTGGGCGCCCGCTACGGCCGCAAGCTGCCGCCGATCGCGTTGCGCGGGCTGATCGTGTGCATCGGCATCGTGGCCATCGTCACGATGCAGTTCTGACCGTCAGACCCGCCAGCAGCAAGTCCAGCCCGTAGTCGAACTGCGTCTCGCCGCCGGTCGTCCGGGCGAGCTCGGGAGCCAGTTCGATCACGGTCGGAAAGTCCCGTGACGACAGCGATTCCATCGACGCACGCAGTCGCCGCAACGAGTCCGGGTCGGACTGCTCGGCGGCCATCTGGATCTCCCAGGTGGTTGCCCCGAGCACATAGGTGAACAGCGTCGTGTGGGTGCGGGCCGCGATCTCCGGCTCGAATCCGGCGGACCGCAGAACGCTCAGCAGACCTTCGGCGACCCGGGCGGTCTCGTGGCCGCTCAGCGGCCGGCTCGCCAGTAGTTGCGCAAGGCAAGGATGCTGGAGCATCAGGACACGCAGATCCCGGCACACCGAACGCACCTGGTCAGGCCAGGGGAGACCCTCGGGCGGGGGCGGCATCAACCCCATCAGGTGGTCGCGGATGGCGTCGTACAGGTCGTCCTTGTTCCGGAAGTAGGTGTAGAGGGCCATCGGCCCGACCCCGAGCTCACCGGCGACCCCGCGCAGGCTGAACCCGTCGGCGCCCTTGGCCTCCATCAGCTCCAAGGCCGTCCGGACGACGAGGTCCGAGCTCAGTGTGTTCCGCGGCGTGCGCGCCATGTGACGTAGCTCCCTTCGATCTTCCTAACGTACAGTGTATAGTACAACGTATGCGAGCAATCGAGATCACTGAATTCGGTGGACCTGAGGTCCTCAAGGTCGGCGACGTTCCGGATCCGGTCGCCGGTGACGGCCAGGTGCTGATCACCGTCGATCACGCCGGGATCAACTACGCCGACACCCATCAGGTGGAGAACAGCTACCTGCAGGCGGCCAAGCTGCCGATGATTCCGGGTGGCGAGGTGGTGGGTCACACCGCCGACGGCCGCCGGGTCGTCGCGCTGGTCGGTTCCGGCGGGTACGCCGAGCAGGCTGTCGCCCACGCGCCGTACGCCTGGGATGTTCCCGAGGGCGTCACCGACGGGCAGGCCCTCGCGCTGGTGCTGCAGGGCACGACCGCCTGGCACCTGCTGAAGACTTCGACGCATTTCCAGCCCGGTGAGTCCGTGCTCGTGCACGCCGGTGCCGGCGGCGTCGGATCGCTCGCCATCCAGCTGGCCAAGCACTGGGGTGCCGGCCGCGTGATCGCGACCGCGTCGTCGGAGGAGAAGCGCAAGCAGGCGCTCGAGCTCGGCGCCGACGCGGCCATCGACGGTACGCCGGAGGGTCTCAAGGACCGCATCATCGAGGCGAACGGCGGCAAGCCGGTCGACATCGTGCTCGAGATGGTCGGCGGACCGACGTTCGACGAGTCGTTCGCGGCACTGGCCAAGTTCGGCCGCCTGGTCACCTTCGGTGCGGCCTCCCGGCAGTCAGCGGCGCCGATCGAGTCGAGCCGGCTGATGAAGGGCTCCAAGACCATCGTCGGCTTCTGGCTGGCCGACTGCTTCGGCGACCCGAGCCTGCTCGGTGACCCGCTGACCGAGCTGTTCGGCCTGGTTGCCGACGGCACGCTGCGCCCGATCGTCGGCGGCGAGTACGGACTGTCCGAGGTCGCCACCGCTCACGAAGACATGCGAGCCCGCCGTACTGTCGGCAAGCTCGTCCTCGACCCCACGCGCTGAAGGAGAGACATATGACCATCCCGGTTGAGAAGGTTCTGTACACCGCCAAGGCCACCGCGGAAGGCGGCCGCGACGGCAAGGTCGCCAGCAGCGACGGCAAGCTCGAGGTCATCGTGGCCCCGCCGGCCGAGCTCGGTGGTACAGGCAACGGCACCAACCCGGAGCAGCTGTTCGCGGCCGGCTACGCCGCCTGCTTCCAGAGCGCGATGCTGACGGTCGCCCGCCGGCTCCGCGTCGACGTGACGGGTTCGACCGTCACCGCCGAGGTCGGCCTCGGTGCGATCGCCGGCGGCGCCTACGGCCTGCAGGTCGCGCTCGTCGTCAGCCTGCCCGGCCTCGAGCAGGACGTCGCCCAGGACCTGGTCGAGAAGGCCCACCAGGTCTGCCCGTACTCCAACGCCACCCGCGGCAACATCGTCGTGGACCTGAAGCTGGCCTGATGAAGCTGGACTGACTCCGTCCAGTCAGTCCAGGCGCGCCAGGGCCTCTTTCAGGAGGCCCTCGGTCGCGCTGACGGGTGCCGCCGCGATCGTGAGCCCCTCCATGATCGCGGCGTACTCGTCGACCTCCTCGAGTTTGTCGAGGTAGAGCGCGCTCGCCGCGTGCTCGATGTAGACGATGTCCGGCAGGTCCCCGTCGGGGAACCGCAGGATGCTGAACGCACCACCCGCGCCGGGGTAGCCGACACTGCTGAACGGCATGATCTGCAAGGTGATGTTGGGCTCTCGCGCCACCGTCATCAGGTGCTCGATCTGAGCCCGCAGGATCTCGGCGCCACCGACCGGCCGGTGCAGCACCGACTCGTCGATGACCACCCACAGCCGCGCCGGAGTTGAGCGGCTGAGGATCTTCTGGCGGGTCACCCGGAGCGCCACGCGCTGCGCGACCTCTTCGTTCGGCAGGTAGGTCTTGCCGAGCTGTACGACGGCCCGCGCGTACTCCTCGGTCTGCAGCAGTCCGGGGACGAACATCACCTCGTACGTCCGGATCAGCGTCGCCGCGACCTCGAGACCGACGTAGTTCGTGAACCAGGTCGGCATCACATCGCCGTACCGGGACCACCAGCCGGGGTTGTTCGCGGCGCGTGCCAGCTCCATCAGCCGGAAGCGCTCGTCGTCGTCGCGCATCCCGTAGAGGTCGAGCAGGTCGCTGACATCGCGTTCCTTGAAGCCGACCCGGCCGAGCTCCATCCGGCTGACCTTCGACTCCGACGCGCGGATCTGCCAGCCCGCGTCGGCGCGACTGATCCCGGCCTGCTCCCGCATCCGCCGGAGCTGGCCGCCCAGCATGATCCGCAGTGCCGTCGGCCCACCGTCACCACTGCCGCCGCCGGTCACCGTCACCCCATCACCCGCCACACCCGTCCACTCACCCATTTCAGCCCGCGATGCTACTCCGTGTCCACGGGCCAGGGCGGGTCGCCGCTCCGAGGAGCCAGATCACCTTTGCGCGAGCGCGAGGACGGTGGCCGTCGGTAGCTTGGCTAGTTCGGTGCCGTCGATCAAGATCTTGGAGGCGCGGATCCCGCTTCCGATCACCACCAGACCGGCCGCGACGACCGCTTCGTCGACCAGCACCGGCCACTCGACCGGCAGTCCGATCGGCGTGATCCCGCCGTACTCCATCCCCGTCGTACCGACTGCGTCGTCCTGTGCGGTGAACGAGATCTTCCGGACGCCGAGGTGTTTGCGGATCACCCCGTTCACATCCGCGCGGTCGTCGGCGAGCACCAGCACCGCGGCGTACGACGACTCACCGCCGCGCTTGCCGAGCACGATCACACAGTTGGCCGACGCAGCCATCGGTACGTCGTACTCCGCGCAGAATGCGGCCGTATCGGCCAGGCCCGGATCGATCGCCGCCGCGTACGCCGGGAGGTCGCCGAGTGCATCACGAGTCGGCGGGGCCAGCAGCTCCGGTACGTCGGCCGCCGGCTGCCAGGCGAGTTTGCCGAGAACGGGTGCCGTCATCGCGCGTCCACGAGGTCGGCGTACTCGGTGTGTTTGGCCAGGTAGTCCTGGTAGTACGGGCAGGCGGGCTTGACCCGCAGACCGAGCGCACGGGCGTCGTCGAGCGACTTCACCGCAATCGCGCCGGCCACACCGCGCCCGCGGAAGTCAGGCAGCGTCTCGGCGTGCAGGAAGCTGATCACGCCGGGGTGCAGCGCGTAGTCCACGAAGCCCATCAGGTTGCCGTCGGCGTCGAGAGCCTCGTACCGGCTGCGCTCCTTGGCATCTACCACGCTGATCTCGTTCTGCATACCGGCAACTTTAGCGGGGCGTCGTAGGTAAACCTCGGCACTGGCGGCGCCCAGGCAGGCACCTCGCGGCGTTGGAGGAAAAGCCACGATGGAAAAACATCGCGGCTTCCCCTCCGCCTTGCGATGCACCCACCTGGACACCGCCAGCACTCGAGCTTTACCCACGACCCCCCGCTATGTCGGGTTTGGAATGCGGTGTCCAGGGGGTACGGGCTCCGATGGGCGTCTCCCAGCCGAGGGGCGCCGGGCTCGGGAGGAGCAGGGATGAGCAACGAGCACGCGCTGGACGAAGGTAAGCCGATACCCAGTCTCGTCCCGGCCCGAATGGACCGATTGCCGTGGACAAGATTCCACTGGATGATCGTCGTCGGACTCGGTGTCTCATGGATTCTGGACGGTCTCGAGATCCAGCTCGTCTCGCTGGTCGGCAACACGTTGAAGGAAGGCGCGACCCTCGGGCTGTCCACCGCCGAGGTCGGTCTGCTGGCCTCGATCTACCTGGCTGGCGAGGTCGTCGGCGCGCTCTTCTTCGGCCGGCTGACCGACAAGTGGGGCCGGCGCAGCCTGTTCATCATCACGTTGATGGTCTACCTGATCGCGTCCGGCGCCGCCGGTCTGACCTGGGACTTCTGGTCGCTGGCGCTGTGCCGGTTCGTGGCCGGGATGGGCATCGGCGGTGAGTACGCCGCGATCAACTCCGCGATCGACGAACTGATCCCGTCGAAGTACCGCGGCCGCGTCGACATCGGCGTGAACGGCACCTACTGGGCCGGCGCGCTGATCGGGTCCGCGGTCGGTCTGGTCTTCCTGAACACCGACATCATCCCGATCGAGTGGGGTTGGAGGCTGTGCTTCCTGGTCGGTCCGGTGATGGGTCTGATGATCATCTACTTGCGTCGGCACATCCCCGAGAGCCCGCGCTGGCTGATGACGCACGGCAAGGTCGCCGAAGCCGAGGCGACCGTCGACCGGATCGAGGACACCGTGCGCGCCCAAGGTGGTCAGCTGCGCGAGGTCAGCCCGGACGAAGCCATCAACGTCGTCGACTATCCGCCGGTGACCTATCGCGAGATCGCCCGGGTGATGTTGCGCGACTATCGCAGCCGCTCGTTCCTCGGCTTCTCGATGATGGTCACCCAGGCCTTCCTCTACAACGCGATCTTCTTCACCTATGCGCTGGTGCTGAAGTCGTACTTCGGGTTGAGCGACTCCGGGGTCGCGTTGTACTTCTTCCCGTTCGCGATCGGCAACCTGGCCGGGCCGCTGCTGCTCGGGCATTGGTTCGACACGATCGGCCGGCGGAAGATGATCTTTGCGACGTACTCGATCGCTGCGGTTGTTCTATTCATCACTGCGTTGCTCTTCAACTCTGGTGTGCTGACTGCGACGACACTGACGCTGATGTGGTGTGTGGTGTTCTTCTTCGCCTCGGCCGGGGCCTCGTCGGCGTACTTGACGGTCAGCGAGATCTTCCCGATCGAGTTGCGCGGCCAGGCGATCTCGTTCTTCTTCGCGATCTCGCAGCTCACTGGTGGAGTTGTGGCCCCGTTCCTGTTCGCGTCGCTGATCGGTGAGGGTGAGCACCCGGCTCGCGGTCCGCTGGCGGTCGGCTATGTCATCGGTGCGGTGGTCATGCTGATCGGTGGGGTGATCGCCTGGTTCTTCGGCGTCGATGCCGAGGGGCAGTCGCTGGAGAACATCGCGAAGCCGCTGTCCGCGCGGGAGGGCGGTACGACGTTCCAGGGAGCGGCTCCGCGACTGCCCAGCACCGACGCTCAGGGGCGCCGGATCACGCCGGTCAAACCCGAGTCGGAACAAGGCGGGAAGGAACCGCCCGTCAGCTGAGTGCGCGGCGGATGGCGTCCATCACGTCGGATGCCATCCGCTTGCTCACCTCTGCGGTCGCGACCAGGCCGGAGCCGTGGAAGGTACCGCGGTAGTGATGCAGTTCGGTGCTGACCCCGGCTTGCAGGAGTCGCTGGGCGTAGATGATTCCTTCGTCGCGCAGCGGGTCGAACTCACACACCGAGACGTAGGCGGGCGGGAGGCCGGACAGGTCCTCGGCACGGGACGGAGCGGCGTACTGGAGTCCTAGGGTTTCCGGTGTCCCGGAGAGGTAGTACTTCCAGCTGTACTCGGCGGCTGGGCGGTTCCAGAGCGGGGTGTCGACGAACTCTCGCATCGACTCGGTCTCGAGGCGGTCGTCGAGCTCGGGGATCTCCAGGACCTGGAAGCAGATCGCCGGGCCGCTTCTATCGCGGGCAAGTAGAGCGACGCCGGCGCTCAACCCACCACCCGCGCTACCGCCGCCGACCGCGATCCGGTCCGGATCGACACCGAGCTCGTTGGCGTTCGCGGCCAGCCATTCGAGCGTCGCGTAGCAGTCCTCGAGGCCCGCCGGGAACGGGTGCTCCGGCGCGAGCCGGTAGTCGGGGGAGACGACGACCGCGCCGGCCTCGGCCGCGATGTCGACCGCACCCTGCTCCATCATTTCGATGTCGCCCATCACGAACCCGCCGCCGTGGATGTAGACGAACCCGGGCCGCAGCCCGTCCAGCCCGGTCGGCGTGTACACCTTCGCGCGAATGTCGTACCCGTCCCGCCCGCGGATCGTCACCTCACGGATCTCGATCCCATCCGGTACGACGACCGGCGGAATCAAATGCTGCAGCTCCGACCGCTGCGCCCGCACGACCGTCATGTCACTCAGGTCGACCTCCGGAATCATCGCCAGCCAGGGCGTCAGTTCCGGGTCGATCGCGTACTTCGTCATCGTGGTACCTCTCTGCTCGCCGACCCCTCGAGCATCCCGGGCCGGCCCACCACCGCGCAGCCGCCGGGTGGCGGAGATCCAGGCCTCGCATTCCGCCGTTCGGCGTAACCTCACTGTATGAAAGGCCTGTTGCTGCGCCTGTCGTCACTCGACGCCGACGCCGAGAGCGCCGTCCGCGTCATCGGCTTCTTCGACGCCCTCATGACCGACCGAGCCGAGCTGACAACTCTCCTCCGCAGCACAGCCGCCCTAGCCGAATGCCCAGTAGGCATCGACGCCCCCGCCCGCGGCCTGGTCCTCCGCGCCAACCCCACCGGCACCATCGACCTAGCCGAACCCCCGCCCAACGCCGACCTCCGCGAACACAACGACACCCGCTTCTGGCTAGCCCGCCCCACCACGCCCCTCCCGCTAGACGAAATGGTCCTGGAACGCTTCGCCCTGGCCGGCTCAATCCTCCTGGACCGAACCCTCAACAACCTCCCCGCCGTAGGCGACCCAGCCTTGGTCGAGCTAGTAATCTCCACCACCGCCGGCATCCCCGAACGCTCGAGAGCCCTACACCTCCTAGGCATAACCCCAACAAGCACCCTCCGAGTAGCCGTCTCAACCCCACCCCCACCCACCCCAGGCACCTCCGCCCCCGCATCTCGTCCGGCCGCTGCAGGCGGCCCCGCTCCTGGTTCCACGGCCGAGAGTCACTCCGGCCCCGCACCTCGGTCTCCTGCGGCAGGCGACTCCGCCCCCACCGCTCGTCCCGCGGCTGAGGGCGGCTCCGGCCACGCTCCACGTTCGACCGGTGCCGGCGAACCCGGCCCCGCCCCGCGTTCCACAGTCGTGGTGCAGGCCGCTCCTTCCTCAACCACCTCGCGCGTGATCTCCGGTCCGGGCGGCTCACACCTGGTGAGCCTGTGGACCGACCCTGACGCGCGACCGGCGGCCGACGTACGGACTGGGGTTGGGCCGATCGTGCCGGCGATTCGGGCGGCTGACTCTTGGCGTGATGCTTGTACGGCGCTCCGACTCACCTCGCCCGAGGCACCCGTCGTACGGGCTGACGATCTGGGCGGTCTGCTCGTGGTGGTCGAGCGACTGCGGCCCGAGGACATCGCCGCCTCGCCCGACGTCGCCGCGCTGGACCGAATCGCCGCCGAGCCAGGTGGCGCCGACCTACTCGCGATCCTGCGTGCGTACTCCGTCACAGACTCGGTCCGCAAAGCCGCCGCGCTCGTCTTCCGGCACCACAGCACGGTCGCGTACCGGCTCGAACACGCCGAGTCCGTCCTCGGGTTCCCGTTCAGCAACGCGGGCGGCCGGTTCCGCCTGCATCTGGCGCTGACGATGCGAGCCTTAGGATCAACTCCGTGGCAGGACTCCTGATTGCTGGTACGACGTCCGACGCCGGCAAGACGACCGTGGTGACCGGACTGTGCCGCTGGCTGGCTCGCCAGGGTGTGCGGGTGGCGCCGTACAAGGCCCAAAATATGTCGAACAACTCGATGGTCTGCGCCGACGGTACCGAGATCGGCCGGGCCCAATGGATCCAGGCGATCGCGGCCGGCGCCGAGCCCGAGGCTGCGATGAACCCGGTCCTGCTCAAACCCGGCAGCGACCGCCGCAGCCACGTCGTCCTGATGGGCCAGCCCTGGGGCGAACTCTCCGCCCGCGGCTTCCTCACCGAACGCGCCGAGCTCGCCAAAGCCGCCTTCGCCGCGTACGACGACCTCGCGTCCCGCTACGACGTGATCATCGCCGAAGGCGCCGGCAGCCCGACCGAGATCAACCTGCGCCAGTCGGACTACGTGAACATGGGCCTCGCCCAGCACATCAAGTCGCCCGTCGTCGTGGTCGGCGACATCGACCGCGGGGGAGTGTTCGCCTCGATGTTCGGTACCGTCGCGCTCCTCGACGCGGCCGACCAGGCGTTGATCAGCGGGTTCCTGATCAACAAGTTCCGCGGCGACGTCTCGCTCCTCCAGCCCGGTATCGACATGCTCACATCGGTCACCGGCCGCCCGACGTACGGCATCCTCCCGTGGCTGCCCGAACTCTGGCTGGACTCGGAAGACGCCCTCGACATCCCGGTACGCCGAACCGCCGCGAGCGCCGATGTCCTGTCGATCGCCGTCGTCCGCTTCCCCCGGATCAGCAACTTCACCGACCTGGACGCCCTCGCCGCCGAACCCACGAACAGCGTCTTCTTCACCACCAGCCCAGCCGAAATCCGCGACGCCGACCTGGTCGTCCTCCCCGGCTCCCGCGCCACCGTCTCCGACCTCGCGTGGATGCGCTCCCTAGGCCTGGACACCGCGGTCACCACCCGGGCCGCCCAAGGCCGCCCGATCCTAGGAATCTGCGGCGGCTACCAACTCCTCGGCGGCCCCATCACCGACCCCCACGGCGTAGAAGGCGGCGGCACCCACATCGGCCTAGGTTTGTTGCCCGTAGCAACCGAATTCGCCCGCGCCAAAACCCTCGCCCGCCCCGCCCCGACCGCCTACGAGATCCACCACGGCGTAGTAACCGTCACCGGAGACGCGGATCCCTTCCCCGGCGGCTGCCGCACCGGCAACACCTGGGGCACCATCTGGCACGGCCTCCTCGACGACGACCCCACCCGCCACACCTTCCTCACCGAAATAGCCGCCCTCACAGGCAAACCCGCCCCCGACCGCACCACCTCCTTCACCACCCTCCGCGAATCCCGCCTCAACCGCCTAGCCGACGCCATCGACGAACACGTAGACACCACCGCCCTCCTACGCTTGATCGAATCCGGCCAACCCCCCACCCCCTTCATCCCCCCAGGCGCCCCCACCCTCCCCTGACCCCGTCCACCATCGGCTGCTGCCACCGAGCCCTCGCAACCAGTCGTCCCCGCGAGCGCCGGGGCTGCCTGTCGGGTTGGGGGGTTGCCCCCTGAAATTTTCGATGGGCAACCCCCCAGCTCGAGGGATATCCCCGCGAATGGGGGGTTCGCGCACAAGGGCCGAGGAGGGGGAGGCTCGTCGGTGCCGGGGGTGAGGCGACCATCTGCTGGGGGTGTGAACAGGAACTGGTGGGCCGAGACAGGGAATAACGTGTTCAAGCCCACCACCGGGTTTGCTCACCCCCGCGGACTGGCTGGAATCTCGCCCGCGGCGGCGGGCGCTGGGCCTGGCGCGCTGGTCCGCGAGTTCGCGCGGGCGAATTGTCGGGGCGGGCGGTTAGCGTGCTGGGTATGAAGACGGTGCTGCATGATTATTTGAAGGACACTCGGGCGTTGGTGCTGGCGAAGTTGGATGGGTTGAGTGATTACGACCAACGCCGTCCTCTGGTGCCGTCGGGGACGAATCTGCTCGGGCTGGTGAAGCACTTGGCGGGGATCGAGTACGTGTATCTGGGGACGAGCGTGGGGCGGCCGCCGAAAGAGCAACTGCCGTGGGAGGCGGATGGGTCGGTGTGGGAGGGGGCGGACATGTGGGTGCAGCCGGGGGAGAGTTCGGAGTACATCACCGGGCTTTACCGCGAAGCCTGTGCGCACAGCGATGAGTCGATCGCCGAGCTTGAGCTGGACGCTCCGGCGGAGGTTCCGCATTGGGCGCCGGAGAAGCGGCGTACGACGTTTGGGGCGCTTCTCATCAGGGTGGTTGACGAGACGGCGCATCATGCCGGCCATGCCGACATCGTCCGGGAGCTGATCGACGGCCAAGGGGGCCGGGACAGCGACGCTATGGACGACGCCGGCTGGTCGGAGTACTACACCACCATTCAGCGTGCTGCCGAGGCATTCAAGTAGGTCACCAGCCCAGCACGGTGAGTTCGGCGGCGCTGGTCCACGGGCCTCGGTTGCCGGCTTCGGTCAGGGCGCGCAGGCGGAGGTACCGGGCGGTCGTCGGCCAGCAGCGGATGGTCTTGGCCGCAGCTGTGTCGGCGAAGCGGCCGGTGGCGTGGGCGGAGCCCCAGTTGGTGCCGTCGGTGCTGAGGTAGAGCTCGTACTGGCCGATGCGCCCATTCGCGCTCCCGTCCTGCCGAGGCAGATAGGTGAGCCCGGTGACAGTACGCGCGGAACCCAGATCGAGCTGGATCTCGTGCGGCAACGGAGCAGCTGGATCACTCCAGCGTGAGTGCCAGTACGTCGACGTGTTGCCATCGACCACCGCGGTTGCCGGATTGCCCGTCTCCTGGCTGTCGAACGAGCGCACCGAACACGTGAGCCGCCCGGACGACATCACCGGATCGCTGACACTCGCGACCCCCTTCTCGAGGTGTCCGGCGAACCGCCGGACGAACCCGTCGGTGGTGTCGGCGGTCGCGGTCAGGTCGTACCAGCCGTCGGCGCCATTCGCCGTACTCCACCAATCCTCAACCGAAGCACCGGCCGCCACCCCGTACGTCCAAGGCCCACCAGCGCGGTTGTTCGTCTGGATCGTGACCACGCAAGCCTTCGTCCCGGCGTTCGTCATCTTCAACCAGACCAGATCGTCGGCGGGCGCATACCGCAGCGTGACCTCGGGGTTGGCGTTGCCGTTCGTGGTGGCGGTGATCCGGTTGCCGGCGAAACGACGGACGAAACCGTTCGGCCCGACCACGGTCAGATCGTAAGCACCACCCGGCGTACCGGCTTGCCAGTAGTCGGAAATGTTGCTTCCGGCACCGACCGTGTAGCGCCACGGACCATCCGTGCGGAAGGCATTGGCATACACATAAAAGTGCGCCCCGGCAGCCCCGCTGTTGGCGAAGTCGATCCAGAAGTTGTCGGCGGCAACTCGACCCGAGACGGTCAACGTGTACGGCACCGGCCGAGCCGTCCGCGGACCCGGCTCCTGAACAGGCAACACCTGGTTCGCCGGGGGAGCCGGGTACGTCGTCTCCCAGCCAGGCGTAGGTGGTGTCGTGGGCAGCGACGGATAGCTGGGGTTGGTCGTCGTCAGATCAAGCGTGGAAGTCAGGTCCCCGCACACTGCACGCCGCCACGGGGAGATGTTGGGTTCCGCGATCCCGGACCACTTCTCGAGGAACTGCAGCACCGACGTGTGGTCGAAGACCTGTGAGCTCACATTCCCACCGCGACTCCAAGGCGAAACAACGAACATCGGCACCCGCGTACCGAGCCCGATCGGCTCACCGTTCACGAGCTCGTCGGCAACCCCAGGCGTCGACTGACCCTCAGAAGTGGACACCGGCGGCACCGGCGGCGGGACATGGTCGAAGAAGCCGTCGTTCTCGTCGTACGTGATCAGCACGAGCGTCTTGTTCCACACCTGCGGATTCGACGCGAGCTTGTCGAGGATCTCCTTGGTGAAGTTGGCGCCCTCGGCCGGACCCCACGCGGGGTGTTCGCACTTCGGTTCCGGCGCGACGATCCACGACACCGCCGGCAGCCGCCCATTGGTGATGTCGTCCGCAAACGCAGGCACCAATTGATCCGCCGCCACCCGAGCCAGACCGCGATCGTAGAGCCGCCGCTCGGCCGGGGTGAGTGTCGCGACACCGTCAGCGAGCTGCTGCAGCAGAGTCGCGCGCTGCGAAGCATTGCCCGGTCGCACCCCTTGGTCGTAGAAGAACTCGAGCTTGCTGTACGACGTCTTGGCGAGCGCCTTCTTCCCGACATCGAGGAACTTCTTGAAGAAGTCGAGCGAGTTGTCCCCGTAGTTGTCCCACTCCTGGTAGACCCGCCACGTCTTGCCCGCCGCCTCAAGACGTTCCGCGTACGTCGTCCACGTGTACCCCGTGTGTCCCGGGTTCTGCCAGGCATCGTTGCCGATCGCACGAGTCGACGTACCGGGTTCGAAGCCGAGCATGCCGGTGAACAGGTAGAACCGGTTCGGATTCGTCGGTCCGAGTTCGGAGCAGTGGTAGGCGTCGCAGATCGTGAACGCATCGGCGAGTGCGTAGTAGAACGGCAGCTCGGAGCGGAGATGCGTCGCCATCGAGTACTTCGTCTTCTGCGGAATCCACTGGTCGTTGCGGCCGTGGTTCCAGGCCCGGTGACCGGTACCCCAGTCGTGCGGCGTGCCGGTCATGTACTGACTGGCCACCGGATATGGCAGCACGTACCCGGTCCCGCTCGGCTGGTGGAACACCGACCGTCCGGTCGACAGGGTCCGCGCGAGCGGATCGTTGAAGCCGCGGACCCCGCGCAGCGTGCCGAGGTAGTGGTCGAACGAACGGTTCTCCTGCATCAGGATCACCACGTGTTCGATCATCTCCAGCCCGCCGGCCGGGGCAGGAGCCGCGAGGGCACGCTGCAGGCTGTCGGGTAAGGCCGAGAACACGCTCGCGGTCGCGGCGGTGAGGCCGGCGGTCTTGAGGAAGTCTCTCCGGTCCATCGTCATCGTTACACCTGTTCTGTCGGGGCGGCGCCATCAAGGTGGAAGACGTTCGGTAACGGTGTAAGGGCCTGCGGTGACGGCGTCAAGGCCTGTCGCTCCGGATGGTCCGGTGCTACCGTCGAAGGTCAGTGCCCCAGACCACGGCAACGGTCAGTCGTCGAGTAGGGGCAATTTTCATGTACATCGCAGCGCCAGTCGCCGAACTGGGCTGCTCATTCTTGTGGCCGGGGGGTCCTCAGCTGCTCGCCGTCGGCGATCCGGCGACGGCCCAGCACCTCGGCTCCTGGTCGTTCGGGCGGCCCGGCGGGACTCATCCCTTCGTCGGCGCTGTATTGGCCGCTGTCTGCACTCCTCCACGGCGGCAGCACGCCATCCACCAGATTCCTCCCCCTCGCCGGCAGTGCCCGGACCTGCCGGCTCGTACCTCCGCTGTCCCGAGACCGATCGGCCGCGCCGGATGACTTGACGACTGTGACAGTAGAACTGTCACAATGGCGGCATGGGACCTCTGGAGGGCGTGCGCGTCGTCGAGCTGGCCGGCCTCGGCCCGGCGCCGTTCGCCTGCATGATGCTGGCCGAGCTCGGTGCTGACGTCTTGCGGATCGAGCGGCCGGGCGGCGGTTTGGCGATGGGACCGCCTGAGCTGGAGCTCGTGAACCGCGGTCGCCGCAGCGTCGCGCTCGATCTGAAGAACCCGGCCGCGATCGACGTCGTACGGCGTTTGGTCGCGCAGGCCGACGTACTGGTCGAAGGGTTCCGGCCCGGGGTTGCCGAGCGGCTCGGAGTCGGCCCGGACGACTGTCACGCGCTCAACCCGCGCCTCGTCTACGGCCGGATGACCGGCTGGGGGCAGGACGGGCCGCTCGCCCAGTCGGCCGGGCATGACATCGACTACCTCGCGCTCTCGGGTGCCCTGCATCTGATCGGCAGGGCCGGGGGACCGCCGCAGGTCCCGGCCAACCTGCTCGGTGACTTCGCCGGCGGTTCGCTCTACCTGGTCGTCGGCGTACTGGCCGCCTTGCACAACGCCCAGCGGACCGGCGAGGGCCAGGTCGTCGACGCCGCGATCGTGGACGGCTCGGCGCATCTGACGACCATGCTGCTCGGCGCGCTCGCGGGCGGTTCCTGGAAGCAGGAGCGGGGGACGAATCTGCTCGACACCGGCGCCCCGTTCTACGACGTGTACGAGACGGCCGACGGCAAGCATGTCGCGGTCGGCGCGATCGAGCCGCAGTTCTACGCCGAGCTGATCAGCAAGCTCGGCATCGAGGCACCGGATCGCTACGACCCGGCGAACTGGCCCGAACTGCACAAGGTGCTCGCCGAGACCTTCCGGCAGCGACCGCAGGACGAGTGGACCGAGCTCTTCGACGGCTCCGATGCCTGCGTGTCCCCGGTCCTGCCGCTGGCGGGGGACCACCCGCATCTCGAGGCTCGCGGCACGTTCGTCGACAAGGACGGCGTCCGCCAGGCCGCGCCAGCTCCCCGCTTCTCCCGTACGCCGACCACTCTCGACCGCCCGCCCGCAAAGGCCGGTCAGCACACCCGGGAGGCACTCGCCGACTGGGGCATCACCGACATCGACGGTCTGATCGAGACTGGCGCCGCCGTACAGAACTGAGAGGAATCCGCCTGTGGAACGTCAGCTCTTCGACGCCGATCACGATGCCTTCCGGGAGACCGTCCGGGCCTTCTGTGACAAGGAGATCGTCCCGCATCACGACAGCTGGGAGGCGGCCGGCATCGTGCCGCGGGAGCTGTGGACCGCGGCCGGTGAGGTCGGTCTGCTCGGCTTCATGGTCCCCGAGGAGTACGGCGGCGGCGGGGTGCGCGATTTCCGGTTCAACGCCGTGCTGCTCGAGGAAGCGGCCCGGGCGCACGCCAGTGGGGTCGGATTCTCGCTGCACACCGACATCGTTTCGGCGTACCTGCTCGACTATGCCAACGACGAGCAGAAGGCGCGCTGGCTGCCCGGGTTCAGCTCGGGGGAGACGATCACCGCGATCGCCATGAGCGAGCCTGGTGCCGGCAGCGACCTGCAAGGTATCCAGACCACCGCTCGCCGCGACGGTGACGACTACGTGCTGAACGGCCAGAAGACCTTCATCTCCAACGGCATTCTCGCCGACCTGGTGATCGTGGTCGCCAAGACCGACCCGGCCGCGGGCGCCCAGGGCATCTCACTGATCGTGGTCGAGCGCGGGATGCCCGGCTTCGAGCGCGGCCGCAACCTCGACAAGATCGGCCTGAAGGCGCAGGACACCGCCGAACTCTTCTTCGACAACGTCCGGGTCCCGGCCGCCAACCTCCTCGGCGAGGAGGGCCAGGGCTTCGTCTACCTGATGCAGAAGCTGCCGCAGGAGCGCCTCGCGATCGCCGTCATCGCGGTCGCGGCCTGCGAGAACGTCCTCGACGCGACCCTGAGCTACGTCAAGGAGCGCACCGCGTTCGGCCGCCCGATCGGCTCCTTCCAGAACAGCCGCTTCGTGATCGCGGAACTCGCCACCGAGATTCAGATCGCCCGCGTCTTCGTCGACCGCTGCATCACCGAACTGAACGCCGGCACGCTCACCGTCGCCGAGGCCGCGATGGCCAAGTGGTGGACCACCGAACTCCAGAAGAAGGTCGTCGACCGCTGCCTGCAGCTGTACGGCGGCTACGGCTTCATGACCGAGTACCCGATCGCCAAGGCCTATCTCGACACCCGTGTCCAGACCATCTACGGCGGTACCACCGAAATCATGAAGGAGATCATCGGCAGAACGATGGGCATCTGAGAGGTTCAGGTGGTTGACTGCCCTCAGGATGCCTGAGGGAGGTCGGCCATGGGGATTGTTTCGCCGGGGTTTACCGGTCGTCGCCGGAGTGCGGAGGAGCTGCCGCCGGGGCAGTACCTGACACACGACTTCCCGGTGCTGTCGGCCGGGCCGACGCCGCAGGTGCGGACCGAGCACTGGGAATTCACCGTGACCACGGAGACCGGTGAGAAGCACAAGTGGGACTGGGCTTCGCTGCTCGCGTTGCCGTCCGAGGAGATCACTAAGGACATCCACTGCGTGACCCGCTGGTCGAAGCTGCAAACCGAGTGGCAGGGCGTCTCGCTCGGCACGTTGCTGGCCGATGTCGAGACCTCGGCCGACTTCGCGCTGGTGAGCAGCTACGGCGGCTACACGACCAACCTGCCGCTGGACGACCTGCTGGACGGTCAGGCCTGGATCGCCTACGAGTACGACGGCGACCCGATCGATCCCGAACATGGCGGCCCGGCGCGGTTGCTGGTGCCGCATCTGTACTTCTGGAAGAGCGCCAAGTGGGTGCGGGGCCTGGTGCTGTCCGACAGCGAAGACCTGGGATTCTGGGAGACGGCCGGTTACCACGAGTACGGAGACCCATGGAAAGAACAGCGGTACGCCGGCGACTGAGCTGGCAGGTCGCCACCGTCGCCGATGTACGACGGGAAACCGCGACTGCCCGCACGATCGTGCTCGACGTTCCGGACTGGCCCGGTCACCTGGCCGGGCAGCACCTTGATGTCCGGCTCACCGCGGATGACGGCTACCGCGCGTCCCGGTCTTACTCGATCGCGTCCGCCTGGACCGGTACGACGATCGAGTTGACCGTCGAGTCGGTTCCGGATGGCGAAGTCTCGCCGTACCTGGTCGACGTACTGAAGCCGGGCGACCCGCTCGAGCTGCGTGGCCCGGTCGGCGGCTGGTTCGTCTGGAAGCCCGAGCAGGAAGGGCCGGTCCAGCTGATCGGCGGTGGATCCGGCGTCGTTCCGCTGCGGGCGATGTTGCAGGCCCACACCTCCAGTACGACGCCCTTCCGGCTCCTGTACTCCGTCCGTCGCCCCACCTCGGTGATCTATGTGGACGACCTGCGCGACCTGGCGGCGTCCGACAACGTGCACGTCAGTCTCGTCTACACGCGCGAAGCGCCGGCGGGCGAGACTCGAGTCGGCCGCATCGACGCCGAGACGATCGAGCAGCTCGCATTCACCCCGGCTGACGAACCCACGACGTACGTCTGCGGGCCGACGCCGTTCGTGGAGACCGTGGCCGACCTCCTGGTCGCCGCCGGCCACGATCCCGCCCGAATCCGAACCGAACGCTTCGGACCGACAGGAGGTTAGCGCATGTCTCTCAATTCTCCGCCTACTGCGCGGCACTCAGCACGGCACCTCGCCGCACTGGAGGAAAGGCCACGATGAACACCGCATCGAGGCCTCCCCTCCAGCACGCCGAGCTACCGCACCGAGCACCTGCTCGCTACGGCGCAGAATCGAGAGACAGGCGCAAGCGATGACCGACTACCTGGACGGCAACGCCGCCGCCGGCGCGTTGAGCGAGGTGTTCGCGGTCGATGTGACGGCCGCGATCGCTCGCTGCGACGGCTGCGGCCAGACCGGCGTCTTCGCCGACACCCGCCTCTACCTGAACGCGCCGGGCATGGTCGCCCGATGCGCAGGCTGCGATCACGTACTGCTGCGCGTGGTCACCACCCCGACCGAGACGTACGTCGACCTCCGCGGCCTCACCTACCTCCGGCTACCGACGCCCTGATTACCTGGTGCAGCAGGGGTTCGGAGCGTTAATCTGGCCGAAGTTTCGGTGACCCCAGACCCTGGTGCCGATTCTGCAGCCGATCAGGGTTGTGGGGGGCGGATGACGCCTGACTATCTGGACCGTCTGGCCCGGTCGGAGCCGTTGGACAGCTGGCGCCCGGACGAGCTGGTCGCCGCGCTCGCGATGGTCGAGGGGCTGGATGCGACCCGCAAGCGCTGGGAGCCCAGCACGGTGGTCGTCGACATCCGCTACGCGAGGTACCGGCGTCGGCTCCGGCAGGAGCTCGACCACCGGATCGCGGACGACAACCTGCTCTGACGTCTGAAGTGGAGCGTGGGGGATGAGCGCATCTGACCGCAGGGTGCGAGAGGTCTTCATCGAGCTGGCCGACACTCTCGTCGACGACTTCGATGTCATCGAGTTCCTCGATCGGCTCGCTGTCCGCTGCACTGAGCTGCTCGAGGTGACCGGATGCGGCATCCTGCTCGCCGACCCCCAGGGCAATCTCAATCTGATCGCCGCGTCGACGGCGGAGGCCAGGCTGGTCGAGCTGACCCAGGTGCAGAAGTCGGAGGGGCCCTGCCTGGAAGCATTCCGGACCGGCCGTCCGGTCCAGCGCGCCGACCTGTCCGACGGCGACCCGCGCTGGCCGCTGTTCACCGCCGCTGCCCGCGAGGCCGGTTTCCTCTCAGTACAAGCGCTGCCGATGCGGTTGCGCGATGTCGTGATCGGCGCTGTGAACCTGTTGAGCGACCGTGCCGAACCGCTCGACGTGGACACGATCGCCCTCGGCCAGGCGCTCGCCGACGCCGCCACGGTCGGCATCCTCAATCAGCGAGCACTGGTCAGGCAGGAGGAGCTCAGCCAGCAACTCCAGGCCGCGCTGAACAGCCGCATCCTGATCGAGCAGGCCAAGGGCTACCTCACGCACAGCCTCGGCCTGGACGTCGACGACGCCTTCACCGAGCTGCGCACCTACTCCCGGTCCAACCACCGCCGGATGACCGACGTCGCCAATGACATCGTCCAGGGCCGGCTGGACATCAGGGACGCGCCCTAGCCGTCGGTACCCATGCCACGTCTACTCTGCCCGCGTTTGCTCTGCGTACGGCGGATGGTCTCGCGCTGGGTCTCACCGACGGCACGCTCGTAGGCGATCACGAGTCCCTGGATCGTGACCGGCTTGAACCGCTCGACGAGCTGCTGGATGTGTTCCGGAGCGCCGCCCGAGTCGCGGTAGTGCGGCCAGACCATGGTCCGGAACACCTCGGTCAGCTCCTCGGCGATCGCGCGGCCGTGTTCGGAGAAGACCTTGGTGACGGCGAGCACCGCATCGACCGGCAGATCCAGGTCGAGCAGTTCGGCGCCGAGTCCGAGATGGGCGGTCGCGACGTGGAAGACATCCTCGTCCGGCGTCGGCTCGACCACGCCGAGCGCGACCAGGGCGACGATGTCGTCATCGCTCAGTTCGCGGCCAGTACGTCGTACCAGCGCGGCCCGGTCGAGGGTTTCGGGCAGATCGCGCATCCACGGGGTGAGCAGCGTGCGGTGCAAGGCGATGTCCTGGGGCGTCGCGTCGGCCGGGATCCGCTCCAGGTAGCCCTCGATCGCGGACAGCGTGAACCCGTGCGCCTGCAGCTCCCGGACGAGGTCGAGACGCGCGATGTGCTCGGCGCCGTAGTACCCGACCCGGCCGCGCCGGACCGGCGGCGGGATCAGGCCGCGCCCGGCGTAGAACCGCAGCGTGCGGACCGTCATCCCGACCCGGGTCGACAGTTCGTCGACCGTGAGAGTGGCGTCGTCGGATGAGTCGGGCATGGCGGAGATCATAAACGAGTCCTCTTGACGACCGTGACACCAACACTGTCACAATGCGGGGGACGACTCGACCGACGGGAACATCATGAGTGAAGCCTTCCTGTACGACGCGATCCGCACCCCGCGCGGTAAGGGCAAGCCGACCGGCGCCCTGCACGAGGTGAAACCGATCCAGCTGATCACCGGCTTGCTGGCGGAGTACCGGGCCCGGAACCCGCAGCTCGATCCGGCGGTGATCGACGACGTGGTGCTCGGCGTGGTGACGCCGATCGGCGACCAGGGCATGGATATCGCCCGGACCGCCGTACTGATGGCCGGTTATCCGAACACGACCGGCGGGGTCCAGCTCAACCGGTTCTGCGCCTCCGGCCTGGAGGCGGTCAACCAGGCCGCGCAGCGGGTTCGCTCCGGCTGGGAGGACTTCATCCTGGCCGGCGGTGTCGAGTCGATGTCCCGGGTGAAGATGGGCTCGGACGGCGGCGCCTGGGCGATGGACCCGGAGACCGCGCTGGCCACCGGCTTCATCCCGCAGGGCATCAGCGCCGACCTGATCGCGACCATGGACGGGTTCTCCCGGACCGATGTCGACGCGTACGCCGCCGAGTCGCACGCGCGGGCCGCGAAGGCCTGGGCGAACGGGTACTTCGCGCGTTCCGTCGTACCGGTGGTCGACCGCAACGGGCTCCAGGTTCTCGACCACGACGAATTGGTCAGGCCCGGTACGACGGTCGAGACGCTGGCCGGTCTGCCCGCCTCGTTCGCGGCGATCGGGGAGCACGGCGGTTTCGACGCGGTGGCCCTCGAGGAGTACGTGAAGGTCGAGCGGATCAACCACGTGCACCACGCCGGCAACTCGTCCGGCATCGTCGACGGCGCCGCGTTGGTCGCTGTCGGCACCGAGAAGGCGGGGGAGGCTCTCGGGCAGGCGCCGCGCGGCCGGGTCGTCTCGGTCGGCGTCAGCGGCGCGGACCCGACGATCATGCTGACCGGCCCGGCGCCCGCGGCGCGCAAGGCGCTCGCGAAGGCGGGCCTGGACGCGTCCGATATCGACCTGTTCGAGATGAACGAGGCGTTCGCGGCCGCTGTCCTGCACTTCATGAAGGACCTCGGCGTACCGCACGAGAAGGTGAACGTGAACGGCGGCGCGATCGCGCTCGGGCACCCGCTCGGTGCCACCGGTGCGATGCAGATCGGAACCCTGCTGGACGAGTTGGAGCGGCGCGAGCTCCGCTACGGTCTGGCCACCCTGTGCGTCGGCGGCGGCATGGGCGTCGCGACGATCATCGAGAGGCTCGCAGCATGATCGAGTGGAAGAACGACGCCGGCGTCATCACGTTGACGATGAACGATCCGGACGCGTCCGCGAACACGATGAACGACGCGTACGTCGCGGCGATGGGCAAGACGATCGAGCGGCTCGAGGCCGAGAAGGCGCTGATCAAGGGCGTCATCGTGACCTCGGCCAAGTCCACGTTCTTTGCCGGCGGCAACCTCGAGCTGCTGATCCAGATCCAGCCCGAGCATGCACAGCAGGTCTTCGACATGGTCGAGGAGATCAAGCGCCAGCTCCGCGTCCTGGAGACGCTCGGCGTCCCGGTCGTTGCCGCGATCAACGGTACGGCGCTCGGCGGCGGACTGGAGATCGCGCTGGCGACGCATCACCGAATCGTTGCCGATGACAACCGGATCGAGATCGGCGTACCGGAGGTGACGCTCGGTCTGCTGCCCGGTGGTGGCGGCGTGACGCGAACCGTCCGGATGCTCGGCTTGCAGGACGCGTTGATGAAGGTGCTGCTGCAAGGGCAGCGGATGAAGCCTGCCCACGCGAAGTCGGTCGGGATCGTCGACGAGGTCGTGCCCGCCGATCAGCTCCTCGACGCGGCCCGCGCCTGGATCGCGTCGTACGACGGCGATGCGAAGCAGCCGTGGGATCGTGACGGGTACAAGATCCCCGGCGGTACGCCGTCCTCGCCGAAGCTGGCCGCGTTCCTGCCGGCCTTCCCGGCGAATCTGCGTAAGCAACTGAAGGGTGCGCCGTACCCGGCACCGCGAGCGATCATGAGCGCCGCGGTCGAGGGCGCGCAGGTCGACTTCGCCACCGCGTCCCGGATCGAGTCGCGGTACTTCGTGTCGCTGGCGACCGGGCAGGTCGCGAAGAACATGACCAAGGCGTTCTTCTTCGACCTCCAGGCGATCAACGCCGGGGCATCGCGGCCGGCCGGCATCCCGCCGTACAAGGCTCGCAAGGTCGGCGTTCTCGGCGCGGGCATGATGGGCGCCGGGATCGCCTACGAGTGCGCGCGGGCCGGGATGGAGGTCGTGCTCAAGGACGTCTCGCTGGAGGCGGCCGAGAAGGGCAAGGCGTACTCGGAGAAGCTGCTCGCCAAGCAGGTGCAGAAGGGGCGCAAGACGCCGTCGCAGGTCGAGGAGTTCCTCAGCCGGATCACCCCGACCGCCGACCCGAACGACCTGGCCGGGGCCGACCTGGTGATCGAGGCGGTCTTCGAGAGCGAGGAGCTCAAGCAGAAGGTCTTCGCCGAGATCGCCGGGGTGGTCGAGCCCGACGCACTGCTCTGCTCGAACACCTCGACACTGCCGATCACCTCGCTCGCCGATGGGATCGACCGGCCGGACGACTTCGTCGGGATGCACTTCTTCTCGCCGGTCGACCGGATGCCCGCGGTCGAGCTGATCGTGGGGGAGAAGACGTCCGACCGGACGCTGGCCAAGGCGTACGACGTCGTACGGCAGATCAAGAAGACGCCGATCGTGGTCAACGACAGCCGTGGTTTCTTCACCTCGCGGGTCTTCGGCACGCTGGTGATGGAGGGCGCGGCGATGGTCGGCGAGGGCGTCGACCCGGTAATGATCGAGCGCGCCGCGTCGCTGGCCGGGTTCCCGGCACCGCCGCTGGCGATGCTCGACGAGGTCACGCTGACGCTGCCACAGAAGATCCGCGACGCTGCTCGGGCGGCCGGCGGGAGCGCCGGTGCCTTCGACGACCACGCCGGGATGGCGGTCACCGACCGGATGGTCAACGAGTTCGACCGCCGCGGCAAGGCGGCCGGTGCGGGCTTCTACGAATACCCCGCCGACGGGCCGAAGCACCTGTGGCCCGGGCTGCGCGAGCACTTCACCGGTACGTCGGAGGCCACGCTCATCGACCTCCAGGACCGGTTCACGTTCATCATGTCGCTGGAGACCGTCCGGTGCCTGGATCAGGGCGTACTGCGCTCGGTCGCGGACGCGAACATCGGCTCGATCTTCGGAATCGGCTTCCCGCCGCTGCTCGGAGGTGCGCTCCAGGCGATCAACTCATACGGCGTACCGGAATTCGTCGCCCGGGCGCGGGAGCTTGCGGCGACGTACGGATCGCGATTCACTCCGACGGAGTCGCTGATCCGGATGGCCGAGGCTGGGAAATCGTTTAACTGATCACGGCCAGATACCGTCCGCGCAACATTCCACACAATCGAACAAATAGCAGCGCGCCCGGTCTTGCGCCGGGCGCGCTTTTGGGTCAGGGTGCCAGAGACTTCTTCAACGATTCACCCGAGTAACGTGCGCGGGTGGAGACTGTTGCGATGTTGGATTTAGTTGTACCGTGTGCGAAATCGGAGATGCTTAACGCTGTTAAGTAACTCGGAACTCCTGGCGTCCCAACCCCTGCGGCGCTGCTCTTCGGGAAGGTGGAATTCATGCCTGCTCATGTTCCGAACGCTGGTCTGAACCGGCGGGATCTGCTCAAGCGGGCCGGTGGCCTCGCTGCCCTCGCCGCGCTCACCGCGGCCTGTGGCGGCAATACCGGCCGCCCGTCGAGCGGCGGCAGTGGTGGCGGTGCGAAGGTCAACCTGTCGCAGTGGTACCACCAGTACGGCGAGGCCGGCACCCAGCAGGCCGCCGCGAAGTACGCGAAGGCCTACACGGACGCGAACGTGGCCGTCCAATGGACCCCTGGTGACTACGCCAGCAAGCTCGCCTCCGGCTTGCTGTCGAGCAACGGTCCGGATGTCTTCGAGAGCCAGCTCAACATCGGCATGGTGAAGAGCGGCCAGGTGGTCCCGCTCGACGACATCATCGCCGACGTGAAGAGCGACTTCTCCGAGGGCGACCTGGCCACGAACACGATCGACGGCAAGGTCTACGGCATCCGGATGATCGTCGACCCGCAGGTGATCTACTACCGCAAGTCGATGCTCGACAAGGCCGGCATCAAACCGCCGGAGACCATCGACGACCTGATCGCCGCGGCCAAGGAGCTCACCACCGACAAGGTGAAGGGCATCTTCGTCGGCAACGACGGCGGCAACGCGCTCGGCGGCCCCGCCCTGTGGTCCTCCGGCGGCACCTACCTGACCGACGACCACAAGCCGGGCTTCACCGGTGAACGCGCAGCCCAGGCCTTCGGCAAGCTGCACCAGATGTACGCCGACAAATCCGTCCTGCTGGGCGCCCCGACCGACTGGTGGGATCCGGGCGCCATCAACCAGGGCCTGGTCGCGATGCAGTGGATCGGCATGTGGGCGGTCCCCGGCATGCAGAAGGCGCTCGGCGACGACCTCGGTGTCTTCGCGTTCCCCGCGCTCGATGCCCAGGGCAAGCCGGCCGTGTACTCCGGCGGCTGGACCCAGTTCGTCTCCGCGAAGAGCGCGAACGTCGAGGCGGCCAAGAAGTTCGTGAAGTGGCTGTGGATCGACCAGGCCGAGTTCCAGGAGGACTGGTCGCTGAACTACGGCTTCCACATCCCGCCGCGCAAGAGCCTGGCCGCGAAGGCTGCCAAGCTGCAGAGCGGTGTCGCGGCCGAGACCGTCAAGCTGACCACGGACTACGGGCACACCGACAACCCGTCCTGGACCCCGAAGATGGGGACCGCCTTCGCCGACCTTCTCACCAACGTGATCAAGAAGGGAGCTGACCCCTCCGCGGAGATCACGAAGGCCGAGAAGACGGTCAACGCAGAGCTGTCGCGGCTGTTCGGATGAGCAGCAGCACCGACGTCCGCCGTACCGACTCCGCCGCGCCTGACGCGCGGCGGAAGCGGGGACGGCGGCAGAAGGGGATCGCCGGGACCACGTTGTGGTTCTGGCTGTTCGTCGGCCCGTTCGTGATCGGGCTGCTGATCTTCTCGTACCTGCCGATCATCTGGAGCCTGGTCCTCAGCTTCTTCGAGGCCTACAACACGGTCACCCCGTCGAAGTTCGTCGGTCTGCAGAACTACGTCGACATGCTGACCGACCACAACTTCCTGTCCAGCCTGGGCACGTTCACGATCTTCGCGGTCTTCATCGTGCCGCTCACCTTCGTGCTCTCGCTGGCGCTGGCGCTGCTGGTCAACCAGGTGAAGATCGCCAAGGCGTTCTTCCGCTCGGTGTTCTTCCTGCCGACCGCGTGCTCGTACGTCGTCGCCTCGCTGATCTGGAAGTTGTCGATCTTCAACGGCGTCCGGTTCGGCCTGGCCAATACCGTGCTCGGCTGGTTCGGCATCGAGAACGTCGCCTGGCTGTCGACCGTGGATCCGCCGTGGTACTGGATCCCGATCATCAGCGTGCGGCTGTGGCTGCAACTCGGCTTCTACATGATCCTGTTCATCGCCGGTCTGCAGCGGATCTCGCCGACCCTCTACGAGGCGGCGTACGTCGACGGCGCCAAGCCGGGGTGGCAGATCTTCCGCTACATCACGTTGCCGCAGTTGCGCGCGACCTCGGTCTCGGTGTTGATCCTGAACCTGATCGCGGCGTACCAGGCGTTCGACGAGTTCTACAACCTGGTCGGCAACGTCAACTACGCGCGGCCGCCGCTGGTCTACCTGTACGGCATCTCCCTCGGTTCGATCCAGGACCTCGGGCACGGTTCGGCCGGCGCGCTGATCCTGGCGGTCATCATCATGCTCGTGACCCTGTTGCAGACACGGATCTTCGGCTTCGGAAAGGCAGGTGACTGATGGCCACCGCGGAACGTACCTCAGGCACGCTGGAGCCGATCGGCTACACCCGCAGCCCGCTCGGCCGCGTCGGCATCGGCCTGCGCTGGCTCGCCCTGCTGATCGCAGTCATCCTGTTCCTGCTGCCGTTCTACCTGATCCTGCGCAACGCCCTGTCGACCGAAGCCGACATCACCGCACCGGACTGGACCCTGTTCCCGCCCGAACTGCAGTGGGGCAACATCAAGGAGCTGTTCAACGACACCCAGGTCCCGATGGCGCGCGCGATGTACAACTCCGCCGTCGTCGGCATCCTCGGTACGGCGGGCCAGCTCCTGCTCGCGTCAATGGCCGGCTACGGCCTGGCGCGGATCCCGTACCGGCACGCCGACAAGGTCTTCTACTCGGTCGTCGCGACCCTGATGATCCCCGGCGCGGTCACCTTCATCCCCAGCTTCATCGTGGTCTCGTCACTGGGCTGGGTCAGCACCCTGCGGGGTCTGATCATCCCCACGCTCTTCAGCGGATTCGCCGCTTTCCTGTTCCGGCAATATTTTCTGAATTTTCCCAAGGAACTCGAAGAAGCAGCCCGCGTCGACGGAGCCGGCTATTTCGGCGTCTTCTGGCGCATAGTCGTCCCCAACTCGCTGCCCTTCTTCGCCGCCATCGCCGCCATCACCTTCATCGGCAACTGGAACTCCTTCCTCTGGCCCCTGGTCATCGGCCAGGACTCCAGCTCCTGGACCATCCAAGTGGCGATGTCCACCTTCATCACCGCCCAGACCGTCAACATCCACGAACTCTTCATGGCAGTAGCGGTCTCAATCCTCCCGCTGGTCCTGATCTTCGCCTTCCTCCAGCGCTACCTCATCCAAGGCGTAACCCAATCCGGCATCAAAGACTGACCAAGGACACCGCTCCGCGGCGGCCATTCCCCCGGCCGCCCACCCGCCCCCGGTGGGGAGTCCACCAGGCTCCCCACCGGCGCTCGATCCGCCGACCGACAGGACGTATATATCCACGAGCGCCCGATCCGGCGCTCCCACCGCCTGCGCCTCCACCTTGGTGGCCGTATACGTCCTGTTGTTCCGCAGAATGGTGTGATGGCTTTTCCTAGTGCGGTGATGTTGGGTGACCCGGACTTCGTGCCGGTGACGCGGAGTGGGATCACGCGGGGTGTGCAGGCACTCGGCGTGCGGGCGGGGGACGTGCTGATGGTGCACGTGCGGTTGTCGGCGCTGGGCTGGGTCGTGGGCGGTATCGACACCGTGGTCCACGGCCTGCGCGACGCCGTCGGCCCCAACGGCACCCTGCTCGCCTTCTGCGGCTGGGACGACAGCCCGTACCACGTGAAGTTCTGGCCAGAGACCTGGCAACGCGCGTACGACGACCTACCGCCATTCGATCCGGCGGTGTCGTCAGCACGCCGCGACTTCGGCCGTTTCCCGGAACGCCTACGCACCTGGCCAGGCGCCTCCCGAAGCGGCCACCCCGAGGTGAGCTTCGCGGCCCTCGGCCCGCACGCGAGCGACCTGCTGACCGAGACCGACGACCCATGGGGTCCCGACGGCCCACTCGGCCAACTCGTCGCACTCGACGGGCGAGTGCTGTTCCTGGGCGCCCCGCTGAAAACGCTCACCTTGTGCCACCACGCCGAAGCCATCGCCGATGTAGAAGGCAAACGGTTCCACGAATACCGCATGCCGGTCGGCGCCGAGTGGCGCGACTACAGCACCCTCGACACCTTCTACGGCTCACTCCCGTACGACGCCCATGGCATCGACCACCCGGTCGCCGTACTGGCCGAGCAAGCCGTCCAAGCAGGAGCCGCCCGCGAAGGCAAGCTGGGCGAGGCGACCACCTGGCTCTTCAACGCTCCAGCCACCGTCGCAGCCGCCGTCCACTGGATCGAACGAACCTTCTAATCGCCCAACCGACAGGGTGGGGTCGTACGGCGCCCGGCGTCGCGTCGCTCGGATGCGGCCGGGTTCGTACGGCGGTGGTTGCTCGCCGCTGCGGCCGGATTTACAGAGGGGGTGTGCCTGGCCGGGCGGTGGCTGGGCTGCTTGGCGAGGTCGGCGGCCAGAGGTGAACGTTGCCAGGGCTTCCGGGCTGTGGTCACCGCCGGGGGTGAGGAGGCCAGTCAGCTGACCCGCCGCGGTGGATTGGACTTGTTCGGGGTGCTGTCTGGGGGTGCTGGGGTGTCCTACCTCCCGAAAACGACGGGTGGGACTCCCCGGCCTCATCACCGAGCAGGCATCAGCTGAGGCCGAGCTCCCCAGCCCCCGCATACCGCGCCGGCCCAGCCAACAACCGGGGGTTTGGATAGGAAATCGTGGGCTTGAACAGGTCATTTCCTGTTCAAGCCCACCATGCGGTCTCCACACCCACGACTCCGTCTTACAGTCCCAGGCGTCTGCGTCCTGCCCGTTGGGGGCTACTCCGCGGTCTGGTAGGTCGGGGTGAGGATCGCGCGGGCGAGGGTGTGGAAGGCGAGGTTGAAGCCGACAACCGCGGGGGTGGCTTCGTCGTCGACGTCGAGGGCTTCGATGTCGAGGGCGTGGACTACGAAGTAGTAGCGGTGGTTCTGGTCGCCTGCGGGCGGGGCGGCGCCGCCGTAGTTCTTGGTGCCGAAGTCGTTGCGGACGTGGAAGGCACCGTTCGGGAGGCGGTCGGTGGAGCCTGCGCCGGTTTCGAGGGAGGTGACGTCGGCGGGGAGGTTGACCAGGACCCAGTGCCAGAAGCCGGAGACGATCGGGGCGTCGGGGTCGAAGCAGGTGACGACGAAGCCCTTGGTCTCGGCGGGGAAGCCGGACCAGCTCAGCTGCGGGGAGGTGTTGCCGGCGGCGAAGACCTGGGCGTCGGAGAGTTGCTTACCCTCCGTCACGTCAGTGCTGGTGAGGGTGAAACCGCCCACCTCGGGGAGTAGTTCGTACGGGTCCGGTGTGACGGGACGGTCGAGCGACATCTGGGGTCCTCCCCGATCTGTGACGTGTGGTGTATCCGACATTACTGTCCATCGGATCGCATGCCGTCCGAGGGGACTCGCCCGAGGATGCGAAGATCGGTGCACGAGTGGGCACCGAACAGTGGAGGGCATGCGGTGGAGGAGTACCTGGCGCGGATTGCGCCCGCGGACGAGGTGGCGATGCGGGCGGCTGCGGAGCGTCAAGGGCAGCTCACGAAGCCGCCGGGCGCGTTGGGCGTGCTGGAGGATCTCTCCGTGCGGGTGGCGGGGATGACCGGGGTGTGCCCGCCGGCGGTGCCGATGCCGGCCGTGGTGACGGTGTTCGCGGCCGATCACGGCGTACACGCGCAGGGGGTTTCGCCGTGGCCGCAGGAGGTGACTGCCGGGATGCTGGCGAACTTCGCCGCCGGTGGCGCCGCGGTGAACGCGTTCGCCGCGAACAACCGGGTCGAGGTCCGGGTCGTCGATGTCGGCGTGGCCACGCCGGTGGAGGAGCTCGACATCGTCCACGCCAAGGTTCGCCTGGGCACGCGCGATCTGTCGGTCGAAGCAGCCCTCACGAACGACGAGGTGCGGGCCGCGATCGCGGTCGGCTTCGACCTCGCCGACACCCTGGTCCGGGACGGCTACCGCTGTCTGCTGACCGGCGACATGGGCATCGCGAACACGACCGCCTCGGCCGCGCTCATCGCCACGTTCACCGGTTCGACCGCCGAGGTGGTGACCGGCCGCGGTACCGGGATTGACGACGCGACCCTCGCTCACAAGACCGCGATTGTGCGGTCGGCGCTCGAAAAGCACGCCGTACCGGCGACTGACCCACTCGGTGCACTCCAGGCGTACGGCGGCCTCGAGCACGCCGCGCTGGCCGGATACATCCTCGGCGGTGCGGCCAACCGGGTCCCGGTCATCCTCGACGGGGTCATCGCCGGCGGGGCGGCCCTGGTCGCGCAGGCGCTGCAGCCGCACTCGATCGAGTACTGCGTCGCCGGCCACCGCTCGGCCGAACCAGGGCACGCGGTCGCGCTGAAGACGCTCGGGCTCATCCCGCTGGTCGACCTGGACCTGCGGCTCGGCGAAGGCACGGGTGCCGTGCTCGCGTACCCGATCCTGGCCTGTGCGGTCCGCGCCCTCGGTGAGATGGCGACCTTCGAGTCCGCTGGGATCGACTCGTGACCGACCAATACCTCTCCGGCCTCGTCCTCACCGGGCGCCGCGTCGTCGTGGTCGGCGGTGGCGGAGTCGCCCAGCGTCGCCTGCCACGGCTGCTCGAATCCGGCGCAGTCATCGACCTGATCTCCCCGTCGATCACCCCGACCATCGAGGGTCTCCTGGCGAACCCTTCGCTGACGTGGATCGAACGCGGCTACACGAACGGCGACCTCGAGAACGCCTGGTACGTCGTCGTTGCCACCGACGACGCGGTTGTGAACGACGAGGTGTCGCGCGAAGCCGAAGAGCGCCGCATCTTCTGCGTCCGTTCCGACGACCGTTCCCGGGCGACCGCATGGACCCCGGCGTCGGGTCAGCACGACAACGTCACCATCGGGGTGCTCGGTGGAGGCGACCACCGCCGTTCGGCGGCCGTCCGGGACGCGATCCTGGAAGGGTTGCGGACCGGTGAACTCGGCGCCCGGGACGCTAGCGGTAGGCGACCCGGCGTGTACCTGGTCGGCGGGGGACCGGGCGACCCGGACCTGATCACCGTGCGCGGCCGCCGGTTGCTCGCGGAGGCCGAAGTGGTCGTCGCCGATCGCCTCGCACCGCAACAGCTACTGGACGAGTTGTCACCCGATGTCGAACTGTTCGACGCGGCGAAACTCCCGCGTGGCCGAGCCGCCCAGCAGGAGGAGATCAACCGGATCCTGGTCGAGCGCGGTCTCGAAGGAAAGGTCGTCGTACGCCTCAAAGGTGGTGACCCGTACGTCTTCGGCCGCGGTTTCGAAGAGGCCCTCGCGTGCGCCGAAGCCGGTGTCCCGTGGACCGTCGTACCGGGCATCACCAGCTCGATCTCCGTGCCAGCAGCAGCCGGCATCCCCGTCACCCATCGCGGTGTCACCCACGAGTTCACCGTCGTCTCCGGTCACATCCCCCCGTCCCACCCGGACTCACTGGTCAACTGGGATGCGCTCGCCCAACTCTCCGGCACCCTTGTCCTCCTGATGGCAGTCGAAAACCTCCCCGCCATCACCGAACGCCTGATCGCCGCCGGCCGCCCCGCCACCACCCCCGCCGCAGCCGTTGCCGACGGCACCCTCCCCAGCCAGCACCTGGTCACCTCCGACCTCGCCAACATCGCCACCACCATGCACGAAGCCGGCGTCGGCGCCCCCGCAATCATTGTCATAGGCAACGTAGTCGAAGTAGGCAACTCAGCCCGCCCCAAGGGCTCTGCGTGAGTCAGTTGGTTGAGGTTACTGAGGCTGGGGATCCGCGGTTGGCGGATTATGTGCAGTTGCGGGAGGTTAGCCTGCGGCGGTTGCTGGAGGAGGAGCACGGGCTTTTTATTGCCGAGGGCGACAAAGTCATTCGGCGGGCGGCTGAGGGTGGGTTTGTGCCGCGGTCGTTCTTGCTGGCGCCTCGGTGGCTGGAGTCGTTGGGTGATGTGCTGGCGAAGTGGCCGGAGACGCCGGTTTACGTGGTGTCGGAGGAACTGGCTGAGCAGGTCACCGGGTTTCATGTGCACCGGGGTGCGCTCGGGTCCTACCGGCGTACGGCGGTTGCTCCGCTCGAGGAACTGCTGACCCCGGCGGTACGGCGGATTGCGATCTTCGACGACATTGTCGATCACACGAACGTGGGGGCGGGGTTCCGGGCCGCGGCTGCGATGGGTGTGGACCTGGTGCTCGTCACGCCGACCTGTGCGGATCCGTTGTACCGGCGGTCGATCAAGGTGTCGATGGGGACGGTGTTCCAGGTGCCGTGGACTCGGCTCGAGAGCTGGCCGGGGGCGCTGGGCGTCCTCAAACAGCGGGGGTTCGTGTCCGCCGCGTTGGCGCTCATCGACGAGTCGATCACGCTGGACGAGTTGGCGGCGCGGAACGACGAGCGGCTGGCGCTGATCTTCGGGACCGAGGGGCATGGGCTGAAGCCGCATGTCCTCGAGCAGGCTGATCTGACGGTGAAGATTCCGATGGCCGGGGGAGTGGACTCGCTGAACGTCGCCAGTTCGGCGGCGGTCACGTTCTACGCGACCCGGAAACCAGCAGCGCGTCAGTAGCCGACGGAGTCGATACGCGCGGCGAGCGGCTGCAGGTCGTCGATGAACTGGTCGAGCTCCTCAGGCGTCAAGCTGGCATAGGCGGGAGCGGCTGCGGCGTCGGTCTGCTCCTCGATCCGATCCTTGAGCTCTCGGCCGGCCGCGGTGAAACCGTCGGTGGAGTCGACCAAGCCACGGTCGCGGAGACGCGCGACGACGGTCTCCAGTTCGGCGTCCGACAGCGGGTCGAGCCGACCGTACTCGCGCGGCTTCATCCCACTGTCCAGCGCCGCGAACACATGCGCCTCCTGACCATCGATGCCTGCGGCAACGAGTGCGGCATTGTGCCCGTCACCGCGGTGCTCCCGCAGCAGGGTGGCCGCGTGCCACAGCCGAGCAAGCGGCTCCACCGGTACGGCGATCGACCGCAGGCCGGCGTACAGCGGCCGACCCTCGACCGGCGCGCTCATCGCCAGCCGAAGCGCGAGGTCAGCGGCCCGAGCGACAGCGGGTGTGTCGGCGAGCGGACCGAGGATGCGGCGGAGGGCCGCGACGCAGCCGGCCTCTCGCGCGGCGAGGGCCTCTGACGGAGTGGTGATGTCCCAGACACCGGTGTAGAACTCGTCGGCCATGCCCGGCGCGAAGTTGTAGAAGATCGCGTCCACGACCGCGGCCGGTACCTGGCCCAGCGGTGCGGCCCGACCGGCGAAGTAGAGCGGCCAGTAGTTGGCGGAGTCGAACCCGATCGCCTCCATCGCCTCGTTCGGCTCGTCGGACATATAGGTGACCAGGTGGATCGGCTCCAGCAGCTCCCGACCGAGGTAGCGGGCGAGGTTCGTGTCAGGGGCGGTGATGGTCATCGTGACCTCCGGTGATCGGCCGGAATCGGCCCGTTGCCGATCCCTCACCCTGGCTACGAAGTCCCTCCGCCCACTTCGACAGCCGGCCCGAAAATTCGAGGAGATCCACTCTTGACCCCACTCCGGGAATGCGCAATCCTGCGAGGAAAGCGCATTCCCGCCAAGAGAGTTCAGCAGAGTGAGTGAGGCCCGCATGGAGTACGAGGCACAGGTGTGGATCGACGGATGGGCCGAGGCCCCCGCGTCGGACTGGTCCCCGGTCCTGGACAAAGCAGCCGGTACGCCGTTCGCCCGCTACGGCACCGCTTCGTCGGAACAGGTCGACCGGGCTGTCCGCAGTGCCCGCCGGGCTCAGCCGGGCTGGGCCGAGGTGGACGCGAACACCAAGTGCGAAATCCTCCGGGCCTTCGCCCGTGAGCTGGAGAACCGGCGCGACGAACTGCTCACGCTGATCATCCGCGAGACCGGCGGTACGAGGGAGAAGGCCGAGGAGGAGCTTGGGCAGTCGATCAATCAGCTGCTGAACTCGGCCACCCAGCTCACCGAGAACGCCGGCGCGATCCTGCCGCCGTACAAGAACGGCAAGATATCGCTCTCTCGCGCGGTCCCGCTCGGCGTGATCGGGCTGATCGTGCCGTGGAACTACCCGATGAGTCTCGCGATGCGCGCGCTCGCACCGGGTCTCGCCTACGGCAACGCTGTGGTCCTCAAGCCGGCTGAGCTGACCCCGATCGCGGGCGGGCAGGTGCTGGCCGAAGCGGCGAAGGCGGCCGGGGTCCCGGCGGGCGTGTTCAACGTGGTCCCGGGAAACGGTCCGGAAACCGGGAGAACGCTCTCTGTGCATCCCGATCTCGATCTCATCCACTTCACCGGCTCGTTCGAGGTCGGTCAGCAGATCTCGGCGTTCGCGGGGAAGAACTTCCGGGCCGCGGCGACCGAGCTCGGTGGCGACAATGCGTTCGTCGTACTGGATGACGCGGATCTTGATCAGGCGGCGAGCTGTGCGCTGTGGTCCTCACTCTGGTACCAGGGCCAGACCTGCATCACCGCCGGCCGGCACATCGTGATGCGCTCGGTCGCCGACGAGTTCACCGCGGCCGTCGTCGAGCGGGTGGCCAAGCTGAGAGTCGGCGACCCGCTGAGAGACGGCGTCGACCTGGGCCCGATCATCACCGAGAAACAGCGGGAGCGCTTTCACGAGGGGCTCGTCGAGCCGTCGATCGCGGCCGGCGCCAAGCTCGCCACCGGCGGCACGTACGACGGCCTGTTCTACCAGCCGGCCGTGCTGACCGGAGTGACGCCGGAGATGCCGGTGTTCACCGAGGAGATCTTCGGCCCGGTGATGCCGATCACCGTCGTCGACACCGAGGCGGAGGCGCTCGACCTGGTGAACCGCCACCGCACGTTGATGAATTCCGTCTTCACCAAGGACCCGATGCGCGGCCTCGCCTTTGCCCAGCAGGTCAAGAGCAACGAGGTACACGTGAACGACGGCTATGCCCGGCACGGCGGCGAAGGCCAGCTGGCCGGCTACACCCATCGGCAATGGATCGGCATCCAGACCACCCCGACCGACTACCCGGCCTGGGCATCCAAGTGAGGAACCACATGTACGTACGTATCGGCGCCGGCCTCGTCATCGCTGCGCTGGCCCTGACCGCCTGCTCGGGTAACGACACCAAGACCACCAGCGGGCCCACGTCGACAGGCACCGAAAAGATCGAGTTGACCTACGTCAACTGGGACGGCGGGATGGACAAGGTCGTCGACGACTGGAACAAGCTGAACCCGAACATCCAGGTGAAGCTGACCAAACCGTCCGGCACCGGCTACACGCTCTACAACAAGCTGATCACCAACAACAAGGCCGGTACGAATCCCGACATCACCGAGGTCGAGTACCAGGCGTTGCCGGCGCTGATCGCGAACCAGGTCGTGGTCCCGATCGACGACTACGTGAAGGGGCTGGACACCAAGTACGACAAGGCGTCGCTGTCCCAGGTCCAGTTCGAGGGCAAGACGTACGGCGTACCGCAGAACGTCTGCCCGATGATCTTCTTCTACCGCAAGGACGTCTTCGACAAGCTCGGGCTGAAGGCGCCGGCGACCTGGGCCGAGTACGCGACCACGGCCGCCGCGATCCACAAGGCGGATCCGAAGAAGTACATCGGCAACTTCACCGCCGCCGACCCGGGCTGGTTCGCCGGGCTCGCGCAGCAGGCCGGGGCCAACTGGTGGAAGGCCGACGGCGACACCTGGACGGTGAACATCAACGACGCGGCCAGCAAGAAGGTCGCCGACTTCTGGGACGACCTGATCACCAAGGGTCTGGTCAGCCCGCAGCCGAACTGGTCGGCGCAGTGGAACACCGATATGAACAACGGCACGTTGATCGGCTGGGTCGGCGCCCAGTGGGGTCCGAACCAGTTGCCCTCGATCGCCAAGGACACCGCCGGGAAGTGGGCCGCCGCGCCGCTGCCGGCCTGGACCGCCGGTGACACCACCGTCGGCATCTGGGGTGGTGAGACCGAGGCCGTCACGGCGAACTCCAAGCACCCGGCCGAGGCGGCCAAGTTCGTCGAGTGGATGAACTCGTCCGAGGCCGGGATGGCCTCGCTGATCAAGAACGTCCAGGCGTTCCCCGCGTCCCCGGCCGGTCAGCAACTGCCCGAGCTGAAGAGCCCGCCACCGTTCATGTCGAACCAGCCGGACTACAACACGCTGATGGCGACCGCGGCCAAGGGCGTGCGCACGTTCGACATCTGGGGACCGAACGCGAACGTTACGTTCGACGCCTACTCCAACGCCTTCGGCAGCGCGTTGCAGAAGAAGACACCGCTCTCCGGCGCTCTCGACACCATGCAGGAAGCCACGGTCGCCGACATGAAGAAGCTCGGCTTCCAGGTCGCCGGCTGAGATGAGCCGTCCCACAAGACAGTACGGCGGGTCGCTGCCCGCCGTACTGGTCACCCCAGCCGTGGTTCTCCTTGCCCTGTTCACGATTGCCCCGGCGATCTATGCGATCTTCCTCAGCTTTCGCCGGCTCAAAGTCGGCCGTGGTCTGCTCGGCGGCGGTAAGCCGACCGAGGTGTGGACCGGTCTGTCGAACTACACCGCCGCTCTCACCGACCACGAGTTCTGGGCGAGTCTCGGACGAATGCTGCTGATCGGAGCCTTCGGCGTACCGATGACCGTCATCCTGGCGACCGTCTTCGCGCTCTGCCTGGATGCGAAACGCGCCCGGCTGACCGGCTTTGCCCGGCTCGCGATCTTCTTGCCGTACGCCGTTCCCGGTGTCGTCGCGAGTCTCCTGTGGGGGTTCATGTACCTGCCGGCGACCAGTCCGATCGGCGGCGGCACGTTGGACTACTTCGGCAACCGCGGCATCTTCTTCAGCGTCGCGAATGTCGCCGTCTGGGGTGTCGTCGGGTTCAACATGGTCATCCTCTACACGACCGTGCGGAGTCTGCCGCGGGAGTTGTTCGAGGCGGCCGAACTCGACGGCGCATCCGAGTTCCAGATCGCGGTCCGCGTGAAGCTCCCGTTGATGGCACCCGCCGTCGCGATGGTCGCGTTGTTCTCGGTCATCGGTGCCCTGCAACTGTTCAACGAACCGACCACCCTCAAACCGCTGGCGAACGCGATCTCGTCCACCTGGGTCCCGCTGATGCGCGCCTACACGGACGCGTTCGTCGACAACAGCATCTACGAAGGCGCAGCGACGTCGTTCCTGCTGATCCTGATGACGGTCGCGGCGACCGTGGTCGTCTCGGCGATCGGCCGCCGGATCGGGAGGACCCGATGACTCAACGAACGCGCTGGGTGCCGACGCTGATCCTGCTGATCGGAGCCTTGTACTGCGTACTGCCCGTGCTGTGGATCCTGATCGCGTCGACCAAGACGAACGATGAGCTGTTCTCGACCGCACCCTTCGTGCCGGTCTTCAATGGCGGTTTCTGGTCGAACCTGGATGCCTTGTTCAGCTACAACGACGGCATCTTCGGCCGTTGGGTAGTGAACTCGGTGATCTACGCCGTCGGCGGAGGATTGTTGTCAACGGCAATCGCCGGGGCGGCCGGGTATGCCTTGGGCAAGTACCGGTTCACCGGAAGCGTCGTACTGTTCCGGGCGATCGTGGCCGCCGTGCTGCTTCCGCAGATCCTGCTCGCGGTACCGCAGTTCCTGTTGCTGGCCAAGGTCGGGATGACCAACAACTACGCCGCGGTGTTGTTGCCGCAGCTGGTCAGCCCGTTCGCGATCTACCTCTGCAAGATCTACTCCGAGGCCTCGGTCCCGGACGAGATCATGGAGGCGGCCCGGATCGACGGCGGCAGCGAATGGCGGATCTTCCGATCGGTCGGGGCGCCCATGATGCTGCCGGCGCTGGTGACTGTGTTCCTGCTGCAGTTCATCGGGATCTGGAACAACTTCCTGCTCCCGTTCGTGATGATCAACGACGATCACCTGTACCCGCTCACCCTCGGGCTCTACGGGTTGATGATCATCACCGGCGGCCAGGCCGCGCAGTACTCGATCGTGATCGCCGGCGTACTGGTCTCGATCGTGCCGCTCGCGATCCTGTTCCTGAGCCTGCAGCGCTACTGGAAGCTCGACCTGATCAGTGGTGGCGTCAAGCTGTAGGGCGCTCGAAGTACGCCGCGGTCTCCGCGTCCGCGGGGTAGTAGGCCTCGACGGCGAGGTCGTTGAGAGTGAGGTCGAGGGGTGTGCCGAAGGTCGTGATCGTCGAGAACAGCTGCAACTCGACACCCTCGAAGCGGATGACCATCGGGATCACGACCTCGGCCTCGACCGTTTCGCCGGTATCACCGTCCGCGAGCAGCTCGGCGTACAGGGCGGTGAGCCGGGGATTCGGGGCGGCGGCCAGTTGCCGCCGTACTCGGGAGCGGAACACGTTCCGGACGTCGCCGAGGTTGGCGACCAGGGGTGCGAGCCCGCGGGGGTCGAGGCCGAGCCGGATCAGGTTCATCGGTTGCAGCAGTTCGGGCGCGACGCCGACGAGGAAGGGCTCGACGGCACGGTTCGTCAGGACGATGTCCCAGTGGCGGTCGAAGGCGATCGCCGGGTAGGGCTCGTGCGCCCGCAACACTCGATCGACCGCGGCTCGCGCCATCGACAACGCCGTACTGTCGAGAGGAGTTTCGGCGTACCGGGGTGCGAAGCCGGCCGCGAGCAGGAGTGCGTTGCGCTCTCGCAGCGGTACGTCGAGTTGTTCCGCGAGCCTCAGCACCATGTCGGCACTCGGCTGCGATTTCCCGGTCTCGACCAAGCTGACATGCCGTGGCGAGACGTCAGCGGCGATCGCGAGATCGAGTTGGCTGAGTTGCCGCCGATGCCGCCATTGCCGAAGGAGTTCGCCGACCGTTGCCATGGTCAACGAGCCTACCCATCTCGGGCCGGATGTCGATGAAATGCGATGTCATCGACAGCGACCGGACGGCGCCTCAAAACTGCTGCCATGACAACTGAGAACGAACAACTCGTGCAGCAGACAATGGCCCAACTCCTCGGCGAAGGCGGCGTCGCCGCTGTGGAACACGTGCTGAGTGAGGACTTCCGGCACTACCGCCCGGAGGGCCTGATCCGGAACAAGAGCGAGTGGCTGGCCGATATCTCCAAGTCCCTGCTCTCGCTGGAAGGGATGCAGGTCGAGATCCTGCATCTCCTGTCCGACGGCGATTACGTCGTCATCCACACCCGCCGTCGCCTGCCCGACGGCAAGCCGGGAATCGTCGTCGTCGACATCCTGAAGATCACCGACGGCCAGTTCACCGAGGCGTGGGAACTCGTCGAGCCGGTCGCCTCAGCGGAGGCACACCTGACGTGGTGGGACCTATAACGGCGGCGTGCTGGCGCGGATGACCGGATAAGCGGGCACGGTACGCCGGGTCAACACCTGATCGGTGGTGGTCGCGCGGTACACGGCCTCCTGCGCGACGGCGTTCAGAGCGACATGCACAGTCGTCAGCTTCGGTACGACGTCGCGCAGGGTGCTGATGTCGTCGAATCCGGCCACGCCGACGTCCTCCGGCACCCGCAGACCGCGCTCACGCAGTCCGGCCAACGCGCCGAGCGCCATGTCATCGGTCACCGCGAACACGAGGTCGAGCTCGGCCGCCTCCGCGTCACTGAGCCCGAGAACGAACTCGCGGGCCCCGACCCAGCTGAACCCGGGCTGATGCACCTGGACGCGAGTACCCCCGGACTCGGTCAGCCCGGCCACGAACCCCTCGACCCGCTGCTGCATCGAGAGCAGGGGAGTGGCGCTGCCGAGGACCAGGCAGTTTCGGTACCCGAGGGTGGCCAGCTCACGTGCGAGCTGCCGCGAACCCTCGTGGTTGTCGAAGTCGACGGTCTCGAACGGCAGGTCGGACCGGCTGATCAGGACGACCCGGCCACCGGTCTCCTCGTACCGCTGCAACTCGTCGATCAGCGCCTGCTCCGACGGCGGATCGACGTACCCGGTGCCAGCCAGGATGATCGCGCGTGGCTGCTGACCGCGGAGCTCGCGGATCAGGTCGAGCTCACGCTCAGCCTGCCGCTCGGTGACCGCGATCGAGACGTGCAGCCCGATCGCCTCGGCCTGTTTCATGATCTCGGCCGCCATCGCGGAGAAGTACGGGTCGGAGATCAGGCTGATCACCAGGGCGATCGTGCGCGATGTTCCGCGGGCCATTGCCTGTGCGGGCAGATTCGGCGTGTAGCCGAGCTCGCGGGCGGCGCTCAGCACGCGCTCGCGATAACTTGGAGCGACCCGGCGGGAGCTGCCGTTGAGCACCCGCGACGCGGTCGGCTGGGAGACCCCGGCGGCCCGCGCGACGTCGTCCAGCGTGACGGGACGCCTCTGCGTAGATTCCCCCGGTCCGTTCATCGTTGCAGTTTATCGATAGGGGAGACGATGCGTACGACTGAACGCCTGATCCTGCGGCCGTTTCAGGACAGCGATCTGGACGCCTGGGCCGCGCTGAACAGCGACCCCGACGTCATGCGCTTCATCGGTGGGCCACTGACCCGGGCCGAATCGGATCGCGAAGCGGCCGGGATCAACCAGACGTGGGAGAGCGAGCGCTACGGCTTCCTGGCCATCGAGCGTGCCGCCGACGGCGCGTTCGTGGGCGCCGGCGGGCTGTCGCGCGAGCAGTGGTATCCCGACACGCTCGAGGTCGGCTGGCGGTTGGCCCGCGAGTACTGGGGGCACGGCTACGCCACCGAGGCGGCCGCGCACTGGCTCGCCTACGGTTTCACCGAGCTTCAGTTGCCACGGATCAACTCCGTCACCGACACGCCGAACGAGCGCAGCATCGCCGTGATGCGCCGCCTCGGGATGACGTTCGAGCGCGTCACCGATCTTGAGTTCGACGGCGAGACCTTCAACGCCACCGTTTATTCGATGACGGCCGAGGCGTTCCGCATGATCTGATGTCGGCATGCCCAAGGTCGTCCTCGTCACCGGTATGCAGGCCGCCGGCAAGTCCACGATCGCGCCGCTGCTCGCCGCCGAGCTCGGCCCGCCCGCGGCCACCATCGACGGCGATGTCTTCTACCACGGTGTGGTCGCCGGTGCGGAGGGGATGACTCCGGATCCATCGCCGGAGGCTGTGCGCCAGCTGGAACTCCGGTACGCCGCCAGTCAGCTGATCGCTCAGCACTATGCGGACAACGGATTCGACTTCGTCTGCAGCGACATCATGCTCGGTGCGCACGTCGAGCAGTGGTTCGCGGGACTGCGGGATGTCGAGCCCTACCTGGTCGTGCTCATCCCGTCGGTCGAGTCGATCGTGGAGCGCGAGATCGGTCGCGGTGGCCAGAACTCGTACCGCGCCTGGCAGGAAGAAGGCGCGTCGCTGGCGGACGGCGTACGGGCTTTGCAGGCTGGACTGCAGGAGATTCCGCGCCGGGGTCTGTGGCTGGACACCACCGGTCAGACCCCGGAGCAGACGGTCAAGGTGATCCTCGCGGATCTGGAGCAGGCGCGCTGGTGACCGCCTAGTTGGCGGAGACCTCTTCGTCCTCGTGGGCGACCATCGGAGTGATCGGCCAGTCCTCGGGGTAGTCGGACGCGAGCTCCTCGGCCTCGTTGAAGAGGCGCTTGCGGTACTTGCGGGAGAGCCGGTCACCGAAGACCGTGCCCTGGGTGTGGTCGGTCTCGTGCTGCAGGCAGCGGGCCAGCAGGCCGGTGCCCTCGTACGAAACCGGCTCACCGTGCTCGTCGACGCCGGTCACCTTGGCGAAGTCAGGCCGGACGCACTTGGTGAACGCGCCGGGCAGCGACAGGCAGCCCTCGTCGCCCTCGTCGAGGCGCCGGTCCTTGCCCTCGGGGAGCTCGATGACCGGGTTGCAGACGACGCCTTCGACCCGGTTCCCGTCCTTGTCCGGGCAGTCGAAGATGAACAGCTGCAGGTCGACCCCGACCTGGTTGGCGGCCAGGCCGACGCCCTCGGCCGCATCCATCGTCGAGAACATGTCGGCCACCAGCGTCTGCAGCTCGGGACCGAACTCGGTCACCGGCTGGTTGAGGTGGTGCATCACCTCGGTGCCCCAGCGGGTGATCGGCCGGACGGAACCACGCTCGTACTTCGAAACCATGCGGGAAATCCTATCCGGCCGACCGCCACACCGGCGTACTGGCTACTTGCCGTTGACCTCGTCACGCCACGCGACCCAGTCGCGCAACTGGCCGAGGTCGTAGTCCGGGCCGGAGGCCGAGACGGTGAACAGCCGGGTGCCGACGTCGAGCAAGCTCTTGCCGACGGCGTCCGGCGACTTGTCGCCGACCGCGGTCGAGCGCTCGATCTCACCCGGGTCGCGGCCGATCGTCTTGCAGTGCTCATCCAGTACGGCGTGCTTGTGCGCGATCGTCTCGGCGTCGCCGAAGCCGTGCCAGATGTTGGCGTGCTGAGCGACCAGCTTGAGCGTCTTCTTCTCGCCGCCACCGCCGATCAGCACCGGGATGTCGCGAGTCGGCTTCGGGTTCAGCTTGGCCCAGCGCGCCTCGATCCGCGGCAGCGCCTCGCCCAGCGCGTTCAGCCGGCCGCCCGCCGTACCGAACTCGTAGCCGTACTCGTCGTAGTCGCGCTCGAACCAGCCCGAGCCGATGCCGAGGATGAGCCGGCCGTCGCTGATGTGGTCGACGGTGCGGGCCATATCGGCCAGCAGGTCGGCGTTGCGGTAGGAGTTACAGGTGACCAGAGCGCCGATCTCGACCCGTTCGGTCGCTTCGGCCCACGCGGCCAGCATGGTCCAGCACTCGAAGTGCAGGCCGTCCGGCTCCCCGGACAGCGGGTAGAAGTGATCCCAGTTGAAGGCGATGTCGACGCCGATCTCCTCCGCCTGGGCGACGGTACGCCGGATGTCGGCGTACTCCGCGTGCTGCGGCTGAATCTGGAAACCGATCCGGACGGGGTAGGCCGCGTACGGACGCTCGGTGGACTCGGAATCTGTCATGGTAGAGATCCTATCCGGCGTTTCGGAGGGCCCTCCGGATCGGGTCCGGGGGACGGACAGTGGGGAGGACGGCCGGGATGCCGGACGAGCACGAGATCGACGAGTTCGCACGCCTGTTCACCGGGTTCCTGGAGCGGATGCAGAACCACCGTGGGCAGGCCGGTACCCGCGCAAGCCTTCGGGACAGGCTGATGGAGCACCTGGGCGCCGAGCCGGAGCAGATCCCGGTGGTCTCGTCGAGTTTCGCGCCGTACGACCTGCCGAACGTACAGCTGGCGATCGAGGCCTGGTTCGACTCCTTCGAGCTGGTCGGCCTGGCCGGTTCGAACCGCGGCCACTACTCACTGGGCGAGGTCCTCGAGCAGGCCGTCTACGACCGCTTCGGGATCGGCGCGGTCGACTACGTGCGGGTCCCGATCGACATCGACGAGGAGATGGACTGCGTCGCGTTCGGCTTCTACCTCGGCGTCCAGGGCGACGACCGGTACGTCGCCCTGTTCCGCGCCCCGAACCCGCAGTACGGGCGATCGACCGTCGATCTCGAGGTGCTGACGGTCGGTGAAGGTGCGGGGGACCGGTTCCTGAACGCGCTGCCCGAGCTGATCCGGACGCACAACGTGTTCCGCGGCAAGGTGGTCTCGTTCGAGGGCACCGAGTTCGGTCAGGGCGTGGGACCGTTCCGGCTGCACCCGCGACCGGGGATCACGCGCGACGACGTGGTGATGCCGGACGGCGTACTGGAGCGCGTCGAGCGCGAGGTGGTCGGGATCGCCGACCACCGCGAGACGCTGCTGGCGGCCGGTCAGCACCTGCGGCGGGGCGTGCTGCTCTACGGTCCGCCGGGGACCGGCAAGACGCACACTGTGCGCTATTTGCTGTCCCGCCTGCCTTCGTTCACGGTCGTGCTGCTCGCCGGCACGAGCATCCACTTCATCGCGCAGGCCTGTGCGCTGGCCCGGATGCTGCAGCCGGCGCTCGTCGTACTGGAGGACTGCGACCTGGTCGCCGAGGCGCGCGACTACTCCCGCGGGATGGAGAACCCGCTGCTCTTCCAGGTTCTGAACGAGATGGACGGGCTCGCTCAGGATGCTGACGTGGCGTTCCTCCTCACGACCAACCGCGCCGACCTTCTCGAGCCTGCGCTCGCGCAGCGGCCCGGCCGCGTCGACATGGCGGTTGAGGTCCCGCTCCCGGACACGGACGGTCGCGCGCGACTGCTGCGCCTGTACGGTCCGGCTCTCGACCTGTCCGCTGAGATTGTCGATGAGGTGGTCGAGCGCACCGAAGGCACCACGGCTTCCTTTATGAAGGAGCTGGTACGGCGCACTGTCCTGCTGGCCGCTCAAGCCGGCGCGGCCCCAGACGCCGAGCACCTGCGGGCGGCCGTCGAGGAGCTGCTGTCGTCGCGCGACGCGCTTACCCGCCGCTTGCTAGGCGCATCCGCCTCCGATTCGTATGACGCTGGGCCGCCTGTGCCTGGCATCGCGCCAGCCGCCCATCCAGGGATCTACACCGGCGATCAGGCTTACACCTCGTCGATCCACATCGCGTACGACGACTAGGCGCCGGCCGCCTCCTGCGCCGCCATCACCGTCTCCGCGTGGCGCTCGGCCCAGTCGCCGAGCGCCTGGATCGGGACCAGCAGGTCCTCGCCGGCCGCCGTCAGCGAATACTCGACGCGCGGCGGGGCTTCGGCGTACCGGCGTCGCTCGACCAGCCCGTTGGCCTCCAGCCGCCGCAGCGTCTCGGTGAGAACCTTCTGGCTGATGCCACCGATCTGCTGGCGCAGCTCACCCGGCCGCCCGGAGCCCTTCGTGAGCGCGTACAGCACGACCATCGGCCACCGCCCGCTGAGCACCTCGACGGCAACCCGCGCCTGACAATCGGAGAAGAATCTCGGCTCCACGTCCTCCATTGTGCCCCGCTGTTACACACCGATCGGTTCCTTTTGGCCTGGCTAGCGTTCTGGGCATGCGAATCGGAATTGTCGGGAACGGCGGGATGGCGGAGGCCCTGGGGCGACACTGGGTGTCGGCCGGGCACGAGGTGATGATCGGCGGACGGGATCCGGGGCGGGCCTCGGCAACGGCCGAGCGGATCGGGGCGACATCAGGCTCGTTGCAGGAGGCAACGACATACGGCGAGGTGGTGCTGCTCGCCGTACCGGCCGAGGTGGTGGTCTCGGTGGTCACGCAGCTCTCCGTCGCGCCGGGCACAGTACTGATCGACTGCACGAATGCGCTCGACCACAGCGACTTCACCCTCGCTCAGCCCGCGGTGGCCTCGGCGATCAGTCAGGCGGTTCCGCACGCGCACGTGGTCAAGGCCTTCAACCTCGCCGCGGAAGCGGTCTGGCGAACTGCGCCCCATACCTTCGACGGCGTACCGCTCGGAGTCCCGCTGTGCACCGACGACTCCGCCGCCCTGGCTCAGGTCTCGGAGCTGGTCCGCGCCGTCGGCTGCACGCCGGTCCCAGCAGGCGGCCTGGCCCGCGCCCGCCTCCTCGAAGCAACCGCCGCCCTAGCCATCGGCATGTGGGTCACCGGCGCCGACGTACGCGCCACCTTCCCGCCTTTGGCCGCCGCCTTCGGCGACACTCATCCCACCGAGCTGAGCAGTCGGAGGGCGTCGGCTGACGCGGCGTCGACTGGGGTGTAGACCTCCAGGCGATGGCCGGGGCTGTCGGGCTGGAGCCACACCTGGTAGTCGACGTCGAGTGCGCCGACGATCGGGTGCTGCAGGTGCATCGTGCCGACGGTGCAGTCGGCGACCTCGCCTGCGGCCCAGATGGTTGCGAATTCGCTGCTGCCGATCGCCAGCTCGCCGATGAGTTCGGCCAGGTGGGCGTCGGTGGGGTAGCGGCCGGCGGTCAGGCGCAGGTAGGCCACGTGGATGCGGGCGTTCTCGGCCCAGTTGCGGTACAGGTCGCGACTGAGCGGGTCGAGGAAGTACATCCGGGGGATCGACGGACGACGCCGCGGGTCGGCGGGAGCGTCGTACGGGTGATGCCCGGCGAACAGGGCGTGGCCCATGCGGTTCCAGGCCAGGACATCGCCGCGGCGGCCGAGTACCAGGGCCGGGGTCGACTCCTGGAGGGCGGCGAGCAGCGCGAGAACCCGGGGGTGCGGCCGCTCGGGTCGGCTGCGGACCAGCCGGGTGGTGGTTGGACGCTGGGCGAGATTGTGAAGGTGGGCAGTCTCGGCGGGATCGAGTCGCAGTACCTGGGACAGGGCGTCCAGGACCTGTTTCGACGCCGTACCGGCCTGGCCCTGCTCGAGCCGCGTGTAGTAGCCGGGGCTGACACCGGCCAGATGGGCGAGCTCCTCCCGCCGCAGGCCCGGGACCCGACGCTGCCCGTACTGCGGCATGCCGACCTCGGCGGGCGTGATCCGCGCCCGCCGGGTTCGTAGGAAAGTGCCGAGCCCTTCGAGTTCCATCTCTCGATCGTAGGCGGGCGGATGCGACGGTGGGTGCACCTGTCATGGATACCCACGAGCCGGGCTGGTTGCCGGCTGCGCGGCCCGGCAGCGTTCGGGCTATGCAGACAGCGCTTGTACGACGGCCGTGGCTCGGCCTGCTGGTCATTCTCGCGCCGGTGCTGCTGGTCGCGATGGACGGCTCGGTGCTCTTCCTGGTGATGCCGGAACTGACCACGGCTTTGCGGCCGACCGCCGACGAATCCCTGTGGATCCTCGACATCTACGGCTTCGCGGTCGGCTCGCTGCTCGTTGCCTTCGGCAGCATCGGTGACCGGTACGGCCGGTTGAGACTCCTGATGATCGGTGCTGCGCTCTTCGGAATCAGCTCGGCCGCGGCGTCGTTCGCGCAGACGCCGAGGCAGCTGATCGTGCTGCGGGCGCTGATGGGTATCGCGGGCGCGACCTTGCTGCCGTCGGCGCTTGCTGTCCTGGGCGAGCTGTTCCCCGATGGACGGCTGCGGTCGCGGGCGATCGGAATCTTCGCGGCCGCGTTCGCCGGCGGGTTCGCGATTGGGCCGGTGGTGGCGGGGCAGTTGCTGGATCGCTTCTGGTGGGGCTCGGTGTTCTTGATCAATCTGCCGGTCGTGGTGGTGTTCCTGGTGCTAGCGCCGTTCCTGCTGCGGGAGGTGCGCGCGGTCCGGCGGGGGACGGTCGACGTACCGAGTGTGCTCACGTCGGCGCTCGGCCTGCTGCTGACCGTGTACGCCGTGAAGCGTCTCGCCGCGGGTGGTCTCGGCGTGACGCCGTTCGTTCTCGGTACGGCGGGGTTGCTGACGCTGTCGTGGTTCGTACGACGGCAGCGGCGGCTGGAGTATCCGCTGATCGACGTCACGCTGTTCCGCGACCGGGTGTTCAGCCTCGCGATCGTCACCGGCCTGGTGCCGTTGGCGGCCTGGTCCGCGACTGCCTACTTGGCGGGCATCCACCTCCAGTCGGTCCTCGGGTTGCCGGTCCGCCAGGCCGCCCTCCTCGCCGTACCAGGTGCCGTCGTGCTAACGGTCACCTGCGTCGTCACCCCGGCCGTGGTCGGCCGGATCGGCGTCCGCGCAGCACTTGTCGCGTGCCACGGGTTTGTCGCGGTAGGCCTGCTCCTGCTGCTCTTCCTCGACGCAGACGGTGGCATCGGCTGGTACGTCGGCTCAACCGCGATCGCCGGAATCGGCTACGGCATCTCATTCAGCGTGGTGGCCGACACCGCAGTCGCCGCGGTCCCCACCGAGCGCGGAGGCTCGGCCGCCGCAATCGCCGAGACCAGCAACGAGCTCGGCAATGCCCTCGGCATCGCACTACTCGGATCACTGGCCGCACTGGTCTACCGCCTGCAGGCTCCGGACGCCGCGAGCACCCTCACCGAGACCGTGCAGACTCCCGGCATGTCACCCGCGACAATCGCTCGCGCCGAGGCCGCCTTCGTCCTCGGCCTGCACGTCACGGTCGTCGTCATCGCCGTACTCCACGGCACCCTCGCCGTACTCTCCGCCCGCTGGATCCGAGCGTCAGCGACCCGCTGAGCGCGCGAAGAGTTCGTTGAGTTCGGATTGGGGGATCTGGTCCTTCGCGAAGGTGATCGTGCCGTGGGTGGCGAGCTCCTCGGCGCTGCGGCGGATGAAACCGAGCGCCGCCCGCGCGATGCTGCCGCCAAGGCTGATCCGCTTCACTCCGGCATCCAGCAGGTCAGGCACAGTCAGCGTCGACGAGCCGAGCCCGATGACCACGTTCACCGGACTGTCGACCTCCCGGACGATCGTCCGGATCGTGTCGAGGTCATTCACCCCAGGCACGTACAAACAGTCAGCCCCAGCCGCCCGGAACCGGTTGGCCCGCTCAATCGACTCCGCGAGCGAGGTCGGCGTCCGCAACAACTGCCCATCCGTGCGAGCCGTCAGCACGAAGTCCGCCCCAGCCGCCTCCCGAGCAGCGACAATCCGGTCAACGGCCAACTCCACGTCGTACAACTCATGGCCGTCATAGTCCTCGATATTGCCACCCGCCAACCCAGCCTCACGAGCCAACGTGATCGTCTCCGCAACCCGCTCCGGCGCCGCGCCGTACCCATCCTCAAGATCACCACTCACCGGTACGTCGACCGCCCCGGCAATCTGCTGGATCCGCTCGAACATGTCCTCCCGCGACACACCCGGCGCTCCGTCAGGCAGCGTGTGATCCCCCTTGGCCAGCGAGAACGCGATCCCCGCACTAGTCGTAGCAATCGCCGAAAACCCAGCCGCAGCAAGCAAAACCGCACTCCCCGCATCCCAAGCATTAGGCATCACAAACCCGCTTGGAGCTTCGTGGAAAGCGCGAAATCCAGTCATACCGAGATCCTGCCACCCCCCACCGACACTCCCGAATCATTTGGTGGGTGCACCCCACCAGGTAGGACGTTCCCACCCCAGAACCCGGTGGGGAACCTCCGCACACCCTGACCATCTGATGGGTTCCCCCATCGGATGGTGGGTTCTGCACCCGCATGCGATGGGGGAACCCACAACCTCATAGGTGAACCCATCAGATGGGGCGGGGTGGGGCAGGTACGGCGGAGGCGGCGGCCGAGGGTTCGAGCCGGTACGACGATGGGCACGGGTCAACCATCTGCGCTGGCCGGAAGTGGTTGAGGGGTGCTCAAGGTGCGCCGGCCGGGGCAACCTTGAGCACGGTTCGACCGTTTGGGTGGGTGCCGGATGGTCGGTGGGATGCTCCTATAGCTGTCAAGTGGTGGTTTGTGGTTGGAGTGCTTGGCGGATGTG
>NZ_BAAANF010000017.1:698393-914484 GCF_039529655.1 Kribbella yunnanensis | reverse complement strand
GGGGGCGGGGGCCGGGGGGCCGGGGGCGGCTCTGAGGGGGACCCTGAGAAGTGACCCTGAGATGCGGCTGACGGATGTCACGGGCGGGTCGTGACGGCTGGCCGAGGGACGGGACGGGCTGCGCCAGCAAGCTTCTTGGTATGACGACAACGACTGCGGTCAGCCTGACGGGCGTGACCAAGAAATATGGGGCGGTGCAGGCTGTCGCCGGGGTGGATCTGAGTATCCGGGCCGGTGAAGTCGTCGCATTGCTGGGGCCGAACGGGGCCGGCAAGTCGACCACGATCGAGATGCTGCTCGGGCTGGTGCGACCGGACCAGGGCAGTGTGCAGGTGTACGGCGGGTCTCCGGAGGAGGCGATCGCCAAGGGGCAGGTCGGGGTGATGCTGCAGAGTGGCGGGATCATCGAGGACGCCAAGGTCGGCGAACTGCTGAACCTGGTGGCCGGTCTGCACACCAAGCCGATGCCGGTGCCCGAGGCGCTCGACCGGGCTGGGATCGCCGACCTGTACGACCGCAAGATGAAGGGGCTGTCCGGTGGTCAGAAGCAGCGGGTGCGGTTCGCGATGGCGATCATTCCGCAGCCCGACCTGATCGTGCTGGACGAGCCGACGACCGGTATGGATGTCGAGTCGCGCCGCGACTTCTGGGCGTCGATGCACGCCGAGACCGCCCGCGGCCGAACCGTCCTGTTCGCTACCCACTACCTCGAAGAAGCCGACTCGTACGCCGACCGCGTGGTACTGATGCGCAACGGAAAGATCGTTGCCGACGGCACCGCTGCGCAGATCAAGGCGGGTGTGTCCGGCCGAACCATCCGCGCCACCGTGCCGGGCGCAGACCTTGCCACGCTCGCGTCCCTGCCCGGCGTTCGCAACGTCGAGACCCGAGGTGACGTCGTACTGCTGCAGTGCGCGGACTCCGACAACACCCTGCGCTACCTGCTCAGCAACACCGCCGCCCACGACATCGAAGTGACATCCGCCGACCTCGAGGACGCCGTACTCGCGATCAGCGCGCAAGAGGAGAGCCTCGCATGAACCGCAACTACCTGATGTTCGACATCCGCCGCACGCTGCGGAACAAGCGGGTGATGATTTTCGCGATCCTGATGCCGCTGGTGCTGTTCGCCGTCTTCGGCCTGAACATCCCCAAGGACGCGACCGAGGGCGGGATCTCCGCGATCGCCTACGTGATGGTCAGTATGGCGATGTTCGGATCGATGTCCGCCGCGATGAGCAGCGGCGGCGTGATCGCGGCCGAGCGCGACGGCGGCTGGAACCGGACACTGCGTCTCACGCCACTGAAACCGCAGGCCTACGTGATCAGCAAGGTGATCCTGTCGCTGCTGGTCGCGGTACCGCCGCTGATCGTGGTCTTCCTGTTCGGCATGACCGTCGGCGATGTCCACCTCAGCGCCGGCCACTGGATCACGGTTGCGCTCGTCTCCTGGCTCGGTGCCCTGCCGTTCGCCGCGATCGGGCTCGTCATCGGGTACGTTGCCAAGCCCGACAGCGTGCAGCCGATCACCGGACTCGCGACCATGTTGATCGCCGCCTTCGGTGGACTGTGGTTCCCGGTCGAGCAGATGCCGTCGGCGATGAAGCACATCGCGCAGCTGACTCCGGCGTACTGGACCGGACTGACCTCGCGGAGCGCGTTGACCGCGGGCGGGGTCGACACCCAGGCGCTGCTGGTGGTCCTGGGCTGGACGGTCGCCCTCGGCTTCATCGCCCTGCGCCGGTTCCGCGCCGACACCGCACGGGCCTGATCGCATACCGTGAGCTTCATGAAGCGAACCCTGCCGGCTGCGCTGGCCGCCGAAGATCGGCCGCCCAGCCGGTGGGGCTGGCTCGCTGTCGCTGTCTGGCTGGTCTATCTGGCCCAGCCACTGAGCGAGATCTGGCAGACCCAGCACGGGATCACCCGGCTGCTCGGCCTGCTGAACCTCGCCGCCTTCGGTGTCTCGTACGTCGGTTTCTTCGGCATCCTGCGCTGGCAGGAGTTCCGGCCGAGTGCGTCACCGTTGTGGCAGCGACTCGGCTATCTGGCCGTGATGCTAGGCCTGGCGCTGTTGCTGACCCTGACCGCTGGTGAGACCGCGCTCACCTGCATGGTCTACATCGCCGCGACCGCGGTGCTCTCGCTGAGCCTGCGCCTCGGCGTGCTGGTCGTCCTGCTGCTCCTCGGCGGCGTCGAACTGTCGATGCGGGTGGTCCCCGGCTGGTCGGACGACAGCAGCTACGGGTTCGCGATCTTCCTCGGTGGCGTCGCCGTCCTGGCCATGCGCCGGGCGATCCAGCGCGGCTCCGAGCTTGATCGGGCCCGCAAGGACATGGCCGAGCTCGCCGTCCAGGAGGAGCGGAACCGGTTCGCGCGCGACCTGCACGACATCCTCGGCCACTCCCTGACCGTGATCACGGTCAAGGCCGAGCTGGCCGGGCGGCTGATCCAGGTCAACCCGGAGAAGGCGGCGGCCGAGGTCGCCGATGTCGAGAGCCTCGCCCGGGCAGCCCTCGGCGACGTCCGGGCCGCCGTGGCCGGCTACCGCGAGCTGAGCCTGGCCGGCGAGCTGGTCTCGGCCCGCACCGCGTTGCAGGCGGCCGAGATCAAGGCCGACCTCCCGACCACCATGGACGAGGTCCCGGAGGAGAACCGCGAACTCTTCGCCTGGGTCATCCGCGAAGGCGTCACGAACGTCATCCGGCACTCCGGCGCCAAACGCTGCACGATCAAACTCTCCGCCCGCCAGATCGAGGTCCGCGACGACGGCAAGGGCCCCGGCGGCAGCACCTCCGGCCACGGCCTGATGGGCCTCCGCGAACGAGCCGACCAAGTCGGCGCCGCTGTCCAGGTCGGCCAGTCGCCAGAAGGCGGCTTCCGCCTAGCTGTCAAGGTAGGACCGTGAGTATTCGACTGCTGATCGCCGACGACCAAGCCTTGGTTCGTGGGGCTCTTGCCGCCTTGCTGGATCTCGAACCGGATCTCGAGGTGGTGTCCGAGGTCGGTCGCGGTGACGAGGTGGTCGCTGCTGCCAAGGCCAGTACGCCGGATGTCGCACTGCTGGACGTGGAGATGCCCGGGCTCGACGGAATCGAGGCCGCGGCCGCCCTGCGAGGCGCCGTACCGGGTGTGCGCATCCTGATGGTGACGACGTTCGGCCGCCCCGGCTATCTGCGTCGCGCGATGGAGGCCGGTGCCGCCGGGTTCGTCGTCAAGGACACCCCGGCCGCGCAACTGGCCGACGCCGTACGGCGGGTGCACCAAGGCCTCCGCGTCGTCGACCCCTCGCTGGCCGCCGAGACCCTGGTAGCCGGCACCAGCCCGCTGACCGGGCGCGAATCCGACGTCCTGCGAGCAGCCCGCGAAGGCGGCACGGTCGCCGACATCGCCAAGGAACTCCACCTCTCCGAAGGCACGGTTCGCAACCACCTCTCCGCCGCCATCGGTAAAACGGGCGCTCGAACCCGCGCCGAAGCCGCCCGCATCGCCCTCGACAATGGCTGGCTCTGAGGGATTTGCCGTCTTAGGGTGAAGCATGTCGATCGAGCAGTTCAGTGTGCGGGGGCGACTGGCGGACACCGGTGAGGGGATCACGGGTGACGAGCTGCAACTGGCGGCCCGCAACCACGGGATTCCACTGGAGGCGCTGCGGTACGACGTGACGCCGGCCGGACTGCACTACGTGTTGGTGCACTACGACATCCCGGCGGGTAGCGCGGCGACCTGGCGGTTGGAGGTCGACGGATGCGTCGATCAACCGATGTCCTTCGGACTGACCGAGTTGCGCGCGATGGGCCGTCGTACGGTGCGGGTGACCTTGGAGTGCGCGGGCAACGGACGCGCGGCGTTGCAACCGCGGCCGATCAGCCAGCCCTGGCTGAACGAAGCAGTCGGTACGGCGGAATGGACCGGCGTGCTGTTGTCCGACCTGCTGGAGAATGCGGGGATCCGATCGGACGCCGTCGACGTGGTCTTCACCGGCGCGGATCACGGTGTCGAGCGCGGGGTCGAACAGGACTACCAGCGCGGTCTGTCGCTCGGCGAGGCACTCGGCTCCGGCGCGATCATCGCGTGGGAGATGAACGGCGATCCGCTGCCGCCGCAACACGGGTATCCGCTGCGTCTCGTCGTACCGGGTTGGTACGGGATGGCCAGCGTGAAGTGGTTGCGGTCGATCGAGCTGATCGACCACGAGTTCGACGGCTTCCAGAACGCGGTCGCCTATCGGATCCGCCAGGAGGCCGGTGAGCTCGGGACCGCGATCACCCGGATCGAACCGCGCGCTCTCCTTGTCCCGCCTGGCTTCCCGGACTTCATGAGCCGCCATCGGTTCGTTGCCGCAGGCACCGTTACGCTCGAGGGCAAGGCCTGGTCGGGGTGGGCGCCTATCGAGCGGGTCGACGTGAGCACCGATGCCGGCGTCACTTGGCATCCCGCCAAACTCGATGCTCCAGGCAACGATGAGTTTGCCTGGCGATCTTTCAGCCATGACTGGGCGGCGACTCCGGGCGAGCATGTGATCACTGTCCGCGCCGTCGACAGCAGTGGCCGTGAGCAACCAGTTGAGGCGCCCTGGAACCGCGGTGGGTTCGCGAACAACAGCGCGCAGCGGATCACCGTCCTCGTCACCTGACCGCGTGTCGCTGGGCAATTCCGGCGTACCGCAGTCACATCCTGGAGAAGTACACGGTTCTCACTCCAGGAGTGATGCGGTGAACGAGTCGGACGAGCAACTGCACCTGCACGCACGGATCTTCCGTACGGCGGACGAGTGGTACGCGGACATCGACGACGGACTGTTCCCGCAACCCGACAACCCGCTGTGGTGTGGTTCGTATGCGAGCCAGCGGGCCGCGATCGACGCCGCCTGCACGCGGATCGCGGCCATGCGCCGGCGGCAGCCTGCCGTCCGGGAGGATCAAGCCGGCTGACCTATTGCAACACCTCTTTCGAAAGAGTACTTTCGACGCATGGACGAGAGTACTCAGCGGCGGATCACCGATGCCCGGACGCTCCGGGCGATCGCGCATCCGGTGCGGATCGCGATCATGGAACAGCTCACGATCCACGGGGCGATGACGGCGACCGAGGTCGGCGACCGGCTCGACGAGACCCCGGCGAACTGCTCCTGGCACCTGCGCAAACTCGCGGAGTACGGGTTCGTCGAGGAGGCGCCGGGCGGTACCGGGCGGCAGCGGCCGTGGCAGGTGACCCACATCGGGATGACCTGGGGTGATGAGGCGGACAGCCCGCAAGGGGCGGACATCCAACTCGCCGGCCAGGCGCTGACCGAGGTGCTGGTCGCCCGCGAGGTCGACCGGTTGATGGAGAGCCAGGCCCGGGCCGTCGACGAGCCGCCCGAATGGCGCTCTGCCGCCACCAGCACGCAGTCGATGATGTGGCTGACCGCCGAGGAACTCGAGGCCGCGAACGAGGCCGTCCGCGAAGCCCTGATGAAGCACTTCGACCGGCACCAGGATCCCGCGCTCCGCCCGCCGGGGTCCCGGCTGTGCGCGTTCCTGTCCTGGGGCGTCCCGACCTACGGCCTGGCCGACCCGACACCTTCAGCTGAGTGAGGTATTCCGATGCGCGCGATGTTCGCCCAGCCTGCCTTCCGCCGGTTGTTCGCCGGCATGTCGACGTCGATGTTCGGCGACTCGGTGATGCTGCTCGTCCTGAGCATGTGGGTGAAGAGCCTCACCGGCTCCAACGCCCAAGCCGGCCTGACCTTCTTCTGGATGGTCGTCCCGACCTTCTTCGCACCCCTCTTCGGCCTGTACGTCGACCGCCTGCCGCCGCGCCGCGTCCTGGCCTGGGGCAGCCTGGCCTCGGCGATCGCCGTCCTCCCACTCACCCTGGTCCGCGACGTGGGTGACGTCTGGATCGTCTGGAGTGTCGCGTTCCTCTACGGCATCTCGATGATCGTCCTGCCTGCCGCCCTGAACGGCCTGCTGAAGGAGATCGTCACCGACGAGCAGTTGGTCTCGGCCAACTCGTCCCTGCAGACAGTCAAGGAAGGCTTTCGCCTGATCGGCCCGATCATCGGCGCCGGCCTGTTCGCCTGGGTCGGCGGCTGGGCCGTCGCCCTCGTCGACGCCGCCTCCTTCCTGATCGCCGCCATCATCATCGGCTCGATGACGCTGCCCGACCGCAAACCCGAACGCGCCGAAGGCAACTGGCTCAACGAACTGAGCGGCGGCATCAAACACCTCTGGTCCGACCGAATCCTCCGCCACACCCTGGTAGGCCTAGGTCTCCTCCTGCTAGTCCTAGGCTTCACCGAAGCCTCGATCTACGCCATCGTCGACGTCTTCGGCAAACCGGTCGAGTTCGTCAGCGTCATCGTCACCATCCAAGGCATCGGCGCCCTCGCAGGCGGCCTCACCGCCACCTGGTGGGTCCGCCGAATCGGCGAAGTAGGCGCCTTCGCCGTAGGCGCCCTGGCCCTAGCCGCCTCCCTGGCCGTCATCGCCGCCACCGAGAGCCTCCCGATCTTCCTGATCGACGTCCCCCTCCTCGGCTACGCCATCCCCCTGATCATCGTCTCCTTCATGACCCTCATCCAGCGCCGAACCCCCCTCCGCCTGATGGGCCGAGTCTCCACCGCCGCCGAAGTAGTCATGGGCAGCCCCCAAGCCATCAGCCTCGCCCTAGGCGCCATGCTCGTCTCCCTGATCAGCTACCACCTGATCTTCCTCCTGATGGCCCTGGTCATCTTCGCCGCCGTCCTCTACCTGGCCCTGATGCTCCGCGGCCAACTCCTCCGCCCAGTCCCTGCACTGGCGGAAGAGAATCACTCCGGTGTGTTGTGAGCGTGGCCGCCTACTTGGTAGGGGGTGGTGTAGCCGGTGTACATGAGGTGGGTCATGAGGCCTTCGGCGGCGTGGGGGAGGTTGTGGCAGTGGTCCATCCAGACGCCGGGGTTGTCGGCGCGGAAGGCTATTTCGTAGGTTTCGTTGTTGCCTACTTCGAGGGTGTCGGTCCACCAGGGGGAGCCGGTGGCGGCGACGTTGTTGCGGGACAGGACTACGGCGTGGTGGCCGTGGAGGTGCATGGGGTGTGCTTGGCCGCTGGTGTTGGTGATCTTCATCCGGACAACGTCGCCTTCGGCAACCATGTACATCGGTACGTCGGGAAACATGTGCCCGTTGATCGTCCACCACAACCCCGGAATGCCGTCCAGGAAGCCGATCCGCCGACCGATTCGGTACTCGAACCGCCGATCCGCCTTGGCGGGATCCATCCCGATCCCCTTCGCGGTCCCGTAGCTCAACAGGTCGACCGTCTCACCCGGCAGCTCCGCGCTCGGCGGATCCACCGGCCCGATCCCCAGCGACAGCGCCGCCGTACCGGCAACCAACCGCATGCCTCCTGAAGGCACGACAGCCTCGAGATCCACGCGACCGCCCGCCGCCAGCGCATACGCCTTGCTGACCGGGGTCGGGCCGTTGACCTCGCGCCCGTCGACCGCAACCACCTTGTACGGCGCCCCTGTCAGCCCGACCCGCAGAATCGCGTTGTCGGCGTTGATCACGCGCACCCGCGCTGTCGTCCCGGCCGGCAGGTCGACCCGCTGCGAACCCGTCTGCCCGTTGATCGTCCGCTTGCCGTCGTACGTGTGGATCGTGGCGAGGACCTCACCAGGTGTCTTCGGCGCGATCACGATCGGGCCGAACAACCCGCCCTTCACCTCATCGCTCGACACCTGATGCGAGTGATACCAATAGGTCCCCACATCATCCGCACGGAACCGGTAGACATGCCGCCCACCCACCGGTACGGCGTCCTGTGTCACCCCGGCGACCCCGTCCTCGGCGTTCGGTACGTCGATCCCGTGCCAATGCAGAGTCGCGCCATCCCGGACCGATTCGTTGACCAGTGTCACCTCGACGAGATCACCGCTCTCGGCTCGGATCAGTGGTCCCGGCGAGGTGCCGTTCAGCGTGTACCCGGCCAGCCCCTTCTTCTCCTTGCGTGCAACGAGAGTGACCGACACATCCGGCGTACCGGTCTTCGGGCCAGTCAGCTCGGCAATGCTCATCCCGTGGTGCTCGTGGCCGCCGGCGGCTCCACCGCCGTAGTCGGCGTACCCCATGTCGGCCGCGTTGTAGGTGCCAGGGACCAGACTGGTCGCCCAGAAGTAGCCCAGCGGTACGAGTACCGCCATGACTAGCCCCAGAGCGACCAGCCGGCCTCGCCTCTTAGCCACCGGTCGGGGTCGCGAGCTTCCGCGGCGCGGCGGCCCGTCCGATGGCGCTTCCGGCCACTGCACCGACCGCGAGCCCGTTCAGGCCGTGCAGCACACCCAACGCCGGCAGCCCGAAGGAGAACGCCGCCAGGGCGAACTGCAGCGCCACCAGCCCCACGATGATCCCGGCCAGCGCGCGTCCCCGCGGCACATCGGTCAGGAACGAAACGATCAGCAGAATCAGCGCCAGCAGCGCGATCAGCGATCCGCCGATGCTGTGGTACATCTGCCCGAAGTTGCTGTAGTCGGCCCCGATCGCGGCACCGTCGTTCGCGTCCTTCAACATCGTGAACCCGGACATCGCGATCGACGCCACCTGCAGCGCGACCGAGACCGCGATCAGGATCGCGACCACCCGATAGACATTCCTCATGCCATCCGCCTCTTCCGGTAGACGATCACGCCGGCCACGAGCGCCGCGATCAGCAACACCGGCGGATGCCCGCCGCCGACCACACACCCCACCGACGCCACCAACGCAATCACTCCCAGCGCCACCAGCAGCGGCACCGGAATCCGCCCGAACGGCCCTCGCCCAGCCCAGCCCGGCCGTCCTTGACCTCGCGGCCCACGCCCGCCCGGAGCCCCCGTGCGCGCCTCGTGCGGCGGACGCTCGCGATCAGCCGGCAGGTCCCCGAAGATCGCCGCCAGTTCGTCGCCCGTGCGCGCCCGCAACGCCGCCTCGACCCGCTCGCCGTGCTCCTCCGCGGTCAGCCGTCCGGCCTCGTAGTGCTCACCCAATCGCCGAACGGCTTCCTCCCGCTCGGCGTCCCCAATCCGCATCGGTCCCTCGTCACTCATGACACTCCTCGGTGTTCGCAGTTGTCAACTGCACCGATCGTGTCGTGACAGCACCCCGCACCGCGTCGGCCCGGCGGCTGCTCCTCAGCTACCCCAGCAGGCGCACCACACCCCACAAGACGCAGTACGCCGTACTCCCCACGGAGTACGGCGTACCGGGGCCATCCCCTAGCTGCCGGCCCCTAGGCGGTTGCGGCGAGGATCTGGTTCACGTCGTCGTTCGCCTTGGCCAATGACGCGGGTGCGGCCTCGAAGGACATCACCGCGTCCATCGCCGGCGTCATGACGGCAGTGACGTCGGCCGCGTTCGGGTTGGCCGGGTACGGGAACACATCCCCCGCCTCGACCGTCTCTAGGAACGGCGTCACGTCCCACCCGTTGGCCGCGAACTTCGCCTTGGCCGCCGGCAGGCTCGCCGACACCGCGGGGAACACCACGCCGGCCTTGGCGACGATGTCCTGCGCGGTCTGCGACCCCAGGAACTTCACCCAGGCCCAGGACGCGTCCCGCCGGGTGGTCCCGGCCCAGATGGTGTCCGCGAGCCCGTTCATCATCGACACCCGCTTGCCGATCGGGCCGATCGGCAGCCGGGCCAGCTTGGTCTTGACGTCCTTCAGGGTCTGGTAGGTGCCGAGCATCCAGGAGCCGTTCGGGGTCATCCCGTACTTCCCCGCACCGAAGGACGTGGTCACGTCGACCCCGGACTTCGCCTGCGCGTACGTCGGCATGTACCCCTTGGTGATCAGCCCGCGCCACCACCCGATGGTGTCGGTGAACTTCGGGTCGCCGTAGAAGAACTTCGTCCCCCACGGTTCACCCTCGGAGTACTTCCACCCGTTCGACGCGGCATACCAACTCCAGCTGGTCTGACCGTCCGCACCACCGGCATCGCCGTACCCGAGTCCGAAGACCTTGACGTTCTTCGGGTCGAACCCCGGCTGGTCGCCGCGACGACCCTTGGAGTCGACGGTGAGACGCCGTACAACCTCCTCGAAGGTGCCCCCGTCTTGAGGGTTCCACGTCATCGAGTTGAGCTGCTCGGGTGTGATCCCGGCCGCCTCGGTGAACGCACTGTTGTAGAAGTACACCTCGGAGTCGAAGTCCTTCGGCAATCCGTAGCGCTTGCCATCGGCACCGATCCAGCGCTCGGCCAGACCCTTCTGATAGATGCCCAGATCAACGGAGTCCTTGGTGACGAAGTCGTCGATCGCCAGCACCTGCCCCTTGTCCGCGAACAGCGGGTACTTCGCGGAGTGTGAGGTGAATACGTCCGGCGCGGTCTCCGAGATGAACCCGGTGACCAGCTTCGACCAGTAGTCACCCCAGCCATACTGCTCGATCTTCACGCTGTACTGCGGATTCTGCTCGTGGAAGACCTTGGCGCATTCGGTGTACATCGGCAACTGCGCCGAGTCCCAGAGCCAGTAGATGACTTCACCCGGCCCCCGCGCCGCGGCCCCGTTGTTGCAGGCGGCAACCGACGGTACGGCGAGCGCGGCGAGACCGGCCTTCAGCAAGGTCCTGCGGGATACGTTCATCATTTGATCCCCGAGAAGCCGATGGAGTTGGTGATGCGCTTGGCGAAGGCCAGGAACAGGATGATCATCGGCAGCGCCGCGATCAGCGTGGCTGCCATCAGACCGGCCCAGTCAGGGCCGCCTTGGGGGGTCTGCGAGCGGAAGACGCCGAGGGCGACGGTGAGCACGCGGACGTTCTCCTGCTGGCCGACCAGCAGCGGCCAGAAGTAGTCGTTCCAGGAGTTGATGTAGGTCAGGATCGCCAGCGTGGCGATCGGCGCGGCGCTCATCGGGATGATCATCCCGAAGAAGATCCGCCGGTGCCCGGCGCCGTCGATCATCGCCGCCTCCTCCAGTTCGCGGCTGATGCCGAGGAAGAACTGGCGCAGGAAGAAGATCGCGAACGGCGTCATGAACGCACCCGGCAGGATGATGCCCGCGAAGCTGTTCAGCAGGCCGAGGTTCTTGATCAGCACGAAGTTCGGCAGCGTGGTGAAGATCGGCGGCACCATCAGCGCGGCCAGGAAGAGCGCGAACACCTTGTCCCGGCCGGGCCAGCGCAACCGGGCGAACGCGTAGGCCGCCATCGCGCTGAAGAAGACCTGGCAGACCGTGGTGATCGTTGCCACGACCAACGAGTTGCGCAGGTACAGCCAGAAGTTGACCGCGGCACCGGATCCACCCTGGGCCTGGGCCTCTTCGAGGGTCGACAACCCGAGCACCCGCTTGAAGGCGCCGAGGGTGGTTTCCACCGGGAGCAACGAGTCCGGGTGCCCGGCCAGCGCGGTGTTGTTCGAGAGCGCCGTACGGAGCATCCAGTAGAAGGGGAACAGCGTCAGGATCAGCAGGATGATCAGGAACGCCCAGGCGAGGATGCGGCCCACATTGAGTTGTTTCCTCATGCCAGGTCACTCTCCTTGGCGCGGAGCAGCCGCAACTGCAGCAGCGAGACGATCGCCAGGATCGCGAACAGCACCATCGCCATCGCGGACGCGTAGCCGAAGTCGAACCGGGTGAACGCGCGCTCGAAGATGTAGTAGTAGATGACCCGTGTCGAGTTGATCGGACCACCCTGAGTGGTGACCGCGACCGTGTCGAAGATCTGGAACGAGCCGATCATGGTGACCACCAGGACCATCACCAGAACGGGACGCAGCAGCGGCAGCGTGATCCGCCAGAACGTCTTCATCTCCCCCGCGCCATCCACCTCGGCGGCTTCGTAGACGTACGACGGGATCGTCTGCAGACCCGCGAACACCAGGAGCGCGGTGTAGCCCATGTGCCGCCAGACGTTGATCCCGGCGATCGTCGGGATCGCCCAGTTCGAGTCGCCGAAGAAGGCGATCGGGTCGATCCCGAGCCAGGTCAGGCCCTGGTTCACGATGCCGACCTGGAAGTCGAGCATCCAGTACCAGACCAGCGCGACGACCACGTTCGCCACCAGGTAGGGCAGCAGGATCGCGGCCCGGACCGTGATGGACCGGGTCAGCCGGTACATCACCATCGCGATGGCCACGGCCAGGACGGTCTGGACGCCGATGTTGATCACGACGTACTCGAGGGTGACGCCGAGCGCGTTCCAGAAGAAGCTGTCGTGGATCATCCGCTCGTAGTTGTCGAGCCCGTTGAATTTCGGGGCCTCAAGCAACGAGTATTCGGTGAAGCTCAGGTAGGCGCCGCGCAGGGTCGGCCAGATGTAGAAGACCACGAACCCGAGTGTCGCCGGGGCGAGGAAGAACATGGCGACCTTCAGGTCTCCCAAGCGCCGTCGCTTCCGTGGCGTCGGCGCCTGCTCCCCGTGACTTCGTTCTACGTTAGGTGGTGCGTTGGTAGCAGCGGTCACGGGGATCTCCTTCTTGGTACGGCAGGCGGATCAGTCGATCGCGGTCACGTCCAGCAAGAGCGCGTGCTCGGGCCACTGCACCGGAAGCTGTACGCCGGCCGCTGCGAGTGCGGCGCCGTTCAGCTCGACGGGTTCGGTCCAGGCTGGCAGGGAGCGGGGTTGCGGACCAGGGGTCACAATCCGGGTCACGCGGTAGGTGCGCTGCGGGTCGAGGCCCGGCAGCCGAACGCGGCCGACGGCCGAGGTGACGGATTGCGTCAGCTGAACGGCGGCGTACACAGCGCGGGAGGCGTCCTGGGCGACCACGCCATGCAGCAGGAAGTCGTTCGGACCACGGTCGGCGCGAACCACCCGGCCAGTGTGCAGCAGCGGCCGCAGTTCCTTGTGCAGCGCCACCCAGCCGGCGAGTTCGGCCCGCTCCTCCTTGGAGGCGAGCGTGATGTCCCACTCGATGCCGAAGTGCCCGAAGAGCGCGGTGATCGCACGGAACGACAGCGCCTGGGTGCGGCCGGTGGTGTGCGCCTTCGGCGGACCGACGTGGCAGCCGATGAGCTCCGGCGGCAGCAGCAGCTGCGTGTACCGCTGGATCGTCTGCCGCTCGAGCGCGTCGTTGCTGTCACTGCCCCAGACGCGGTCGGTGCGCTCCAGGATCCCGAGGTCGACCCGGGCGCCACCGGACGAGCAGGACTCGATCTCCAGACCGGGGTGGCGACGCTTCAGTTCGTCGATCAACCGGTACACGGCCAACGTCTGCTCGTGGATTCCCGCCGTACCGGTCAACTGGTTGCCGCCGTCAACGAAGTCGCGGTTGTGGTCCCACTTCAGGTACGCGATGTCGTATTCGGTCAGCAGACTGTCGAGCCGCTCGAGGATGTAGTCGTACGCAGCCGGTACGCCGAGATTCAGGCCCTGCTGGTGTCGCGCGGTCGGCGGGACCCGGTTGCCGGTGGCAAGAATCCAGTCCGGGTGCTCGCGGGCCAGATCCGAGTCGGGATTCACCATCTCGGGCTCGACCCACAGACCGAACTGCAGTCCGAGACCGCGCACGTGGTCGACCAGCGGATGCAGACCCTTCGGCCAGATCCCCTCGTCGACGTACCAGTCACCCAGTCCGGCGTGGTCGTCACGACGACCGCGGAACCAGCCGTCGTCCAGCACGAACCGCTCGGCGCCAACCTCGGCGGCCGCGTTCGCGAGACCCTTCAGCTTGTCCAGGTCGAGGTCGAAGTAGACGGCCTCCCAGGTGTTCAGTACGACGGGCCGGTCGGTCTGCGGGTGGTTCTCGCGGGACCGCAGGTGCTCGTGGAAGCGAGTCGAGATCCGGTCGAGACCGACGCCGTACGTGCCGTAGAGCCACGGGGTGCTGTAAGTGCCTTCCGGCGCCAGGCGACCCTCACCCGGAAGCAGCAGCTCGCCACCACCGATGACGGCGTACCCGCTCATCCCGCGCTCGGCGTACGAGCGGTGGTTGCCGCTCCACGCGGTGTGCACGGCCCAGATCTCGCCGTCCTGGAACCCGAAGCCCTCGGTCCCGGCGAGCAGCAACAGCGTCGCGTCGGCGCCGGTGCGCCCGCGGCGGTTGTCGCGGACGTGCGCGCCCTGCGTGAACGCGTGCCGCTGCGGGTGCCGCTCCCCGATGTGCCGCCCGGTCAGGTCGAGCAACTCAGTCGCCTCGGTCGGCACTGGCAACGCAAGAACAAGCCCATCAACCGTGTACGGCGTCGCGCCCGTGTTCGTGAGATCCGCCTTGACGCGGACCAGCCCGGAGTCGGTCAACTCGATGGTCAGGCGAATCGTCAGCCCAGCCTCGGTGTCGGCGGCATCAACGACGACCGTGTTGTCCGTCTGCGCGACGCTGGTGATCCGGAAGCTCGCCGAGAAGTCCTGTCCGTCCCGGTGCCCACTCAGCCCCGGCAGCCCGAACCACCCCGCCGAATACTCCGGCACGATCGCGATCGGCCGGTTCTCGTCCAGGCCGTTCCCGTCCTGAACCGCCCCCGCACCCCGCCGCAGTTCCAACAGTGCCCGCTCGCTCAGCTCGCCCAGATCCGCGCCCCAATGCAGCACGGACGGCAACGCCGGCCCTGAGCAGTCCAGCACCAAGCTGACCCCGGCAGCCCGCAGCTGCAGCACCTCAATGTTCGACACTGTTGATTCACTCTGCTTTCTGATTGATTTCAGGACGAAACTATTTACCTCGCCAGCCCCGTTGTCAATGCTTCACGAAGTGAAGTAAGTACCCTAAGCGTCCGCCAGGGTCTCTACAACGCTGCAATCAGCGCGAAAGCCGCGCGCGCACCAGCAACTCGTGCAGCCCGGCCTCAGCCGCCGCACTCTCCGGCAGCCGACTGGCCGCCTCGGCCTCATCCAGCCCCGCCTGCAGCGCATCGACGTCAGCGGTCAGCCTCTCGACCGACGGCCCCTCCAGCACACCGTGCTCCGCGTCGGCCTTCGCCGCCATCAAATCCGGCAGGTAGGCCGGCGCCCCGTCGAGCAACTCCCGCAGATCCGCCTGCACCACACCGGTCCGCATCAGATGGATCCCGGTCAGCAACACCCGGAACGTGTACAACAGCGGCTTCAGCTCACCGGTTCGGCCGAAGAACTCCCACTGCGTCTTCGCAAATCCGCGGTAGTGATGCGCATGCCACTTGGTGATACACCCGGCCGCCAACGCGACCAGCTCCTCGTGCTCCGGCGTACTCAACACGACAAGCGGCGACAGAACCTGCTCCAACACATAGCCGTTCCGCCGCAGCATCAGGCGGGCGAACTTCGCCAGGTCATGGGTGACGAGATCGACCTCGGCCTCGTTCTCGAACCAGGTCCGGTCCAGGGTCTCCGGCCCGGTCCGCAACCCGACCACCTCGGCGGCCGGGAGTACGTGCACGCCTCGCAGGTCGACGTCCGAGTCGCGGGACGGGAAGCCGTACAGGTGTGCGCCGGAGACTGTTGCGAAGAGCAAGGAGTAGGGCTGCTCCCCCATGATCTCGCGCAGCTCGGCGTAGTCGAGCGTCCTCATGTCACGCGTCATCGAGACTCCTCCTCCGGACCGATCGCAGCCAATCGTCCACCCGGGCCACGTCCGGTGTCGCGGGTAATACCGTCCGGCGGAGGGCGTCATCCAGCTCTCCGTGCAGTCCGAGGCGCCACTTCTCGACCTCGTCCCAGGGGAGTTCGCCGCGTTTGACGGCGAGGAGGCGCTCGCGGTTGGGGCCGACGTCGACGATCAGTTCGGCGTCGAGGAGGAGGGAGCGGGCTGACAGGAGGAGGCGGATGAGGTGCATGACGTGCTTCCACTTCGGAGCGCCGTCGCGGCGGAAGTCGGCTTCCAGTTTCTTGAACTGACTGAGCACGTAGCCGGAGTAGGTCTGGTACGCGAGCTGGGACAGGAAGGCCTCGCGCAACTCGACCAGCTCGGTGCCGAGCTCGGTCTGTTGCACGACGAGTGGCGAGTGGAGGACCTCGAGGAGGTTCGGGTTCGCCTTGAGCGCGAGCTCGCAGAAGCGCTCGACCTCCCAGGAGAACCACTCTGGCTCCGGCCCGTCCACATGCGTCGGCGGCTTCGCGAGAGACCAGAACGACTCGGTCGGGGCGACGTACACCCCGCGGGTGTCGGTGTCGGACGCGTCAGTGTCGAGCCCGAAAGCCCGCGACCCCACCACAGCCGCGAAGATCGTGTGGTCCCGGACCAGCCGATCGCCATCAGGCTGAGCCAGCTCGAGCGCCTCATCCTGGTACGCCGTCCGCAGGCTCAACTGGTCCCGCCGGGCCACCGTCTCCCGCCCATCCACGAGCCGAACCGCATACCGCCCGTCCGGCGTCACCCCGGCAACCCGCCCAGTCGCCCCACGCTGCGCCGTACCGCCCCGGTCGTCGGGCGCAGCAACCCGGATCACCACCTGAGTCCCCACCGGCAACTGCGGCCCCTCAACAGACATGCCGCCATCCTCCCCCAGCCCGGTTCCACCCCCGACCGACAGGACGTATACGCCTACTACCCCGCCTCCGCAGGCTCAGCCCGCACCCCTGAGGCGCCGAAATCGGGCAGACCTCCTGTCCTTCCGCAGATTGCCGACCTATTGACAGATTTTTCTGTCTAATGACAGATTGGTGGCATGCTGGTCGAGGAGCCGGAGAAGGTGCGGGTGGCGTTGTCGCCGATCCGGCGGCGGTTGCTGGAACTGCTCCGGGAGCCGTCGTCGGCGACTCAGCTCGCGGCCGCGCTGGAGTTGCCGCGGCAGCGAGTCGGCTACCACCTGCGTGAGCTGGAGAGGGCCGGGCTGGTGGAACTCGTGGAGGAGCGGCAGCGGCGCGGGTTCACCGAGCGGATCTTCCGCGCCGCGACCCTGGTGATCGATCCAGCCGTGATGGGCCAGGTGTTCACCGGGATCCAGGACCAGTACGCCGCCGAGCACCTGATCGATGTCGCCGCCGGAACCGTGCGGGACGTGGCCCGGATGCAGACCGCGGCCGAGGGCAAACGGCTCCTGACGTTCACCCTCGAAGCCGAGGCGCGATTCGCCGAACCCGGCGACGTCCACCGCTTCACCGATGCCTTGACCGACGCCGTCCGACAGGTCGTCGAGCAGTTCGACACCGAGGGCGGACGGCCCTATCGCCTGATCGCCGGCGGCCACCCGGCACCCCGTCGTACCGAAGGAGAGTCATGACTGTACACATTGCCACGCTCCGCGCGGCGGGTCCTGAGGCCTGGTTCCATTTCTTCCCTCGTCACTCCAGTCGCTGCGCTCCCTGCGCTCCTCAGTCCAGAAACGGGGCCTCATGACCGGGATCGTGGTGACGGTGGCAGCGCCCGTGGAAGCTGTCTGGGACGCGCTGCGGGACAAGGAGAAGATTCGGCACTGGCACGGCTGGGAGTACGAGGGGCCGCAGGGTGGTCTGGAGGAGGAGATCGACCTGATCTACTTCACCGAGACCTCCGAGGACGGGACCACGCTGACCCTCGGGAACGGCGACGAGTTCGTCGTCGAACCGGTCGAGGGCGGCAGCCGGATCACCCTCACCCGGGCGCCGAAGGGCGCGAACCCGGACTGGGATGCCTACTACGACGACGTCACCGAGGGCTGGATCACCTTCCTGCACCAGCTGCGGTTCGCGGTCGAACGCCATCCGGGCGAACCCCGCCGTACCTTGTTCTATTCGGGAAACGGCACGATCAACCCGATCACCGAACTCGGCATCCCGACCGACGTACTCGCCCTACCGGACGCCACCGTCAAAGCTGACACGTTCTACACCTCCGACCATCAGGTCGGCATCGAGGTAGATGCCTGGGGCAACGGCCTGCTGGTACTCAGCCACATCCCACCCGGCGACCTGAAGCCCGAGGGCGCGACCATGGCGGTGCTGTCCCTGTACGGCGACGTCGACCGCGACGAGGTGGATGCGCGCTGGCGCGCCTGGTGGCTGGAGCGGTATCCGAAGGGGCTGGAGATGTTCGACTGACGCAGGGGTGACAGTGCGCAAAGATGCCAGCACTCTCGGTCTGTTCTTCGCCGGTTACCTGTGAGTACATAAAGGTCCCTCCGGCAAGAGAGGACCCCCGGTGAAGAATCCGCCCAGTTCACTCCGGCTCGCCCTGATCCTTGCGCTCTCCATGACCGGGCTCTGCCTGGTCGCCGCCCCTGCCCAGGCCGACGGCCCCGGTACCGGCACCCCGTACGTCGTCACGCTCGGCGACTCCTACATCTCCGGCGAGGCCGGCCGCTGGGCCGGTAGCTCGAACAACTCCGAGGCGCCCGCCGACGCCCTCGGCGCCCACGCCTACCACGACAACGCGAGCGGTACCGCGGAAGCGATCCCGAAATGCCACCGCAGCCGCTCGGCCGAAGCGTTCATCGGTGGTGGCGTCGGCGCCCTCAACCTCTCGTGTTCCGGCGCGCGGACCACGACCGGGACCGGCGACGACTTCAAGCCCGGTATCGACTTCTACGACAACGGCGCCGGCCGGCTCGGTCAGGCGAAGGCGCTGCAGCAGTTCGCGACCAGCCACAACGTGCGGCAGGTCGCGGTCTCGATCGGCGGCAACGACTTCAACTTCGCGGCGATCGTCACGCAGTGTGTGCAGGACTTCCTGCTCTCACCGTCGTGGGCGCCGGACTACTGTCGCGATGATTCCTCTGTGGTCGCCAACTTCACCACCGCGAACGTGACCGCAGTCCGCGGCAAGATCGCGACCGCTCTGCAGAACGTCCGGACCGCGATGCGCAACGCCGGGTACGGCGACACTGCCTGGACCCTCGTCGTACAGACCTATCCGTCGCCGATTCCGAACGGGAGCGGCTTCCGCTACGGCCAGACCGGCTACAGCCGGCAGAGCGTCGGCGGCTGCGGCTTCTGGAGCGCCGACGCCGACTGGGCCAACAGCACCGCGCTGACCACCATCAACAGCACGGTCCGCGCGGCCATCACCCAGTCCGGCCTCGCGAACACCCGCTTGCTCGAACTCCAGTCCGCCTTCAACGGCCGCCGCCTCTGCGAGAAGACCGTCGGCCTGTACGAGGAGGTCGGCCTCACCTCCTGGACCCAACCCACCGCCGTCGACAAGACCGAGTGGGTCAACCAGATCCGTACGGTCACCACGGTCGGCTCGAACTACTACATCCAGGAATCGCTGCACCCCAACTATTGGGCCCAACTGGCGCTGCGCTCCTGCCTCCGCCAGACCTACACCCAAAACCGCGGCGGCACCTGCGCCATCACGGGCACCGGCCTGACGAACGGCGAGCCGCGGATGACACTTGGTTAGTTTCGGACTCAGGAGTCTCGGTACGGCGGCCTGACCCGCGAGGTCGCCGTACCTCCTTGGTGCACTAGTGTTGCGAGTCTCACCAGGGCGGGGGCCCTGGACCGAATGTAGGTAGGAAAGGCAGAATCGCGCCGACGGGGTCGGCTGCCGGGTGGGGTGTTGGTGGAAACGGAATTCGCGCTGTCGCTCGGCACGCAACGCTGGCCCCTGCCCTCCACGGCCACGGAGATCACCCTCGGCCGCGCCGCGAACGCCGACGTCCGCCTCCCCGCCGACGACCAGATCTCGCGCATCCACGCGCGCCTGGTCCGCACCGGCGCCGCCTGGGCCCTCCACGACGCCTCCCGCAACGGCACCGGCCTCAACGGCCGCCGCCTGACCGCCCCCACTGCGCTCACCAACAACGACCAAATCCACATCGGCCGCTCAGTCCTAACCTTCCACGCCACCCCAGCCGCCGCCTCACCCGAGCCCTCACAACCCTCCGCCCCCACCTCACCCGCGTCGCCGCAGCCCCCGGCGTCCGCCGCCTCACCCGCACCCCGGCAGCCTTCGGCCCCCGCCACCTCTGCCGCGACGCCGCCGCCTCCCGCCGCAACACCGCAGCCTCCCGCGACCGCCGCTTCGGGGACCCCGCAGCCGCCGGCAGCCGCCCCGCTCGGGACGCCGCCGGCCCCCGCCACCGCCCCCTCCCCGACACCGCAGCCGCCCGCATCGGACGCGCCCGCCACACCCGCCTCACCCGAGGCAGAGTCGACCGACGCGCGTTCCAGCACCCCGTCGGGTGCACCGGACGGACAGGCCGCCCACAGTCAACCGGGCGCCCCCAACACGTCGCCCACCCACCAACCACCTGCGGGTTCAGGTCCGGCCGCCCCCGAACCGAACCGCTGGAGCGAGCCCGACGACTCGGGCTTCCTGAACCCAGCGTCGACAACCCCACCACCTCCCGCACCGCCCAGGCCGCTCACCCCCCGCCCGGCACCCACAAGAGCCCCAGCAGACCCGCCCGTCTCGGACGCCTCCGCGCCCGCCGGTTCGCCGTTCGCCCCCAACACCCCGCAGCAGCCGGACGCCGCGCCGCGGAACGACCCGTACCCGGCGGACCGCGCGAGCATCAGCCAGCCGAACCCGGCGGACGCAAGCAACAGCGCGTCCTGGCCCGGCTACCCCTCGGCTGACTACCTCGAGTCGGCCCGCTCCCCGCTCACCGGCGGCGATCGCGCCCAGATCGCCCAACCCGACACCCCGCGCAACCCGTACCCCGCGCGCCCGGACCACCCCGACTATCCGGACGAACCGAGGAACACCCGCCCGACACCCCGTCCGGCGAACCGCCCAGAACGCCGTACCAGCGAGTCCGTCGAGGTAGGCCAGGTCCGCCTTGCCCGGGTCCTAGCGATCGCCGGTGCGATGCTGGCCGTCGGCCTCGTCATCAACCTGATCGCGACGTTCCTCGCCGACGGCCCGGGCGGTCTCCTCCGCTGGTTGATCGCGCCGACACTCGCACTCCTCGGCGCGATGACGTTCGCGATCCTCGACGCCGTCAGCCCCACCGAACGCGAACCGAGCCGGCTCGACGTCTCGGTCATCGTCGCGATCATCGCCGTACTGCTCGGTGTCGGCGTGGGCGGCTTCGCGATCACCTCCGGAGCCGAGTACGCGGCCGGCTACCTCACCGGCAACGAGTCCGGCGAGGACCGCCTGATCAAACCAGTCGGCAAAACCACCGCCGGTCTCACGATCACCGTCGACAACGTCACCAATACCAGCCACTTCACCCGGATCCGCCTCACCGTCAACAACAAGGGCAAGGACTCCGTCAGCCTCCCCCTCGACGGCAACGCGACCTTCACCAGCGCCGAGGGCAACTCGATCCGCGCCGACGGTTCCCGCAGCAACTGGCCCGACGAGTTCGCCGCCGGCGAATCCACCCAGGGCACCATCGTCTTCAAGGGCCACCTCCCCAAGGGCCAGAAGACCGCCGTCCTCACCCTCCGCGCCGGCGACCCCGCGATCGTGATCAGCAGCATCCCCCTCACCAACTAGCACCAAGTCAAAGAATATCGATTTTTGATATGTTCGCCTGATGACCGAGGTGGACACCGAACGCCTGACCCGGGTGATCGTGGACTTCAACACGATCTTCATCCGGCTCCCTTCCGTGCAGCGGTTCAACTTCTCCACGCTGTCGGTCCTGCACACCCTGTCCCGCAGCGGCCCATTGCGACTCACCGACCTGCTCGCGACCGAGCAGCTCAAACAACCCGCCCTGACCAGCCTCGTCGCGAAACTCGAGCAGGACGGCCTGGTACGACGTCGCCCGGATCCCGCCGACGGTCGCGCGATCCTCCTGTCGCTCACCCCAGCCGGCCAACGCGTCGTCCGCTCCCGCCACACCAACCGGGTCGCCAAACTGACCCAGCTCGTCGACCAGTTGACCGACGCCGAACGCGCCGTACTGGCCGGGTCGATCGACGTCCTCGCCCGCCTGACCGAGTTAGCCGAAGATGCCTGAGGCAACCATGCACCTGGAACCCGCGCCCATCCACGTCTCCGACGAAGTCCTCGACGACCTGCGCCGCCGCCTCCGATCAACCAAGTGGCCGCGAGACATCGGCAACGACGACGGGTTCTACGGCGTCCGCCGTACCGATCTGCAGGAACTCGTCGAATACTGGGCCGACGGCTACGACTGGCGGGCCGCCGAACGCGCGATCAATGCCTATGACAACTATCGCGTCGACGTGAGCGGCGTACCGGTGCACTTCCTGCACAAGCCCGGCGTCGGACCGGCACCGATCCCGCTGATCCTGAGCCACGGCTGGCCGTGGACGTTCTGGCACTGGTCGAAGGTGACCGACCAACTGGCCGACCCCGGCGCGTACGGCGGCGATCCAGCGGACGCGTTCGACGTCATCGTCCCGTCCCTGCCCGGCTTCGGGTTCTCGACCCCGACCAGCCCGGACATGAACTTCTGGAAGATCGCCGACGTCTGGCACGACCTGATGACCGGCATCCTCGGTCACCAGCAGTACGCCGCCGCCGGGTGCGACGTCGGCGCGCTGGTGACCGGTCAGCTCGGCCACAAGTACGCCGACGAGCTGCACGGCATCCACATCGGCTCCGGGTTGAAGCTGGACTTCTTCAACGGCGACCGCGCCTGGGACCTCACCGGCGGCAATCCCCTGCCCGACAACCTCCCACCCGCCATCCACGACGGCGTCATCGCCTTCGAACGTCGTTTCGCCGCCCACCTCGCCGCCCACGTCCTGCACCCGAGCACCCTCGGCTTCGGCCTCGCCGACTCCCCCGCCGGCATGCTCGCCTGGATCCTCGAACGCTGGCAGAGCTGGTCCGACGGCGACCCCTTCACCCCCGACGACATCCTCACCCACGCCACCATCTACTGGGCCGGCAACGCCATCGACACGTCGATCCGCACGTACGCCAACAACAACCGCTACCCCTGGACGCCGTCCCACGACCGCCAACCCGCGATCGAGGCACCCACCGGCATCACCTTCGTCGGCTACGAGAACCCACCCGGCATCACCACCCCCGAAGCCCGCGTCAACCACTTCCTCGCCAGCGACCGAGCCTCCTGGTACAACCACACCAACCTCACCGCGCACCCCCACGGCGGCCACTTCATCCCGTGGGAACTCCCCACCGAGTGGACCACCGACCTCCGAAGAACCTTCCGCCGACGCGAGTCCTAGCCGTTCTTCTTCGCGGCCTCGGCGAGTGCAGCATTGATCGGCGACATCACCGCGGTCGCGGCAGCCATCGCCTTCTTGAGCGACTGCCCGGCCGCGATCGCATCATCGAACGCCTTGCCTGCGGCGGCCCGCTCGTCGACAGTCTGCGCGTTGAAGCGAAGCATCCAGATCGCCTGTCGCAGTACCTCCTGGCGGGTCGCCGCGTCCTGGGTCTTCATCTCCCGCAGCAGGTTCTCGTACTGAGCTGCAGTGAAGGGCTCCTTCCAGTTCGGATGCGCCTTCTCCCACTGCTCCCACGTCACCTTGACCCACGTGCGCGGCCCGTCGTCCGCGCCGTTCGAGGCAAGGCCGTTACGGCCGTTCCTGTACGCCGTGACCTGGTCACGCGCATCGTCCGACAGATCCCGGTCCCCGATCGCGATCGCGTGCACGTGCCACGCCCAACGCCGACTCGACTGGGACGGATCGCGGATCCAGGCCGCGAAACCGACCTGCCGGGCCGAGTCGCGAACGAGTTCCCGCCTGCTCTTCGGGAACAGCACTTCCGTCTTGCGGTCCTTGAGCGAGATATCCACCGCCCCACCGCCGTCATGAGTGCCCGCCGACGCTTGGACCCCACCCGCGTTGTAAGAGCCCTGGGTGAGCTCGAACCTCAACCCACTGATCGACTCGGCAGCCTCGATCATGTCGATGGTGCGTTGGTTGAGGCTCACACCTCGATACTCGAGGATCTTCGGCATCAGCTGACCCCACTCCCTCACCGACGGACGGCACCACGCTACGGTCGCCTCCGCGGATCAGCAGGTCACCAAGTCGAGGCGCTCCTCTTCAGCCCCACCACCCAGCCCCTTCGGGCAGCTCGGGCGTCGACATCCGCCGTTCCGGCCCTTCAGCTGGCAACTCAGGTGACGACGCGCCTGGAACAATGGCCCCGGAGATGAGGAGGAGACAATGACAGCAGTCCCGCTGCCGCCCGCCCATCTGCTCACTGTGGGTGAGTACGCCGCGCTCGGCGAAGACGACACCGGCCGCTCCGAGCTGATGGAGGGCAATCTCGTGCTCTCGCCGAACCCAAGCCCGGATCACAAGATGGCTGCGCTGCGGATCGCTCTGCAATTGATGCCGCAACTGTCCTCGGATCTCGAGGTCATCACGGACGTGGACATCGACCTCGAGCTCGCTCCAGCGGACCAACCCGGCTTCTCGCGCAGACCTGACGTTATCGTCGTGCGACGCACCGCCCGACCACGTGTGCGGACCGAGGGCGGACTGATCCGGGCCTCGGAAGTGCTCATCGTGGTCGAGATCGTCTCCCCGGGATCGCGTCGTACCGACAACGTGGTGAAACGGGCCGAGTACGCCGACGCGGGGATCCCGTACTACTGGATCGTCGACATTCAGGACCCGGTCTCGCTGCTGGCCTGTCATCTGACCGACAAGTTCGGCTATCTCGACGACCAGGTCGTTGGCGGCACCTTCGCCAGCACCGCCCCGATGGCCATCACCCTCGACCTCGGGGACCTCCGCTAGCTCTCTGGCCTGGTGTCAGGACGGTGTCAGTGCGGCGTCTGCGGGGCTCGCGATGGTTGTCGACATGAACAGTCGAGTGAAGAGATTGCTAGTCGCGGCAGTGTCGATGGCAGTGCTGGCCGGTACGGCGGCGCCGGGCGCGGCGAGCGCCGTACCGGCTGCGCGGCCGGAGGTGCAGGCTGCGATGCAGGGGTTTGTCGACGCCGGGTTCGGTGGCGTTCAGGTGCGGGTTCACGACAAGCAGGGTGAGTGGGTCGGTAGCGCCGGCGTGCGGAAGCTCGGGTCGTCGGCGAAGCCGCCGACGGACGGGTCGTTCTGGGTCGGCAGCGTCACCAAGACCGTCACCGCAACCGTCGTCCTGCAGCTCGTGGCTGAGGGCAAGGTCAAGCTGGATGCTCCAGTGGCCGGCTACCTGCCGCGACTCGGCCTGGACCGGCGGATCACCACGCGGATGCTGTTGCAGCACACCAGCGGGTTGTTCGCGTACACCGGCGAGTACTACGACGACGGCACAGTCGTCCCCGGCATCCCCGTCGTCGGTCAAGAGTGGGTCGACAACCGCTTCCGCCGCTACACCCCCGAAGAGCTCGTCCGCTTCGCCCTCTCCAAGCCGGCGCGTTTCGCCCCCGGCACCGACCAGAACTACTCCAACACCAACTACACCGTCGCCCTGCTCCTGATCGAAAAGGTCACCGGCCACTCGTACGCCGACGAGGTCGGCCGCCGGATCATCCGCCCACTCGGGTTGACCGGAACCGTCGTACCGGGCAACCGCACGCAGCTCCCCGGCCCGCACGCCCACGGCTACTACCGCTACACCGACAAGGGCGAGACCAAGGTGGTCGACGTCAGCCGCATGAACCTCTCCCTGCTGGCCGGCGCAGGCGACATGATCTCCACGACCAAGGATCTCCGCACCTTCATCTCCGCCCTGATGAGCGGCAAACTCCTCCCCGCCCCACTCCTGGCCCAGATGCGCGACCCGCACGGCAAACTCGGCTACGGCCTCGGCCTCTTCGTCCAGGACCTCGGCCCCACCTGCGGCGGCATCGTCTACCAGCACAACGGCAGCCCGCCCGCCGGCTACGGCGCCATCATGTACAGCTCCCCCGACGGCACCAAAACCCTGACCGCCTCCGTCACCATGGGCGACCAGGACATCAACCCCGCCACCGAGTTCCCGAAGGCCCTCACCAAACTCCTCACCGCCACCTTCTGCACCACCTCGTAAACACAACAAAGGCCGGCCCCCACGAGGGGGCCGGCTCAGCCATACTTGCCAGCATGTCGGGTCGCGATGCAGGAGACCTCCGAGTGACCGTCCGCTGGCTGCCGGAAGGCATCCACCTGATCACCGTGACCGGCAGGGTCGACATCGGCAACGGGCGGATCCTGAACCAGGTACTCGGCAACGTTTCGGGTCGCCGCGGCGCCCGCATGATCGTGGACCTCAATGGTGTGACCGGGGAGCTGGTGCCCGTGATGCTCCATGTGGTGTTCAACCTGCAGGGGATCCGCCGCCGCCACGACGATCTGGTGGTGGTGTGCACTGTGGCACGACTGCTTCGATTCTTCGAGACTTCCAGTCCGACGGCGATCCTCGGCATCGTGCCGAACCTGCGCCAGGCCCGAAGGCTGCTGGCAGGCGCAAAAGCCCCGGCACCGTCGATCGGCCCGAAGACCACCGCGGTCGCCGCCACCGCGCTCGGCCTCATCGCCGCCGGACTCATCTGGCACCAACGCAAAATCCGCAGACCAGAGGTTCTCTGATCTGCGGATTCACGACGGGGGTGGAGGTGGCGGGAATCGAACCCGCGTCCTTCAGCGTTGCCTCAAGGCTTCTCCGAGCGCAGTCTGTTAAGGCGTTTTCTCAGTCCCAGCGCTCAAACAGACATGTCGCTGACAGACTCAGTCACTGTAAATGTCCCGTGCTAACCCCGTGACCGGGCTAACAAAGCAAGCTCCCTAGCTGAGGCCAGGAACCGGGCCGGAAGCACTCCCGGGCTGACCGCTACTTTAAGTTCTCAGGCCGTCAGGCGGCGAGAGAGTAGCTACTGCGCGATGTATTGGCAGTTATTGTTTTCCAGAGATCGTTTACGAGATAACCCTGGATCCTCGGCTCGCTTCCCTTGACACTAACGTCCAAAGTCGAAACCGTTCACCCCCTGTTGAGTTGTCAAACTCCCACCCAGACCTCGGGTGGAAGATCCACACTATCAAGTCCAACAAGCTGCTCGCACCTGGGATTCCCCTACTTGATCAGGCGCAGGGTGAAGGGGTAGCGGAAGTTGGAGCCGGCCGCCGTGGCGATGCCGCCGACGCCGGTCAGGATGAACCACATCACGCCGAGGATCGGGAACGCGAAGCCCAGGAACGAGCCGACCACGCCGGTCAGGATGCCCAGTACGGCGAACGCCATGAACGCGGTCAGCTGGAAGTTCAGCGCTTCCACGGCATGCCGTCGTACGGCGGGGTTCTTCTGGCCCGAGGTCGCGACGACCAGGGCGGGGCCGACGAAGAAAGTCGGGTAGCCGAGCCAGTGGGCGACCGTGCCCATGCCGCGGCCGTCGCTGGTGTTGTAGCGCTGGAGCGGCGCCGGGCGGCTGAAGGCGGCCGGGACGTACGTCGGGACCGGGCGCGCCATCAGGCCGTCGAACGTGCTGTTCAGCTCGGCGCGCGTCTGCGACTTCAACGCCAGCTCGAGGCGGGTGTCGAACTCGAACTTGTCGACCCGGCCATCGGCGTACATTTCCTGAAGAATTTCGACGGCGCGATCCCGCTGTTCGGTCGTCACCCGCAGCTCTGAAGTGGACATGCATCCACTGTCTCCGCCCGGCGGCCTCCACCCCATCGGGTGCGCCCCGGACACACCCCTGAGGGGACCCTAGTCGCGGCGGCGGGTGCGGTCGGACAGGGCGCGCTGGGCCTCGCGGCTCGCCTGGCGTTCGGCGAGGGCGTGCCGCTTGTCGTAGTCCTTCTTACCGCGGGCGGTGGCCAGCTCGACCTTGGCGTAACCGTCCTTGAAGTACAGCGACAGCGGGATCAGCGAGACGCCCTGCTGCTCGACGGCCTTCACCATTTTCGCCATCTCGTCCTTGTGCAGGAGGAGTTTGCGCGTACGGCGGGGTTCGTGGTTGGTCCACGTGCCGTGCTTGTACTCCGGAATGTGCATTCCCTGCAGCCACAGTTCGTTACCGCGGACAGCGGCGAACGCGTCGACGAGGGAGGCCCGGCCCTGCCGCAGGGACTTCACCTCGGTCCCCGTCAACACCAGGCCGGCCTCCACGACGTCCTCAATGTGGTAGTCGTGTCGCGCCTTCCGGTTCTGCGCGATCGGCTTCTGCTGGCCGGTCTGTTTCACCATCCGACCAGTATCTCAGACGGGCTAGAGCCACTTCATCGGATTAACCACCCGGCCGTCCTGGTACACCATGAAGTGCAGGTGACAACCGGTCGAGTACCCCGTCGTACCGACGTACCCGATGATCTCGCCGCGGGTGACGCGTTCGCCGACGCGCGCCTTGTAGCGGGACAGGTGGTTGTAGACGGTGGTGACGGACGAGCCGCCGATCACTCCGTGTGAAATGAACAGCCGGTTCCCGTAGCCGCCGTTGTAGTACTTGTCGGTCACCCGACCACTGGCCGCGGCGCGGATCGGCGTACCGCAGGCGCCACCGAAGTCGGTGCCGTCGTGCAGCTTCCAGTAGTGCAGGATCGGATGGAACCGCATCCCGAACGGCGACGTGATGTAGCTGTCGATCGGCCTGCTCAGCCGGCCGCCATTGTCCTCGGGATCGTTCGGTACTGGGCGCGGCGGCCGACCCTCGCGGCGGGCCTTGTCGCGCTCGGCCTTCTCCCGGGCGGCCCGGCGACGCTCGGCCGCAGCCTTCTCGGCGCGAGCCCGGGCGATCAGGAGCTGCTCGACCCGGTTGCGCTCGGCAAGCAGTGCGTTGTACTGCGTCTGCTCGGCGATCTTCTCGCGTTCCGCCCGCTTGTAGAGGACGAGCTTCTCCTTCGTGACCGCCTCGGCCTCGGCCTTGTCGGCAGCGACCTGCCGGGTCAGCTCGGTCACTTCCTTGACCGTCTTGGCTGACTCGGCCCGCGCAGCCTCGGCGGACTGCTCGGCAGCGGCGACCTTGACCTGCCGACTGGCGAGCTGCGCCTGCGCGTTGTTCAGGTTCGTGATCGCGTTGCTCTGGATGCCGAACACGTTCCGCTGCACCTGGATGCCGGTGGCAACATCTGCCGGCGACGCGCCTTGCAGTGCAATGCTCAGCCCGACCAGACTGTTCTGTTGCTGGTACGCCGAACGTACGGCGCGACCGGCCAATGCGCGCTTCTCCGCGAGTGCCCGCTGCCCGGCTTCGACATCGGCCACCGCTTGACGCAGTGCTCGCTCGGCGCGCGCGAGCTTGCCCGCGGCAACGAGATCGGCGGCTTTGGCGGCCGCGAGCCGGCCCTGAGCCGCGGCGTACCGGGTCTGGACGACCTTCAGCTTCGCGTCGGCCTTGGTGTAAGCCGTGACCGACTTGCCGAGCTGGTCGGAAGCCTCGGCCAGTTCGGCCTTGGACTTGCCGAGCTGGGCGTCGAGTTCCTTCTTCTTCTGGGCTGGATCGGGCGGATCCGCCTGGGCAGACGGAACCGCCGCCAGGACTCCGGCGGACAGGGACAGGACAAGGCAGCATGCGGCAACGACCGTCTGCCGCGCCTGCGGTCTCGTGCGGGACCGCGGGCGCGGTGTGGCCGAGGTGCCGGTGCTGTCGTCTCGCTGGATGCTCGCCCGCTTACGCGGGTCTGCACCGGGGAAGTGCGGGACCACAGGTCGACCCCTTGCGTCTTGAGTTGTCGTGCAATGAGACTTCCACTGCACGATAAGTCACAGACGTCAGACTTTGAGGTATTTCCGCGTCGTCAGGAATGTCGGGATCACGGCGAGGACCAGGCCGACCACGACCATGATGAGCGTGGCCCGGAAGGTTTCGGTGGCGCCGACCCACTGCCAGACCTTGAAGGTTTCCTGGGCGCGTCGCATCACCACGAAGTACACGCCGAGCCACAAGGTACCGCAGGCAAGCACCGCGCCGATCAGCGCGGCCAGGATCGCTTCCAGCAGGAACGGCAGCTGGATGTAGAAGTTCGAGGCGCCGACGAGTCGCATGATCCCGATCTCCCGGCGTCGCGCGTACGCCGCCAGCCGGATCGTGTTCGAGATCTGCATCAACGCGGCGACCAGCAGCAGGGCGGCCGAGATGTAGGCACCCCATTGGACGCCTTCGAGGGCCTTGAACAGTGGATCAAGGTACTGCCGCAGGTCCTGCACGTTGTCGACGCCGGGCAGGCCGGCGACCGCACTGACCAGGTTCTGGTACTGCTTGGGGTCGCGGAGCTTGACCCGGAAGGACTCCTGCATCTGGTCCTCGGTGACCGTCGAGGCGATCGGCGAGTCCTTGTAGAGCTTCTTGAACTGCGCGAAGGCATCCTTCTTCGACTCGCCGAACACGCCGTCGGGCGCGGTGTCCGGGTTCGACTCGATCACCTGGCGGATCCGGTTCTTCTGGTCCTGGGTCACCTCGGCGCCCGAGCAGCCGCGGCCGCCGGAGTCCTTGGTGCACATGAAGACCGAGATCTGGATCTTCCCGTACCAGTTGCCCTTCATCAGCCCGACCTGCTCGTTGGCCAGCAGCGCGCTGCCGAACAGTGCCAGCGAGACCCAGATGGTGACGACGACCGCGATCGTCATCGACAGGTTCCGCTTCAGGCCGATGCCGAGATCGGAGAGGATGTAGTTCAAACGCATTGTTCAGTCAGTCCCTGTCATTCGCCGGAGTACTCGGCAGCGGTCAGTGCTGGTAGCCGTAGACGCCGCGTGACTCGTCGCGGACGACATGACCGTTCTCCAGCTCGATCACGCGCTTGCGCATCTGGTTGACGATCGACACGTCGTGAGTGGCCATCACGACCGTGGTCCCGGTCCGGTTGATCCGGTCGAGCAGCTTCATGATGCCCTCCGACGTCGCCGGGTCCAGGTTTCCGGTCGGCTCGTCGGCGATCAGGATCATCGGCCGGTTGACGAACGCCCGCGCGATCGCGACCCGCTGCTGCTCACCACCGGACAGCTCGTCCGGCAGCCGGTCCTGCTTCCCCTCGAGCCCGACCAGCTCCAGCACCTCGGGCACCGTCTTGCGGATGTGCGACCGCGGCTTGCCGATCACCTGCAGCGCGAAGGCGACGTTCTCGGCGACCGTCTTGTTCGGCAGCAGCCGGAAGTCCTGGAACACCGTCCCGATCTGCCGCCGCATCTGCGGGATCCGCCAGCTCGCCAGCCGGTTCAGGTCCTTGCCGGCCACCATGATGTGACCCTTGGACGTCCGGTGCTCACGCAGGACCAGGCGCAGGAACGTCGACTTGCCGGACCCGGAGGTACCGACCAGGAAGACGAACTCGCCTTTCTCGATCTCGACGTTGACGTTCAGCAGAGCGGCCTTGGTCTGGCCCTCGTACGTCTTGGAAACATTCTCGAAGCGGATCACGGGATCATCCGGCCGTGGTCGGGAACAGGAAGCGACGCAGCGGTAACCACGTGGTGCACCGTACGCCACCGGAGCGGCCGCGCTCAGCCTAGCCCGTCCCCGGCGCGCCGCCGACCACCCACACCAGCGGAGTCCGATACCCGGCGTACGGGGCCGTGCGCGCGCCGTACGGCGAAGTGCCGACTCCGCAGGTGGATCAGGCCGGGGCGGGGGAGGCGCCGGTGCCGGGGGCTGGGCGGGCGCCGGCTATGCGGGCTACGGCGGCGTCGGGTTTGCGGCCGGCTCGGCGGGCGGCTTCGACGTGCAGGCGGGCCAGCTCTACGGCTTGGCGGGAGACCGTCACGGTCTTCTTCTCAGCCATCTTCACCGTCTCCCTCGACGACCTCGATCTCGGCGTCTGCAATCTCAGCGTACGCGGCCGCGCCGACACGGTCGATCGCCACGGCGGCGGTCAGCGCGGCGACGAGGTCGTAGTCCTCGGGTTGTAACAGCTCCGACCTCATCAGTGAGCGGAGCGTGACGACACCGGCGTCGGTGCCGGCTTCGTCGCCGTCGAGGATCTGCTCGACCGCCCAGCGCACCATCCGCATCGTCTCCTCGCGGTGCCGCCAGGTGTCCAGCTCGCGATCGGACTTGCGGGTCAGGTAGGCGCCCAGCGCGACGCCGCCGAGCGCCAGCAGCGGGCTGAGGACCGTCATCACCACGCCGACCACGGAGATCCAGACCGGAATCACCGACACACCCCCAAAACCATCGAGTTCCTCCCCTGTTCGGCGCCGGTGACCGGTCGATGATGTTACGTAGAAGCATTCCATCCGTCACCGACAAAAAGCGCGCCCCCGCGGTCGGGCCCAGAATGACCCAGAATGATACGAAACGAGGTCACCGTGATCGACGAGTCCGAGGCGTACGACGTCTTCGTCCAGGGAACGGTGTTCCTGGACATCGTGCTGACCGGACTGGAGTCCGCGCCGACGACCGGGACCGAGATCTTCGCCGAAGGGATGGGGTCGTGCCCGGGCGGGGTCGCGAACTTCGCGATCGCCGCCAGCCGGCTCGGTCTGCGCAGCGGCCTGGCCGCGGTCTTCGGCGATGACGTGTACGCCGACTTCTGCTGGCGGACCCTGGCTGACCAAGAGGGTGTCGACCTCTCGCACTCCCGCCGGATCGGCCATTGGCACTCCCCGGTCACCGTGTCGATGTCGATCGACCGGGACCGGGCCATGGTCACGCACGCGCACGAGGCTCCCGGCGATCCGAGCAAATTGGTCGGTCCCGGCCTCAAGGCCCGTTCCGCGATCGTCCCGGTCGCCGATGACCTGCCCGACTGGGTTCAGCAGGCGAAGCAGTCCGGCGCGCTGTTGTTCGGCGACGTCGGCTGGGACCCGACCGACGAGTGGTCTCCGGCCGTGCTCGACGTACTGGACGGGTTCCACGCCTTCACCCCGAATGCGGCCGAGGCGATGGCCTACACCCGCACCGACACCCCGAAGGCTGCGCTCCACAAACTGGCCGAGCGGGTTCCCCTCGCGGTCGTCACGAACGGCGCGGACGGCGTACTGGCGATCGACTCCGAAACCGGTGAAGAGGAGCACATCCCGGCCCTGCCGGTGCGTTCGTACGACCCGACCGGTGCGGGCGATGTCTTCCTCGCCTCGCTCGTCCTCGGCACTCTCCGCGGCTGGCCGCTGGCGCACCGACTGGCCTTCGGCAACCTCTGCGCCGGCTTGTCCGTCCAGCACTTCGGCGGTTCGCTGGCGGCGCCTGGTTGGGGCGACATCATCGACTGGGTTCGCGACCACAGCCGGCATCGCCCCGGCGACGTCGACCCCGAGATCCTCAAGCACTACACCTTCATCGGCGATGTCCTGCCCGCCGGCCCGGTACCGATAGTCCGCCGCGCCTCCGCCACCATCGCCCGCCTCTCCGACGCCTGACTCCTCAATCGTTTGACCAAGTCGCGGAAATCCCCGCGGCGAGAGCCCCACGAGTCGTAGGGTCGAGGGACCCTACGGTTCTGGAGGCGGCGTGATGGGTGGGTTCAGCAGGCGGCAAGTGCTGGGGCTTGGCGGCGGTCTGGCGGCGGTCGCCGTGGCCGGTTGCGGTTCCAACTCAGGCCGTCCCAACAGCGGCGGAGACGGCTCGAAGGCGACGCTGTCGCAGTGGTACCACCAGTACGGCGAGGCCGGCACCCAGCAGGCGGTTGAGCGGTACGCGAAGGAGTACCCGGATGCGACCGTGACGGTCCAGTGGTCGCCGGGTGACTACGACAAGAAGGTCGCCACCACACTGCTCACCGAGCAGGGCCCCGACGTTTTCGAGTACGGCAACGGCCCGACGATCGACATGATCAAAGCCGGCCAGGTGGTCGACCTGAGCGACGTACCGGGTGAGGCTGCCGCCGACTTCACGCCGTCCCTGATCAAGCGGATGACGTACCAGGGCAAGCTGTACGCGATCCCGCAGGTCGCAGACATGCAGCTGCTCGTGTACCGCAAGAGCCTGCTCAGCGCGGCCGGCGTCCAGCCGCCGCAGACCGTCGACGAGCTGATCGACGCAGCCAAGAAGCTGACCACCGACAAGGTCAAGGGCCTGTTCGTCGGCAACGACGGCGGCGTCGGCGTACTGGGTGGTCCCGCGCTGTGGTCGGCCGGTCTCGACTACCTGACCGACGACGGCAAGTTCGGCTTCGACGACCCGCTCGCGGCCGAGTCCCTGAAGAAGCTCCGCGAACTGTTCACGTCGAAGGCGCTGCTGCTCGGCGCACCCGCCGACTGGTCCGACCCGTCGGCATTCACGCAGGGCCTGACCGCGATGCAGCTCACCGGCCTGTGGACCCTGCCCGCGATCGAGAAGGCGTTCAAGGACGACTACGGCGTACTCCCCTGGCCGAAGCTGAACGCGACCACCGGCGCCCCGAGCGTCCCGGTCGGCGCCTATGGTTCCTGCGTCAGCTCGAAGTCGAAGAACGTCGAGGCAGCGAAGAAGTTCGTCAAATGGCTGTGGGTCGACCAGACCGACAAGCAGCTCGACTTCGCCCAGGCCTACGGCTTCCACATCCCGGCCCGCAAGTCGCTCGTCGAGAAGGCCGAGAAGCTGAAGTCCGGCCCGGCCGCCGAGGCCGCCAAGTTCGTCAACGAGAACGGCCACGCCCAGACGCCGATCCTGTGGTCGCCCAAATCCGGTACGGCGTACTCCGACGCCCTGAACCGGATCATCCGCAGCGGCTCCGACCCGGCCACCGAGATCAAGGCGGTCAAGTCCGTCGTCGACGCGGAACTGAAGCGGATCGCCGGCTGATGGACCTGCGCCCCCTCACGCCCGAAGACCACGAGCTGATCGACCTGGCCCGCCGTACCGTCGAGGAGAACACCGACGGCCCCGACGGCATCTACACGATGGGCGCCGCCGTCCGCAACGCCGACGGCCGCCTGTTCGCAGGCATCAACCTCTACCACTTCACCGGCGGCCCCTGCGCCGAACTCGTTGCCCTAGGCCACGCCCGAGCCTCCGGCGCCCGCGACCTCACCACCATCGTCGCCGTAGGCAACGAAAACCGCGGCGTCCAGGCCCCCTGCGGCCGAGATCGCCAAGTATTACTGGACTATCACCCCGGCATCCGCGTCATCCTCCCCACCCCCGACGGCCCCGGCTGGTCCCCCATCACCGCCCTACTCCCCGGCGGCTACCGCTGGGCTCCGTGAGGTCAGGCGACCTTCCAGGTGCGCTCACCGAGAGTCGCCACCACCTCGACGGTGCCACCCAGAGCAGTCACATACGCGCGGACGATGTCGATCCCTGAGACTTCACCGCTCTCGATCTTCGAGACTCGCGCCTGCGAGACCTGAAGCAACTCGGCCAGCCGGACCTGGGTAACCCCCGCGGCCTTCCGCATCTCGGCCAGCTGATGCCCGCGCACATACGCCTCGGTCCGCTCACGCGCAGCCTGCTTGGCCGCCGCACGCTCCGCCGGCGTCCGCGAATCAATCGCCCGAGCCTTGGCCTTGACGTCTTCCCAGTTGGAGTATGTATTCATTTCACTCCTCCACTTTCAGTTCGATCAGATGCTCAGCAAACCGCTCGTCCGCCAGCGGAACTGCCACGCGATACCAACTGTCCCATCGACCCGACTTGTCCCCCGCCACCAGAATGATGGCCTCGCGCATCGGGTCGAAGGCGAAGAGCATCCGAATCTCGCTCTGACCCGATGATGCCGGACGCAGTTCCTTCATGTTGTGAAACCGACTACTTTTCACGCGGTCGACCAGTGGCCGACCGATCGCCGGCCCCTCATGAGCCAGCAGATCAACTGCCCTCTCGATCAGGCCGGCGGACTCCGGATCATCTTCACAGAGCTCCAGGTACCACGCCTCAACTGCGGAGTGAAGTCTGATCGTCCAGCCCATAGAGCAGACTATAACTTATCAGTCATATTTCCGCCCAGGTGGATTTCGCCTTTGCGGAACCACCAGGTGATGGGCTCGGCGACCAGGATTCCGGCCTGTACGGCGGGGTCTGCGGCCGCGTGTTGGCGGGCTTCGTCGAGGCCTACTCGGTAGACGCAGAGTCCGCGGAGCGTTTCGTCGGTTTGCTCGCGGAAGGGTCCGGCCGCGCCCATCACGCCTTCGGTGCGGAGCTTGTCGAGGAAGGTCAGATGAGCCGCCTGGACAGCATCGGACTCGTCGTCGGAGAGGTCGGGCGGATTCGCCGGGCGGCGAAGGAGGATCAGGGTGAGTGACTCCATGCCCGGGCGAGGCGCCGTACTCATGAGAAGGCCGGGATGATGTCTTTGCCGTAGGCCGCGAGCGTCTCTTCCTTGGCGTCGTGCTGGAGATAGACGGCGAACTGGTCGACCCCGAGCGCCTTGAGCTCCTCCAGCCGGGCGAGGTGGTTCTCGACCGGGCCGAGGATGCAGAAGCGGTCGACGACCTCGTCGGGGACGAAGTCGGTGTGGGTGTTACCGGCGCGGCCGTGCTGGCTGTAGTCGTAGCCCTTGCGGCCCTCGATGTAGTCGGTGAGCGCCTTCGGTACGCCGCCGCCGTCGCCGTACCGCGCGACGATATCGGCCACGTGGTTGCCGACCATCCCGCCGAACCACCGGGTCTGCTCACGCTGGTGCTCGAGGTCATCGCCGACGTACGCCGGTGCTGCCACGCAGAACTTGATCGCGTCCGGGTCCCGGCCGGCCTCCTCCGCAGAACGCCGTACGGCGGCGATCATCCACGCGGCGATATCCGGATCAGCCAGCTGCAGGATGTAGCCGTCGCCGACCTGACCGGTCGCCGCCAGCGCCCGCGGCCCGTACGCCGCCACCCACACGTCGAGCGCGCCGTCCTTCACCCAGCCGAGCTTCAGCTCCTGACCGCGATGTGTCACCGTCTCGCCGCGCGCGAGTGACCGCACGACCTCGACACACTGCTTCATGTCGGCGATCGTGCCGGGCTGAGCACCGAGCGTGCGCAAGGCCGAGTCGCCGCGACCGATCCCGCAGACCGTGCGGTTCCCGAACATCTCGTTCAGCGTGGCGAACTGCGACGCGATCACGGTCCAGTCCCGCGTCCCCGGGTTCGTCACCATCGGGCCGACGATCACGCGTCGCGTCGACGCCAGGATCTGGCTGTAGATGACGAACGGCTCCTGCCAGAGCAGATGCGAGTCGAACGTCCACACGTAGTCGAACCCGGCGTCCTCCGCCTTCACCGACAACTCCACCACCGCGGACGCCGGCGGATCACACTGGAACACCACTCCGAAGTCCACAGCCACTCCCCCTAAACCAGGTACGACGACAGGCCGCGCTTCAGGTACCGGCCGCGACCCTTGCGGCCATGGTAGTTGCCGTCAGCCACGATCACCTCGCCGCGCGAGATCACTGTGCCCACCCGGCCCTGGATCTCGACCCCTTCGTACGCCGAATAGTCCATGTTCATGTGATGCGTCCCGACCCCGATCCGCGTCGTACCGTTGGGGTCGTAGATGACCAGGTCCGCATCCGAGCCCGGCGCGACGATCCCCTTCTGCGGGTACAGCCCGAACATCCGGGCCGGCGTGGTCGCGATCGTCTCCACCCAGCGCTCCAACGACAACTGCCCGTCGACGACCCCTTGGTAGATCAGGTCGACCCGGTGCTCGACCCCACCGATCCCGTTTGGAATCTTCGAGAAGTCACCGAGACCGAGCTCCTTCTGATCCTTCATACAGAACGGGCAGTGGTCGGTCGACACGATCGCCAGATCGTTGCTCCGCAACCCCTTCCACAGGTCCTTCGCATGCGACTCGTGCTTGCTTCGCAACGGGGTCGAACACACCCACTTCGCCCCTTCGAACCCGGGCGCACCCAGCTGGTCCTCGAGCGTCAGATACAAGTACTGCGGACAGGTCTCGGCGAAAACGTTGCGTCCGGCATCTCGTGCCTTCGCCACCGCCTCCAGCGCCCCGCTCGCCGACAGGTGCACGATGTACAACGGGCAGTCCTTCGCGACCTCCGCCAGCGCGATCGCCCGGCTCGTCGCCTCGGCCTCCAGCGCCGCCGGCCGGGTGATCCCGTGGTAGATCGGATCCGTCTCGCCCCGCGCCAGCGCCTGCTGGATCAGTACGTCGATGGCGATGCCGTTCTCCGCGTGCATCATGATCATCGCGCCGTTCTCCCGCGCGGTCTGCATCGCCCGCAGGATCTGGCCGTCATCGGAGTAGAACACCCCGGGATAAGCCATGAACAGCTTGAAACTCGTGATCCCCTCGTCTCTGACGAGCGCATCCATCGCCTTCAGCGAATCACCGTCCACGCCGCCCAGGATCATGTGGAACGCATAGTCGATATGACAGTTCCCCTCGGCCTTCGCATGCCAGGCCTGGAGGCCGTCCTGCACCACCTCACCGGTCTTCTGTACGGCGAAGTCGATGATCGTCGTCGTACCACCCCAGGCAGCCGCCCGAGTCCCCGTGTCGAACGTGTCACTGGCCGCCGTACCGCCGAAGGGCAGCTCCATGTGCGTGTGCGCGTCGATCCCGCCCGGGATCACATACTTGCCAGTGGCATCGACCACCTCGTCCGGCGTGATCGTTGCACTGAACAACGGATCGAGCAGGGCAACGATCTTCTCCCCCTGCACCAGCACGTCGGCCAACTGCGTCCCGGTCGGCCCGACCACGGTCCCACCCTTGACCAGCAACGTCATTCTGGCTCCCTCTACGGCTTCGTCAGGTCCCCGTAAGCGTCCGGCCGGCGATCCCGGTAGAACTGCCACCGGTCCCGCACCGTGTCCAGCAGGCCGAGATCCAGGTCCCGCACGATCAGCTCCGGGTCATGGTCGTGCCCGACCTCCCCCACGAACTTCCCCTCCGGGTCCACGAAGTACGACGTACCGTAGAAGTCGTTGTCCCCGTAGTCCGACTCGATCCCGACCCGGTTGATCGCCCCGATGAAGTACTCGTTGGCCACCGCACTCGCAGGCTGCTCAAGCTGCCACAAGTACGCCGACAACCCGCGACTCGTCGCCGACGGATTGAACACGATCTTCGCCCCCGCGAGCCCCAACGCCCGCCACCCCTCCGGGAAATGCCGGTCGTAACAGATGTAGACCCCGATCCGCCCGACCGCGGTGTCGAAGACCGGATACCCCAGGTTCCCCGGCCGGAAGTAGAACTTCTCCCAGAACCCCTTCACCTGCGGAATGTGGTTCTTCCGGTACTTCCCCAGGTACTTGCCATCAGCATCGATCACGGCAGCCGTGTTGTACAGCACCCCCGCCTGCTCCTGCTCGTACATCGGCAGCACCATCACCAGACCGAGCTCCGCGGCCAGCGCCTGGAACCGCTCAGTGGTGGGCCCCGGCACACTCTCGGCGTACTCGTAGAACTTGGGATCCTGCAACTGACAGAAGTAAGGCCCATAAAAAAGTTCCTGGAAGCAAATAACCTTCGCCCCCGCCTGCGCCGCCTGCCGCGCATACTCCTCATGCGCCTTGATCATCGACTCCTTGTCACCAGTCCAAGAAGTCTGCACCAACGCCGCCCGCACAACCTCCGCCACCGAAACCTCCCGAAGTCGCCGAGCACCCATACTCCATCCGCGCCCCGAGAGAGTCAACGGATCTGTGGCGTCCCTCGGGCACTGGCCGGCGCCTAGCTCAGGTCGACTCCCGAGATCGGGCTGCCGAGGCCGGCCTTCCTGGCCTGGGACCGCAACTGGCCCATGATGCCCCAATAGACCTCGACGTCAACTAGTTCGAGGTTCTCGACCTGATCCTTCCCGCCCAGGAACAGCGGAACTCGATACCCAACACATTGGTCAAGACCAAGCGCTTCGGGAGTCTGCGACCGCCACTGTTCGTAGAAGCTCACAGCAAGAGCTTCCTCCGAATAGTCGACGAGCTCTTCGTCATGGAACTTCGAGACCGGCACCGGGATCTCCAACGCCTCGCCGGTGCCCGGCTCGAGGAGCAGGACTTCCGGGTCCAGCGCGTCGCCCCGGTTCCGATCGGCGGCAAACTGGCGACCGAGCCAGTCGAACCCGAAGATGTCAAGACGGCCCGCGAACTCCGGAAAGGCATCGTCGACCCAGGTCTTCGCAACTGCTGCCGACGAGTCGCCATGGATTCGGTACAGCCCGGCCCGGAAGGAACATCCACCGAACCGGGTTCGTAGCACTCGAACCGGCCCGGAAGCGGTGCCTTCGGCAGCGCCGGCGACCTGCCCATCGGTCAACTCAAAGGCAGCTCTGAACTTGTCCAGCAACATACTTTTCACCTACTACAGATCGAGATGCTGCAAACCCGGGTCCCGGGCGACAGCCCGCGGATCTGTTGCTGAATTTGAGAACCGAGACTCCTGTTCACGGAATAATGCAGCGGGTTCATATTGAGAATATCGTCCGCTCCACCCAGTTGCAGGTCGATGACATGATCCACGTCGTGTGCATCGGGCACCGTTCCGCCGGCTTGTTTGTAACGACGACTGGCCGACGTGCCCGCGCGCTCGACCTTGGTCACGATGAGTCTAGCCTTGTTGAGGGCTGCGACCTTGGCATCGGCCGCCGCGCGCTGAGCCGCCGACCAGCCTGGCTTGTAGGTCAGACTCAGGTGTACTCCATCGCAGGTGTTGTGCACCAGGACCGAGCGCTCACCCACGTGGTAGGTGTGGATACCTTGCACTCGGAGGTTGTAGGCCGGTGCCGTGTGCTCCGTTCCGGCTTTCAGGCCCGACACCGTGATGACCTGTCCCTCGGCGCCCAGCACCTGTTCGCCGGTCGCGAGCTGGTCCGCCCGTTCGAAGCGCCGGTCGGTCACAGACCAGAAGGGGTGGTCCTCGGTGGTCGTGATGGTTTCGCCGTCAACCTCGAGGTCCACGACCGTGTCGTCGTGTACGAAGACACGCTCGACAGCCTTCGCGGCTTGTTCGCCCGTCTCTGGGTCTGTGGCGACGACTTCATCGCCTACCCGGACCTCTTGGATCGGCTTGCGGCTGCCGTCCGCCATGAGAACCTCGGTTGTGCCGGCAAACGAGCAGGCAGCCGCAGCAGTCTTCCCCAGCAGCTTGGCGCCGAGCGCACCCGCGAGCTTGCCCGCGGCCCCACCTGCGGCACCTGTAGCGCCACCGACGGCGACTTCTTTGGCGAGGCTGGCAGTGCTGAATGACTTGTCGTCATCCAGCGCGACCTCCGCGCCATAGCCGAGTCCGGCGCCTGCAGCGCCGGCGACGGCCCCCGCGATGACGACACATCCCAAGCCCGCGGTTCCGACACAGAACGCGGCAGCACCAACGACTGCGACGCCGATCGCGATGCCGGTTCCGATTTCGGAGGCGTGGTCTTTGGCCCATTCGTGGGCTTCGTCGACTTTGTCCTTGGCTTCGTTGACGTGTTTCTTGATCCAGCCGCCTAGGCCGCGCTTCTTCTTCTTTTCTTTGTGGTGGTTGGTGCCGCCGTCGTTGTCGTCGTAGCTGTAGCCGCCGTTGGGGCCTTTGGGGTTGGGGTTGTCGTTGGGGCAGCCGGGGCAGTACTGGGTGTCTACGTCGTCGTCGGTGTAGCCGCCGCCCCCGTCGCCGTCGTCGAGGTTCAGCAGGCCGGTGGGGTCGGAGCCGGAGATGGGGTTGTCGTTGGCGTAGGTGTAGCCGAGCATTTGCTGGGGGTCGGCGGCGTCCAGCAGGGGGTCGACGCTGAGGAAGCGGCCGATGGTGGGGTCGTACTCGCGGGCGCCGAGGGTGGTGAGGCCGGTGTCCTTGTCTTCGGGTTTGCCCAGGAAGCCGTGGTCGTCGGGCCAGGCCGTGGGTGGCGTGCCGCGGGGGTCGCCGAAGGGTTTGGCGTAGCGCTTGGTGGCGACCAGGGTGTCGGCGTCTACGGCTACCTGGGAGGTGCCGTGGTAGTCGGCGACCAGCCAGGACATGTCCGAGGTGGCGGTGCCGTTGGCTGAGCGGACGCCGATGGTCTGGCCGGCGAACTCGTACTGGCGCTTGCCGGTGACCTTGCGCCTTGCCTTGTCGAGGGTTAGTTCGAGCTCACCCAGGAAGAGGGTGGTCTCGGTCGGGCTGCGGCGGACCAGGAGGGCGCCTTCGGCGTCGTAGACGTAGTTGGTGTCACCTGCTGGGCCGGAGAGCTTCTCGAGCTTGCCTTGCACGTTCCAGTTCAGGGTCTGGCCGGGGCGCACCGTGGTGTTACCGCGGCTGTCGTAGTCGTAGGCCTTGGTCGCGGCGCCGGTCTGGGCGACGTTGGCCAGGGTGTGGGGCTGGTCGGTGTTGTAGTTGAAGGTGCTGGTGACGTTGCCCGCGGTGGAGTGGTCGACCTGGGTCTTGCGCAGGCCGATCGCGGTGTAGGTCCAGGACTGCCAGTACGGCGCTACTCCGCCCAGCCCGAGCGCGCTCGGAGGCTGTGTACAGTCGGCGTTGGCGGGTGTCCACGCCTCGGTGACGCGGCGCTGGCCGTCGTACTGGAAGCACTGGGCGTCGCCGCCGGAGGCGGACGGGACCAGGTTGTGGTCCTTGGTGATGTTGCCGGTCGGGTCGTAGGTGTAGACGTGGTCGGAGAAGATGTCGGCCTTGCCGGCCGTGGTGCGGGCGAGGCGGCGGGTGCCGTCCTCGTAGATGTTGTTGATCTCCATGTCGAACGCGGAGCCGAGCATGATCTTCGCGACGTCACCGAAGGGGTTGTATTCGGTGCCGTTCACATACGTCCGGTCGCTGTGCATCTTCAGCGGCAGGCCGAGTGCGTTGTACTCGTAGTGGACGTCTTCGGCGCCGAGTCCGCCGCCGGCTGACAGGGACGTCATCTCCAGCGTCTTGCCGTCGGGCTCATAGCCGTAGTTGGTCCAGTAGCTGCCGTCGACCTCGATGCCCTCGACGGAGGGGATCACCCGAGTGACCTGGGTGGGCTTGTAGAGCACGTTCCGGTCGTTGATCAACGTCCGGTACGCCGGTCCCGACTTACCCGTCGGATAACTCGCAGACTCGGCGACCTGGCCGAGCAGACCCGTCTTGTCGTACTTCCAGTCGGCCAGCAGGTTCTCCGGGGCGACGCTTGTCTGGTAGACCCCGGTCTCGCGATCCAGCGCGTCGTACGTCGTGACAACTGTCTTGTTCGCCGAGTCCGTGGTCGAGACGAGCCGGTCGCCCTCGTCGTACGTCGAGGTCGTCTTGCCGGCATCGGGATCCGTGCTTTCGACCTTGCGACCTCGGAGATCGTACTTGTAGGTCCAGCTTCCACCGGCGCCGTCCATCCGCGTCATCTGACCGGCCACGTCGAACGTGTACTTCGTCAGGTCCGGGGTCCCGGTCGCGGTGTTGCCCTTGAACTCGCGCCGCTCGATGATCCGACCGCGGACGTCGGTCACGCTCGTGGTCGCCGGACTTCCGGCCGGCGGCAGCACTGTCGTCGTGTCGCCGCCGTAGCTGGTGGTGGTCGACCACTTCGGCTGCAGCATGCTCATGAACGTGGTCTTCACCGTGCGGCCGGAACCGTCGTACTCGTTGAAGGTCTGCTTCGGCACTGAGGCGTTGGGGATCGCGACGAGGGTCGCCGCCGGTGCCGCCGAGTTCCAGACGTCGCTGTTCTGGTAGATCGCGAGACCACGCGAGTCGTAGCGCGTTTCGCTGATCACGCGGCCGCCGTCTGCCGCCGGCGTCTGGCTCTGGCGGTCGCGCAGCAAAGAGTCGAACAGCTGGTACGACGTGTTGTAGCCGTTCGCCTGGATGTTCAGCGTGTCGGTGCGGATCGTCGAGGGGGCGGTGTTCGAGATCGTGTAGGTGTACTTGGTGTTGGCGAGCTTCGTCGCGGCCGGAGCCTGGCTCGGAAGCCATACGCCGGTCAACCGGCCGAGCCCGTCGTACGCCAGCTCGGTGATCTTGCCGTTCACATCCGACGTCTTGGACGGCAAGCCCCATTCGGCCCTGTACGTCGTTGTCGTGGTGAAGTTGACCGGCGCACCGCTGTAGTTGTTGACCGTCGGCTGCCTGATCACGGTCTGCGTGAGCGGACCGGTCAGTGCAGGCGTGTAGGCAGTTGTGGTGACACGTCCGAGCGCGTCGCCCGATGACGTTGCGCGGCCCAGAGCGTCGTAGACCTTGGTAGCGGCGTTCTGGTAGACGGGGACGCCGTCGGTGTAGTGGTGCAGGCGCTGGACCAGGGTCGCGTCGCCGAGGGTTGCGACTCCGTAGGCCTTGCTGTCGTAGAACGTCCGCACGTCGGTCAGGACGCGGCTCTCCGGCGGATTCGGGGATACCGAGTCGCAGGCGCCGGAAGAGGTGACGATGCGGATGGGGAGGGCGAGCAGCCAGGTGCTGGTGTTCTTGAGGTAGTTGGTGATCGTGCAGGTCTCGTCGCCGGTTTTCGCGGCGTCGCCGTGGTCGGTGACCTTGTTGGGGAGGTTGTTGTCGGGGTCGTACGTGGTTGAGGTCGCGCTGACGAGGTCCGGGCGGCCGCCGTCGCGGGCGATCCGGTTCTGGGTTGCCGAAGTGCCTACGAAGTTTGACTTCAGGGTGCCGCCGGGGACGGCGTACGACGCCTTGGGCGTGATGAGGTAGTCGGTGATGACGCCGGAGACCTCGGTGTTGGAGGTCGCGTGCTGGTAAGTGATCTGCTCGCGTGGGCTACCGGACAGCGCCTCGGCATCCGCCCGTACGCCGCCTGCCGTGTCGGTGACGTCGACGTTCTTGACGGCCGTGGTGCCTTCGAGTTTGTCGCCGTCCATGCCGCGGAAGTACTTCGTCACCGAGCGGCTGCGCGGGCGGGTGTTGTCGCCCGGGTCGCCGCTGTACGTCGTGACTGTGCTGTAGCCGCGCCAGTCCGACCAGGTCTTGTCGGCGTCCTTGATCATCGGCGACTGCTGGTAGTGCCAGGCACCGCCGCCGGAGTACGCGTACTGCGTGACCATGGGCGCGCCGTTGCCGGTCTGGTCGGTGGTGACGACATTGTCGACGACGTACTTGTGGAACCAGTCCTCCCGCTCGACCTCACCCTGCGGCTTCCACTTCACGGGATAACAGCGTTTGGTGTTGGTGTCCTTGGCCGGGCGTTCGCCGGACATGCACTCCTTACCGGCATAGTTGACCATCACCTTGGCGCCGGTCTCGGTGTTGATCTCACCGACCCGGTACCGGACCAGCCCCGGCAGACCGTCGGTCCGAGTGTCGACCCGGTTCGGCAGACCGACCGGCTTGAAGGTCACGTCGGGGACGGCGATCGCCGTACCGACCTTGCCGCTGTGGGAGATGCCGTTCAGCCACATCGGCTTGCCGTCGGCGACGTCACCCGGCGTCGGGAAGGTCAGGTTGGTCTGCCAGAAGTCGACCGGCTGGTACGTCGAGCCGTTCAGCACCTGGGTCTGGATCTGGTACAGGCGCTTGCGCGTGAAGAACGTCGGCGAGACCTTGTTCGTGCACGCTGTCGTCCCCTCGCAGATCTGGTCGAACGGGACGTCCGGCCAGTTCCCCTTGGTCGTTGCGTTCAGCACCGAACAGTTCGCGAGGCAGCGTTCGGCCGCGGTGAAGACGACCTGCTGCGGCGCCTTCACCCCATCGGCAAGCGAGGCGTCCCGCAGGCCGTAGTCGATCCGGTTGAGGTAACCGCCACGCACGTACGACGTACCGGGCGACGCGACGCCGTTCTTGGCGTAGTTGTTGAGCTCCTTGGTGTACCAGTACGACATGGCGTTGCCGTGCAGGTCGACCACGTAGTCGAGGTTCCAGCGCCAGCCCAGGTTGCAGCCGGTGGCGGTGGTGTTGCAGGGCTCGCCCGCGTCGTCGCCGTACACAGGGGCGGTGAAGACCGAGTTCGTGACGGCGGTCAGGCCGGGCTTCAGTTTATGCTTGCCGAAGAAGTACTGGGTCCCGTCGGTGGTGGTGACCTTCCAGTACTCCTTGAGCGCGTCACCGTTGTCGTCGGTGCCGATCAGCTTCTCGACCTTCGACCCGTCGTCGTTCTTCAGCTTCCACGTGCTGGCACCGATCGCGTCACCGGCCGACCGGACGAGCTCGTTAGACTTGCCGTTGAGCGTCAGCGTGGCGTTGTCGTACTTCCAGCACTGGTCGTACTTGCCGACCTTGCCGTCCTCGTCGCAGCTCGTGTACTTGCGCTCGACGAAGGATTCCGTCAGGTCGAATCCCTCACCGACCCACGAGACCTGGTTGTTGGAGGCCGAGGTCCGGCCGTCGACCGACTGCGCCGAGTACGAGAAGGCCAGGCTCGGCGTCGGCCCGGCCGCGGCGGGCGGCACCCGCAGCGGATACGACCAGGTGAAGTCACCACTCGACCCACCGCCCGACCAGCTCGAGGACGCCGAGAGGCTCGTCGCCGAGTAATCACCAGCGCTCGAATCCGAACCGGCAGTGATCGCGAAGACCGACTGCTGCGCACTCAACGGCGCGGTCGTCGTGACAGTCTTCGCAGCCGGATCGTTGGACGTCTGCAACGGCGTGCTGGTCGCACAACCCGGTGCCTTGGGCGTCGTGAGGACACAAGCCGGGAGTGCGACGACCTCGAGCCGCGCGGCCCAGTCGCCGCCGTACGCGTTCTCGTAGCCGGAGTAGTCAAAAGACAGCTGTACGTCGGACTTGGCCGCCGTACTCGCCTTGACCAGTACGCCGCTCACCCCGGCGCGCGCACTGGCCGCCTGGTCGAGGAAATCGAGGTCGACCGCGGCCGGCGCCGTACGTTTCGCGGAACGTGCGGCGACCGGCCCGGCCGGCTTGTCGGTCGCGGCGTTGACCGCGATCGTCTGGCGACCCGGGGCCGGCCAGTGCACCGGCCGGTTCGCGAACTCGGTCGTCTTGGCGACGGCCTTCTGCAGGTCCGCCGACTCGACCGGAGCCGCGGCCGGCGGGACGTCCTTGACCTTGACGCTCTTGGCCTTCACCGGCTTCGGCCGGTCCGGGCTTCCCGCCTCAGCCGCGCTGGTCGGCCCGACGATCGCCACCGTGGCGGTCAGCGACAGCGCGAGCAGGACCGGGAGGGCGCGGGTCCGTAGCTTGAGCTTCATCAGGAACACTCCGTCGGGTCGTTGCTGAACTCGATGCAGAGCTGGCGTTGCGGTACGACGCCTGTGTAGACACGCAGGTCGTCCATCGCGGCATTCAGGGGTGAGTAACCCGTGTCGGTCTCATCCGGCCGAGCGACGATCGTCGCGCTGCCCTGGAACGGTGTCGTGAACGTTGCCGTACCGCCGTCGCCGGACCGGTCCGTGATCAGCAAGGTCATCTGGTCCGTGGCAGCGCTGTACTGCGCCGCCAGGGCCGTCCACTCGCCGGCGGTGGTCTGGTTGGTCGGTTGAGTGACGCTCACGTAGGCACCGGTGGTCGTGTCACTGGCGGCCCGACTGAAGACCCATTCGGCGTCGTCGTCGGTGCCCGGGCGGTATTCGATCCGCCAGGAGTCCTTGTTGGCTCCCAGTTGCCGCACGAACACCTGCTTCTTCGTCGGATCCTGAACCTTCACCCACAACGTCACCGTGAACGAAGCCGTCGAGTCGACCAGCGGCCTGTTGACCGCGAGCAGCTCCGAGGTGGTCCCGGTCGTGGTCAGGACGTTGCCGCGCTCCGGGTCCTCGACGATCGCCGAGGTCTGGTCCGGCGAGCCGGCGAAGCCGGAGACGGCCCAGTCCTGGCCGTAGACGGTGTCCTCGCTGACCCAGACGCCGTTCGGACGGACGGAGACGCTGTCGAAGGGGAACTTCGCGGCGAGCGAGGCAACCGGCTCATCGCTGCCGGACGGGCCGGTGCGCGGGTCGGCGAGCACATTCGCCTCGGCGGCCGAGATCGTGCGGGGGTAGATCTTCACATCGTCGACCGCGCCGTTGAAGACGCCCTTGAAGGTGCTGACGCGGTACGAGCCGACCTCGACCGTCCCGGTCCCCTTCCAGGGGGTGTGGCTGAAGCTGACCGGAGCACCCTGGATGCGGCCGTTGACGTACAGCGCCATTGTCTTGTTGCTCGCGTCGAAGACACCCAGCACGTGCGTCCAGGCATTCAGGACCGGTACGGCGGTCGAGTCCACCCGGGCTTGGCCGGCTGTGCTCGAATCGGTCAGGTTCTGCATGAACGACCAGCGGGTGCCGGTGTAGCGCAGCAGCCCGGCGTTGGCCTGGGTACCGGTGATCGACACGATGCCCGAGTCCTTCGAAACGGTCGGGCGGGCCCAGGCCGAGATACTGAAGTTCTGCGAGGTGTCGATGAAGGTTCCGGCACCGCCGACGGTGGCGCGGTTGTCGCCGTCGTTGTTGCCGTCGAAGGTCAGCGAGCCGCCGACTCGACCGGCATCGTCGAACTGGGCGCCGGTCACCGCGAGCGGGTGATTCTTGCCGGAGGAGTCGGCGGCCGTCGTACCGGATCCTTCGTCGAAGTTCCACGCGCCTGATGGCGGCAATCCGGGTCCGACATTGATCCGGTGGTACTTCGTCGTACTCGCGTGGTCGGCCGCATCGTGGCTCTTGGCCCCGAGCGTCATCAGGGTCTGCCCGGGAGTGAGCAGGTCGACAGTCACCGAGCGTCCGTTGACGCGCGTCATCTTTCCGTTGAAACCGTAGCTGAGCGCTGAGACATCAGTGCTGGTCGAGGAGATCGTGTACCGCACCTTGGCGCCGAAGGGCACCGAAACCGGGCAGACGTCAGGTGTTGAGCTGGTCAGGCAGTCCTGCAGCGTCTGGCCGTTGTAGCTCGCGGTGATCGTTGGCGCGGGTGGTGGCGTTGTGTCGATCTTGAAGTAGCAGGACGGCGACCATGCCGAGGCCAATGTGCCGCCCTTGACCGCGTACAGCGTGCGGGCCCGGTAGGTGTACATGACGTTGGTGGCCAGCGGTGCCAGCGGCTGCCCCTTGACCTTCACCCCGGGTGCGACCGTCGGGCTCTGGAACGTCCAGACGGACTGGGACGGGCTGACGATCTGCCACTGCACGACGATCCGGGCCCCGGTGTCACCGGCGCCGACCCAGCCCTTGCCATAGATCCACGGCACGGTCGAGGCGATGATGGCGGGGTCTGTCGAGGGGTCGCAGCCGCTGGGCAGGTCGGTGCTGGTGGCTGCCCCGAGCTCGTATGCCGGCAGCGGGTAGGCGGCGTACTCGATATCGAGCTTGCCGGTGCTGTTGAACTGCTTCCAGGCGATCCCGTCGGTCTCGCTGGTCGCCCGCAGCCGGAAGGTCGCGGTCTTGCCGTTGGCCGTGGAGGTGTACTGCATCGAGTTGGTCACGTCGAACTCGACGGCGCCCGCGGGGCAGGACGAGTTGTAGCCCTTGGCAACGGTCTGGGAGGCGACGTCGGCCTGGCCACCAGGTGCGTTGTTCCAGGTCGTGGCCGATCCGACGGCTGCGGTGCGCGACACGGTGACCGAGCGCGCGGCGCAACTGGCGGAGTGGATCTCGTAGGTGCGCAGCGACGAGCTGAGGATCTTCTTGCCGGTGTACGCCGCGACGTCGAACTGGAAGTAGGTGCGCACGATCTTGTGCTGCTCGAAGTCCTCGAACCCGACACCCAGGCTGTGCGTCGTCTTCCAGAACGGCGTGGTCGGGTACAGCTGCCAGATCGCGGTCCAGCCGTTGCGGTCGACCGTCTTGATCGTCGGGTCGATGACGACGGGGAACTGTGTGTCCGCGGCGGTCAGCAGCTTCTGATCCGGCGTGACCGTCAGCCCCTGCTTGCTACCCGAGAACTGCATCAGCGCGCGCTTGGACGGGCCCGCGGGTCCCCTCTCGACAGCCTCGGCGGCGACGCCCTTCGTCTTGGTGACCGCGCCGGCCGAGTCCCACATCAGCGGTTCACCGACTGTGAGCACCTCCCGCCCGGACGAGTCGACGTACGACGGCCTGCCGGGCTGCGTGGTGCGGAGGCTGAGGTTCTTGGTGGTGACCGGGAAGGTCAGGCTGCGCAGCGCGGGGTTCGCGGCGGCCGCCCGGTTCTGGACGACCAGGTTGTAGCTGAAGCTGCTGTCCGCGGCGTCGACGACAAGGTCCACGCCAGGCAGCACAGCGGCGTACGTCGCCTTGGATCCGGACAAGGTCGGTGCCGGGAGCAACCAAGGTGCCTTGAGCTCGAAGATGCCACCGGAGCGCGTGAAGCGGGCGAGCGGGCCGTTGCCGCCGGCCGAGAAGACGATGTCGGTCGTCGACGCCTTGGGCGCGATCAGGCCGTCGGGGCGAACCGCCAGATTCGTGTCGACGGCGGTCCACACCCCGTCCTTCTGGACGCGGACCGGCTGGTTGGCGATCTCCGCCTTCAGCGTGCCCTGCGGGGTGGCGACGGTGCGCGCGTACGGCGTCGTCTTCTCCTCCACCTCGACCGAAGTGTTGAACCGAGCCGCCAGTCGCGTGGCGTCGGCCACGGTCTTCGCCGAGGACGGCGCGACCTCCGACTTCGCCTGCGCGACTACCGGAACGGCTGCGAGACCCGCAGCCAGCACCGATGTGATCGAAAGGACGCTGATCGGGCGCAAGAACGCGCGCAAGGACCACCGATTGGAAGACATGCCTCACCCCTGGAATTCACGACCGCCGAAAAACGCGAACCTCCCCCGAGGCGCGCCACTCGGAGGTCGGCCGAGGGCGGGGCAAGACTGTCCCGCGGCTACCCGCCGGGTCAACGAAATTGCAGGTAGTGACAGAGTTCGCGAAAGTACCTGGTCAATTGACCAGATCTGGTATTCGCGCAGGTCAGAGGGCTATTCGGCCCATACAACCCGACCGCCGACCGTTGCGTGGGACGGCGGGAGGTGGGTGGTGTGGAGGTGCGAGCCGGCGCCTTGGATGATGTGCAGATCGCGGCCGAGCAAGGCCGTCAGTTGGGTGGCCGCGGAGCCGGTGGCTTCGTCTTCGGGGACGCCCATGGCGGGGGCGAACGCTCGGGCGCGGATGACGCCGGGCGAGATCCAGGACCAGAGATAGGTGTGGCCCGCGGAGTAGGAAGCGGGGTCGGCGGCCAGCACGTCGGTGGGGGTCGGAAGCTCGGTCCAGTCCCAGGTGCTGCCCCAGCTGGTGTCGGCTCGGACGGAGACCAGGTCACCTTCGAAGGTGACGGGGATTTCGCCGGCTGGCGTCCGCAGGGTCGGTACGGCGTGGCCCTGGCTGCGGAGCCACCAGGCGACACCGACGGTGGGGTGGCCGGCGAACGGCATTTCGCCGGTGGCGGTGAAGATACGGACGGCGCCGGTGGCCGCGTCGTCGACGTACACGGTCTCGCTGTAGCCGAGGTGGGCGGCCAGGGCTTGGCGGCCGCTGGGTGGGACCAGGTGGCCGGCGACGATGCCCAAGGGGTTGCCGAAGTGGCCGTCCTGGTCGGTGAAGACCTTGACGACGGCGACCGGGAGATCGGTCAAGGGGTCAGAGGACCGCGATGAGGACGATGACGACCACCAGCAGCACTGCCGCGCCGGCGATGGCGAGGATGCGGCCGTTCGGCTTGGACTCGGCGGGCGCCTCGCCCTCGCTGACGAAGGCACGGAACATCTGGGTGTTCGCGCCCGGGTCCTGCTCGTTCTCAGGGGTGTTCTGGTCTGCCATGGAACCTGACCATACCGTGAGGCCGTTTCGTGTACCATTTGGTACATGAGATTCGACCATTCCGTCACGATCCAGGCACCGGCCGAGCGGGTCTGGGCGGTGTTCAGCGATGTCGAGCGGTGGCCCGAGTGGACGCCGACGGTCGAGAGCGTGGAGCGGCTCGACGAAGGACGCATCCGTCCGGGGGCGCGGACGCGGATCCGGCAGCCGAAGCTTCCGGTGGCGGTGTGGGAGGTGACAGAGCTTGTGGAGGGGCAGTACTTCGAGTGGGTGTCGAAGGCCCCCGGGATCAAGACGACGGGTGGTCACCGCGTGGTCAGTACGCCGGAGGGCACGGTCGCGACGGCGACGATCATTCAGGAGGGGCCGCTCGGCTGGCTGTTCGGCCGGTTGTACGCCGGGCTGACGCGTCGCTACATCGCCACCGAGACCGAAAAGCTGAAGGAGCTCGCGGAGCGGTGAGCCGGGAAACCCTGCTCGGGGACGCGGTCGAGTACTTCGCGAAGAACGGGATCGGCGATGCCAGCCTGCGCGGTATCGCGGCCGGTCTCGGGACCAGCCACCGGATGCTGATCTACCACTTCAAATCTCGCGAGGGGCTGCTGGCGGAGGTGGTCCGGACGGTCGAGCAGCAGCAACGTGACCTGCTCGAGGAGCTGACGGGACTGCCGGTCGCCGAGCAGTCGGAGCAGTTCTGGCGAAAGGTGACCGAGGCAACGTTGATCTACGGCCCCTTGTTTTTCGAGCTTTCCGCACATGCGATGCGCGACCAGCCGCACACGGCGGAGCTCAAGGCGGACCTGATCAATGTCTGGCTGCCACCGTTGGTTGCCCTATGCATCAAAGCGGGTATCCCAGCTGACCAAGCGCCAAGCTACGCGCGTCTCGGCCTGGCGGCCTCTCGCGGACTCCTCTTCGACCTCCTGCTGACCGGCGACAGGACAGGTGTCGACGAGGCGTCCGCGCTGCTCAACCGCTTGTTCAGCCTGCCTCGGTAGGCGATTCGATCCAGCCAGCGACGATGGGCAGCCGCGACTCCCGCAGTACAGCGGTGAAGGCAAAAGGACGATCCAGTACGACGTCCAGCCGCCTCGAATGACTGGTCGCCATCGCGGCTCGCGTCATCGCGATCGACGTCACGGCCGCGGCCTCGAACCCGGTCGCGAAGAACCGCGCGAGCACCTCCTGCTTGGCCTGCCCGATCGCCAGCGGCATCGGGCTGATCGCACTGAAATGACCGCGGACCCCAGGGTTCGAGGCCACGGCCGACAGCCCGAACAACTCCGCAGACGCCAACAGGTCATGGGATGCCGAGACCTCGAACGACGGAAGCGACAACCGCACATCCGGCCGCCCACTCGTCGTCTTCCCGATCCGCACCCCGGGCGCAACCTCATCGGCCCCCTCGATCAGCCGACTACCCGGTACGCCGTCGCCCGGGCGGGCCGCCGCGTCCAGGAGCCCGCCGACGACATCCCCGGTACCAAGACCGAGCAGTACGTCGACATCCGCGTCGCCGCGAACCGTGATCACGGTCAGGTCGTCGTACCGGCGTACGGAGTCGAGGTCGTGGTCGGTTCGCTCGAGCCAGCGCCAGGAACCGGCCCACTCGCCCTTGAGGCGCTTGACCTGCTCGGTGAACGGGCGGACCCAGGTCGTGCGGAGGCAGAGTGCGGAGGCGAGGACGAGCATCACGTCGGGGTCGATGTCGACCGGCATCTCGCGGATCAGCCCGTCGGTGTGCTCGGTCGCCCACGCGTCGAGCTTCGGCTTGTCCACGTCGGGCCGGCCGGTCAGCATCCCGACCACGGGAGCCGGTACGACCTCGCCGAAGGACTCGGCGAGTTTTAGTTGCTCGCTCACCCAGACGCCGAGCGCCGCGTGGAGATCGGCGGACTCGTCGAGCGCCTCGATCAGCCGCACGGCCAGCCGCGAGCCGTCGGCAGCGGCCACCTCGGCAGCGGCGGCGAGCTCAGCGCGGCCGGGTTCATCACCGGCGGTGGCGAGGATCGCCAGCAACGGCCACAGACCGAGCCCGGACACGACGGTGTTCCCCGGCTCCAGGCTCCGAACCCAGCGGCCGGTCAGGTCGTTCACTGCACGCACGACGTCGGCATCCATGCTCCCCAGCCTGCCACGCCCGAACCTGGACGCCATCACAACTGGCCCCGCCGCGCCCCTCCCCGCGGGGAACCGCGCCAGGACGGCAAATGTGATGGCCCTGGGGTCCGCGCTCATCACGAGTATTTCCCGAAATGACGCTGATTTTCATTTCAGGGGCGCGCTGAGTCCTCGTTCGAACGCGCTCCGTTGTGTCAGGATTCCGCCCATGAGCGCCACCGCCGACGTCGCCGAAAAGGCCGAGAAGCCGCCGAAAGAACCAGGTGGATCGTCGATCGCCTTCACCGCGACGCTGGTCCTGCTGGTGGGTCTGGCCCTGTTCGGGCGCCGGATCTTCGCCGGCGTCTTCACCGACGAGGGCGTCCGCACCTGGGCGACCATGTTCGTCGGCGTGACCGTGCAGGCGCTGCCGTTCCTGGTGCTCGGCGTGCTGCTGTCGGCGGCGCTGACCGCGTTCATCCCGGCGTCGTTCTTCGCGAAGGCGCTGCCCAAGCACCCGGCCCTCGCCGTACCGGTGGCGAGCGCGTCCGGGGTCATCCTGCCGGGCTGTGAGTGCGCCTCGGTGCCCGTGTCGGCCGCGCTGATGGCCCGCGGAGTCACGCCGGCCGCGGCGATCGCGTTCCTGCTGTCCGCGCCGGCAATCAACCCGGTCGTGCTGGCGTCCACCGCGGTCGCGTTCCCCGGGCAGCCGAAGGTGGTGGTGGCCCGCGCGGTCACCTCGCTCCTGGTCTCGATGATCCTCGGCTGGCTGTGGCTGCTGACCGGCAAGGGCGGCTCCTGGCTGAAGATGCCGAAGAACCGGCACGCCGAGGGCACCGCGAAGTTCGAGGTGTTCCGCTCGTCGATGCTGCACGACTTCCTGCACGCCGGCGGCTTCCTGGTGGTCGGCGCCGCCGCGGCCGCCACGCTGAACGTCGTCGTCCCGCGCGCCTGGCTCGACCACGTGGCCAGCAACCTGCTGCTGTCCGTGCTCGTTCTCGGACTCCTCGCCGTACTGCTGGCGATCTGCTCGGAGGCGGACGCGTTCGTCGCTGCGAGCCTGACCCAGTTCTCGCTGACCGCGCGTCTCGCGTTCATGGTGGTCGGCCCGATCGTCGACGTGAAGCTGATTGCTCTGCAGGCCGGAACGTTCGGTCCGAAGTTCGCCGTCCGGTTCGCGCCGGCCACGTTCGTGGTCGCCGTACTGGCCAGTCTCGGAGTGGGGTGGTGGTTGCTGTGAAGCGCAATGTGGCCGGACTGGTGATCGTGTTCGTCGGGGCCGCGGTGGTCCAGCTCGCGGTGTCGAACACCTATTTGCGATACGTGAAACCCGGGATGCGGTGGATGCTGCTCGCGGCCGGATTGATCCTGATCGCGCTCGCGGTGGCCGACGTACTGATGGACACCCGCAAGAAGAAGCCCGAGGACGAGCATGAGCATGAGCACGACGACGGGCACGGCCACCACGGCCTCCCGCGGGCCGCTTGGCTGCTGCTGATCCCGATCTTCGCCCTGCTGGTCGTCGACCCGCCCGCGCTCGGTGCCGCGGCGGCTCAGCGCCAGTCACCGGTGGCGTCGAAGCCGATCCAGCCGAAGAGCAACTCCTGGCTGGCCGATAACCCGCAAGGCGGCCCGGTCAACCTCGCGGTCCGCGACTACTCCGTCTGGGCGGTGTGGGAGAAGGAGAGCATGAAGGGTCGTTCCTTCTCGCTCACCGGCTTCGTGACCCCGGCCAAGAACGGCACCTGGTACGTGACCCGGATGGGCCTGACCTGCTGCGTCGCCGACGCCACGGCGTTCATGGTCGAGGCCCGCGGCCAGGCCGCGCCACCGAAGAACCAGTGGGTCACCGTCACCGGCGAGTGGGCCGAACCGAGTAAGCGCGTCGACGGTGACGTCGCCGCCCTCACGGTCGACTCGGTCAAGTCGGTCGCCGCCCCTGCCAACCCCTACGAGTAGCGCCCTCACACATCTGACCTGCTGTGCGTTCCATGGGCATGAAGCGCACAGTTGAGCCCAAGGTTCTCTACTTCGGCACGCCGGTCGTCCTGGTCAGCACGCGGAACCCGGACGGCTCCACCAACCTCGCCCCGATGTCGTCGGCCTGGTGGCTCGGCTACTACGCCATGCTCGGGATGGGGACGAGCTCGCAGACGGTCAAGAACCTCGTCGACCGCCCCGAGGTCGTCCTCAACCTGGTCGACCCGGCCATGGTCGCCGCCCTGGACCGGATCGCCCTGCTCACCGGCTCGGAGGAGATGTCGGACTCGAAGCGCGCCCGCGGCTACCGCTTCGAGCCGGACAAGTTCGCCGCCGCCGGACTCACCCGTACGGCGGGAGCCGTGACCGGACTCGACATGGTCGAGGAAAGCCCGATCACGCTCGAGGGCCGGATCGAGGCGATCCACCCGATCGGCGGCCCTTCGGAACACCTCTGCGCACTCTCGATGAAGGTCGAGCAGGTGCAGGTCCGCGACGACCTGCTGATGAGCAACGACCGCTACATCGACCCACTCCGCTGGGACCCGCTGATCATGAAGTTCACCGAATACTTCGCTGGTGGAGCTCCGGCGTACGAATCGTCGCTGGCTCGGGGGTGGCAGATGCCGCCCCTGAACGTCGGATGACAGTACAGGCCATTCCGCCGATGATCAGTACGGCGGCGATCGCCTGCTGCCCGCCGACCGCCTCACCGCGCAACGCCCAGGCGGCCGCCATCCCGACAACCGGTACCAGGAGCGAGAACGGCGCCACGGTGCTGGCGTCGTACTGGCGCAGCAGGTAGCCCCACACGCCGAACCCGAAGAGCGTGGCCACCACAGCCAGGTAGGCCAGCGCGCCGACCCCGGTGAGCTCGATCCCCCAGATCGCATCGAGGTCGGCCCGCGGCCCTTCGGTGAGCAGCGACAACAGCGTCAGCGGTACGACGGCGACCGCGCTGACCCAGACCATGAATCGCAGCGTGTCCGGCGGCTTCGCGTACCGGGTGATGGTGTTGGAAACGCCCCAGCACGCCCCAGCGAGGATCACCAGCGCGAGCGCGCCGAGCGGCGCGGACAGACCGCGGTCGAGCATGATCAGCAGCATCCCGCCACAGGCGATCGCGATCCCGGCGATCTGGGCCGGCCGCGGCCGCTCCCGCAGTACCGTGATCGCGAACAGCACGGTGAAGATCACCTGGCATTGCAGAACCAGCGACGCGAGTCCGGCCGGAACGCCGCGATCCATGGCCAGGAACAGCAGCCCGAACTTCGCGACGCCGAGCGCCAGCCCGACCCCGATCACATAACGCCAGGCCACCCGCGGCCGGCCGAGAAAGAAGATTGCCGGAACGGCGGCCAAAAAGAATCGCAGCGCCGAGAACAGCAACGGCGGGAAATCCTCCAGGCCGACCTCGATCACCACGAAGTTCACGCCCCAGGCGATCACGACGGCGAGCGCCAGGAGCAGGTCACGAGGTTTCATGCAGCCAGTCTGGTTGCGGACTAGACTTAAGCACCAGCACCGATTGCTACCGCTGTCTCTGTAGGAGTGCTACATGATCGATCTCGGCCGGCTACGAGCCCTGTACGCCGTCGCGCAGCACGGCTCGGTGAATCGTGCTGCCGAGGCGCTCGGTTACACGCCCTCCGCGGTATCGCAGCAGCTGGCCAAACTCGAGCGCGAGACTCGGACCACCCTGGTCGAGCGGCAGGGGCGTGGGATCGCATTGACGGATGCGGCACTGCAGCTCGCGGCCACCGCGGCCCGTGTGCTGGAGCTGGTCGAGGACGCCGAGCTGACGCTGGAAGAGCAACGTGGACAGGCGATCGGCACACTGCGGATCGCGGCCTTCCCGACCGCCGCCCGCGGCTTGCTGCCGACGGCGCTGAGCCGACTCATCGTCGATCACCCGGAGCTCGACGTACGGGTGAACGAGATCGACCCGCTCGAGGCTGTTGCCTCGGTCAACCGCGGTGACGCGCAACTCGCGTTGGTGCACGACTGGCACAACACCCCGCTCGCGCTGCCCGAGGGCCTGTCGCGGATCAAGCTCGGGTCCGATCCGGCCGACGTACTGGTGCCGGCCTCGCATCGCCTGGCAGGTAAGGAGTTCGTCCGCGCCGAGGATCTGGTCGGCGAGCGCTGGATCTGCCAGGTCCCGGGTTCGATCTGCCACGAGTGGCTGGTCCGGACGATGCGCCGGGCCGGGGTCGAGCCCGATGTCGCCTATTCAGTGGCTGAATACCAGACCCAGTTGGCGATACTTGCCCGCGGCATCGGGATCGGCCTGCTCCCCCGGCTGGGCCGAGGACCCGTGCCGGACGGAGTGGTCGCCGTACCGCTGCATCCCGTGCCGAGCCGGCGGGTCTATGCCGTCTGGCGGACCGTCACCTCGCGGCGGCCGGCGCTGGTGGTCACGCTGTCGGCGCTCAAGAAAGCATGGCCCGAGCGCACAACTGCGTGATTACTTTGCGCGACCCGTTGACAACACTCAGCGTCGAGATTAAGTTCCTCTCAATTATCAGGAAACTTTCCTAATAGTCGGATAACTACCTCCCCGCCCTGATGTCATTTGGAGGCAGTCGATGATGCGCTACATCATGGCCGGCGCTCTGCTCGTGGCAAGCGCTCTGGTCCCCGCCATCCCGGCGACCGCTGCACCGGCAGCGGACACCCCAGTATCGCGGAACGGCCAGCTGCATGTCTGCGGCCTGAAGCTGTGCAATCAGAACAACCAGCCGGTCCAGCTCCGCGGGATGAGCACGCACGGCATCCAGTGGTACTCGAGCTGTATCAAGACCGCGTCGCTCGACGCACTGGCCTTCGACTGGAAGGCCGACATCCTGCGCATCTCGATGTACGTCGCCGCCCAGGAGGACGGCTACGAGACGAATCCGCGCAAGTTCACCGACATGGTGCACGGCTATATCGAAGAGGCCACCAAGCGCGGGATGTACGCGCTGGTCGACTGGCACCAGCTCGACCCGGGCGACCCGAACATCTACACCGCCAAGGCCAAGACGTTCTTCGCCGAGATCGCGGAGCGTCACAAGAACAAGAACAACATCATCTACGACATCGCCAACGAGCCGAACGGCGTCAGCTGGGCGAAGGTGAAGTCCTATGCCGAGCAGGTCATTCCGACCATCCGGGCCAAGGACTCCGACAGCGTGATCTTCGTCGGCACCCACGCCTGGTCGTCACTCGGCGTCTCCGAGGACCGCACCGAGGCCGATGTCGTCAACAATCAGATCAACGCGACGAACATCATGTACACGTTCCACTTCTACGCCGCGTCGCACCACGAGGACAACTTCAATGCCCTGTCCCGTGCGTCCACCAAGATCCCGCTGTTCGTCACCGAGTTCGGCACCCAGAACTACGAGGGTGAAGGCGCCAACGACTTCACCTGGTCGAAGAAGTACCTGGACTTCCTGAAGAGCAAGCAGATCGGGTGGACCAACTGGAACTTCTCCGACGACGAACGCAGTGGTGCCGTCTTCAAGGAAGGCACCTGCGCCGGGAACAGCTTCACCGGTACGTCGAAGTTGAAGGAAGCCGGTGTGTGGATCCGCGCACGGGTGATCGACCGCAATCTCTGAGCAACAAAACCCCGCCCCCACTGAGGAGGAACCCCTCCATGATTCGCGCCCTCCTGGCCGGTGCGCTGCTGACCGCAGCCGCTCTGGTCCCGACCACCGCCCCCGCGACCGCCGCTCCGGCAGCAGACACCCCGGTCTCCCGGAACGGTCAGCTGCACGTCTGTGGCGTCAAGCTGTGCAACCAGAACAACCAGCCCGTCCAGCTCCGCGGCATGAGCACGCACGGCATCCAGTGGTACTCGAGCTGCATCAAGACCGCGTCCCTCGACGCGCTGGCCTATGACTGGAAGGCCGACATCCTGCGCATCTCGATGTACGTGCAGGAAGGCGGGTACGAGACGAACCCGCGCAAGTTCACCGACATGGTCCACGGATACATCGAAGAGGCCACCAAGCGCGGCATGTACGCGCTCGTCGACTGGCACCAGCTCGACCCCGGTGACCCGAACGCCAACCTGTCCAAGGCCAAGACGTTCTTCACCGAGATCGCCGATCGGCACAAGGGCAAGAACAACATCATCTACGACATCGCGAACGAGCCCAACGGCGTCAGCTGGGCCGGCATCAAGTCGTACGCCGAGCAGATGGTGCCGGTGATCCGGGCCAAGGACGCCGACGGTGTGATCTTCGTCGGCACCCACGGCTGGGCCTCGCTCGGGGTCTCCGACGGCCGTACCGAGGCCGATGTCGTGAACAACCCGGTCCGGGCGACGAACCTGATGTACACGTTCCACTTCTACGCCGCGTCGCACAAGCAGGAGTATCTGGACGCCCTGACTCGAGCCTCGAGCAAGATCCCGATCTTCGTCACCGAGTTCGGCACCCAGACCTACACCGGTGACGGCGGCAACGACTTCACCTGGTCGCAGAAGTACCTGGACTTCCTGAACAGCCGGCAGATCGGCTGGACGAACTGGAACTTCTCCGACGACTTCCGGTCCGGCGCCGTCTTCAAGCAAGGCACCTGCGCCGGGAGCAACTTCACCGGTACGTCGGTCCTGAAGCCGGCCGGCGTGTGGATCCGCGAACGGATCCGCAACCGCTAGTTCAGCACTTGCTCGCGTGAGCTCTGTCCCGGGCTCACGCGAGCTCCAGCCGGCCGCACCGCCCCGCGGCCGGCTGGGACCTTCGCGGTGACCAGTGCCTGCAGTTTGGCCTCGGTCTCCGCGTCGGCGGCGGTGTAGACGTTCATCCGGGACTGGTTTGCCTGCGACAGCCACATGATCGCCGGGTCCACCCGCAACAGCCCTGCCTCGGGATGGTCGAGGATCTTGACCTGAGCGCTCGGCGCAGCGACGTCGTACCGCTGCCACATCGCCGCGAACTTCGGCGACCGGGCCAGCAGCCCCTGGGTCAGCTCCTGCCAGGACGGCTCGTTGAGATGGTTCGCCAGCGCAGCGCGGTAGGCGGCGACCATGTGCAGGCTGGTGGTCTCCGCATCGACGAACATGCAGTGCCAATCGTCGGAGACGAAACTCAGCCAGAGCATGTTGCGCTCCTCGACCGGGATCTGCCGCAGGTCCAGCACCACCTGGCAGTAGGCGTCGTTGAACGCGAGGATGTCGTACCGCTCGTTCATCACGATTGCCGGGTACGGCGAGACTGCGTCGAGCGTCTTCTGAATCGACGGCGGCAGCAGCGTGGACTCCGGCGCCGGACCGAACCGCAGTCCCGCCAGGGTGTAGAGGTGGTTGCGCTCCAACCGGTCCAGTCGCAGCGTCCCGGCGATCGCCTCCAGGACCTGCGCGGACACGTTGATGTCGCGACCCTGCTCGAGCCAGGTGTACCAGGTCACCCCGACCCCGGCGAGCAGCGCAACCTCCTCGCGCCGCAATCCCGGCGTACGGCGTCTCTGTCCCGGAGCGAACCCGACTTCCTCGGGCTGGATCCGCTCGCGCCGGGTGCGCAGGAACACGCCAAGCTCTCGTCTCCGTGCATCCGTCATGGTCTTATGGTGCACGGCCGCACAACCTGGTGCCAGGTGGTGTCAGTACCAGGATAAGCAGGCTCTCACCACCAGGATCCAGCCGCGCGCAACCTGGTACCCATGACTGACCAGCTCACCGCCACCCGACCGCCGGCGACTTCGCTGGCACCGGCGGCGCTCACCTCACTGCTCTTCGGCTCCCTGCTGCCGATGCTCTCGTTCTTCATGATCAACGTCTCGCTGCCCGCGATCGGCACCGACCTGCACGCCAGCGCCGGTGAGCTCCAGCTCATCGTCGGCGCCTACGGCATCGCAGTCGCCACCCTCTTGGTAGTCGCCGGCCGCCTCGGCGACGGCTTCGGCCGCCGCCGACTGCTCCTGGGCGGCCTCACCGGGTTCGTCGTAGCGTCCGTGATCTGCGCCATCGCCCCGTCGGTCTCGGTCCTGCTGATCGCTCGAATCATCCAAGGCGCCTCGGCCGCCGCTGTCACCCCGCAGGTGCTGGCCTCGATCACCAGCCTGATGACCGGCGAGCACCGCGCCCGCGGAATGGCCCTCTTCGGCGTCGCCAACGGCATCTCCGCCGCACTCGGTCAGATCCTCGGCGGCGTCCTGGTCGACGCGAACCCCTTCGGACTCGGCTGGCGCTCGGTCTTCGTCGTACTCGCACTGGGCGGTCTGCTGGCCCTCATCGCCATCGCAGCATCCGTCCCCGACACCAAGGCCGCTGAAGCACACCGAGTCGACCTCGTCGGCGCCGCACTACTAGCAGTCACCCTGGTACTCCTCCTGCTCCCCCTCACCGAGGGCCGCGCACTCCACTGGCCCTTGTGGACGTGGCTCAGCCTGGCAGCCGTCGTACCGGCTGTGGGTTTGTTGGCCCTGCACCAGCGCAACGCCGAGCGAGCCGGCCACGCTCCCCTGATTCCGCCTTCGGTCCTTAAACACCGCGCGATGCGGATCGGTCTCGTGATGGCCGTAGGCTTCTTCACCAGCTTCGGCGGCTTCATGTTCGCCTTCGCCCTAGCCACCCAAGCCGGCGCCCACATGACTGCCCTAGAAGGCGGCCTGAGCCTGCTCCCCCTAGCCATCGGCTTCCTGATCACCTGCATCTGGGGCCCAGCCCTCCAACGCCGGTACGGCGTCGCCATGGTCGTCACCGGCTGGATCATCCAGGCAGGCGGCTACGTCCTACTCGCAGTCGCCGCCCTAGCCCTCTGGCCCGACGTAACAGTCCTCAAGCTCGCCCTCCCCATGCTCGTCATCGGCTTCGGCGGCGGCTTCGTCATGATCCCCCTGATCGGCGTAGTAGTCAGCCAAGTCCCACCAGCCCAAGCAGGCCTAGGCAGCGGCATCCTCCTCACCAGCCAACAAACCTGCCTAGCCCTAGGCGCCGCCACCGTAGGAACCGTCTTCCTCTCCCTAGCCACCGCCTGGGACTTCGGCACCGCCCTAGCCACAATCTCCCTAGCCCTAGCCGCCACAGCCATCCTCATGGCCCCCATCACCAACCAACTCCGCACCACCCGCGCCTAGCCCCTCACCCCACCCCGCCCCCGCACCCCGCCCCCAAAGAGCAGCCCTCGTCTCTTTGTGCACCACCCCCATCTTTGGGAACCCACCAACCACTTTTCCGGGCGGGGAATGGCTGGTGGGTTCTCAAAGATGGCACTCGTTCACAAGGGTGGGGCGGCGTGTCTTTGGGCGCGGCGTGCAGGGGGACTTAGCGTCCGCATACGATCCGACGGTGGAGGGTAGAGCTGCGGCTAGGCGTGTCGGCCCGGCGCTGCTCAGCACGCTCTACCTGCTGGCAGCCGTCATCGGGCTGGTCATCGCAATCGTCAACCTACCGAGGTGATCTCGGGTATCGCTTGTGGCGGTTGGTGTGGCGGCGGCCGGCTACCAGTGGGACGGACGAGTGAGGGCTGCTGGGAGTTTGGTTTGGGCGTTGCCCTGGGCTGCGTTCAGTTGGGACTGGGTTAGGAAGAGGGTGTTCGTGAGGTCGGCGCCTGAGAGGTTGGTGTCTCGGAGGTCGGCGCCGATGAGGTCTGCGCCGCGGAGGTTGGCGTTGGTGAGGTCGGCGGCTATCAGGTAGGCGCCGCGGAGGTTGGCGTTCTGCAGGTCGGCGTTGCGGAGGCGTTTGCCGATCAGGTCGGCGCCTCGACGTTCCTTCGACTTGGGTTGTTTGCCGCGAACGAGCTTGCTGGTTTTCAGCAGCAGCTCGTTGACGACAGCGCGTTCCGCCATCACGTCGACGGTGGTGAGGTCCGTCGTACGGCTCACTTGCTCGACGCGGGCGAGCGCCGTACGGAGGTCAGCGTGGATCGGCTCAGTTCCCTTATAGGTAAGGGCTTCCGTCAAGTACCACAACAGCTCATGCAGCTGACGAAGGATCGGCAGCGCCGCGAACATCTCGGCACCCGACTGCTCCCGCCAGCTCTTCCCGGCGCGCCGCGAGATCTCCTGTCCAGCCCCGAAACAGTCATAGACAGTGCAGCCCTGGAAACCCTTGGGCCGCAAGTCGGTGTGAATCCGGCAGCGGAAAGCGTCGTCGAGATTTCGGCAGGGCTCGCCCGCCGGCTTGTCGATGGCGAAGTCGGCGGACTTGCTGAACGTCAGCGCGACACAGCAGAGGCCGAAGCAGCTACCGCAGTCGGCGCGGAGCTCAGTTGTTGTCGGCAACCGTCTGGCCGGTACGGCGCCAGCGGATGCCGGCCTCGACGAAGTCATCGATCTCACCGTCGAAGACGCCCGTGGTGTTCCCGGACTCGAACAGCGTCCGCAGGTCCTTCACCATCTGGTACGGGTGCAGGACGTAGGACCGCATCTGGTCGCCCCACGACCCCTGGACGTCACCACGCAGCGAATCCAGGTGCGCCCGCTCCTCGGCCTTCTTCAGCGCGAGCAGCTTGGCCTTCAGGATGACCATGGCCGAAGCCTTGTTCTGCAGCTGGGACTTCTCGTTCTGACACGAGACCACGGTGCCGGTCGGGATGTGCGTGAGCCGGACCGCGGAGTCGGTCGTGTTGACGCTCTGACCACCCGGGCCGGACGACCGGTACACGTCGACCCGGATCTCTTCGTCCGGTACGTCGATCTCGTCGGTCTGCTCCAGCACCGGAACGACCTCGACCGCGGCGAACGACGTCTGCCGCCGGCCCTGGTTGTCGAACGGCGAGATCCGGACCAGCCGGTGCGTCCCGGACTCCACGCTCAGCGTTCCATACGCGTACGGCGCCTTGACCGCGAAGGTGGTCGACTTGAGCCCGGCCTCTTCGGCGTACGACGTGTCGTAGACCTCGGTCGCGTAGCCGTGCCGCTCGGCCCAGCGCAGGTACATCCGCTGCAGCATCTCGGCGAAGTCCGCGGCATCGACACCACCGGCGCCGGAGCGGATCGTCACGAGGGCCTCGCGCTCGTCGTACTCACCCGAGAGCAGCGTGCGGACCTCGAGCGACTGGATCGCCTTGGCGACCGAGCCGAGCTCCTTCTCCGCCTCGGCGATGCTGTCCGGGTCGTTCTCCTCGCGGGCGAGCTCGATCAGGACGCCGAGGTCCTCGACCCGCGACCGGAGACCGGTGACGCGCTCCACATCGGCCTGCAGGCTGGACAGCCGGGACGTCACCTTCTGCGCGTTCGCCTGGTCGTCCCACAGGTCCGGCGCGGCCACCGCCTCGCCGAGCTCGGCGATCTCCGCGCGCAGGGCAGGGAGATCGAGCACCTTCTCGATCGAGGTCAGCGTCGCGTCGAGCTGCTTGAGCTCAGCGTCAAAATCCAGTCCAGCCACAACCATGCAGCGTACCCGCTAACCCCGCGTGGCCGTTAAACCGTTTCGAAGGATCGCAAACACCTCGCCGACCATCTGCTCCAACTGCTGCTGCGCCTGCACGAGCTGCTCGGCCGTTGGATTCTCGGGAAGGATCCGCATCAGCTCGGCCTCCAGTGTGTTCTGAGCCGCGCCGTACTGCGCGGCGAGCAGGCGGTTGCGCAGCCGGTCGTCCGATCGGTCGTCGAGCGCTCTGGCCAGGAACCTCACCAGCTCATCGGAGTACAGGCGACGTCGCGCGAGCAGCGACGGGCTCATCTCGATCGTCCGGACGAACTGCTTCCAGGTCGCGAGATGCCCGACCGCGAGCCGCTCCCGGGCCGTGGCCAGATAGTGCGCCTCGAGCACGTCGAGTGGGTCATCGGTGGATTCGTGGACCGCGCGCGCCGGGCCGACCCACCAGCCCTCCTCGTCGAAGAGGAGATCTTCCTTCGTCGCGAAGTGGTTGAACACCGTCTGGACAGCGACATCCGCGGCCTGGGCGACCTCCGCCACGGTGACCGCATCGAACCCACGCTCGAGGAACAGCTCGGTCGCGACCTTCGAGATCGCCGCCTTCGTCTGCTGTTTCTTGCGTTCCCGCCGCCCGAGCTCCATTGGACAACGGTAGAGCATCCTGATTTACTGAACCCAATCTTGTAGCGACTACATCTTTGGAGTTCATCCAATGACTATTCTTGTCACCGGCGGTCGCGGAGCGATCGCCCGCGCTGTCGCGACCGGCCTGACCGATGCCGGCCAGGACATCCGGATCGCCAGCCGCGAGCCCGCCGACCTCGGCCCGGCCGCCGTCGCGTACGACCCAGCTGACCCGGCTCCCGCTCTCGAAGGCGTCAGCCAGGTCTTCCTGTACTCCGACCCGGAGTCCGCACCGGCGTTCGTGGCCGCTGCCGACGCCGCCGGGGTCAAACAGGTCGTCCTGCTCTCGTCGATGTCCGCGGCCGGCGGCCCCGAAGACCCGCATGCGAAGACCGAGCACGTCATCTCCTCCGGTGGCTACGCGACCACCCGGATGCAACCCGGCGCCTTCATGAGCAACGCCAAGTTCTGGGCCTACCAGGCACGCGCGACCGGCCAGATCCGGCTTCCCTACCTCGACGCCGAGGAGGCGCCGATCCACGAGCAGGACATCGCAGACGCCGTACTGCGGGTTTTGCTCGACGGACCGGGGAATGGTCACGACGACCGCGGCTACCCGCTCACCGGTCCCGTCTCGATGACCCGGCGACACCAGATCGCCCTGGTCACCGAGGTCACCGGCGTACCGATCGAGGCCGTCGACCTCACCCCCGACCAGGCCCGAGCCGAGATGCAGATGCGAGACGAGGGCCAGCGCGAGACCCTCCTGGCCTACTGGGCCTCGCGCGTCGGCGTACCGCAGCCGGTCGAGCCGGGCGTCGAACTACTGACCGGCCACACGGCTCGTACTTTCACCACCTGGCTGGCGGACCACCCAGGTCTGTTCGGCTAACGACCCTGGAGGGACTTGACGTTGTCGCCGAAGGTCCAGTTCTTCGAACCGTCCCAGTTGATCGACCAGGTCATCAGGCCCTTGAGTTGGCCGTTGAAGCTGTTCCAGGACTGGGAGACGAGGGACGGTGACATGTAGCCGCCGCCGGCGCCGCTCTGGGCAGGTAGTCCGGGGACCTGCTTGTCGTAGGGGACCCGGATGGTGACGCCCTGGATCACCAGGCCGTTGTTCAGACACGTGGTCTGGGCGACGAAGCCCTGCACGGTCCCGGCGGAGTACGAGTCGCCCGAGCAGCCGTACATGCTGCCGTTGTAGTACTGCATGTTCAGCCACCACAGCCGGCCGTTGTCGGCGTACTTCTTGATGATCGGGAGGTAGGAACCCCAGATCGAGCCATACGTGACACTGCCACCGGTCACGTACGCCGTCTCCGGTGCCATCGTCAGCCCGAAGTTCGACGGCATCTGCGCCAGCACGCCGTCGATGATCCGGATCAGGTTCGCCTGCGAGGTGGAGAGTTGGTTGATATTGCCGCTACCGGTGAGGCCGGTCTCGATGTCGATGTCGATCCCGTCGAAGTTGTACTGCTTCAGGATCGGTACGACGGTCGCCACGAACCGGTCGGCGACAGCGGACGAACTGAGGTCGATCCCGGCGGTGGCGCCACCGATCGAGAGCAGGATGGTCTGACCGGCTGCCTTCGCGGCGCACATCTCGGCCGGGGTGGCGACCTTCACGGTCGCGTCCATCCCGTCCTCCCACTTCACCGTCCCGTCAGAAAGGATCACCGGGAAGGCTGCGTTGATCACGTTGTAGCCGTGCTGACCCATGCGCGAGTCGGTGATCGGCGTCCAGCCGAAGGGCGGGTGGACACCGTTCGAGGAGCCGTCCCAGTTCTCCCAGTAGCCGTGCAGGACCTTGCCGGCCGGCCGTGACTTCACCGCGCAGGTCGCGCCAGGCGGCGGGGTCGGTGGCGTGGTCGGCGGATCGGTGGGCGGTGTGCTGTCACAGGCGCCGAGGTCGAGCCAGAGGGATGGCGCAGCGACCGGGTTCCAGCCGGAGCCGGGTGGCGCGGTGTGCGCGGACCGGGCCTGGTAGGTCCGGCTCTGGTAGGTCACCTTGGCACCGGCAGCGTAGGCAACTCCCTCAGCCCAAGCGGGCGCCGTACAGGCTGCTTGCACGGACGACTCACCGGCCTGAGCCACCAGAGCGACCGATCCGAACAGGAGCCCAGCTGCGATAGCACTCGCGACCACAACGCCAACCCGTCGTTTCATGGCGACTCCCGTCCAGATATGCAGCGACCTTTCGTTTACCGTAGGGCGCTACTCCCCTGGACCGCCACGACATGTCGGAAACCCGCCACGGAGGTTTACGGGAGGATCGAATCGACGTACCCACCATCGACGCGCAGCGCTCCGCCAGTGGTCGCCGAGGCCTGGTCCGAGCTCAGGTAGACGACCAGGTTGCCGATCTCCTGCGGCTCGATCAGCCGCTGGATCAGGGAGTACGGGCGGTGCTCCTTCATGAACTGCCGCTGCGCGTCCTCCCACTCCTGATCGTCGCCGACCAACTCATGCACGAAGTCCTCGACACCGGGCGTGTGCGTCGGGCCGGCGATCACCGAGTTCACCGTCACGCCGGTGCCGGCCGCGGCCTTCGCGTAGCCGCGGGTCACCGCCAACAGCGCTGTCTTCGTCACGCCGTAATGCACCATCTCGACCGGCGTCACGACGGCCGAGTCGCTGGCGACGTTGAGCACCCGCCCGAATCCACGCTCGGTCATCCCCGGCAGGTACATCCGGATCAGCCGGATCGCCGACAGCACGTTCACCTCGAAGTACCGCCGCCACTCGTCGTCATCGACCTCCAGCACCGGCTTGGCCCCGAAGATCCCGAGGTTGTTCACCAGGATGTCCAACTCCGGGACGACCGCTCGCAACTGCTCAGCACCTTCACCCGTCGCCAGATCCGCCGCAACCGCAGTGACCTCAGCACCCGGTACGGCGTTCCGCACCTGCTCGGCCGCAGTCTCGGTCTTGTCGGCGGTCCGCCCATTCACCACCACTGCCGCTCCGGCCCGCGCCAGTTCGGTCGCAATCGCCAGCCCGATCCCCTGACTCGATCCGGAAACCAGTGCCCGTCGCCCGCTCAGCTCGATCTGCATTCACCCATGGTGCCCACGCCGTACCGCCGAGATGCGAAAGACAGTGCCGAGCGATGTCAAGAAGCCGTGACCGACTCCGACCGAGGGGTGAGCACACACCCTGAGGAGAGCATCATGCGCAAGGTCATCTACTGGGTCCACACCTCGGTCGACGGGTTCGTGGACGGCCCGAACGGCGAGTTCGACTGGCCGACGATGGGCCCCGAACTGTCGGCGTACTCGGAGGGTCTCGACCAGCGGGTCGACACTCTCCTGTTCGGCCGGCCCGTCTGGGAGATGATGGTCGGCTTCTGGCCGACCGCCGAGTCGATCACCGACGATCCGCACGTGGCGAAGTTCGCGCCGTTCTGGCGGTCCACGCCGAAGATCGTCTTCTCGAACACCTACCAGGGCGACGAGTGGACGAGCCAGGTCATCAGCGACAACCTGGCAGCGGAGGTCGGAGCGCTCAAGGCCGCACCGGGCGGCGACCTCCTCCTCACCGGCGGCTCGGCCCTCGCCGGGGCATTGGCCGAGCTCGGGCTGATCGACGAGTTCCACATCGCCGCCCATCCCGTGGTGCTCGGCGGTGGGAAGCCGCTGTTCGCGCGCCCGAACCAGCGCCGCGGCCTCCGTCTCGTCGACACCGCGGCTCTCGACGGCCAGGTCGTGGTCTCGCACTACCGGCCCGCCTGAAGATTCTTGAGATATCGCCCCGGCCGCTGTCAAAAACCGGGGACCTGGTTCGACAGAGAGATGAGCAACCGCAGCGTGCCCACCCGAGAGGAACCACCATGCCAACCACCGACACGACGCTCCGGCGCAGTCCACGGCTCGCGCTGGCCTTGCTGGCCTTGCCCTCGTTGCTGATCGCGATCGACATCAGCGTGCTCGGCGTGGCGCTGCCCAGGATGTCCGCCGATCTGCGGCCGTCGCCGGCGGAGCTGCTGTGGATGAACGACATCTACGGGTTCATGGTCGGCGGCACGATGATCACGATGGGCGCGGTCGGTGACCGGATCGGCCGGCGTCGGCTGATCGTGATCTGTGCTGCCGTGTTCGCGGTCGCGTCGGCCGTCGCGGCGTTCTCGACCGCCCCGTGGATGATCATCGTGACCCGTGCGGTGATGGGGCTGGCGGGTGCGGCGATCATGCCGGCCTCGATGGCGCTGATCGGGCAGATCTTCCCGGATCCGAAGGCCCAGGTCTCGGCGATGGGTGCCTATATGACGTGCTTCCTCGGCGGGATGGCAGTGGCGCCGCTGATCGGCGGCGTGATGCTGCAGTACTGGTGGTGGGGTTCGGTGTTCCTGCTCGGTGTACCGGTGATGGTGGTGACACTGCTGGCCGCACCCCGACTGCTCCCGGAATCGCAGCCCCAGCCCGGTACCCGGCTGGATCTGCGCAGCGCCGCCCTGTGCCTGGTGTCGATCCTCAGCCTCGTCGCCGCGCTCAAGTGGGCGGTCAACGGCACTGAGCTGTGGAAGATCGTCAGTCTGGGCATCGTCGGTCTCGTTCTCGGCGCCGTGTTCGTCCGCCGACAGCACACTCTCGAGCACCCGTTGGTCGACCTGTCCTTGCTCCGGCGGCCGGGCGTGACCCGAGCGATGTGGGTGCTGTTCCTGACCGCGCTCCTGATGGGCGGAACGTCGATCTTCGCCGGCTTCTACCTGCAGTCCGCCCACGGCCTGTCGCCGTTGACCGCGACGCTGTGGACGATCCCGTCGATCATCGCGATGATCGTCGCCTCGAACCTCGGCCCCTGGCTCGGTCGCCGGTACCAGCCGAAGCACGTCGTACTGGGCGGTCTGGTGCTGATGGCTGTCGGCTTCGTGCCGTTCGCGCTGCTTCCGCTGGGCCGATCCGGTCTGTTCGCGGTGGCCTGTGGCGGCATCCTGACGACCGCCGGGATCGGGGCCGCGTTCCCGTTCCTGATGAACGACATCATCTCGCACGCGCCGCCGGAGCGAGCCGGTTCGGCGGCCTCGCTGGCGCAGACCGCCAACGAGATCGGGATCGCGACCGGCCTGGTGATCCTCGGCAGTCTCGCGACGGTCGTCTATCGCGCCCGGCTGTCCGCAACCGCGGGCTCGGCGAAGGGCACCTGGGTCGACGGCTTCGAACAGACCGACAGCGTTCTCCTCAGACAGGTCAAGAGCGCCTTCGTCGACGGCTACCACGCCGTGGGCCTGGCCGCCGTCGCCACCATGATCCTCGTGCTCGCTCTCTACCTGATGCCATCGCGCCGAGACACGGTGCGGGATTGAGCCACGCAGGGTCAGCGGATCGGTACGACGGCTGACGCCTCGGTGGCGATGTCCGCGGCACCTGGGAAGCCGGGTGGCTGGAAGGGCAGGTCGACCGACGACGTCAGTTGGACGGTGACCGTCGTACCGGTGACGTCGGCCGACCAGTCGAGGCCGTCGAAACGGTTGCTTGCGGCAACTTGATCCAGGTACTCGGCGGTCAGTCGGCGAGCCTGGTCGGGATCAAGCTCGGCGTTGCCGTCGGCGGCAGGCTGGGCGTAGATCGCGGCCAGCCCGTTGGCCGCGGCCAGTACGGCGCCGTCGGCGGTGGCGTCCAGGTCGCGCCGTACCAGGAAGACCTTGGAGATGTCGGTGACGACCACGATCATCAGCAGGATGACGAACGTGAAGCCGATGATCAGCACGGTCATCTGGCCTTGGTCGTCACGCGATCTGCGACTCATCCGTCGCCCTTCGCCTCGCGATAGTCGCCGTACGGCTCGGTGTGCGCGGAGCTGATCTGAATCGCGGGCGGCTCGCCGCCGAGCGCATCGGGGATCAACGGCAGCCGGACGCTCGTGTTCAGCGTGACGGTGACCGTCGAACCTGGTTGCAGACAAGCCGGGTTGCAACTGATCGTGAGCTGGTCCGAGGTCAGCTCCATGCCTTGGTCCTTCATCGCCAATCGGGCCGCCTCGAAGGCCCGTGCCCGAGCCTCGTCCTCCGACAGCCCGTCCGGCACGATGATGAACGCGCGCCCGGCCGCACGGGTCGCCGCTGTCGCGCCGTACGAGGCTCGCTGGACGTCGAAGACTCCGAGCATCACGTAGATCAACGGAACCATCAGCAGGAGCGCGAGCCAGGAGAACTCGACGACTGCACTGCCACGCTCGTCCCGCTGTTTCATTCGCCGGTCTCCTTGACCGCATGCCCGGCGACGCTGAAGTCGACGGACGGGCCCCACAGCCCGAGCGCCGGCATATGCGCCCGTACGACGACCTCGACACCCGGCTGCCCGTCGATATCAGTCGCACTCGCGTCAACGGAGTCGACCAGGCGATCGTTCACAACGCCGCTAATCAGCTCGCGCGTCCGCGCCTGGCCGTCGGCCGGTGTCCGATTCAGGACCGCCGCGTAATGGGCGCCCTCCGAAGCCGCGGCTGTCACCGTGTTACGCACGTACAGATAAAGGCCGACCTGGAGGATGCCGAGGAACAACGGCACCACCAGCATCGAGACCAGCACGAAGTCCACGACCGCAGACCCACGGTCGCTCCGTCTCCGGGTCACTTGTTGGAGACGGAGTCCAGAGCGTTCTTCAGCATCTGTGCCAGCTGCGGACCGGCAACCGCCCAGATCGCCACGACCAGACCGGCCGTCATCACCGTGATGAGCACCCAGCCCGGGACGTCGCCGCGCTCCTTGCGCGCGGGCCGCGGCGTCAGCAACGCCACGCACAGTCTCGTCATCAGTTGGGACATGACCTCTCCTCGATTCATCCGGCGATCAGCCGGATTCCGACAGCCCCCGGGTAGAAGGCAAATGCGATGGTGACCGGCAGGATCAGGAAGATCACCGGGACCATCATGGCGACTTCACGGCGGGCTCCGGACTCGATCAGCTCACGCCGACCGGCCTCACGAATATCGCCGGCCTGCGCACGCAGTACGTCGGCCAGCGGTGTACCGCGCTCGAGTGCGACGGCCAAGCCGTCGGCGAACCGTGACAAGGCCAGCAGGCCGGTCCGATCCGCCAGCGCATCCAGCGCCTTGACCAGGGTGTCACCGGCGCGAGTCTCGGCCAGCACCCGCTTGAGTTCGTCCGCGAGATCACCTCGGCAGGACCGAGCGACGCGATCGAGTGCTGCGGCTGGGCCTTCGCCTGCCGCGACCGACAGCGCCAACAACTCGGCCACCGTGGGCAGCTCCGCGAGCAACCGGCGCTCACGGTTGCGGACCTGCGTGCCGAGATAGGTGTCTCGGGCAAGCACTCCGAGCACACCCAAGAGCGCGCAGACGACCAGCATCCCGACCGGGTTTCCGATCCCGAGGGACACCGCGATCAACGACGCAACCAGGCCGACACCGAAGGCCGCCGTACCCCAGAGGAGTTGCTCGATGCGGAACTCCTCGACCGTGCGCTCCAGCCCGGCGCGGGCGAGTCTTCGGCGGATCGAGTTCGCGCCGCCGAGGACGCGCTCCAGCCGTCGCGCGCCAGAACGCAACGACGGGCCGAACAGCCGGAGGATCGCGTAGAACGGCGAGTTCGACGCGACGGCACCGAGGAACACCTCGGACCCGTCGATATCCCGCAGGTACGGCGCGATGCGGTCGTCGGGCGTTGGTCGGCGCAGGAACGGCAAGCGCCGTACGACGATGAGCAGGCCGGCACCGAACAAGGCGCCGAGCACACCACCGAGCACGATCGGAGTCATCGCAGCACCCGCTCGGGCTCGGGCAGTCGACCGATTCGCAGCATCAACCGGTATGCCAGCACGCAGATCACCGCACCGGCGCCGATGACAATCGCACCCACTGGTGAGTTGTACCGCTGGATCACATCGCCCTGGAACGACAGCATCGCCAGCACGAGCCATGGTGCCGCGACCGCGACGCGCGCGCCGTTCACCGACCAGGACTGCCGCGACTCCAGCTCGGACCTGGTCCGGGCATCGTCGCGCAGGAACGTCGACAGGGATCGGAGCAGCCGACCGAGATCGCCACCGCCGACCTCGCGCGCGATCCGCAACGCCTCCACGACCCGGTCACCGACGGGATCCGCCAGCCGGGCTTTCAACCTGTCCAGCGACTCCGCGAACCGGCCGGTCGAGGCATAGTCCGCACCGAACCGCCGGAACGGCTCCCGCAACGGCAGCGGTCCGCGCTCGCCCACCTGGGCCAGCGCCTCGGACAGTGACAACCCAGCCCGGACCGCTGACGCGATGTTGTCGACGACATCCGGCCAGAGCTCGCGGAACTCGGCCAGCCGTCGCCGGGCGCGACTCCGCACCAACGCCACGGGCGCACCGCCAGCCATCAGACCGAACACCACACCGACCGGCCAAGCACCGGACACCGCGAACATCACCACGAGCCCGATCAGTCCGGTGACCAGACACGCACCGATGAAGGCAGCCGGTGTCACGCCCTCGACTCCGGCACTGGCCAGCAGGTCGCGGCTGCGCGTCACCAGGCGACCGTCCTGCGCAACGCGGGCCTCGGCCGGCGCCACGAATGTTGCGATGATCAGCAACAGACCGACACCGAAGAAGAGTCCGAGCAGAAGCCCCATCAGCCGGCACCTCGCGGCAGCTCGGTCAGCAGACCGGCCACGTTGTACCCCGCGTGCTGGAACCGCTCGGGATGCGGCAGGTGCCCTTCGGCCCGCCGCAACAACCCGTCCACCGTGCCGAACAGCGTCTCGGTCTCGATCGCCTGATCCTCGATCCGCCCGCTCACCGCCAGAATCTCCCGCACCCGACGACGTCCGTCCGCAGCGATCCCGAGGTGTACGACGAGGTCGACGCAGCCGGCCACTGTCGGCAGCACGAACCGCGAACCGATGTTCTCGCCAGCCAGCAGCGGTAGCGTGCACATCTTGGTGAGCGCTTCGCGCGCCGAGTTCGCGTGGATCGTGCACATGCCTGGCAATCCAGAGTTCAAAGCCAGCAAGAGATCCAGGCACTCCTCACCTCGGACCTCGCCGACGATGACCCGGGACGGTCGCATCCGCAGCGACTCCTTGACCAGGTCGCGCAGCCGGACCTCGCCAGTCCCTTCGAGACCGGCCTGCCGGGTCTGCATCGACACCCAGTCGGGGATCGGCAGCTTGATCTCGAAGACCTCTTCGCAGCTGATCACGCGTTCGCTGCCCGGGATCGACCCGGCCAGCGCGTTCAGCATCGTGGTCTTGCCGGCCTGGGTGCCGCCCGAGACCAGGATGTTGAGCCCGCAGGCCACCGATGCGTCCAGCACGGCCGCCGCGTGCGGAGTCAGCGACCCGAGCTGGACCAGGTCGTTCAGCCGGGTCGCGCGGACCGTGAACTTCCTGATGTTGATCGCTGCGAAGCGCTGGGTGATGCCACCGAGGACGATGTGGACCCGGCTGCCGTCAGGCAGCCGGGCGTCGGTGAAGGGCTGCGAGACGTCGACCCGGCGCCCGGTCGTCTTCAGCATCCGCTCGACCAGGTCGCTGACCTCTTCCTCGGTCAGCACCGTCGTGGTGAGCTCGTGCCGGCCCTCGCGGGCGATGAAGACCCGGCTCGGCTCGTTGATCCAGATCTCCTCGACCTTGGGGTCGTCGAGATACCGCTGCAGCGGACCAAATCCGGCGACCCGGTCGTGCACCTCGCGACTGACCGCCTCGATGTCGCCGATCGGCGGGACCACGCCGGTCAGGCTGCGCTCGTCGTACTCGCGGACGACGATGGCGACGATCGCGTTCACCGCGCCCGGGTCGCGGAGCGGGTCGATCCCCTCGCGGCGCACGACATCGCGGACCTGGGCGTCGATGAGCTCGACGGCACCGTCCCAGCCCGACCGGCGCGCGGCAAGTCTGTCGGCTGTCATCGGTCTCCCCGTTGGTCCCGTCCGGCGACCCCGCGGTCACCGTGCGCGACCATCTTTTCAACTTCGGGGCACCCTGCGCCACTTGCTCACGGCGGCCTGTGGATAACCGTGCCATGCCAGAGGCTCACTGAGCGTATCCGCGCCGCACCTGCGCGTCCACAAAGTTGCACGTTGTTGCAAACGACTGATGTCAGCGGTGGATCAGGGTGTGCTCGAAGGAGTACCGGCTGGCGCGATAGAGGTGCGAACCGAACTCGACCGGCTGACCGTGGTCGTCGTACGTGATCCGAGTGGTGGCCAGTAGCGGGTGCCCAGGCTCCTCGCCCAGCAGCCTGGCCTGCTCCGGAGACGCCGGTACGGCGGAGATGGTCTGGTGAGCCACCTTCAGCCGCACGCCCTCGGCCCGCAGCAGCTGGTAGAGCCCGCGCTCGGCCAAGGTGGTCGGGTCGGTCTCCAGGAGGTCCGGCGGGAGCCAGTTGCGCATCAGAGCGAGCGGCTCGCCGTCTGCGCGGCGTAGGCGCTCCAGACGCAGCACGCGGTCGCCCACCTCACACTGCAGCGCCGCCGCCACCTCGGCGGTCGCGGGCGCGATTCCGAGCCGCAGCACCTCGGTCTCCGGCTTGCGGTGCGCTGCGGCCAGGTCGTCGTACAGGCTCGTCAGCTCGAGCGAGCGGCGCACCTGGCCGGAGTTGCCGACCACCTGCGTCCCGACGCCACGCTTGCGCACCAGCAGGCCCTGGTCGACCAGGCGAGCGATCGCCTGCCGCACCGTGGGCCGGCTCAGCCCGTACGCCTCCGCGAGGTCCACCTCGTTGCTCAGCCGGGACCCGACCGGGAGCTCGCCACCTTGGATCGCCGCCTCGAGCTGCTGTGCCAACTGCACATGCAACGGCGTCCGACTGCTCCGATCAACCTGGACCTGCACGGTACTCATGGGCACATCCTGAAGCCTCCACCCTGATCAGTCGACCCGGGGCGGTGATTTGATCAGATCCTTTCCGATCACCCAACGTTCAACTATCGCCACACACAGCATCGTGAACGGCGGGTGAACGTGCCCGGAATCGGGTCCGGATAGCGGTCCGGGGATATCTGCCGAGGCTTTGTATACGCGAGGATGTCGCCTTCTGGATCATCCGCCGGCCCACTCGGGGGCTGCGCTGGCTTCAGGTGAGATGAGGACAAGCATGGAACCGTTGCGTATCGGGATCCTTGGTGCGGCCCGGATCGCGGGGCGCGCGATCGCCGAACCGGCCCGGCTGACCGGCGCCCGGCTGGTCGCCGTCGCCGCGCGGGACCGGGACCGCGCCGAAGCGTTCGCGGCGGAACACGGCGTCGAACGCGTGCATGCGTCGTACGACGCCGTGCTCGCCGACCCGGAGGTCGAGGCGATCTACAACCCGCTCGCGAATGCGTTGCACGGCCCCTGGAACCTCAAGGCGATTGCCGCCGGCAAACATGTGCTGACGGAGAAACCCTCGGCCAGCAACGCAACCGAGGCAGCGTTGGTGCGCGACGCTGCCGCGGAGCGCGGTGTGGCAGTCATGGAAGGCTTTCACTACCTCTTCCACCCGGTGACCCGCCGGCTGCACGAACTGCTCGCCAAAGGTGAGCTCGGCGACCTGCAGCATGTGGAAACCACCATGGTGATGCCTCCGCCGCCGGAGGACGACCCGCGCTGGTCCCTGCCGCTGGCCGGCGGCGCACTGATGGACGTGGGCTGCTACGCCCTGCACGCACAGCGCTCTGTGGCGCCCTGGGCCGGCGGTGCGCCGCGTCTGGTCAGCGCCCGCGCTGGTGAGCGCAAGCGGCTGCCTGGTGTGGACGAGTGGCTGAACGCCGACCTGGAGTTCCCGAACGGCGCTACTGGTGCAGTGCGGACCAGCATGGGCGCGGAGACTCTCGACTTCAGCTGCAAGATCGTCGGCACTCGTGGTGAGGCGTTCGCACCAAGCTTCGTGCTGCCGCACAACGACGACCGCGTCATCGTTACCACGAAGGAAGACCACTGGGTCGAGCACCTCGGCCGCAAGTCGTCGTACGCGTACCAACTGGAGGCGTTCGCCGCCCACCTCCGCACTGGCGCCCCGCTGCCGACCGACGCCGACGACGCTGTGGCAACCATGCAGCTGATCGACGAGGCCTACTTGGCAGCAGGTCTCTCTCCCCGTCCGTCGCTCTAATTGGTGCAGGCTGCGCGGGCGAAGGCCTCGATCAGTGCATGTGGTCGAGTGCCATCGCCCGCCAGCTCCGGCTGGAACAACGTGGCCAGGTAGAACGGGTGCTCGGGCAGCTCCGCGATCCGCGGATCACCCTCGTCGTCGTACGCGCTGAAGACCATGCCCTGCTCGCGCAGCACGTCCAACCGGCTGCTGTCGAGGCCATAGGCACAGTGGTAGCGCTCGGTCGACCGCTCAACACCCAGTACGGCGGCCGCCCGCGTCCCCGGCGTTATGTGGATCACGCCCTCGTGGCCGACGAGTGAGCAGGCCAGCTCGACGATCAGCTGGTCTTCGGCCTCCGGGTGGTTCTCGCCGTGCTGTACTGCGGTCTGGCCGCAGACGTTGCGGGCGAATTCCAGCATCGCGTGCTGGAAACCACCACAGGTCCCGAAGAATGCGATCCCGTTCTCGCGTGCGATCTGGACCGCCTGGATCGCTCCGGCCTCGTCGCGGTACGGGCTGCCCGGCAGCAACCAGATCCCGTCGAAGCCCTTGAGCGACGCGTCGACCTCGCCGGTCGGCACCCAGTAGACGTCGAGATCGAGGCTGTCGCGTTCGCGCAGCCGATCGAGCAGACCGGGCACTCTGGTGTGTGACCGGACATGTGGAGAGCGGTCGCCTACGAGGGCGATGCGTGCTGAGTAAGCGTTCATGGATTCATGGTGTGGCAGATGGCCGCATCAGCGCCAACGATGATCTCTGCACCGAGTATCAGCGATACTTATCTCGTGGATCCGCATCTGCTGCGCACCTTCGTCACAGTGGCCGAGCTTGGCTCGTTCTCCGCCGCCGCGGACCGGCTCGGCTACACCCAATCGGCCGTGTCGCAGCACATCGCCGTACTGGAGTCCGACCTCGGTACGCCGCTCTTGCACCGACGACCGGTGACTCCGACGCCCGCCGGTGAGCGCCTGCTCGAACACGCCGGTGCGATCCTGCTCCGCCTCGCCGCCGCCCGAGCTGACGTCCACCGCGCGGTCGGCGATCCGCCCGGAACGCTAACGATCGCCGCCTCACCGCTGGCAGCCGTCGGTGGCCGCCTCGCCACGGCTCTCACCGCCGTACGACGATCGCACCCTGGAACCGTGGTCACGCTCACGGTCTGTGGTCGCGCCGAAGTCGCCCACGGCGTGGCAGTCGGCGAATACCATCTGGGCCTGATCGACGGCGTGGCTGCGCCGACCGACCCGCTCCTGCTCGTCGATGCCGGCACGCTGCGCACCAGCGCGGTAGCGCACGACGCCCTGGTCGTTGCCCTGGCCAACGATCACCCATTGGCCAAACGGCGCCGGATCGCTTTGCACGACTTGGTCGACGCCCGCTGGATCGACGCCCCGGACGTCGCCGCACCCCTCGCGGCCCTCCGCGCGGCCACCGACTCCGACGGCTTCCGCCCGGCTCTCACCTACACCGGCAGCGACCTCACCACACTTCTGGACCTGGTCGCCGCCGGCCACGGCCTCGCCGTACTGCCGGCTGCCCTGGCGCCGACGGCCACCACCGTGCCGCTCACAACGCCACGCCTGCAGCACCGCATCGATCTCCTGCACGGCCACCTCCCCGGCATCGCGGCAGCCTCCCTCGCCGCCGCGCTCGCCGGATGAAGGAATTAGTCGTGGGTCGGGAAGCCGAGGTTGATGCCACCGTGGCTGGGGTCGAGCCAGCGGGAGGTGACGACCTTGGTGCGGGTGAAGAAGTGCACGCCGTCCATGCCGTGCGCATGCGTGTCGCCGAAGAGTGAGTTCTTCCAGCCACCGAACGAGTAGTAGGCCATCGGGACCGGGATCGGGACGTTGATCCCGACCATGCCGACCTCGACCTCGTTCTGGAAGCGACGGGCGGCGCCGCCGTCGTTGGTGAAGATCGCCGTCCCGTTGCCGTACGGGTTGGAGTTCACCAGGTCGAGAGCGGCGTCGTACGACGGCAGGCGGACCACCGACAGCACCGGGCCGAAGATCTCGTCGGTGTAGATCGACATCTCCGGCGTCACCTTGTCGAACAGGGTCGGGGCGAGCCAGAAACCGTCGTCACCACCGTCGAAGTCGCCGTTCCGGCCGTCGACGACAAGCTCGGCGCCCTCCTCGACACCGGCGGCCACATACCCGACGACCTTGTCGCGGTGTGGGCCGGTGACCAGCGGGCCCATGTCGGTGGAACGCGTACCGTCACCGGTCTTGAGCTTCGCCATCCGCTCGGTGATCTTGCCGATCAGCTCGTCGGCGATCGGCTCGACCGCGACCAGCGCCGAGATCGCCATACAGCGCTCGCCGGCCGAACCGAAGCCGGCGTTCACCGCGGCGTCGGCGGCCAGGTCGAGGTCGGCGTCAGGCAGCACGATCATGTGGTTCTTCGCGCCGCCGAGCGCCTGCACGCGCTTGCCGTTCTTGGTGCCGTTCTCGTAGACGTACTTCGCGATCGGTGTCGAGCCGACGAACGAGACCGACTTGATGTCCGGGTGCTCGAGCAGCCGGTCGACGGCCTCCTTGTCGCCGTGCAGCACGTTCACCACGCCGTCCGGCAGGCCGGCCTCCTTCCAGAGCTCGGCCATCGCGTTCGCCGCCGACGGGTCCTTCTCGGACGGCTTGATCACCACGCTGTTGCCGCAGGCCACCGCGATCGGGACGAACCACATCGGCACCATCGCCGGGAAGTTGAACGGCGAGATGACCGCGCTGACGCCGAGCGGCTGACGGATCGAGTAGACGTCGACCTTGGTCGAGACGCCTTCGCTGAAACCGCCCTTGAGCAGATGCGGGATCCCACAGGCGAACTCGATCACCTCGAGACCGCGGGTGACCTCGCCGAGGGCGTCGGACAGCACCTTGCCGTGCTCGGCCGTGATCAGCGCGGCGATCTGCTCCTTACGCTCGTTCACCAGCTCGCGGTAGGCGAACAGCACCTGCGTGCGCTTGGTCAGCGAGGTCTGCCCCCACGCCTTCGACGCGTCGTGCGCGACCTTGACGACCTCGTCGACGGTGGCCGTCGAGGCGAGGTCGAGCTCACCGGTGACCTCGCCGGTGGCGGGGTTGTAGACGTTGCTGGTGCGCTCGGCGACGCCGGTCCACGGGCTGCCGCCGACCAGATGCGTGATGCGCTTGATCTCAGTACTCACAACGAATTCCTTTCAGCTTCAGCTTCGGCCTCAGCCGAGGACTGCCTGGCGGTCGGCAAGGTCGACAGTGACGGGCTGCCCGGTGCTCAACGACTCGACCCCGGCCTCACAGACTGCGGCGGCCGCGTAACCGTCCCAGGCGCTCGGGCCGTCGATCTCACCGCGTCCGACCGCCTCGACCCAACGCTGCACCTCGATGTCGTACGCAAGGTCGAAGCGAATCCGGAAGTCCTCCGGCATCGCACCACCCCAGTGTCCCGCGGCCCGGGTGACGACCCCAGAGCCGAGCCCGATGGTCGCGCTCCCGCGCTCGGCAACCGCCTCGCAGCGCACTTCGTACCCGACCTGGAAGTTCACGAACACCTCGACGTCGGCCATCGCGCCGTTCGCCATCTCGAACACCGCGAACTGCGGATCGAGCACGCCCTCGGGCACCGAACTGGTGGGCTTCGGCGCATGCACGGTGATCTTGCTGATCTCGGAGTCGAGCAGCCAGCGCGCGACGTCGACCTCATGCACCATCGAGTCCCGCACGATCATCTCGCTGCGGAACCCCGGACCGTTGGCCTTGTTGCGGTGCACGTTGTGCAACAGCAGCGGGCGGCCGAGCTCCCCGGAATCGAGCAGCTGCTTCAGAGCGTCGTACTCGGGGTCGAAGCGCCGCATGAAGCCGACCTGGATGAGCTGCCGACCGAGTTTGTGCTCGGCCTCGACCACCTGCAGCGAAGAGGCCGCGTCCATCGTCAGCGGCTTCTCGCAGAGCACCGGTTTGCCGTGCTCGAGACACGCGAACAGCTGCTCCGCGTGTGCGAACCCCGGTGACGCAAGGATCACCGCATCCACGTCACGCGCGCCGATCAGCGCCAGCGGATCGGTAACCACCCGCACCACGCTCGGCGACGTACCAGCGCCCGGGGCGGCCGAGAGCCGGCTCGCGAGTTCCTCCGCGCGAGCGGTGTCCGGGTCCGATACCGCGACCAGGCGCGCGCCCGACGTCCGCCGTACGATCCGCTCGGCGTGGTCCGCGCCCATCGCGCCGACCCCGACGATGCCGATCCGCAGATCAGTCATTGCTCCTTCTCCCCTGTGTTCGTCTCGTCCTCGATCTCGGCCACCGCATCGGGGGCCAGATCGCGCAGCTCGTGGCTCAGCGCCTCCAGCTCGGAGCCACCGGCCATCTCCGTGGTCAGCTGCTCCAGCGTGATGTCGGCCCGGTGGGTGTCGAGTGCGACCCGTCCGAGTTTCAGTACGACGAAGTGGTTGCCGACCAGGTAGGCGTGATGCGGGTTGTGGGTGATGAAGATGACGCCGATCCCGGCGTCGCGGGCCTTCACGACGTACTTGAGCACCACGCCGGATTGGTTCACGCCCAGCGCCGCAGTCGGCTCGTCCAGGATCAGCACCTTTGCGCCGAAGTGGATGGCCCGCGCGATCGCGACACACTGCCGCTGACCGCCCGACAGCTTGCCGACCGGCTGCTCCAGGTCGGGGATCGAGATCCCCATCTTGGTCAGCTCCTCGCCGGCGATCCGCTTCATCGCCCGCTCGTCGAGCTGCCGGAACGGCCCGCGGGTGAGCTCGTTCCCGAGGAAGAAGTTTCGCCAGACCGACATCAGCGGTGCCAGTGCGAGGTCCTGGTAGACAGTCGCGATCCCGCTGTCCAGTGACTCACGCGGCGAGCTGAAGTGCCGCTCCTCGCCGTTCACCGACATGGTGCCGGAGGTGTAGTCGTGCAGCCCGGCGATGATCTTGATCAGCGTCGACTTGCCGGCGCCGTTGTCGCCGAGCACGCAGGTGATCTCACCTTGCCGCACCGACAGCGACACCCCACGCAGCGCGTGGATGTTGCCGTAGCTCTTGCCGACGTCCTCCAGGAGGACGATCGGTGTGGTCGGACTGTTCGTAGCCTCGGACGCGAAGCTCTCCGTGGTGGTCATCGTGCCTCCGCCCGGTTCTTGACGATCAGGTTGACGATGGTGGCCAGCAGCAACATTGCACCGAGGAAGGCCTTGAACCAGTCGGGGTTCCAGCCGGCGTACACGACGCCGAGCTGCACCATGCCGAAGATCAGCGCACCGACCGCGCCGCCGACCACCGAGCCGTAGCCACCGGTGAGCAGGCAACCGCCCACCACCGCGGCGATGATGTAGAGGAACTCCTTGCCGACGCCCTCACCGGACTGCACCACGCCGTTCTGGACGAACAGCAACTGCATCCCGGCGAACCAGGCGAAGAACCCGACCGTCATGAACAGGCCGATCTTCACCTTCCGCACCGGTACGCCGACCGCCCGGGCCGCCGCGGCGTCGCCGCCGACCGCGAAGATCCAGTTGCCGATCTGGGTCTTGAGCAGCACCCAGGCGGCGATCGCGACGAACACGATCCACCAGACGATGATGATCTTGATCGTCACGCCGCCCAGCTTGAACTCCGAGGCGAACAGCTTCTGGGCGGACCCGAAACCGTCCATGTCGCTGATCGAGTTCGACGCGACCGCCCCGGACGCCAGCCGGGTGACGGCGATGTTCAGGCCTTGCAGGATGAAGAAGGTGCCCAGCGTCACCAGGAAGCTGGGCAACCCCGTCCGCATCAGCAGCCAGCCGTTGAACGCACCGACCGCCAACGAGACGACCAGCGCCAGCAGGATGCCGACCCACACGTTCAGACTGAGTTGATAGGCGAACAGGCCGGCCGTCAGACCGGATGTCGTCACCGCGACACCGGCCGACAGGTCGAACTCGCCGCCGATCATCAGCAGCGCGACCGGCACCGCCATCACTCCGATCAGCGCGGCCTGGTACAGGATCGTGCCGGTGTTGTTGACGTCGCGGAACGGTGGCGCGGCGATCAGGAAGAACACCAGGATGACCGCTGCGCCGACCAGCGATCCGATCTCGGGCCGGCTGAGCAGCCGCACCCCGACGGACCGGGCCGAGACCCGGTCGTCCGCCGCGGCGGGAGAAGTGATGGTCGATGCCATGGCGCTACCTCAGCGGGTCCCGGCCGCGGCGTACTTCGCGACGGCCTCGATGTTCGTCTTGTCGATGAAGGCCGGCCCGGTCAGGGTCGCCTCACCACCGCCGATGGTGTCGCCGTTGGTCTTGTTCAGCCAGATCGCGTCCACCGCGAGGTAGCCCTGCAGGTACGGCTGCTGGTCGACGGCGAACTGCACGGTGCCGTCCTGGACCGCCTTCGCCATCTCCTTGCTCATGTCGAAGCTGCCGACCTTGGCCGCCGAGCCGGCCGTCTTGGCCGCCTTGACCGCGGTCAGCGCGACGCCGGCGTTCAGCGCGACGACGTAGTCCGCGGTCTTGTCCTGCTGCAGCTTCGCGGTCAGCGTCGCCTCGGTCCCGGGCTGGTCGGATCCGGTGACGTTCACGTTCTCGACGGCGCCGAACTTGTCCTTGATGCCCTGGCAGCGAGCCTCGAGGCTGACGTTGCCCTGCTCGTGGATGACGCAGATGACCTTCTTCGCGCCGAGCTCCTTGAGCTTCTCACCCGTCGCCTGACCGGCGATCCGCTCGTCCTGGCCGAAGTACCCGATCGCTCCGGTGCCCTTCCAGCTGTCCAGCCCGCCGTTCAGCACCGTCACCGGGATCCCGGCCGCGACCGCCTTCTTCAGGTTCGGGATCACGGCGTCCGGCTTGTTCAGGGTGAGCGCGATGCCGTCGACCTTGGCGTCGATCGCGGTCTGCACCAGGTTCGCCTGGGCCGCGCCATCCGGGTCGCTGGAGTACTGCAGCTCGATGTTGTCCTTCTTCGCCGCCGCCTCGGCACCGCGCCGGACGATGTCCCAGAAGGTGTCACCGGGCCCCGAGTGGGTGATCAGTGCGACCTTCATCCGCGGCGTGTCCGCGACACCGCTACCGCTGCCGCTCGAGCCCTGCTCCTCCTGCTTGCCCCCGGAGGAACTGCACGCGGCGAGTGCCGTGACGAGCACGACCGCCGCGCTCGCGGCCACTGCCTTCCTGTGCCACCGAACCATGACTCCAACCAGCCTTTCAGATGTTCCGCGGTCGACCCGCGGAGAATTGCGTTGGGACCAGCGAGTTTCACACTCTGCTGGCCATCACACCGATACGCCACCCCCGTGGGATCTCAGATAGGCCAACGTCCGGGCCGCGATCGGCAGCGGCACGTCCGGTGGGCAGGGGTACATGTCCTGCTCCACGATCGCGAACAGCTCGACGTCGAGCCCGGCGAGCTCCGCCAGCAGCGGCGGAAACTCCGGTACGCCGTGCGGTGGCTCAGCCATCACACCGCGCTCGATCGCCTGGTCGAAGCTGATCTCCTGACCCTGGATCGCGGCCAGGACCTCCGGGTTCACCTGCTTGAGGTGCAGGTAACCGATGCGGTCCGGGTATTTGCGGATGAGCTCGAGGTTGTCGCCGCCGCAGTAGCTGATGTGACCGGTGTCCAGACACAGGCCGACGTGTTGCGGGTCCGTCTCCTCGAGAAAGCGCTCGACCGTGCCCTGGTTGTCCACGTGACCATCCGCGTGCGGGTGGTACTGCAGCCGGACACCGAACTCCTCCGCGACCCGGCGACCGAGCTCGCTCATCTGCTTGCCGTGCGCCACCTGGCCGGCGTGGTCGAGGCGCTCCTCGGTGATGCTGCCATCGGCATCGCGCCACATCGACGGCATCACGACGAGGTGCTTGGCACCCATTGCCGCGGCCAACTCGGCGGTCGGCGCGACGCCCTGCCAGGTCGACTCCCAGCCATCGGGCCGGTGCAGCTGCTCGAACGTCGTACCAGCCGTCATGGTGAGGCCACGCTGGTCGAGCTCTGCCTTCAGCTGGCCCTTGTCGGTCGGCAGATAGCCGTACGGACCCAGCTCGATCCGCGTGTAGCCGGCCTCGACGACCTCATCGAGGAACCGGGTCCACGGTGTCTGCCGGGGGTTGTCGGCGAACCAGACTCCCCATGAGTCCGGCGCCGTACCGACGTTGATAGGTGCCATCTGTCAGTCGCCCTCGACTGGTGCGAGGTACCCGTGCTGGGCCTTCTTACTCTCCTGGTACGACGCCGCGGCGGCCTGCGTGGATTGCAGCTCGGACACCTCGCTCACCGGAACGTCCCACCACGCCTCGCTGTCCGGCGAACCGATCAGCGGGTCGGTCGTGACGTGGATCGCGATCGGGCCGGTCGCCGCCTTGGCGGTGTGGATCGCCTTCTCCAGCTCATCACGGCTGTGCACGTCGAGCACCTCGATCCCGAAGCTGCGGACATTCGCCGCGAGGTCGACCGGGAGGTAGTCGCCGTCCAGCCGGCCGTCGCCGGCGCGCTTGCGGTACGCCGTCCCGAACCGCTGCGAACCCAGTGACTCCGAGAGGGCGCCGATCGACGCGAAGCCGTGGTTCTGCACCAGGACGACGATGATCTTCAGGTTCTCCTGGACGGCGGTGGCCAGCTCGCTCGACATCATCAGGTACGACCCGTCGCCGACCATGACGAAGACATCGCGCTCCGGCGCGGCGAGGCGGACACCCAGACCGCCGGCGATCTCGTAACCCATGCAGGAGAAGCCATATTCGACGTGGTATCCCTTCGGGTCGCGGGTCCGCCAGAGTTTGTGCAGGTCGCCGGGCATCGATCCGGCGGCACACACGACTACATCAGACGGCGCCGACAATTCGTTGACGGCACCGAGAACCTGGCCCTGGGTGAGCAGGCCGTTGGCCAACTTCCCGATCACCTCGGCGGAGGGGTTGTAATGTGCCGAGACAATGCCGTCCCAGTTCCTTGAGAGTTCCGTGGCCGTCGAGGTGTACTGGCTGTCCACGGACCAGTCACCGAGCGCGGATCCCAACGAAACAAGGGCTTCCCGCGCATCCGCGACGAAAGGAAGGCCGGCATGTTTGGCACTGTCGAAGCGCGCCACGTTGATGTTCACGAAGCGCACCGCCTGGTTGGCGAAGGCGGTCCGGGAGGCCGTCGTGAAGTCGCTGTAGCGAGTGCCGATACCGATCACCAGGTCGGCCTCACGGGCCAGCGCGTTCGCCGCCGTCGTGCCGGTCGAGCCGACCGCACCCATCGACTGCGGGTGGTCGTAGGTCAGCGATCCCTTACCTGCCTGGGTTTCCGCGACCGGGATACCGGTCGCTTCCGCGAAGACCCGCAGCGCGTCCTCGGCACCGGAGTAGTGCACGCCGCCACCGGCGACGATCAACGGCCGCTGCGCGGACCGTAGGAGATCTACCGCCTTGTCGACAATTGATGCTTCCGGCAACGGGCGCGCGACGTACCAGGTGCGCTCGGCGAAGAGCTCCTCCGGCCAGTCGTAGGCCTCGGCCTGCACGTCCTGTGGGAGCGCCAGCGTCACCGCACCGGTCTCGACCGGGTCGGTGAGCACGCGCATCGCGTTCAGCAAGGCTGACGGAAGTTGCTCGGGGCGCCAGACTCGGTCGAAGTACTTCGAGACCGGGCGGAAGGCGTCATTCACCGACACGTCGCCGGCGCCGAAGCTCTCCAGCTCCTGCAGCACGGGAGTCGCCACCCGGGTTGCGAACACATCCGAAGGGAGGATCAGAACCGGGAGCCGGTTGATCGTGGCCAAGGCCGCGCCGGTGACCATGTTGGTCGAGCCTGGGCCGACGCTTGCTGTACAGGCGTAGGTCTGGAGCCGGTCGCGGGTGCGGGCGAACGCGGCTGCGGTGTGCACCATGGCCTGCTCGTTGCGGGACAGGATGTACGGCAGAGCAGTCGGGTCCTCGAGCTCGGCCTGCAGCAATGCTTGGCCGACACCCGCAACGTTCCCGTGCCCGAAGATGCCCAAGGTGCCGGCGATCAGCCGCTGCCGGACTCCGTCGCGCTCCGAGTACTGGACGCTCAGGAATCGCACCAACGCCTGCGCGACCGTGAGGCGCACCGTCATGACTCTTCTCCTTCAGCTCCGAAAGGCAGTGCTTGTTCGAAGGGCAGGCGGGGATCGATCTGCTGGGTCGCCCACAGCTCGCGGACCCAGCCGTGTTGCGGGTCGTCGGTGATCAGCCACTCGCGCTCGGCACCGGGGCCGGCCATCACATTCAGGTAGTACATGTCATAGCCAGGAGGCGCCATCGCAGGACCATGCCAACCATGAGGTACCAGGACCAGATCGCCGCTGCGGACCTCCGCAAGCACGTCGATCGGCCGGTCCGCGGTGCCGTAGACCCGCTGGTAACCGATCGGGTCGTTGCCCTGGACACCTACCGGGGCCGCGTCGGACAGCTGCAGCTCGAAGTAGTAGATCTCTTCGAGCACACTTTCCTTACCAGGCTTGTGCTCGTCGTGCTTGTGCGGCGGGTACGACGACCAGTTCCCTGCAGGGGTGAGAACCTCGCAGGCGATCATCGAGTCGGCCTCGAGAACCCCCGGCGTGCCGAAGTTGCGCACCTGCCGGGACGAGACGCCCGCCCCACGCAACTCGGACTCCACCTGCTCGATGCCGATCCGGCGGAAGAGGTAGTCGTTCGCGGCCTTCGCGTGTGGGAAGGCGATGCGTGCACCGCCTGCGCTGGTGACCGCGACGGTGGTTCCCCGCGGGACGTACGCGAAGTCCGTCGGCCCGGCAAACACGTCGGCCCGCCCACCAAGCGGCACGCTCTCGCCGTCGACGACGACTTCAGCCGAGCCGCTGAGCGGGAGCACGAGGTACTCGCAGTCGTCGGTATCGAACTCGACCGATTGCCCGGGTCGAAGCGTGGCGACGTACAAACCGCTGTACTCCCACTCCTTGTCCCCCGGGGTGACGGCCACATCAAACCCATCGCGCGCCGTGCTGCCTGCTGGTTTGAACCACTCGGTCATGCGGCACCTCCGTGGAGGCAGATCGCGCGGCTGGTGTCACGGGCTGCGGCGGTCATGCGGTGGCTCCGTGGACGAGGGAGGCGGCTTGGTCTACGGCGTAGGCGACGTTGCCGTCGGGTGGGAAGAGGAGTGCTCTGCCGACCACCAGACCGCGGACCGAGGGAAGGGTGAGTGCTTTGCCCCAGCGTGCGTAGGTTTCTTCGGGGGCAACCGTGGGGTCGCCGCCGAGGAGGAGTGTGGGCAGGGTGGTCGCGTCCATCACGCGTTCGAGGTTGTCGACGACTGGGAGCTTGAGCCAGGTGTAGGCGCTTGTCGCGCCTAGACCGGCGGCGATGTGGACGGACTTGATGACCGAGTCCGCGTCGAGGACGTTCGTGACGCGGCCGTCCTTGCGGGTCGACCAGAACGGCTCGACCATTGCCATCAGCTTGTGTTCGGCGAGCTCGGTGACGGCCTTCGCGCTGGCTTCCAGGGTGGCGACCGTGCCGGGGTCTGCGAGATCGATCCGGGTCAGCATCTTGCCGCCGTCGAGGCGGCGGGACGCGAGATCCGCGGCGGAACCGTAGGCGGTGAAGCGGTCGTCGAGTTCGAACGACGAGCCCTGCAAGCCGCCGCGGTTCATCGAACCGATGACGACCTTGCCTTCCAGGGCACCAAGCAACAGAAGGTCTTCCAGTACGTCGGGAGTCGCCAGTACGCCGTCAACACCGGGTCGCTCGAGTGCCGTCATCAGTCGTGCGATCAGGCCGGGGCGGCTGCCCATCGCGAAGTGATCGTCGCGAACACCCAGTGCACCACGAGCCGGGTGGTCGGCGGCGACGATCAGCAGTCGGCCGTCCGATCCCACCAGTTCGCGAGTACGACGACGTTGCCAAGCCTCGGCAATCCGCTCCGGCTGCCGAACCCGAATCTCCGTCAACTCGTCCAATCGAGCCAGCAGATCGTCGCGCCCGGTTCGTGCTGACTCGGACCGTCCAACCGGATCCGCAGCCGGACGCGGTCGTCCACCCTCCGTCGCCGGATGCCAAGAATCCACCGCAGGCACCACCCGCCCCTGCCCACCCCCAGTCGGCACGCCACCAGCCGGCACCGCAACAGCCGGCTCGGCCGCCCGCTCTGGAGCGCCCTGCTCGAATCCGCCAGCCGGCGCGACAACCGTCGGATCATCAGCGGGGTAAGCAACTCCGGGCGCGGCGGCCACCACGTTCGGGGGTGGTGGGTGTGCGGGACCGCTGGCCTCGGTCGGGGTGGTTGGCACGGCGACGGTTGGGTCGTCGGGACCGGCGTAGGTGGCGGCCGGGTGGGCGACTCCAGGGGCGGTCGGTACGACGACGGTTGTGTCGTTTGCGGCGACGGTCATGGTTGGTTCGTCCGTCGTACGGGCCGGTTCGTTCATCGGAACGACGGTCGTCGGGTCGTCGGCACCGGGAACCTGTACACGCGCCACGATCGTCGGATCGTTCGGCATCCCGGCCCGCCGCCGGGCCCGGGCCGCCTGCACCGACTGTACGACCGTGGGGTCCGTGGGGCTTACCTCGCTCGGCTGAGCGGTTGGTGGGACTACACGCTGTACGACGGTGGGGTCCGTGGGGCTGACCTGGTCGGGCTGCGGCTCACCCTGGGTGGGGCGTTGGACTGGGATGGGGCGGCGGGAGTCGGTCATGCGTTTTCACCCATCGTGGTGAGGACCTCGGTGGTGGTGGGCATGGCGGTGGAGCATTCGAGGCGGGCGGCGACTATGGCGCCTGCCGTGTTGGCGAAGCGGATGATTTTCTCCAGGGGCCAGCCAGCTAGTAGGCCGTGGCAGAGGGCTCCGCCGAAGCCGTCGCCGGCGCCTAGGCCGTTGACTACTTCTACCGGGTGGGGTGGGACCTCGACGCGTTCGTCGCGGGTGCGGGCGAGGGTGCCCTTGGGACCTTGTTTGACGACGGCGAGCTCGAGCCCGCGATCCAGCAGAGCCTGAGCCGCCTTGTCCGGATCGGTTTCGCCGACTGCGACCTCGCACTCCTCGCGGTTGCCGACGGCAACTGTGCAGTAGTCCAAAGCGCGGCTGACCTGGGCGTGTGCTTCGCTCGGGTCGGCCCAGAACATCGGGCGGTAGTCCAGGTCGAGCACGGTGATCGGGCGGCGCCCACGCGCTTCCCAAGCGGCGAAGTGGGCGGAGCGCGACGGTTCCGCGGACAACCCGGTGACCGTCGACCAGTAGATCGAGGCGTCTCGGATCGCGTCCAGGTCCAGTTCGGACGGGTTGATGACCAGGTCCGGCGCCTTCGGGAAGCGGTAGAAGTAAAGCGGGAAGTTGTCCGGCGGGAAGATCTCGCAGAACGTGATCGGCGTCGGCAACCCCTCCACCGGCGTGACGAAGCGGTCGTCCACGCCGAGTTCACGCAGCGACGAGTGGATGAAGGTGCCGAACGGGTCGTTCCCCGTCCGGCTGATCACCGCGGACTTCCGGCCGTGCCGCGCCGCGGCTACCGCGACGTTGGTGGCACTCCCGCCCAGGAACTTCCCGAACGAGGTCACGTCCTCCAGATGCGTGCCGATCTGCAGCGGGTACAGGTCTACCCCGATACGACCGATCGTCAGTACGTCGTCCGCCATCAAACTCCCCGTCTCACAACAGCAGCGTCCCAGCTCATCCGACAGCCTCCGCGATCGCGCGCAGGTGCGCGATACTCACCCGTACGTCGACCACCGGGCCCTCGTCGGCCGGGCGGGCCTGCAGGATGGTGTCCTGCTCCAGCACGTACCAGCCGTCGTACCCGGCCTTCTCCAGCGTGCTCACGATCGCACCGAGGTCGACGTCACCGTGCCCGAGCGGACGGTACATGCCCTCGCGTACCGCGTCCGTGTACGAAACCTCACCCGACTGCACCTTCGCGGCCCAGGCGGCATCCACGTCCTTCAGATGCGTGTGCCTGATGCGGTCCGCGTGAGCCAGCGTCAGTGCGACCGGGTCGACCCCACCGATCAGCAGGTGGCCGGTGTCCAGCGTGAGCCCGATCGACGAGCCCTGCAGGACCCGGTCGACCTCAGCAGCGTTCTCGACCATGGTCCCGACGTGCGGGTGGATGGTCGCCAGCACACCGCTCCGGGCGGCCAGTGCGGACAGCTTGTCCAGGTTGCCGAGCAACGTGCTCCACCCAGTCTCATCCAGCACCGGGCGGTCGTCGTACCCATCGCTGCCAGTAGCGGCCGCGAGCACCAGCGTCCCCGCACCGGCAGCGACAAACCCCTCGAGCGCAGTGGCAACCTCAGGTGCCGGGTCGTGCGCCGGATCGTGCAGTACGACGGGCACGAACCCGCCCACCGCACGCAGCCCGGCATCGGCCAGTGTCTTCGCCTTCTCGGCCGGGTCCTCGGGCAGGAACCCGTCCGGCCCGAACTCGGTCGCGGCGAGCCCGACGGCGCGCATCTCGGCCAGGACGGTCTCGGCGTCGTACTGATAGCCCCAGCCGGGAACTTCGCAGACACCCCACGAGATCGGAGCACCCGCGATCCGGGCAGCCAGGTCAGTCATCGAGCACAGTCTCCTCTATCGCAGCAACAAGGTGGGTCAGGCAGAAACGGTGACAACACGGTTCTCGTGGCGAGAAAGCTCACAGGCATCGGCGATCCGGAACGCTGCGAGCGCATCGCGGACCGTGCACGGGACGTCACGCGTCCCGGCGGCCACTTCGGTGAAGGCGGTCAGCTCGGCCACGTACGCCGCCTGGAAGCGATCCATGAAGGTGAGATGCGGCGGACCGGGCGGGAAGTTCACTCCGGGCTCGGCCGACCGGAGTGCGGTGTGCTCGTCGAGCCCGACCGCGATAGACCCCAGACTGCCCTGCAGCTCCATCCGAACGTCGTGGCCGGCCGCGTTGTAGCGCGTCCCGCTCACGATCGCGAAGGTCCCGTCGTCGAGGGTGAGCAGCGCCGCCGCGGAGTCGACGTCGCCGGCCTCGCCGAAGAACGCCTCACCGCGGTTCGCGCCGGTCGCGTACACGCTGACGATCTCGCGCCCGGTGACGTACCGGATGATGTCGAAGTCGTGGACCGAGCAGTCGCGGAAGAAGCCGCCACTCTGCGGGATGTAGTCGCGGTGCGGCGGGAACGCGTCGTTCGTGTTCGCGCGGATGTGATGCACGAAGCCGAGCTCGCCGGACTCAACCGCGGCCCGCGCAGCCTGATAACCGGCATCGAACCGCCGCTGAAACCCGATGTGAACCGGCACCCCACCGGCCTCGACCAGCTCGACCACCCGCTGCGTCTCGGCCAGATCAAGCGCAACCGGCTTCTCACAAAACGTCGGTACGCCGGCCGCCACCCCCGCCGCGATGAGCTCCGCATGGGCCCCGGTCGCCGCCGCGATCACGAAACCGTCGAGGTCGGAAGCAAGAAGGGAAGCGACGTCGGGGGCGAACCCGAGACCGAGCTCTTTCGCCACGGTCTCGGCCCGGGAGGGGTCAGCATCGGCGACGACCACCTGATCCACCGCCGGCAAACCCCGCAGCGTCGAGGCGTGAAACGCCCCGATCCGCCCAACCCCAACCAACCCGACCCGCATCCGCTGCCCTCTCCTGTCCACACTCCGACCACCGGCCGCACCCGACGACGCGCGCCGCCGGCACCCGATCCACCGCGGCCAGCTTTCCTGGCTGTACCCGGGGTGTCAATAGTTTGTTAACACATTCGCACGTAGAGACATACATACCTGCGGCATGTATTATCCCGGGCCATGGCGACCCTCCCGATCAGCATCGATCGGACGAGCCCGGTGCCGCTCTACCACCAGCTCGCCGAGCAGTTGACTGCTGCCATCAGCGGCGGCACCCTGCGCCCCGGCGACCCGTTCGAGAACGAGATCGCGATGTCGGACCGCCTCGGCCTCTCGCGGCCGACCGTGCGCCGCGCAATCTCGGAGCTCGTCAACAAAGGCCTGCTGGTCCGCCGCCGCGGCATCGGCACCACCGTCGCCAACCGCATGGTGCACCGCAAGGCCGAGCTGACGAGCCTGTACGACGACCTGATCCGCGAGGGCCGTACCCCGCGCACCGACGTACTGTCCTTGACCACCGAGGCCCACGACGACCGCGCCGCCGAGATGCTCGGCCTGCCCACCGGCACCCCGTTGGTCTCGATCGTCCGCCTCCGGTACGCCGGCGATCAACCGCTCGCGATCTTGCGAAACTGGTTGCCCCCGGCACTCAACGACTTGACCACCGCAGACCTCGAACGAGACGGCCTGTACGCCGTCCTCCGCGCCCGCGGCATTCGTCCGACCGTCGCCCGCCAGCGCATCGGCGCCCGCAACGCGACCGCCGAGGAACGCCGTACCCTCCACATGTCCAAGGCCGAGCCGCTGGTCACCATGACCCGATCCGCGTACGACGCCGACGGCGCCCCGGTCGAATACGGCAGCCACTGCTACCGCGCCGACCAGTACTCGGTCGACGTACTGGTCTCCGAGCGCTAGCCAGGGATCTTCGAGGCGACGCCGGGCACGATGCCCCAGTAGTGCTGAGTGTCCGCAAGCGACATCGCATGACCCTTGCGCGGCACCTTCTGACGCGTCTCGATGAGGACTCCCCGGTCGGCGTAGAAGTCTTCGTCGAACGGACGGACACCGAGCGCGGCGGCGTACTCGGCAAGCAACTCCGAAGTGAACCGCGAGCGCACGGTGCGAGCCTGGTACCGATCCGGCTGCTCGAACGCCTGGACCGTTCCGGAAGCCTCGAAACTCCACCGGCTACCGTCGTGCGAAGCCGAGATCGTCCGGACGTAGTTCAGGAAGTCGGTCGGCAGCGGCCCGAACAGCTCGAACTGCACCGCGCCGTACCGCCCCGGCGTCTCCAGCCCGGTACCGAACGTGTGCGGCGTCGAGTCGAGAGCGAGCCCGTGGCACTTCAGCTCCTCGGTCAGATACCCGACCGTGCTCACCGCATCAGTGCCCTGGAACCCACAGTCGAAGTACGCCGTCCAGCGGTCCCCCACTGTGCCGACGAGGAGCTCGCGCGGCCGCACACCACCTGTCAGTGGTGGCAGCCGCTCGAGCATCTCCGGGAGACTCCCGCCAACCGGTACCGCCTTCGCCCGCCCGTGCAGCTGTTGCCGCCACGCACGGAGCCCCTCGGCCGCCACCTCCAGTGGCACCTCGAGAAACCCGAACCGCGAGGTCGTGGGCGCGAACCGGTCGGACAGAAGCGTGATCACTCCAGCATTCTCCTTGCTGCCATCACGGAACCGTGTAGAGGTGCACCTTGGCGGTCGGATCGTTCGCGATGATCCGTTGCTTGTGCCCCGGCGCACGGACGGGCGGCGGGGCGTCGTACTCCGCGTAGTGCCGCCGGCCGTTCAGAGTGTATTGGAGGTCAGGCCGGTTGACGCCGACCCGATCGCCGTTGATGTTGACCTGCTGCTGGTTGACGCGCATGTCGGTGGCGCCGCGGGCGCGGAGTGCGCGGATGTCGTTCTGCAGCTGGGCATTCTGGGTCGGGCTGTTCCCGATCTTGCGCGCCAGTGACTTGGCAGCCGGCGCCATCGGTTTGGCGGCGATATCTCGTGCGGTTCGTGGCGCGACCCGGCCGGTCGCCTGCCGGGCGACCGCGGCGACCTTGCCCGCTGTCCTCCCGCCGGCCGTCTTGATCGCACCGGTGGCCGCCTTCGCCGCACCCGAGATCGCTTGTCCGGCTGCGGAGTTGGCGACCGACGTACCGGCCTTGCTGGCGGCTGCGGTCACCGCCTTACCCGCGGTCGTGTTGGCCAACGCTCTGGCCCCGGCTCCGAGACCTGCGCCGATCCCCGCGGTCAGACCACCGACCGCGGCCCCGACACCGACTTCGGTGGCCAGACCACCCCAGGAGAAGTCCTTCTTCCCCTCGGCGACATCGACGCCGTACCCGGCCGCCGCACCGGCAGCGCCGGCTGCGACACCAGCCATGATCAGGCACCCGACACCGGTCGCACAGACTGCGCCGATGGCGATGCCGACGCCGATACCGACTGCGATGTTGGTGATCAGTCCCTTGTGCTCGTCGACCCAGTCGACCGCCTTGCTGACACCACTCTTCACCGCGTTCCAGGCACCCGACAGACTCCACAGACCGGTCGGGTCCATGTAGGTGATCGGGTTGTTCTCGGCGTACGAGTACGGGTTCGCCGCCTGCGCGGACGACCCGTCGGTCGCCGGGTCGGTCGAGAGGAACCGGCCCAGGGTCGCGTCGTAGTACCGCTCACCCAGTGCGCTCAGCCCGGTGGTCGGATCCTTGATCTTGTTCAGCCAGCCGTGCTCGGATGGCAGTGGCGGCAGCAGGTTGCGGATCTCGCCGTACGGCGAGTAGTAGGTGCGAGCGGCGATACTGGTGCCGTCGGCAACCGAAATCTGCGCCGAGCCCTGCTGGTCGTTCAACTGCCAGACCACGTTGCCGAGCGTCTGGCGGACAGCGACCGCCACACCCGCCTGGTCGTAGAACCGGCTGGATGCCTTGAGCACACCGGCTATGATCGTGAGTTCCTGGCCGTCGATGTACAGCGTCGCGGTCACCCCGAGCGGGTCAACCCGGGCCGTCCGCGTCCCATCCGGCAGATAGACAAACTGCGTCTCGCTGACCAGCGTGCTGGTCTCGGACTCGAGCCGCTGCTGGGCATCCCACTCGAGCTTGGTCGGGACCAGCCCACCGAGCAGGCCGGGCCGCTCGATCATCGCGCCGTTCGCGTCGTACTTGAAGCCGGCCGCGCCGGCCTTCGTCACCGCGTGCGGATGCGCCGGATCGCCGTACGTGTACTTCTTCGTCAGCCCGAGCGTCGTCTCCGAGGTCAGGTTGCCGTCCGGCGTGTAGGTCCACGACTGGTTGTACCCGGCCGGTCCGTCGTGGACGGTCTCCGACGAGCCGTCCGAACAGTCGGTCTGGTACGTCGTCCAGCTGTGGTTGAGCCGGTTGAGACCGTCGTAGTCGAAGCAGGTCGCGACGGACTTCGAGCCCGTGACGTCGGTGATCTGCTGAATGTTGCCGTCCGGATCCCAGGCGAAGCTGTCGTCCTGGGCAGCCTTCTCGTCGCCGATCAGGGTCTGGATCCGGGACAGTCGCTGAGTCTGCGGCTCATAGCCGTAAGCGCGCCGCAGCGAGTGATGCGCATTCGCATACTCACGACCGGCGAGTTTGCCGTCAGCCGCGTAGCCGGTCGACGTCACGTACGAATCCGTGTGCGTGTTGCCAGTCAGCGGATCCGTGAGCTCACCGGACAGCGTCGTCGGGTTCCCCAGGTTGTCGTACCCGGCGGTGATCGTCTCCTTCGGGTTGCCGAGCGCCGGGTCCTGGTACGTCGTGGTGAGCTTGTTGTCCGCCTCGTCATACCCATAGTTCACCGTGTACGACGACCCGTGCAGCAGACCGCCCACTCCCTGCGGGAAGGTCCATTTGCGCCCGGTGATCCGGCCGCGAGCGTCGTACCCGATGGCGGCCCGGGTGAACGCCTTGCCCTTCCAGTACGTCGTTTGCGCCGTCCCACGGCCGATGCCGTTCGCGATCTCGGTCGAGTCGTATGTCCAGGCGGCGATCTTCTCGCCAGTCCCGGCCGCACCGGCGTACCGGGCGGTCGGCCGATCCAAGGCGTCGTACTGCGTGGACACCGTCGGACCCGGTCGACCGGACGCCAGCGTCTTCGCGTCCCAGGTCGCGAGGACGTTCCCCTCATCGTCGTACTGAGTGCGGCTCCGGCCGGAGTCGGCGTCCACGGTCTCGGTCCTGCGATCGAGCAGGTCGTAGCTGAATGTGGACTTGTGACCGCCCGGATCCGTCGTACTGGCCAGCAGACCCGACGGGTAGTAGGTGTACGTCGTGGCTGCGATCGACGATCCGGTCCCGTCCTCGGTCTTGACCTGACGGCCGCGGACATCGACCCACGACGTCTTCACCACACCACCTGGGGGTGGAGTCGTCCGGAGGTGATCGCCGAAGTACGCAGTCGACGAGCTCCACAATTCCTTGCCCTGGGCAAAGTGTGCGGCCTTCGTGTTGCGCCCAAGGGCGTCATAGCTGTGCCGCGTCTCGACCACCTGATCACCCGGCACTGCCTGAAGCGAGCTCCCCGCGGCAGCGTCGACGACGACTGGAAGCGTCTCCGCGGCGACGTGGCCGGTGTCGTCGTACCGGGTGTCGGTGATGATCGTCTTCGGCTTGTCCCCGGTCGACGCCGGCGAGACCTCTTGGGTCTGGCGTTCGCGGCCGGTCGAGTCGAGGAAGGACCACGACGTCACGTAGGTCGTCCCGGACTGCAGCTCTTTGGTGGTCACCAACGGAGGCTGCTGGTGATCCGGGTCGAGCTGGTAGCTGAACACCTTCGCCGCGGGGGCATCCGCGGCCTGACCGGGCAGCCGGACCGTAGCCAGGCGGCCGAGCGGGTCATAGGTCTGCGAAGTGACCTGGTTGTTGGCGTCCTTGACCGTCGACGGTTGCTGGCGATCGGGATCCATCGTCGTGAGCTCGACCTGGCCGAGGGCGTTGGTCTCGGTGACGGTGACAGGCCGACCGGTCGCCGGGGCGTAGACGGTTTTGTTCGTATGGCCGTTGGCGTCGGTCTCGGTGAGGCTGCGGCCGTAAGCGTCGAAGGTGGCTGACGTGGTGGTGGTCTTGGTGATGTCGTTCGGACCGCTGGCGGTGACCGCCGAGACGGTCTTGGTGACATCGCCCTTGCTGACCGGACCACCGACCGTGTCCGACCCGTCGTAGTACTGGTCCTTGGACGAGATCAGGCTGTTCGGCGCGGCACAGGTGCCGTCGTACGTGCGGACCCGGTACGGGAACGCGAGCATCCAGTCGCCGATCGTGGCGTCGTCACGTGCATAGCTCGTGCGCGTACAGCGGACGTCGGTGCCGGCCGTGTCGACAACGTCGGTCGCTTGGCCATAGTCGTCGTACGTCGTGGTCATCTTCGTGGTGCGCGTGGTGTTCGCGCCGCCGGCCTCGGGGACGACCGCCTCCCGCTTGACCGACTCGCTCTCGACGACCAGGTGAGCGTCATCGTCCGGATCGGTCTTACCGGGCTCGAGCGGCGTCGTGTGCGCCGAGGTGTACGTGTGCAGCGAACCGCCCAGCTCGTACGACGGGTTGCCGGACGCGTCCAGCGCGAATTGCTGCGTCTCGCGCTCCTTGCCGCGCAACCAGGGCACGTCCTTGACCGAACCGCCGGTCGAGTCGGTGACGTCGACGGACTTCTTGTCGCCGTTCGCGAGCCGGTCGCCGTCCATCCCCTGGAAGAACAGGTTCCGGGTGACCTCCAGCGGTTTCGCGGCCTGCGACAGCTTGACCACGTCGACAGAGCCGTAACCGCGCCAGTCGCTCCAGGTCTTCCGCTTGACCGGCGTCACGTCGTCATCGTCGTAGTGCCAAGACGCCTTGCCGCGGTACCGGTACTCGTTCACCTGCGGCGGCGCGCCACCGGCCTGGTCGACCACGGTGACCTTGCTGACGAGGTACCGGTGCCACCAACCGAAGCCGGAACTGTCGCCGTTCGAACGCCAGCCCGGGAAGCAGGTCTGGGTGTTCGTGTCGGCCTTGCCCTCGGGGATCGTGTCGATCGTGCAGCCGTCGGGCTGGGTGTAGCCGACCTCGACCCGGCGGCCGAGCTCGTCGGTGACCGCGCTGACTCGCAACTTCTGCAGCTTCGGTACGCCGCTCCCTGGCGCAGCGTCGACGCGGTTGGGCGACTCGCGACCCGCGATCACGACCGGGGGCAGCTTCTCGGTACCGGAACCACCGAGGCCGACCTGCTGGAACTTCTCCAGCCACAGCGACGCGCTGGTCCCATCGGACGGCTCCGGGAACGAGTAGGTGAAGTCCACCCGGTCGACATCGACGAAGTCGGTGCCGTCGTTGCGCTGCGCGGTGACCGAGCGCAGCAGCTGGTTCGTGAAGAAGCTTGGCGACTTCTGCTCATCGCCGGTGCAGCTGCCGGTGCACACCTGATCCATCGGTACGTCGGGATACGACGACGCGTGGTCCTTGTCGAACGCGGGACACGTGCCGGATCCACCCGCTGCCTCGATACAGCGCAGGTCGGTGGCGAAGTGCAGTCGCGCGGGCGCCGTCGTACCCTCGTCGCCGGAGCGCTGCGAGTAGACGATGTCGCGGACGTGGCCGCCGCGGACGTACTCGGTCGACTTGCCGGACTCGCCGTTGCGGGCGTACTTGTTCTTCTCGACGTCGTAGAAGTACGTCGTACTGTTGCCGTGGGCATCGACTACGCCGTCGAGGTTCCAGCGCCAGGCCTGGGTGCACCAGGAGTCCTCGACACTGCTCTTGTGACAGGGCTCGCCGTCGTCGTCGCCGAAGACAGGAACGGTGAAGACCGAGTTGGTCGCCGTACCGGTGGTCGCCTGCTTGCCGCGACCGAAGGTGAACGTCATCCCCTGCGGCGTCCGGACGACCCAGTACTCGCCGTCGTTGTCGCCGTTGTCGGCGTCCTTCTTGCGCTCGACCTTCCAGCCCGGGTCCTGCTTGGCCCGCCAGATGTCACCGCCGGCGGCCTTGTCTTTGACGAGCTCGGAGGAGGTGCCTTCGAGGGACAGCATCAGTTGGTCACCGGCCCAGCACAGGTCGCCGGTGTCGCCGCCGTCGTCCGAGCAGCCGTTGTAGCGACGCTCCAGGTACGGCGTGTCGAGGTTCCAGCCGAGGCCCGCCCACGAGGGTTGCGCGTTCTCGGAGGCGGTCATGCCGTCGACAGACTGCGACGAGTAGGACAGGTCCAGGTCCGGGGCCTTGCCGGAGATCGCAGCGACCTTCGGAATCGGGTAACTCCAGTTGAAATCACCGGACTGCAGGCCGACGGACCACTTGCTCGACGACGAAAGCTTGGTCGCCGTGTACGAGCCGGCCTCACCGCTCGGGGCGGCCGCGACGACGTACACCATGCCTTGCTGAGCGACCGGAAGTGTCGCGGTCAGCTTGTGGTTGATCAGGTCGATCTTGCTCGGCACCGGTCGGCTTGCGGAACACGCGGCCGCTGCCGGGGTCTTCAGAGCGCAAGCAGGCTTGGCGATCAACCGCAGTCGCGACTCGAAGTTCCCGCCGTACGCTTCGGCGAAGCCGCCGACATCGACGCTGACACCGACCGCCGCCGTACGACGGCTGCCGTCGGCGCGGGTGAGCTGCAGCGCGAGTCCGTGTCCGCCGAGCTTCTCGGCGACCGTGTGGTCGTACGTCGCGACGGTCACCTGGTCCGGACCACCGGCGACCGGGCGCAAGGAAACGGCTCCAGCGCTACGGGAGCGGCTGGAGCCGGAGAGGTTGACGGAGGCGGTGCCCGCGGCGGGCCAGACAACCTTCGTCGGTGTCGCCTGCGGCCTGGCGGTACCGGCCGTGGACGGATCAAGTTGGGTCGGCACTGTCCGGGCCGATACGGAGATGACCGAATTATCGGCCGATACCGGATCGGGTTTCTTCGGATCGGCCGCCGCGGCCGGTGGTCCTTGCAGACCGGTGACCGCTACGGCGAGGGCCAGAACGCTTGCAGTGAACGATTTCGGGCGGGACGAACGCATACCGCACTCCCCCAGAGCGTTGGCGTCACGTCGCGTTCGGGCGTAAACGCGACGTGATCAAACCTCTCTGAGGGTTCGCACTTCTGTCAAGGGTGTTTCAGCGTCGTCGAAGCTAAGCCTGGTTGGCCAGCAAGGTCCGGACCAGGCGGAGGCCTACCGAGAGATGAGCCAGTTCCGGGCCTTCGGTGTCGACGATTTCTTCGAGCATGGTGGCTGCTCTGGACAACGCCGTCGCGTTCTGGTCCTGCCAGGCGATAACCCTGGTTTCGGGGTCGGCGTCGGCATCCGTGGTGGCCAGGACCTGGCGGGTGAGGCGGGCGTGGACGGCGTGCAGGTCGTCGCGGAGAGCGGCCCGGGCCATCGTCTGCCAGCGATCGGTGCGTGGCAGGCCGATGATGCGCTCGAGGAAGAGGCCGAGCTGCAGGCGTTCGTTGAGCGCGAAGTGGACCTTCGCGACCTCGAAGATGTCGAGGTCGTCGGCCGAGGCCGTTTCGACGATGCCCAGGCCCGCGTACGCCGGGGGCAGGATCGCGACGCTGGTTGCGACGTCGACCGGGACGCCCTTCGCGACCAGAGCCTCGCGACGCTGCTCGAACAAAGCCAGCTCACGCCCGCGCAGCAGCTCCGGCAACGCCGTGGTCAGCTTGGCAATTCCGGGACCGAACGTGTCGATCAGGTCCTGGATGTCCACCGGTGGGCGGCGGTTGCTGACCAGCCAACGGGTCGCGCGCTCGACGAGCGTGCGGGTCTCCAGCCGCATGTGCGTCTGGGTGGCCGCGTCGACCACGTTGTCCAGATCGGCGTTCGCCGACAACAGGCTGGGCTGCGCGAAGATCCGGGACGCGGCCAGGTTCGCCCGTACGACGTCCTCCACCGAACCGCCGGTCTCCAGGGAGAGCCGGTGGAACGCGGTGATCCCCGAGGTGTTCACGAACTCGTTCACCACCTGGGTGGTGATGATCTCGCGGCGCAGCTGGTGGGACTGGATCTGGTCGGCGAACCGCTCCTGGATCGCCTTCGGGAAGTACGACGCGAGTTTGTGCTTGAGGAACGCGTCGTCGGGCAGCGTGGTCGCCAGCAGGTCGGCCTCGAGCACGATCTTGGTATAGGCGATCAGCACCGACAGCTCCGGCGAGGTCAGCCCGCGCCCGTCGGCCTTGCGGCGCTTGAACTCCGCGACACTCGGCAGGAACTCCAGCTCGCGGTCCAGCAGCTTCTGCTTCTCCAGCCGCCGTACCCAATCCTGGTGGACGTGCATCAGCGCCGGGGCCTGCGCGGCTGCGTTCGCGAGCGCGATGTTCTGCCGGTAGTTCGACTTCAGCACCAGCCCGCCGACCTCGTCGGTCATCGACGCGATGATGTCGTTGCGCTGCTTCTCGGTCAGATCGCCGTCGGCGACCACGGTGTCGAGCAGGATCTTGATGTTCACCTCGTGGTCGGAGGTGTCCACGCCGGCCACGTTGTCGATGAAGTCGGTGTTGATCCGGCCGCCGGTCGCGGCGTACTCGATCCGGCCCAGCTGGGTGAAGCCGAGGTTGCCGCCCTCACCGACGGCCTTGGCACGCAGCTCGGAGCCGTTGATCCGGATCGGGTCGTTGGCCTTGTCGCCGACATCGCCGTGCGACTCGGCGGCCGCCTTCACGTAGGTGCCGATCCCGCCGTTCCAGAACAGGTCGACCGGAGCCTTCAGGATCGCGTTCATCAACTCTGCCGGGGTCAGCCGGGCCGGTGAGCCCTCGATCCCGAGCGCGTCGCAGATCTCGGCCGAGACCGGGATCGCCTTCTCCGTCCGCGGATAGACGCCGCCGCCTTCGGAGATCAGCGCCGCGTCGTAGTCGGCCCACGACGAGCGCGGCAGCTCGAACAGCCGACGCCGCTCAGCGAAGGACTTCGCCGCATCCGGCGCCGGGTCCAGGAAGATGTGCCGGTGGTCGAAGGCCGCGACCAGCTGGATGTGCTCCGACAACAGCATCCCGTTGCCGAACACGTCACCGGACATGTCACCGACACCGACCACGGTGAACGGCTCGTTCTGGCAGTCGTGGCCCATCTCGCGGAAGTGCCGCTTGACCGACTCCCACGCACCCCGCGCGGTGATGCCCATCGCCTTGTGGTCGTAACCCACCGAACCACCCGACGCGAACGCGTCGCCCAGCCAGAACCCGTACTCCTTGGCCACACCGTTCGCGATGTCGGAGAAGGTCGCCGTACCCTTGTCCGCGGCAACGACCAGGTAGGCGTCGTCCTCGTCGTACCGGACCACGTCGCGCGGCGGAACGATGTCACCGGCAACAATATTGTCGGTGATGTCCAGCAGCCCGGAGATGAACGTCTTGTACGACGCGATCCCCTCCGCCAGCCACGCGTCGCGATCCACCTGGGGATCCGGCAGGTGCTTGGCGTAGAACCCGCCCTTCGCGCCGACGGGCACGATCACGGAGTTCTTCACCATCTGCGCCTTGACCAGACCCAGCACCTCGGTCCGGAAGTCCTCGCGCCGGTCCGACCAGCGCAGGCCACCACGCGCGACCGCGCCGAAGCGCAGGTGCACACCTTCGACCTGCGGTGAGTACACGAAGATCTCGTACGCCGGCCGCGGCTGCGGCAGCTCGGGGATCGCCTTCGGCTCGAGCTTCAGCGAGATGTAGGTCCGCGGCTGCCCGTCGGCGCCCGGCTGGAAGTAGTTCGTCCGAAGCGTCGCCTTCATGACAGTCAGGTACGACCGCAGGATCCGGTCTTCGTCCAGCGACTGCACGGTGTCCAGCGCCGCGAGGATCTCCTTCTCCAGCAGATCGCACTGCGCGACCCGGTCCGGGTCGTCGGCGTCTCCACGGGTCGGGTCGAAGCTGGTCTCGAACAGCTGGACCAGGAGCCCGGCCACGTCCACGTGGGCGAGGAAGGTGTTCTCGATGTAGTCCTGGCTGAACGGTGTCCCGCCCTGGCGGATGTAGCGCTGGTACGCACGCAGGATCGACACCTGCCGCCAGCTCAGGCCACCACGCAGTACGAGCGCGTTGAGCTTGTCGGACTCGGCCTTGCCCTGCCAGACCGCCTGGAACGTGTCGGAGAAGAGCTGCCGGAGCTCCTCACGCTCCTCGGACTTCGGCGGCGCCTTGAGCCCGAAATCGTAGATGTAGACCATGCCGTCGTCGCGGCGGATCTCGTACGGCCGCTCGTCGATCACCTCGACGCCCATGTGGGTCAGCAGCGGCAGCACCTGGGACAACGACAGCGCTGAGCCGGTCCGGAACACCTTGAACCGGCGCTCCCCCACCCACTCCTCGTCGATCGGGCTGTACAGCGACATGGCCAGACCGTTGTCGGCCGGCAGTCCCTCCAGCACCGCGACGTCGTTCACCGCGACGCGGGCGTCGAAGTCCTCCTTGTACGACTCCGGGAACGCATCAGCGTACCGGCGGGCCAGCTGGGTGACCGCACCGTCGCCGCCCTTGGCGTGCAGGGCTGCGGTGAAGTCGTCCTCCCACGCCCGAGTGGCCTCGATGATGCGCTGCTCGAGCAGCTCCTGGTCGTAGTCGCCGACCGTCGTACCGTGTGCCATCCGAACGACGAAGTGGACGCGTGCGAGCACCGACTCCGTCACGTACGCCGCGTAGGTGACCGACTCGGCACCGATGGCGTTCTTGAGGATCTCCTGCATCTTCAGCCGGACCGCAGTGGTGTAGCGGTCACGCGGCAGGTACACCAGGCACGACAGGTACCGGTTGTACACATCCCGCCGTACGAACAGCTTGACCGCGCGGCGCTCCTGCAGGTGCAGCACCGACTGCACGATCGGCAGCAGGTCCTCGACAGGTGCTTGCAGCAGCTCATCACGCGGATAGGTCTCGAGTGCGTCGAGCAGTCCCTTGCCACTGTGGCTGCTCGGATCGAACCCGGTCAGCCGGAACAGCTCCAGCGCCTTGCGCCGCAGCACCGGCACCTGCATGACGCTCTCGGTGTATGCCGTCGACGACAGCAGGCCGATGAAGCGGCACTCCCGGACCGGGTCGCCGTTCTCGTCGAACTGCTTGATACCGACATAGTCCAGGTACGTCGAGCGGTGCACGGTGGACCGCGAGTTCGCCTTGGTCAGGATCAGCAGCTTGCGCTCACGGGCCTTGGCGCTCACCTCGGGCGGGAGCTTGCCGGTTCCCGGCTTCGGGTCCGGCCGCAGGATGCCCAGGCCGGTCCCCGGACGGCCACGCAGGATGCCCTGGTCGCCCTCCATGGTGAAGTCGTACTCGCGGTAGCCGAGGAAGGTGAAGTGCTCGTCGGCGAGCCACTCCAGCAGCTCCTTGGCCTCCTCCACCTCGTTCGCACTGACGGGCAGAGTGGCCGGGTCCAGCGAGGCGGCGATGGTAGTCGCCTTCTCGTGCATCTTCGGCCAGTCCTCGACCGCTTCCCGGACGTCGTGCAGCGCCCGCTGCAGCGCCTCCTCCAGGGCCCGGTGCTGGGCCACGTCGGCGATCCGCTCGATCTCCAGGTGCATCCAGCTCTCGCGGACCAGGTCGTGCGCGTCCGAGGCGGCGGTGTCGTCCAGCACCTCCTCGAGAGTGCCGGTGACGTCGCGGCGGACCACGAACTGCGGGTGGATCAGCAGCTGGATCTCGAGGTCGCGGGCGGTGATCACCATCGAGGCGCTGTCGACCAGGAACGGCATGTCGTCGATGACGATCTCCACGACGGTCCGCCCGTTCGCGGTCCAGCCGTGCTCCTCCAGGGTCGGGGTGAAGACGTGCACCTTCGCCGTGCCCTGCGGGCGGGAGATCGCGCTCTTGTAGTGGTGCCGGGCCGCCCCCAGGCAGTCGGCCGGCTGGCGCTCGGCCACGTCCTCGGCAGCGACGTGCCGGTAGTAGCGCTCCAGGAAGGTCTTCAGCTTGCCGGGATCAACCGACTTGTCGTGACCATGTGTCCCCGCCGCCACCGCCTTGGCGAGCACATCCGCCTTCTGGACGTCCAGCTTGCTCTGCATTCCCCACCGTCTCCACGTGACCTCTCGACGCTGGCCGGCGCCGGGCCGCACGCCGTTGTGCGGTCACTCAGAGATTAGTCCACCTTGGTCACTGGTGTGATGTCGGGACGGCCCTGTCCGGGCACTGGTCAGTAACCCTTAACAGTCTTGTCGAGGCGCAGTGCGAGGGCCGGACAGGCCAGAACCGCACGGCGTGCATCCGGTACCTCACCGGCGGTGATTTCACGCCCTTTCAGGACCGGAAAACCCCACTCGTCGAGAGCTACGTCACCTCCCAGCAGGGTCGCGCAGAGGCCGTGCCCGTCGCACCGGGTCCAGTCGATTTCCAGCCTAGCCATGGGTGACCTCCAGTACGCCGAGCACCGGTCGGCCGCAACCACCGGCTTGGTGCCGTCTGATGTCGTCGTCGAATGCCTCGAGGGCCGAGGCGAGGAACCGGGCGGCGCCATCCGGGTGGGCGCAGGCGCCCCGGCCCGGGACCAGGCCGAGGTGCCGCTGAGCGTCGTACCAGCCGGAGGCGTCGCCACGGACGATGCGGTCGAAGTCGTCGACCAGTCCGGCGAGGCCGAAGACGCACGGGCCGCACTGCCCGGCGGACTGGCTCGCCAGCCACTGGGCGACCCGGTGGACCTCACCGAGCGGGCAGGTCTCGGTTCCGAGCGCGACGACGATGCCCACGCTTTGCAGCGTCACTCCGGTCGTTTGAGGGACCCAGCGGCCGTGGTACCCACCGAGCAGCACCGGACCTCGGTCAGCACCGGTGTATTGGAGGACGGTCTCCAGCGGCACGCCGACTGGCGTCTCGATCACCCCTGGTCGCTGCACTGCGCCGGCGACGGTCAACAGCTGGGTGCCGGGCTCGCTGCTCAGTCCGGTGCTGCTGAAGCGCCTGGCACCGAGTCGAGCCAGTACGGCGAGCTGGGCGAACGTCTCGACATTCGACAGGAAGGTGGGGCGCCGGTGGTAGCCCTGCCGGGTGGGCAGCACCTTCCGCCCGGGCGGTACCGCCCGTCCACCTTCGAGAGCACTCAGGACTGCCCGGGCCTCCCCTGCCACGAACTGACCCGGCGTTTCGGTCACCTCGATCGCCAGCCGGTCGTCGCGTTCCAGGATCGCCTCCCGGACGGACAGCGCGGCTTCGGCGTCGTGGACGGCGATCAACACGTGCGGAGCGCCTAGTGCATGGGCCAGACCGGTAGCGCCGTCCAGAACGAGATGCGGTGCGAGGGTGAGCAGCAATCGGTCCTTGCGACTCACTGGTTCGCTCTCGGAGCCGTTGACGACCACTGCCTCGATCCCACGCTCCGGTAGGCCGGCCAGCTTGCGGGCGACCGGGAAAGCAGCGCCGCCGCGACCCTTGAGGCCGACCGCTTCACACAGCTCGGCGTACGCCGCTCGGGTGAGCTGGGGCTGCGCACCATGGGTCCACAGATGCGTCTGCCGATCCAGCCGACCACGGTCGAGTCCGGCGAGGAGGCGGGCGTCTCCGATCACACTGGTTGCTAGCAAGGTCTTCATCGGGTCCTCACTAGGTTGGATGGCGCATAGGTGTGCGCGCGGTAGAAGCTGGCGCCGACCACGGCCACCAGACAGCTGAGGGTGATAGCGAGCATCCACGGCGTACTGCGGTCGGTTCCGGCGAGGAGGGCGTGCCCGATGGACAGGGCCCAGCCGACCGAGGCAGCGATGTGGATCGTGCGCCAGTACTTGCTGAAGGTTCGAGAGTGCGCCAGCCGACCACGGGCGGCTCCGGCGACCGCGGCGAGTACGACGCCGTACAGGGCGAGCGTTCCGAGTGCCATGGCGAACGGGCGGTAGCCGGAACCGAAGGGCCAGAGCAGAACGGTCGGACTGATCGCCACATTGCTGTCGGCGATCACTGCGATGACGTGGGCGCCGAGGAGCACCAGTCCGGTGACGGCTGCGGAGCGGTGCACGTACTGGAACCAGAAACGACGCTCTGGGTTCCGACTGCCCGAGGTGACGATTCCGAAAGCCGCTGACAGCGTGAACATGATCATGGCGACCACGCCGGCCGCGCGGGCGACGTACCAGAGTGTCATCAGGCGGCCTGCGTTGATGCGGGCCAGCCGGCCAGTTCGGTGACCTCACCGTCGTTGGCGACCATCCGGGCCGGGTGCCCGGCCAGGGTCAGTCGCCCGACTGCCGCCTCGCCGGTGGCGATGAGCGCCGTACTGAAGGTGTTCGCCCGTACGGCGGTCGGCGCCCAGACCGAGGCGGTGCGCCAGGGACCGTCAGCGGGTTGTCCGGTGCGCGGGTCGATGATGTGGTGCCCGTTCTCCCAGCAGCGGGAGGTGCGGGTAGAGGTGGTCAGGCCGCCGTGGGCGAGCGTGACCAGGACACCGGCTTCACCCGCCCGCTCGGCCACGGTGATGACCCACGGCTCGGCCGGCTGTCCGGCTGCGCAGAGGTCGCCACCGATCTCGACCAGGACTGCGCAGCCATAGCGCTTGCTCAGCACCAGTGCTGCACGGTCGGCCGTCCAGGCCTTGGCCGTCGCACCCAGGTCGAGTGCGGCACCTTCCGGTACGCCGAGCAGTGCGAGCTTGCGATTGAGCTGCACCTGCTGCCAGCCGGGCACGGTTGCCGCCACTGGGGCCGGTGTCGCGAGGCGACGCCGTACGGCCTCGATGTCGTCGTCGTAGCCGGCGGCGATCACCGCAGCACCGACGGTCGGGTCGACCGCGCCTCCGCTGATCGAGGCCGCCATCAGACTGACGTCGACCAGGTCGACGAGCAGCCGCGAGACCGGGACCATCGCGCCACCGCGCTGGTTGACGATCGACAGCTCGGAGTCCGGCCGGAAGCGGCTCGCCGCCTTGTCGACGCGATCCATCAGCGCCTTGAGCTCACCGCAGGCCGCACCGAGCACAGCAGGGTCGTCGACAGTGAGGCGGACCGTGCAGCTCCACGCGGTCCAGGTCCGGGACGCGCTCATGACCCGTTGCTCCCACCCTGAGAGGTGGAGCCGGAGGACGCGCTGCCCAGACCGCTGTCGCTTGACGTGCTGCCGCTCGAGGAGCTGCCGGTCGAGTCGCTGGACGTCGACGTACCGGAGTCTGTGGAGCTGGCGGACGGGGTGGCGTGCCGGGCGGAGACTACGGCTACGGACAGACCTGCTGTGCCGAGGCCGAGTACGGCGGTGGCCGCGGCGGCCACGGAGGCCCGGCGCAACCAGCGCCGCCGCCGGTCGGAGAAATCGTCGAACGCTGCTGTGGTGACCATGACCGACAGCCTGGTCGCGCGCGCCTCAGCCGCACTCCAAGAGACCCTCAAGCGAGCATCAAGTTCTGCTGAGAACTCCCTGAGCACGGCCTCTCAGGTCAGCAGTGCCCCCGGACCTCCGGCGGGCAGTCGGACACCTCATGCTTGCGGATGGTGTCGACGACCTCGTCGGACGCCTCCCCCAGCGTGGTCAACCGCTCCGGGCCGAAGACATCGACGAAGAATTTCCGGATCCGGGCCGCGTGCTCCGGCGCACACGCCTCGATCGCCGCTCGGCCCTCGTCGGTGATCGCGACCTCGGGATACCGCGCGTCGCACGACTCCCGCCGTACCAACCCGCGCTTCTCCATCCGGGTCAGGTGGTGGGACATCCGGCTCTTCTCCCACTGCGTCGCCTGCCCGAGCTCGAACGCGCGCATCCGCCCGGTCTCCGCCTCGGACAGATTCACCAGGATCTCGAAGTCGGACTTGGACAACCCGAACTCGCGCTGGAGGTGCCGCTCCATGTGCGTCTCGAGCGTTTTGTGCATCAGCAGATAGCTGCGCCACGCCTTCTGCTCGTCGTCGTCGAGCCACGGTCCTGTTCCCACAGCCACCATCGTACCCGACCCGGTTGACACATCAACCTAACGAGCTATCATCGGTTTCGAGTTGACACATCAACCTAACTCTTCCCGAGGAGCAGATATGACCGAGCGCAAGCTCATCGCCGTCGTCGGAGCCACCGGCACCCAGGGCGGCGGCCTGGTCCGCGCCATCCTCGACGACGCCTCCGGGGCGTTCGCCGTCCGCGCGCTGACCCGCAACGCGCAGTCCCCGTCGTCGCAAAAGCTCGCCGCCGCCGGCGCCGAGGTCGTCGAGGCCGACCTGGACGACGAGGCCAGCCTCCGAGCCGCCTTCGACGGCGTGTACGGCGCCTTCGTCGTCACGAACTACTGGGTCGACCGCACCTCCGCCGAGGAAGCCGCCCGCACCCGCGCCGAGATGGAACTGGACCAGGCAACCAACGCCGCCCGCGCCGCCAAGGCCGCCGGCGTGCAACACGTCGTCTGGTCAACCCTCGAAGACACCCGCCCGTTCTTCGGCGACCGCACCGACGTCCCCAGCCTCGACGACGGCCGCTACAAGGTCCCCCACTTCGACGCCAAGGGCGAGGCCGACGACATCTTCCGCCGTACCGGCGTCCCCACCACCTACCTCCGCACCACCTTCTACTTCGACGCCTTCCTCCAGGACCTCAAGCCCCAACGCAACGCCGAAGGCACTCTCACCCTCACCTTCCCCATGTCCGACAAGCCCCTCTCCGGCGTAGCCTCCGCCGACATCGGCCGCACCGCCCTGGAAATCCTCAAGCGCCCCGACCTCATCAACCAAACCATCAGCATCGCCGGCGACCACCTCACCGGCCACCAGTACGCCGACCACCTGACCGCCGTACTGGACGAGCCCGTCACCTACCAACCCGCCACCTGGGACGAGTTCCGCGCCTACCCCTTCCCGATGGCCATCGAGATGAGCAACATGTTCCAGTTCTACGCCGAGAACCACGAAGAGTTCACCGGCAACCGCAACCTCGACGACGTCCGTAAGCTCCACCCGGAGCTGCAGTCCTTCGACACCTGGCTTGACCTGCACAAAGGTGAGCTGCGGGCTGCAGTGAAGTAGCCGAGCTTGGCGGCGAGTGGGCACAAGTTGGCATTCTGTCGATAGCCGGACAGTGGGCACTCCGACGAGAGTGGTCCGCATGACGATGACTTATGTGTTGCTGCCGGGTGGTTGGCACGGCGGGTGGGTGTGGGACGAGATCGCCGAGGGCCTTCGCGTTCATGGGCACGAGGCGGTGGCGGTGACGTTGGATGGTCTCGAGGAAGAGCCGGCACCGGGCAGTGCGTCCGCCAACCTGGACACCCACATCGATCGGGCGCTGGCGGCGCTGGAGGCGTGTGGACCCGGCCCGATCACGTTGTGCGGTCACAGCTACGCGGGGTTCGTCGTCGCGGGGGCTGCAGACAGGTCGGTGCGGTCGATCGAGCGGCTGGTCTTCTGCGATGCGTTCGTGCCGGCCGACGGCGACTCGTGGTGGGCGCTGGCGAACGAGCAGTACCGGCAGCGGATCATCACCGGAGCCGAAGCCGATGGACGGACAGTCGCGCCGCGGATCGGAGCGGATCCGCGGACCAGGCCGCATCCGGTCGCGTCGTTCCTCCAGCGGCTGGAGTTGGGGGATGGCCTGGATCGGGTCGAGCGGCGCACACTGATCTACGCGTCGGCGTGGGAGGCAACGCCGTTCCGCAGCCAGTACGAACGTCTGCGCGTCGACCCGGCGTGGGAGGTCCACGAGCTGCCGACGGCGCACAACGTCATGCTCGAAGCACCGGAGGATCTGCTCGCGATCCTGACCAAGTAGCGGTTCATCGGCGGGCTGGTCCGGTGCTGTCCCGGATCACGAGTGAGGTGCGCAGGAGCTGAGCAGAGTTGACCGGGGGCGTGCCGTCGGTGATGGCCCGCAGCAACAGGGAGGTTGCCTGCTGGGCCATCTGCCGCGCCGGTACGGCGATCGCGGTCAGTGCCGGGTGTGTCAGCGCAACGGGTGCGGTGTCGTCGAACCCGATCACCGAGACATCGCCGGGCACTGATCGGCCGGACTCCTTCACCGCCTCGAGCACTCCCAGCGCCAGCAGGTCATGCGATGCGAAGATTGCCGTCAGCCCCGGATCGGCGGCCAGCGCTGCCTGTGCCGCGGCGAACCCTCCGGCCGGGGTGGCCTCCGTCGGCGCGAACACCATGTCGTCCCTGATCCGCAGCCGGTGCCGCGCGAAGGCCGCGCGCAGACCACTCAGCCGCCGTTCATGGGTCGGCAGCTCCACCACGGCGGCGACCCGCTGGTGGCCGAGGCTGCGGAGATGCTTGCCGGCCAGCAAACCGGCGTGCTCGTAGTCGATGGTCACGACCGGCAGCGAATCCGGGATCTCGGTTTCCCAGGCACACAAGGCGATCGGGAACCGCGAGTCCGGCAGCAGTGCGAGCGGGTCGGTCAGGTCGCGGTCGCCGGCGATCAGCAGCGCATCGACGAGCCGGCTGGACAACCCGGCCAGTTGCCGCTTCGCGCGATCGCCGTCGGCCCGTGTCGTCGAGAGCACCAGGTGGTAGCCGTGCTCGTCGAGGACATTCTCGACCTCCTCGACGATCTCCGAGTAGAACGGGCTGGCGACGGTCGGCACGATCAGCCCGACAGTCATCGTCGTACCGGTCGCCAGGGAGCGGGCGACCAGGTTCGGCTGGTAGCCCAGCTCGGCGATCGCGGCCCGGACACGGGCTGCGGTGTCCGGGCGGACGGCGGCCCGGCCGTTGACCACGTTCGACACGGTCTGCTTGGTGACACCCGCACGGGTGGCCACGTCCTGCATCGTCACCACGGGCGACCCTCATCTGTTGGACCGGTCAACTGAATTGTCGAGTATCTGACCGTCGTGGGATGGAGTCAAGGTGCACCGGGTCTTGTTTACCGGTCAAATGAACCCTAGGGTTCCGGCAACCCATCGCCCCCGAGGAGTTCCGATGTCGCGTTTCCGGAAGATTGCCGTACCGGCCATGGTGGCCGTGACCCTTGCTGCCGGCGGTCTCGGCCCGGCTGCCTCCGCGGCGCCGCCGAGCGCGTCGTACACGATCACCGTGGGCGCCAAGGGCAACTGGACGACGCCCACCGACACCCCAGCCGGCACGTACATCGACAAGGACGGGACCTTCTACTTCCAGCAGTCCGCGGCCCTGTACGGCGCCTCGGATCCGCGCAAATGGGACTTCTACACCGGCACGAACCTCGACACCGCGACCAAGTCGAGCGCGCTCAGCAACGCGGTGAACCCGGCCAACGCCAACGACAAGAACAACGACACCACGTGGCGGTGCAACAACAGCCCCACCGGCCTGGAGTCGACGTTCGCCCCGAGCGGTTCGAGCTACTCGCAGAAGAACTACTGCGATCTGGCCGGGGTGTGGGTCGACCCGGACACCGGCGACTGGTACGGGCTGGTGCACAACGAGTTCACTCCGCAGCCGTTCGGGGACGGCCTGCACTACGACGCGATCGACTACGCCGTTTCGGCCGACCAGGGCAAGACCTGGACGATCAAGAGCCACGTGATCACGTCGCCGTACAGCACCAAGCGCAACGACACCACGGCCTTCCCGAACCAGACCTACTCGTACGGCGACGGCGATCAGCGACTGTTCGTCGACACGGCGTCGGGCTACTTCTACGTGTACTACGGCTCGCGGATCGTCGACAAAGGCGGCAGCTGGAAGAACTTCCGGCAGCATGTCGCCCGGGCCAAGATGTCGGCCAAGATGGCGCCCAGCTCCTGGCAGAAGTGGTACGACGGCGCCTGGTCGCAACCGGGCGTCGGCGGGCGAGAGAGCAACCTGGTGCCGGTGGATGCCGCCAACCCCACCGGCTACACGCCGCTCGCGAAGGAGTACAACCCGGACAACACCGGCACCGCCGCCCAACAGGTTGCTGCCGGCAAGTTGTCGCCGACCTCGCCGCTGTTCGTGCTGGACATCGCCTACAACGCCTACCTCGGCCTCTACATCGGCGAACCGCAGGCAGTGAACCAGGACGGTAGCGAGCCGCAGCACTTCTACGTCACCGACGACCTGACCAGCCAGAAATGGCACGAGATCGGTGACACCGGCAGCTACACCACCGCCTCGTGGTACCGCTGGTTCCTCGACAGTGCGAACAAGACCAGCTCGACCATCATCGGCAAGGACTTCCGCTCGTACTGCTCCTTCGGTTGCTCCGGCGGCAAGTCCGGCGAGTACGTCAACCTGACGATCACCTCGACCGCCCCCGCGGCGGCACCGGTCGACCTGACCAAGACCTATCGCATCGCCAACAGCGACGGCCGGGTCCTCGCGCAGAAATCCGGAAGCACGGCCACCACCTCGGCCGGTACGGCGTCCGGGTCGGCCCTCGAAAGCTGGTACTTCGTTGCCGTCGGCGACGGTTCGTACCAGGTCCGCAACGCATCGACGGGCAACGCCCTGGGCGTCGACTCCGGTACGACGACCAGTCGCGCCTGGGGTGCCCAGCCGACCGCCACCGTGGCCGGCGCGACCGTGGGTCAGCAGTGGTGGCTGATCAAGAACACCGACGGGACCTTCCGCTTCGTCAACCGACACAGTGGCCTGGTCCTCGCGCTGTCGGCCGAGTCCGGACGTCTCGCCGAGACCACGCCGACCCGGGACTGGACCAACGCCACCGGTAACACCGTCGGCGGCACCCGCACCAAGGGCGAGCAGACCCTCGCGCTCACCGCAGTCGGAACCGCGCCGCAGAATCTCAACGGCGTACATACTGTTTCGACCGGTGGGCAGGCGCTCGACGATCCCGACCGCAGTACGGCGACCGGAACTCAGCTGATCACCTGGACCACCCACGGTGACACCAACCAGCAGTGGACCTTCACCCAGCAGGCCGACGGCTCCTACACCCTGAAGAACAACTTCTCCGGTCTGTGCGCAGACGTGGCCGGCGGCGCGACCAGCGCAGGTACGGCCGTCATCCAATGGAGCTGCACCAACGGCGCCAACCAGCGCTGGATCGCGACAAAACTTGCCAACGGCAACTACACCCTGAAGTCCGTGCACACCGGCCTTCTGCTCACCACCGCTGCCGGAACAAACGGCGCCAAGGTGACCCAGCAAGCCGACACCAACTCCGACCTCCAGCACTGGACCATCACATAGCGGGAACGCCCAGCCGGGGCGATCGTAGACCAGGCCGTATTGTTGTTCGCTGTGACTGAGTCGGCAGCCCACGGTCCCCGGGTGTCGGGTCTTGACCTGCATCTGGGGTCTGTCGGCCAACCTGGGCGCAACGTTCGTGCGGGGCTGATGGCCTCGTTTCGGGAGGCGATTCGTAGCGGGCGGTTGGCGCCGGGGACTCGGTTGCCGCCTAGCCGCGTACTGGCCGCCGATCTTGGGCTCGGGCGCAGCACTGTCGTTCGGGTGTACTCGGAGCTGATCAACGAAGGTTGGCTGACGGCGCTGCACGGGTCGGGGACCGAAGTGTCGCAGCGATCGGAGGAACTTGCGGGGAGGCGGGCGCGGCCGCGGGTTCCGCCGCCGCGGCCGCGGCTGGTGCACGATCTGCGACCTGGGTGGCCCGACCTCTCGTCGTTTCCACGGGAGGAGTGGATTCGGGCGGTGAAGCGGACGGTGACGAACGCACCGTTCGAGGCGTTCGGATACCTCGATCCACACGGCCGGAGCGAACTGCGCGACGCCGTTGCGCGCTACCTTGCGCGGGCCCGGGGGCTGCGGGCAGCTGCGGACAACGTCGTCGTCTGCAGTGGGGCCGCAGAGGCCCTGCGGCTCATCGCTGCGGTGCTCGTGAAGGCCGGAGTCACCAGGGTGGCGATCGAGGAGTTCTGTCTGCACACCCAGCGGCCGGCCTTGCTGAAGGCCGGGATCGAACCTGTTCTGCTTCCTGTTGACGGCGACGGTGCCGACCTGTCCGCGTTGGATGAGATACCGGATCTGGGAGCGGTGTTACTCACGCCGTCGCACCAGTTCCCGCTCGGAGTGGCGTTGCAGTCCGACCGGCGGGCGGCGGTCGTGGACTGGGCGCGTCGGCGGGGCACGTTGGTGATCGAGGACGACTACGACGGCGAGTTCCGGTACGACCGGTCGCCGGTGGGCGCGTTGCAGGGGTTGGACCACGATCGTGTGGTGTACCTGGGGACCGCGAGCAAGTCCCTGGCTCCGGGGTTGCGGCTGGGGTGGCTCGTCGTACCGGATCGGCTGGTCGGTTCGATCGTCGCGGAGAAGGGGTGGGCGGAGGAATCCGTCGGGTTCGTCAGCCAGTTGGCGATGACCGACTTCATCGAGTCGGGGGCCTACGACCGGCACATTCGGGCGATGCGGACGCAGTACCGGCGCCGGCGCGAGCAGTTGCTGGAGGCAATCAGCCGGCACTGTCCCACGACCCGCGTGACCGGGATGGCGGCGGGACTCCACGTCCTGCTCGAGCAACCCGGTGTGAGCGGGGCAGAACTCGTACGCCGTGCCGCCCGGGAGCAGGTCGCGATCGAACCCCTCGATCTGTTCCGCAACCCTGGCTGCACCTCGGGTCGTGACGGTGTGGTCGTCGGGTTCGCCGCGCCTTCGGCCAGCGGCTGGTCGGGGGCACTGGACGCGTTGGTGCGGGCGCTGCGCTGATTGGTTCCCGTTCGCAGGTCTCAAATGGTTCAGGTACGGCGCCAGGAGCTGGCTAGCCTCGGAACTGATAATCCATTGTCTGCAAGGAGATCTGATGGTCGTCGCGACCGTGTTCGCGCGCTTTGCCCTGGCCACCGGCCTGCTGCTCACGTTCGGCTTGTCGATGGGGCTGTTCCTGGGTTGGGAGGCGCCGCTCAGCGCTTCCGTGTTCGGCGCCGCGTCGACGGCCCTGCTGCTGGCGCTTGCGCCTGTGGATTCCTTTGCCCTCAGCATCGAGAGCATCTTCGAGCGGAGGCAGTCGGCATGAAACCCCTTGGACAGCTACTGATCGTCGCCGCATTGATCAGCACAACAGCCTGCAGTTCCGGTACGGCGGAACCGTCGCCACCGGCGGTGAATGTTCTTTTGCAGCAAGCGTTGCCCACTGTCGAAGGTAAGACGTTCACGTCGCAGATCGTCGACTTCGCGCCGGGCGCGGCGGCACCGGCACATCGGCACGGGCAGGCCTTCGTGTACGCGTACGTGCTGAAAGGCAGTGTGCGCAGCCAGGTCGACGCCAATCCCGGGATCACCTACCGCCAGGGCGAGAACTGGTTCGAGGATCCGGGAGCCCATCACGTCGTTGCGGCCAATGCCAGCAAGAGCGACCCGGCCAAGCTGCTGGTCGTCTACGTCTCCACGACCGGTGACTCGTTGCAGACCAACGATCCGCACTGATTGGTTCCTGTTCGGGGACCCGAAGTGGACCCAGCTTCGGCGGTGCGAGCGAGTAGCGTTCAAGCACTGGCTGGAGACAGGAAGGTACGCAATGAAGGCGATCGTGGTGTCGGATCAGGCCGCGGGGACGGCCGGGATGAAGTTGGTGGACCATCCGTTGCCGGAGGCAGCGGGTAACGATGTGCTGGTCGAGGTTCACGCATCGGGGTTCACTACGGGCGAATTGGATTGGGACGGGACGTGGACCGACCGGCTCGGCCGGGATCGTACGCCGTCGGTTCCGGGGCATGAGGTCGCCGGCGTGGTCAGCGCTCTCGGGTACGGCACGAGGGGTTTGTCCGTAGGCCAGCGGGTGTTCGGCCTGACGGACTGGACTCGTGACGGGACACTGGCGGAGTACGTCGCAGTGGAGGCACGTAATCTCGCTCCGTTGCCGGGTGACATCGACTTCACGGTGGGTGCGAGTCTGCCGATCTCGGGTTTGACCGCCTGGCAGGGGCTGTTCGTGTACGGCCGGATTCAGGTGGGACAGACCGTGCTGGTGCACGGCGCCGCAGGTGGGGTCGGCTCGATCGTGACGCAACTCGCTCGCGAGGCAGGTGCGTATGTGATCGGTACCGGGCGTGCCGGTGATCGGCAGACCGCGCTGGATCTCGGTGCGCACGAGTTCGTCGACCCGCAGCAGGACTCGCTGGCGGACGTCGGTGAGGTCGACCTGGTGTTCGACATCTTCGGCGGGGAGTTGCAGAAGCAGTCCGCGAGCTTGGTTCGTGCGGGCGGAACGCTGGTGACCATCGCCGGTCCCGCCGAGACGCGGCCGGCTGATGGTCTGGCGATCGATTTCGTTGTCGAGGCCGATCGCGCCCAACTCGGCGAGATCGCCCAGCGGGTGCGAGACGGGCGGCTCCGCACAATCATCGGCAACGTCGCGTCCATCGACGACGCCGTCGCCGCCTTCAACCCGACCGAACGGGTCAAGGGCAAAACCATCATCCTCGTCCGCGGCTGAGTCAGACGGCCAGTCCTGCGCCACCGGCTACCAGAATCTCCTGGCCGGTGACGTAGGCGGCGTCGTCCGATGCCAGGTAGGCAACGGTCTTGGCGATGTCTTCAGGCTCAGCTAGCCGACCGAAGGGATTCTGCGCCGCGATAGCCGTCATCGCTGCGGCCGCATCATCGGACATTCGACGGAGTGAGGCTCGCGTCATCGGGGTGTCGGTGAACCCGGGACTGACCGCGTTGATTCGGATCCGGCGCGGCGCGAGCTCGTGGGCAAGTGTCGGGATCATGCCGAGGAACGCTCCATGCGACCCGGCCGTGACACTGTTGCCGGTCAGGCTGCGGGTCGCCCCGATCCCCACAGTGACAATGACCGAGGCTCCGTCGGACAACAACGGCAATGCCTTGGCCAGCGTGTAGAACTGTCCCTTGGTATTGACGGCGAACACCTCGTCATAGTCAGCTTCGTCAAAAGTCTCCAGTGTCATCGGACGGCTGACACCAGCATTCAGAAACAGCGTCGTCAGCCTCCCGAATCGTGCGCCGACTTCGGCAACAGCCTGGTCGATCGCAGCGAGCCGGCGTACGTCGGCCTGCAGCACCAGGACATCTCCCGGCAGCTCCTCGCGCGCCCGGGCAGCACCCTCCGCACGTTGCCCCGTAACAGCAACCCGGTACCCGCGCTCGTGCAGCAGCACGGCGGTCGCCTTCCCGATCCCACTGGTACCGCCGGTGATCAGCGCTGTTGGTCCCGACATGTCGATCACTCCCTTTGGTCGTTGTCTCTCCGACCGCTGGACGCTAACCCGGATCTCCCCGGCGTTCTGGGGCCACTTGTGCCCCCAGAACGGGAACCAATCGTCCGGGCGGGTGCCGTTGGCAACGATGTCCGGAGTTCGAGGTGATGTCGTAAATCGGCGGTGCCGATCTCCGACAACGTGACGTCTTCCACTGCTCAGGCGGGGTGCCCAAACTCGGAGCACCCCAAGCGCCTGCCGTTGCCCCTCCGCGGCCGGCGCGTGTCAGGTCGGCTGATCGTCGGCCTCCGCCTAAGGAGCAGTTGTGAATCGAACCAAGACCAGGGTGGCCGCTGTCAGCGGCCTCCTCGCTGCTGGGCTGGTGATGGTGCCGGTGTTCTCGGCCAACGCCGACCAGACTCCCCCCGGCGCTGTCGCCCAGGAGCCGAAGTCCTTGACTGCCGACGAGCAGGCGCGTGCTTCGGCGAGTGCGTCCGCCCTGGGCTTGGCATCAGGTGAGAAGCTGACCGTCAAGGCTGTCCTCGAGGATGCCGACGGCGGCAAGCATGTGCGGTACGAGCGCACCCTCGACGGGCTCCGTGTCATCGGTGGTGACCTGGTCGCCCACAAGGACGCGAAGGGCTCGGTCGAACAGGTCACGTACAACCTCGGCCGCAAGAGCATTGCGCCCGCGTCGCGGACCCCGAAGGTCTCCAAGAAGACGGCACAGGCCAAGGGTCTTGCCGCCTCGCAGGCCACCAAGGACGAGAAGGCCGCCGCGAACGAGCTGGTCGTCCTGGTGACCGACCAGGGCCCGAAGCTGGCGTACGACGTACTGACGACCGGTATTCGCGCCAACCAGGTTCCGACCCGGCTGCACACGTACGTGGACGCCAACAGCGGCGCCGTGCTGTTGAGCGACGACGAGATCAAGACCGGTACCGGCAACGGCATCTTCGTCGGCAACGTCACCATCGACACCACTGCCAAGTCCGGCGGCGGCTTCGAGATGCGCGACGCGGCCGGCAACACGGCCACCGACGTACACAACCAGGGCGACCCCAACACGGGTGAAGGCCCCGACGGTGACCTCTTCACCGACGCCGACGACAAGTGGGGCACCGGGGCGCAGTCCGACCGTGCGTCCGCTGCCGTCGACGCGCTCTACGGCGCGCAGAAGACCTTCGAGTACTACAAGACACAGCTCGGCCGGAACGGCATCTGGAACGACGGCCGCGGCGCCCGCTCGCGCGTTCACTTCGCCAACGCGATGGTCAACGCGTTCTGGGACGGCACCCAGATGTCGTACGGCGACGGTGCGGGTAACGCCGCCCCGCTCACCGAGCTGGATGTCGCCGCGCACGAGATGAGCCACGGTGTCACCGAGAACACCGCCGGACTCGTGTACAGCGGTGAGGCCGGCGGCCTGAACGAGGCGAACTCCGACATCTTCGGTACCGCGGTCGAGTTCTACGTGAACAACCCCAACGACGTACCGGACTACTTCATCGGCGAAGAGATCGACATCAACGGCAACGGCACGCCGCTGCGCTACATGGACAAGCCCAGCAAGGACGGCCGGTCGAAGGACTGCTGGTCGTCGACGCTCGGCAGCCTCGACCCGCACTTCTCGTCGGGCCCGCTGAACCACTGGTACTACATGCTGTCCGAGGGCTCGGGCGCCAAGACGATCAACGGGAAGAACTACGACTCCCCCACCTGCTCCGGTGCCGCGGCCGTGACCGGCATCGGTCACGCGAAGGCCGAGAAGATCTGGTACCGCACGCTGGCGACCTACCTGACGTCGTCGAGCAAGTACTCCGACGCCCGCACCGGCTCGATCAAGTCCGCCAAGGACCTGTACGGCCAGGGTTCGGCCGAGTGCCTGGCGGTCGAGAAGGCGTACACGGCCATCGCCGTCGCGGCGACGACCGAGACCTGTGGCACCGGCAACCCCGAGCCCGGCGCCCCTGCGGTCACCAACCCCGGTTCGCAGACCAGCACGGTCGGGACCGCTGACACGCTGCAGCTCGCCGCGACCGGCGGTACGACGCCGTACTCGTGGTCGGCGACGGGTCTCCCAGCCGGCCTTACGGTCAACGCGTCGACCGGCCTCATCTCCGGTACGCCGACCACCGCGGCCACCTCGTCGGTGACGGCGAAGGTCACTGACGCCGCCGGCAAGACGGCCAGCGTGTCGTTCTCCTGGGTCGTCTCCACCAGCGGCGGTGGCGGGACGTGCACCGGCCAGCTCAAGTACACCGGCACCCTCGCCTCGGGCGGCAGCAAGACGTTCCCCGCCTTCACCGACAGTGACGCGGGTCAGCTCAAGGTCTGCCTGGACGGGCCGACCGGCGCCGACTTCGACGTCTACCTGCAGAAGCAGCGGTTCGGGTCCTGGACGACAGTTGCCCAGGGCATCACCCCGAACCCGGACGAGTCGTTCACCTACAACAACACGGCGGGTACCTACCGCATCGTGGTGAAGGCCGACTCCGGATCCGGCGCGTTCACCGCAACCGTGTCCGAGTAACCCTTGAACGGACGGCTCCGGCGTAGTGCGCCGGAGCCGTTCCGTAGGTCAGATCCAATCCCGGCGACTCGCCTGGACGGCCAGCTGGAATCGGCTGTGGGCGCCGAGCACCTCTTCGAGCCGAGCGATCCGCCGGCCGACCGTTCGAGCACTCACCCCGAGGTCGCGGGCGATCGCCTCGTCGGTGAGCCCCGCAGCGAGATAGGACAGCAGCTGCTGTTCTTCCGGACCGGGACCACCCAGCGCGTCGACCACCTGAGACTCCGCCGACAGCGGCACGCCCATCTGCCAGAAGATGTCGAAGAGGCCGACCAAGCAGTCGAGCAGGCCGGACTCGTGGACGACGATGGCCGAACGCCGTGCGCCTTCCTGGCCGGGCACCGTGATCAACGCACGCTTGTCGTCGAACACCATCAGGTTGAGTGGCACCTGCGCGAAGACCCGCGCCTGCTCCCCGGCCGCGATGCACTGGTGAACCGCGGCCAGCCCCTCGAAGTCCTCGAGAACCGTGACGCCGTACAAGCCGCGCGCCCGGACGCCGCGCGCCAAGGCGTCGAGAAACCCGACCGCCACCTCGGGCCGCGGGATCTTCATCCCGGGTTGTACCTTCCGCGGTGACACGGGGCCGATGCACAAACCGTCAACGGTAGCGGCCGTGTCATCCATCAGCTTGGCCTCGACCGCATTGATCCGGGTCTCGTCGGCGATGACCTCCACGAAGTTCGGCCGACCGCCGGCTTCGCTCCAGATGTCCGCGAAGACCGAGGCGAGCCGCCGAGCGGCGTCAGCGGCCTTCGCATGCTCGACCGCCACCTGCTCCAGCGGCATCCGCGGAGCGATCGCCTCGATCACCCCGTCACTCACCTCGAGCAGACCGATGGCAGCCAGCACCTGCACCTCGTGCTCAGCAGTGACGCAGTCGATACCGGCACGCTCGGCCAGGTCCTCCAGACACGTCCTCCCACCCGCGACGGCGGCCCGGTAAAGCGGCTCCGCGGCGGCCGAGAGGAATGGTGCTGATGACAACTGCATGCGGCCGTCCTACCACCTTCTCCGGCCTCTGCGCGAGGGCCGGGGCGGCAAGAACTTAAACGATAAGCTCCCGCGTCACGAAGGCCGCCTGGACCGTCACTGTCTGTCGCGTCGTCGATTCCCTACTCGGCCGGCGGGGTCTTCAGTAGGTTGGTGGCGAGGGCGTTCAGGCGTTCGCGCCAGGTGGCCAGGGCTTTGTCTGGGGTGGGTAGGCCGGTTTGGGTGAGGACCAGGCGGGCGCCGTGGCCGGTGCCCTGGGTGAGTTCGTAGTGGACGTCGGGATCCTGGTACGACGCCAGCAGGGGGCGGACTGTGTCGGCGGGGCGGGTGAGTTGGCGTTCGAAGCGGATGGTCCAGCCGTCTGGGGTTTGTTCGGCCGTGCCTTGGTTGAGGTTGAGCAGTTCCAGGAAGCGGTCGTGGAGTTCGCCGGTGTCTGGGGCGATGTCGGTTGGTTTGCCGAGGAGGCGTTGGTCCAGGGCATCCAGGCAGAGGGTCCAGCCGGAGGCGAAGCTTGCGGCGCCGAAGTGGTCGTCGAAGGTGTGGGTGAGGACCAGTAGGCAGCCGTCGTCGGTGGGTAGCAACTCCCAGCGGAGAACCTCGCCGCTCCAGGTGATGGCGAACACTCGGGCCGGATCGAACTCGAGCACTTGCCCGTCGCCGCCCGGCTCGCCGTCCATCTGGTACTCGACGCGGCTACCGATCCGCGGCTCGAGCTGCACAGACGCGGGGAACCAGTGGATCAGCTCAGCCGGATCGGTCAGTGCGCGCCAGACCTTCTCGGGTGGATGCCGCAGTTGCCGCTCCATGCGCAGTACTGAGCGGCCCTCGATCTTCCGCAGGTTTTCGTTCGCCATCGTCATCCTTCCGGCATGGTGTCGAGGTGCTCTTCGAGGTCGTCCAGAGCGCGGTTCCACAGGACGCGGTAGGGATGCAGCCAGGTATCCAGTTCGCGCAGCGGCTCCAGCCTCAGTTCGTACCACCGGCGCTGCGCGTCGTGCCGCACACCAACCAGCCCTGCCTCACGCAGTACGCGCAGGTGTTTCGAGACACCGGGCTGGCTGAGACCGAGTTCGTCGGTCAGCTCACCGACCAGGCGCGGCCGCTGCCGCAGCAACTCGAGGATCTGCTGCCGTCTCGGCTCGGCCAGGACCGCGAAGGGAACGCTCACGCACGCCAACATACCCAGTTAGCTATATAACCGCAAGAGCATGTACCCGTCTACTGCATGCTTCGCGGCTATCACCGTGGGTACCGGTTGAGATGCAAGGCGTGACCAACGGCTGGAGGGCGGAGTGATGAGAACGGGCAGACGGATGATCGCGGTGGCGGCCATGGCTGTGGCGGTGGCTTGCGGTGGGGCCACCGTGGCGCAGGCGGGAGTGCAGGCCGAAGGCGAGGTTGCCTGCGGCTACGACTATGACGCGTGCTGGGCGCAGTGGTACGACTACGGGTTCGTGAAGAACTACATCGTCGGCGAGATCTACTACAAGGGCGGCGGCTATCACTTCTACTGGTGGAACTGATCCGCACGGGCGCCCGTCGGGCTAGGTTCGTAAGAAGGTTTGCAGGCTGCGAACCAGCTCGGCGGGCGCGTTCTCCGCGACGTGGTGGGTCGAGTCGATGCCGTGGCCAACGATCTGCGGACACCAGGAACGCCATACCTGCAAGGGATCTCCGTAGATGTCTTCGATGTCGTCCCGCGTCGACCACAACATCATGGTCGGACAGGTGAGCTGGCGGCCGGCTGCGCGATCGTCTTCGTCGGCTTGGCGGTCGACGCCGAGGCCGGCGCGGTAGTCCTCGATCATCGCGTGCACGGTGGCCGGGTTGCGGATCGCCGCGAGGAAGTCGGCGTGGTTCTCGGGTCCCAGCTGGTCGGGGCCGTTCGAGGTCCAGGCGTTGTACCAGGTTTCGGGATCGGCGCAGATCACCCGTTCCGCCGGCTTCGCTAGTTGACCGAAGAACCACCAATGCCACCAGTCCGCGGCGAACTTGGCGTCACACCGTTCCAACGCCTCGACCACCGGGACCCCGTCGATCACGACGAGCTTGGTGACCCGGTCCGGCCAATCCAGTGCGGTCCGATAGGCGACGTACGAGCCTCTGTCATGACCGACCACGGCAAAGCGTTCATGGCCCAGTTCAGACATCAGCGAAGTGATGTCGCGGGCCATCGATCGCTTCGAGTACGGCGTGTGGGTCGCATCCGAAGGCGGTTTGTGCGACTCGCCGTACCCGCGGAGATCCGGGCAGACCACGGTGAACTCCCGAGCGAGTTCGGGCGCGACCTGCCACCACGTCGTGTGTGTCCTGGGATGTCCGTGCAGCAACACGACCGGCAGCCCGGAGCCGCCATGCCGCACGCGCAGTCCGCCGATCCGATCCAGCTGAAAGCCCTCGAACACGAGCCGTCTCCTATCGATCGCGCCAGCGGAAGTCGCAGATGACCGGCCGGTGATCGGACGGATAGACACCGTCGTACGCATCCCCGCAGATCGTCGCCGACTCGACGTTGACCAGCTGATCCTCGTGGCCCGGTCGGTAGAAGATGTGATCGATGCGCTGATCAACCAGTTCTGGCCCAGCTTCGAGCGGAGCCGACGGATGGCTGGACGGCAAGGTGATCGCATCCGAAGCCCCCGTCCAGGCATCAATCAGTACGTCGCGCATCGGCCGCAGTACGGCGCTGTCGGGCGCGGCGTTGAGGTCGCCGATCGCCAGCGACGGGCACGGTCCGTCGCTCGAGGGGTCGGTCGCAAGATCGGCCAATAGCGCGGCCTGAGCCAAGCGATCGTCGCTGTAGGTGGTCGCGTGCTCCAGACAGGCCACCAGAATCGGCAACGGCCCGGCCGGATGCTCCACCACAGCCTTCAGTACGACGGGATCCCACGCCCGATGACGAGACGGCATCGCGATGGCGTCGTACTGAGTGATCGGCCAGCGACTGAGCAGCGCGACTCCCAGTTCGACCTCGGATTCGTCCGGCGGCGCGGGGTACGAGGGCGCGGCGAACGCGGCATACATGCCCAAGGCATCGGCCAGCTCATCAGCCTGCGTTCCATCCTCCGTACCCCACACCTCCTGCAGTCCAACGATGTCGGGCGTGAAGCGGCGAATCGTCGCGAGAATGCCTGGTTGGCGCTCCTGCCAGCGAGGGCCGAAGCGCCACCAGATATTCCACGTCATCACCCGGACTTGATTCACCGTCAAGCCGCTGCCTGCAAGGGAGTCAGGCGTTCGCGCAAGGTGGTGAGGGTTCGGCGCAGCAGGCGGGATACCTGCATCTGGCTGACGCCGATCTCGGCGCCGATGTCGGACTGGGTCCAGCCTTCGATGAACCGCAGTTCGAGGATTCGGCGTTCGCGCGGGCCGAGGTCCTCCAGGATCGGCTGCAGCATGTCCACTGCCTCCAACTGGCTGACCGCGGTGTCCTCCTGATCCGGCACCAGGTCGGCCAGACTCAACCCGTTGTCCTCGGCCGACCGATCCAGCGACAGCGTGTTGAAACAGCCCTTGGCTGCCAGCGCCTGCTCGATCTCGGCGACGTCGACCTCGAGATACGCGGCCAGTTCCTCGGTTGTCGGCTCGCGGACCAGCTCCTGCTCCAAGTCGGGCAGTTTCGCCGACACGAGCCCTTGCAACTCCTGCAACCGCCGCGGGATCCGGACGGTCCACGCCGAGTCGCGGAAGTACCGCCGTACCTCGCCTCTGATCGTCGGTACGGCGTATCCGATGAACGGTGTATCGGCGTCCAGCCGGTAGTTCGTTGCCGCCTTCATCAGGCCGACGAACGCCACCTGCTCGAGATCCTCCTGCTCGACGCCGCGCCCCCGGAACCGCTGCGCGATCCCCCGGGCGATCTCCAGATTCAGCTCCACGATCCGCTCGAGCAACAGCTGCTGCTCCGCCGGATCCGTCGTCCGGCCCCGCTGCTCGAACAACTCGACCGTCGCCGCCTCCCGGGCGGCCCGATCCGCTGCCGACGAACACTCCATCGGCGCCAATTGCTGAGAACTACTCACAGAAACAGTCATTTTGACCTCGCGACACTCACGTCACGGCGCGGCACGCATCTGGACCGCGGTCAAAGAATGGCTCTCAATTACCCACCTGCTCCGATCTCATGCGCGAACCGGCGGGTTTCGGCTGGGTACCGGGGCGCCGTCATCTCATCGAGCGAAGGAGGCAACGATGTCCGCTGACGTCGTGGACCTGATCCTGCAGGACCACCGTGAGGTCGAGCGGCTGTTCGAAGAACTCAAGAACAGCCCGGAGAAGCGCCCGAACCTACTGCCGGTACTGACGACGTTGCTGACCGCACACAGCCGAGCCGAGGAGGCCGAGGTCTACCCGGTGGCCGCCGCGGAGGCCGGCGAGAAGGAAGAGGTGTCGCACAGCCAGCAGGAGCACATCGAGGCCGACCAACTGCTGGCCAAGCTCGCCGCGACCGACCCGGCATCGGCCAACTTCGACACCGTCCTGCAGAACCTGGTCGACGCGGTCACCCACCACGTCGAAGAGGAAGAGACCAAGGTTCTGCCCGGAATGCGGTCGAACCTGTCCGATCAGCGCCGAGCCGAACTCGGCGACGCGTTCGCCGCCAGCCGCAAGGAACACCTCGGCGAACAGCCCGGCGACATGACCCGCGACCAGCTCGCCCAGCAGGCCGCCAACGCCGACATCTCCGGCACCTCGGGTCTGTCCAAGGACGAGCTGAAGAAGAAGGTCGAGAGCGCAGGCGAAAGCTGAGCCACTCCGCAACGGATCCCCCACCTCAGCAGGTGGGGGATCCGTTGATTGGAGCAACTACCGCGGTACGTCGCCGCGCCAGCCACCGGTCTCGCCGCCGCGCTCCTCGATGAATTCCTTGAACCGTTGGAGATCGCCCTTCACGCGACCTTCGACCACCCCGAGTTTGTCGCCAACCTTCTCCAGGAAGCCCTCCGGATCGATGTCCATCTGCGCGGTCACCCGGCTGGTGGTGTCGGACAGCTTGTGGAACGTCACGACCCCGGCGTGCTGCGGACCCGAGTCCGACTTCCACGCCACCCGCTCATCGGCATGCTGCTCGGTCACGGTCGCGTCGAACTCGCGCGTCGCCCCACCGACCTTCACCACCCAGTGGTTGTGCGTCGCATCCAGTTGCCGGATCTCCTCCACGCCTTCCATGAACTGCGGGAACGACTCGAACTGCGTCCATTGGTTGTACGCCGTCGTCACCGGCACCTCGACATCGATGGACTGCGTGATCGTGCTCATCGCCATTCCTCCAAGCTGTGATGGACTCTGTGATCGCCGACCCCGGTGCCCGTCATCGGCTGGTTGATTCCCGCGTGGGTACCGAACGGGTATGACGACCTCCGCATCCGTTTGGCTCGCCACTGCGAACATGCCCCGGTACGACGGCATCGGCGCCGACCGCCGTACCGACGTACTGGTGGTGGGCGGTGGGGTGATCGGCCTGACCACGGCGTTGGAACTCCAACTGGAGGGCGCCGACGTCGTGCTTGTCGAATCCAATCGGATCGGCGCGCGGACCAGCGGGAACACGACCGGGAAGGTCACCTCGCAGCACGGCGCGATCTACGCCCAGCTGGTTGACCGGCACGGTGTCGAGGTGGCTCGGCAGTATGCGATGGCGAATCAGGCTGGAGTGGAACGGGTCGCGGCACTGGTCGACAGGTTCGGTATCGACTGCGAGTTCATCCGCGCTCCTGCTTTCGTCTACGCCACCGAGGACACAGATCTCCGGCGAGAGGCTGAGGTCGCAGCCGAGCTCGGGTTGCCGGCGAGCTTCGCGGCCGAGCTGGAGCTACCGGTGAAGACGACCGGGGTCGTCCGCTTCGACAACCAGGTCCAGCTCCATCCCGCTCGCTATCTCGCTGGACTGGCGGAGGCGTTCATCGCGGCCGGCGGGCGGATCTTCGAGCACACCCGGGTGACGGAACTCGACGATGGGATCGAGGCCAAGACCGAGCCCGGCGCGGTCATCCGCGCGGACCATGCGGTGGTCGCGACGCTGCTCCCGTTCGGGACTCTCGGTGGCTACTTCGCCCGGACCCGCCCGCAACAGTCCCACGGCATTGCCGTCCGGCTTCCGGTTGCGGCGCCGACCGGGACGGCGATCTCGGCCGACGGGCCAACCCGATCGACCAGACCTTGGCCGGGCGGTGGTCCGAACGGGCTGATCGTCGTCGGCAGTGGTCACGAGGTCGGCGACCAGTCCGACACCGATGCCGCCTACCGCAGCCTCGCCGACTGGGCCGGTTCGCTGTGGAACGCGCGACTCGAACCGGAGTACCGATGGTCGGCCCACGACTACAGCACCCCGGACCACCTTCCGTACGTCGGCAAGGCACCCGGCTCGCCGCTCCTCGTTGCCACCGGCATGCACAAATGGGGACTGAGCAACGGAACCATTGCCGCAGGCATCCTTCGTGATCTGATCCTCAAGCGAGACAACGAGTTCGGCGCCCTGTACGACGCAGGCCGGATCGGCGACGCCCATTCCGTTGCCACGCTGGTGAAGGACAACCTCAAGGTCGGCAAGGAACTCGTCGCCGGCCACGTACGCCGACTGGTCGGCGGCGGGCTGGACCACGTCGAGGTCGGCGAAGGCGGTCTGTACGACCTCGATGGCAAGACCGTCGGGGCCTCCTGCGATCACGACGGCCGGCTGCACACCGTGGTACCGGTCTGCACGCACCTCGGCTGCCCGTTGCGCTGGAACCAAGGCGACACCACCTGGGACTGCAACTGCCACGGCTCCCGCTTCACCCCCGACGGCAAGGTCCTCGACGGCCCCGCCACCAACCCCCTGGCCACACCATGAGTGATGCTGTTGTCGTCGGGGCTGGGCCGAACGGGCTGGTGGCGGCGAATTTGCTGGTTGATGCTGGGTGGGACGTCGTACTGCTGGAGGCGAACGACGCGGTCGGTGGCGCGGTGCGGAGTTCGCGGGATGTTGATCCGGCCTTTGTGCACGACACGTTCAGTTCGTTCTATCCCTTGGCTGCGGTTTCGCCGACGATCAGGGGTCTGAGGCTCGACGAGTATGGGCTGGAGTGGTCGAATGCTCCGTCTCCGGTCGGCAACCCGTTGTCGACCGGCGGCTGGGCTCTTGTGCACCCCGAGCCGGCCTATACGGCGGCGGCGCTCGATGCGTTGCACCCCGGTGACGGTCAGGCCTGGCTCGACCTGTACGGCGACTGGGAACGCGTCGGCCCCGCGGTGATCGACGCGCTGCTGAGCCCGTTTCCGCCCGTGCGCGCAGGTCTCGGCGTACTGCGGGAGCTGTTGGGGGCAAGGGGATTCAAGCGCCTGCAGGTACTGCTCGGGCCGGTCCAGTGGGTCGGCAACCGGCGGTTCGCGGGTGAGGCCGCAAAGATGCTGATGGCAACGAACTCGCAGCACGCGGACATCGCGCCGAACGCGCCGGGATCGGGGTTGATGGGATGGCTGCTGGTGATGATCGCGCAACAGCACGGTTATCCCGTACCGCGCGGTGGTGCTGGCGAGTTGTCGCGCGCGTTGGCCGACCGGTTCGCGGCTCGTGGCGGCAAGACCGTCTGCCAGGCACGGGTCGACCGGATCATCATCCGCGGCGGCCGCGCGGTCGCCGTACGGACTGATGACGGGACCCAGTACGGCGCGCGCCGGGCCATCCTCGCGGATGTCTCGGCGCCGGCGTTGTACCGGGAACTCATCGCCGAGGAGGACCTGCCGCGGCATGTGGATCAGCGGCTCAAGGCGTTCCGCTGGGATCCGGGCACGATCAAGGTCGACTGGGCGCTGAACGCACCGATCCCGTGGCGCGACAAGCCGGAGTTGACGCCCGGAACGGCCCATCTCGCGGACTCGGTACCGGACCTGCGGAGGTGGTCCAAGCAGTTGGCGGACGGGTGGATCCCGGATCGGCCGTTCCTGCTGATGGGACAGATGACGGCCGCCGATCCCTCGCGGTCCCCAGCCGGTACGGAGTCCGCGTGGGCCTACACCCACGTCCCACAGCAGGTGCGCGGCGACGCCGGCGGAGACCTGACCGGCCGCTGGGACGACGCCGAAGCCGAAGCAATGGCCGATCGGATCGAGGCCCGGGTCGAGCAGTTCGCGCCAGGGTTCGCCGAGCACATCACCGCGCGCCGCATCCTCAGCCCGGTCGAGCTCGAACGCCGCGACGCCAACCTCGTCGGCGGCGCCGTCAACGGCGGTACGTCGGGCCTGCGCCAGGAACTGTTCCTTCGCCCGATGCCGGGCCTCGGCCGCGCCGAGACCGCCATCAAGTCCCTCTACCTGGCCTCCGCCTCGGCCCACCCCGGCGGCGGAGTCCACGGCGCCTGCGGCTCCAACGCCGCCCGAGCCGCCCTGTTCCACGCCGGATAGCCGGCTTCGCCGGACTCGCCTACCTGCCGGTACCCGATTACATTCCTCGCGGTGAGGGAGGATTGGGGACATGGATCACGACTTCGACCTCTCGGCCAACGCGGCTGAGCGGTTTGCCCAGCTTGCCCTCGAGCTTCATGCCAGTGCTGACGTCGAGGAGACCGTCCAGGCGGTCGTCGAGTTCGCCCTGCAGGCGCTGGACTGTTCACACGCGGGAGTCGCGCTGTCACTGGCTGGGGGCAGGCTGGAGATCCCCGCCGTCACCGACCCGGTCGTCGCCGAGATCTACCAACTGCAGATGGACGGCGGCAAGGGCCCGCTGGCAGAGTCGATGCGGGACCACTCGACCGTTCTCGTGGCGGACACCGCGACCGACGGCCGCTGGCCGGAGTGGGCGGGCAAGGTCCTCGAACTGGGCGTCCGCAGCGTCCTCGACGTACCGCTGACCACCGCCTCCGGCACGCTCGGAGTGCTCGGCCTGTACAGCACGCACGCGGACGCCTTCGGCCAGGACGACCTCGCGGTAGCGCACATCCTGGCCCGCCACGCGTCGGTCGCGGTCGCCACCACCCGGCACGAGCAGCAACTGGCCCACGCGGTCGACGCCCGCAAGTTGGTCGGACAGGCGATGGGCATCCTGATGGAGCGCTACGACCTCGACGCCGACCGCGCCTTCGAAATACTGCGACGCTACTCCCAGGACACCAACCGCAAACTCCGCGACGTCGCCCAAGAACTCATCAACACCCGCAACCTCCCCCACTGAATCAGGGTGTGAGGAGGATCTTGACGGCGCCGTCGCGCTTCTGCTGGAACATCTCGTAGGCGTCGGGGCCGTCGGAGAGCGGGAGCCGGTGGGTGGCGAAGGTGTCGACGCGCAGCGGATCGTCGTCGCCGAGCAGGGGCAGGATGTCGTCGCTCCAGCGCCGGACGTTGGCCTGACCCATCCGAAGCTGGATCTGCTTGTCGAACATCGTCAACATCGGCAGCGGGTCGGCCATACCGCCGTACACACCGATCAACGAGATGGTCCCGCCCCGCCGGACGACCTCGACCGCGAGCAGCAGCGCCGCGAGACGATCCACGCCGGCCTTCTGCATGAGCGGACCCTGGATCGCATCGGGCAGCAACCCGGCCGCCTGCTGCGCGAACTTGGCTCCCGGCGAACCATGCGCTTCCATGCCGACGGCATCGATCACCGAATCCGGTCCACGACCATCAGTCAGGTCCCGGATCGCGTCCGCGACATCGTCGCCGTACTCGAGGATCTCGACGCCGTAGCGCCGCGCCCGCTCCAACCGCTCGGCGACCAGATCGACCCCGATCACGCGATACCCGTGATGCAACGCGACCCGGCAGGACATGTCACCGATCGGACCAAGCCCCAGTACGACGACCGTGCCGCCGTCCGGGATCCCGGCGTACTGGACCGCCTGCCAAGCGGTCGGCAGCACGTCGGACAGGTAGACGAAACGATCGTCCGGCGGACCGTGCGGCACCTTGATCGGCCCGTACTGCGCCTGGGGAACGCGAAGGTATTCGGCCTGGCCGCCGGGGACCTGCCCCATACAGCTTCGTGTAACCGAACAGCGCCGCGCCCATCCCCTGCTCGCGCACCTGCGTGGTCTCGCACTGGGTCTGCAGATTCCGGTTGCACATGAAGCACGACCCGCACGCGATCTGGAACGGTACGACGACGCGATCGCCGACACTGAGGCTGGTCACCGCGGATCCGACCTCCTCGACAATCCCGATCGACTCATGACCGAGGACATCACCGGCATCCAGGAACGGGCTCATCACCTCGTACAGATGCAGATCCGAACCGCAGATCCCGGTCGACGTCACCTTGATCACCGCATCGGTCGGATCCTCGATCCGCGGATCCGGCACCTCGCCGTACTCGATCTTCCGTTTCCCTTGCCAGGTCAGTGCCTTCATGCGTCTGCTCCTTTGCTCCGCGCGGGGATTGCCAGGACAGCTCCGACCCCGAAGTGGTCACTCGGCCAAACGCCTTCTGTGGGGTGGTCGAACAGTCGCCGGCATTCGGTGATGTGGAGAGACGGCCCGTGGCCGGTCGATCGGACGAGGATGTAGTCGATCCGCCGACCGAGCTCGGTGGCCCACTCGCCGTACTCGGCGGTTGTGGTGAGCGTGTTCTCCGGGGTGAACGTGTGGCCGGGATCGCTGCCGTGGATCGCTGCCCAGGCGTCGCGATAGCAGACACTCACGTTGTCCAGCGACTGTTTCCCGGTCCAGAACCGAACGCTGGCGGCATCGGGAGCCGCATTGAAATCGCCGGCCACGACCACATGTCGGCGGGTCGTGCCCACCAGCTCCTCGATGAACTTGGCGACCGCAACGGCCTGGCGTTCGCGTTCCGCCTCATGGGTGAGCTGCCAGTCCGGCATGTGATTGACGAACAACATCCGCCCGACCGGACCAGGCGCGTCGATCTCAGCCACCATCGCCGAACACGCAAACCCAGCCGCACGAGGCCCTAGATGCAGATCAACCTCATGAACCGCCGAGATCGGCCAACGCGACGCAAGCGAGATCCCCTCCCCGTTGCTCTCCCGCTCGCTGTGGTGCGCGAACTCGTACCCGTCACCGAGCACCTGTCGAGCCTGATCGTTCGCAACCACCTCCTGCAGCGCCACAAGATCCGGCCTGAACCGCGCAAACCCCGCACTCATCAACGCGCGGCGCCCAGGCCAGTTCGCCCGCAGTCCAAAGACATTCAAAGTGGCGACCCGCACGGTCCGCCCGGTACCCGCCACAAAACAGGTCGCACGGATGCCCCCGGGTACCGGAGAACAGGCCGCCGCCGAACTCCACGAACTCCTCGACGGCGACCACGCCTGACGATCAACCAGCTTGGAGCTCGGCCAGGCTGGACAGGACTTCTGCGAGGGCGGTGCGTTGCTCGTCTGTCAACGGGATGTCGTGGATCTGCGCGACGTAGTCCCGGGCCGCCGCTGTGTCGTCGACTCGGATTGCCAGTTCGGCTCGGTAGGCGAGGACGTTGATCAGGTCCTCGACTGTTGCTGTGTCTCGGTAGCGTTTGAGGGCTGAGTCGAGGATGCGGATCGCCTGCTCTTCGACGCCCTTGGAATCGCCCATCACCACCGCGCTCTTCAGGGAAGCGCCCAGTCTGCTCAGCGCCGCATCGTCCGGTTCGTCGGCCGCCGGCTTGGTCGCGAAGAACCTGATCCAGTTCCCGCCGGGATCGATCACGCAGAACCCGGAATGGTTCGCCACGTTCTTCCGCTTCCGCGGGCGCGTCATCCGCGGAATGCCGGTGACCAGGATCTTCCCGTACGCCGCCCGCATCCCCTCCGCGAAGGCCCGGAAGATCTCCCCGGTGTCCGGCACCATCACGACACAGGTGCCGTACGAGTTCGCGGGATCGAAGCCCGGCATCCCGAAGAAGTCCAGCCGCAGGTCCTCACGCTGCACGATGACGTACGGATTCGGCCGCAGCTGCTGGTAGGTCCGCCGGAATCCCAGCACCTCGTAGAACGCCACCACCTCGTCGATCGACGCACACGGCAACAACGGCACCGTCACCTCACCAGCCATCCCAACGCCTCCTTCACCCATGAACCGTCCACTGTACCGTACAGTGTACGACAGTGGCTCAGCCGGCGTAGGCCTGTTCGTAGAGTTGGCGGAGTTCGGGGGTGGTGGGACCGCTGGCGCCGCAGATGCTGACTTGGCCGTTCGCGGCGGAGACCAGGTAACTTTCGCCGACCTTGAAGTCGACCCCCAACAGGGTGAGAACGTCTTCCGGCATCGCTTGGACCTCGACGTTGTCGCCGGGACCGCCGCGGTACCAGTGCGCGACCTTGAGGGAGATCAGGTCGCCGGTGACGGCAGTGACCTTGCCTTCGAAGGCGACCGGCAGTCGCTGGAGATCGGCCACCTCGAGTGCGCGGCACTTGCCGGCGACCCCGCTGCCAACGGTCAGTTTGACGGTCGGGACCGGCGGAGTGGCGATGGGTGGCTCGTCGTTGCCAGCGGTGACGCCCCAGATGAGGCCGCCGGCGGCGATCAGGAGGCCGGCGGCTACGGCGGGAATCAGGCGGCGACGGGCGGGGCGGGTCTGGCTGTCTGTGCTCATGGGGATCTCCAGGAGGCGGTCTAGGTCCGGTTGGGGAGCACCCCGTCGTGACGCCGGGTCGGCGGCCTTCAGCTGGGCCAGCAGTTCGTCGTCGTTCACAGTTCACTCCCTCTCTTGACCTGTTCCTGTCCGGCCGTCGCGCCGTTCTTTCGGTCGAGCTGTACGGCGAGCTTTTTCTTTGCCCTGTGCAACCGAATACTCACCGCGTTCGGCGTCAGCCCGGTGACCTCCGCGATCGCCTGGGGCGCAAGGCCCTCCCACGCCCAGAGCATGACCACCTCGCGATCAAGCTCCCCGAGCGTCCGCAACGCGTCGTACAGCTCGATGTGCTCTGCAGGCTCCGACACCGCAGGCGTCCGCGCCAACCGATCGACCAGCCGCAGCCTGCGTCGTTCGGCACGGCGGGCGTTGGCCAGGCACCCACGAGCTACGCCGTAGCACCACGGCAGTACGTCATCCAGGTGCGGTACGTCGTCGATCCGCCGCCAGAGCACGAGCATCGTCTCGGCCAGTACGTCGTCGACCGCGGCCGGGTCGGTTCGGCGTACCAGGTAGCGATGCAGCGGCTCGCCAACCGCCCGCACCAGGGCCTCGAAGCGATGCTCACGCATGGAAGTCACACTCCCACCTGTCCGGCACGACCTCGATCCTTTCAGGAGCGGGCCTCGACGGCGAGCAGGAGCTGGCGGAGGGTTCCTGCGACTTCGCCACGCTGAGACGAGGTGAGCGGGGCGAGGAAGGTTTCGTCGGCGGCTAGGACCTTGGTGAGGGCTCGTTTGGCGAGGGCGCGGCCTCGGGGCGTCAGGTTGACGCGGACCGCGCGGCCGTCGGCGGGGTCGGGGACGCGGCGGATGAGGCCGGCCTGCTCGAGGCGGTGGAGGCGTGACGTCATGGCGCCGGTGGTGATGAGCGCCGAATCGGCGAGATCGGTCGGGTTGGTTCCGGTGGGGTCGGCGTGGCGGCGGAGCGTGTTCAGGACGTCGAAGTCGGGGAAGGTCAGGCCGAGTGGCTGGAGTGCCTCGGTCAGGGACTGCTGGAGGTGGTAAGCGCACAGCAGGAGGCGGCCGGCGACCTCCAGCGGGCTCACGTCGAGGTCGGGTTGCGTGCCGGCCCACGCGTCGATCATCCGGTCCACGGAATCTTTCTGCACCCTCCGCAGTTTAGCTTGGCATCAAGTCAATTAGCTTGGCATCAAGCTACCTGTACCGAGGAGAGTTCACATGGCGTTCAATAACTGGGCCTTCATCTATCTGGGTCTCGGCACGGAGGACCCGATCCGCGACCGCGCGGTGATCAGCGTCGGCGGTCTGACCACCACGATCGTGCCGGTACCGGACCGGGCCTTGGCCGCCGAAGTCGCCAAGCAATTGGTCGCCGACGGCGCTCAGCTCATCGAGGTCTGCGGCGGCCTCGGCCCATCCGTGGTGACCGAGGTCCTCGCCGCGACCGAGGGCAAGGTTCCGGTCGGCGGGACCAACTACGGCGTCGAGTCGATCCACGGGCTCGCCGCCCTCTTCCCACAGTGAGCGATCAGCCGAGGGCCACTTCGTGGTTCTTGGCGGTCCGGCGACGGTTGCGAAGCCAGTGGCCGAGGGTGATCAGGCCGAAGCCGACGGCGTAGATCGCGCTGGTGAACTCGAGGTACCCGAGCGTGCCGCCGAGGAGTTCGGTCTTGCCGTCGCGCGGGAAGGCCTCGGTGGAGCCGTTGACCCACTCCATCACGAGGTTGATCGACTGGAAGGTGTAGATCTGCGCGAACGCGATGGCGAAGATCAGGTACGCCGCGAGGCGGTTGCGGACCAGCAGCCCGAGTGGCAGCGCGACGAGGATGGTGAGGATGGCAATCATGGTGACCTCCGTGGAGTAGTGGTGATGACACCGACGATCCCGGCCGAGGGCGGCCGGGCGCATCGAGGTCACCGCTGGACTCCGGGCCAGTGCTGTCACTGATCCCACCGAGCGGTCCGGGGCTGCACAATGACGGCATGAGCCGAGCACGGTGGTCCGCGATCGCGGCCACCTGCGTCTGCCTGGCCGCGGTGGTGGCGCTGGCCCTGGGCCGCAGCGCCGAACTCACGCCGGTCTTCGTGCTGGACGCCGTACCGCTCGGGCTCGGCTGGTTGCTGGTCGTCCGTGCCCCGGGCAACGTGGTCGGGCCGGTGCTGACGTGGCTGGCCGCCTCGCTCGCGGTGGTCCCGGCGGTCGAGGCGTGGAGCGGGCCAGGGGTTTGGCCGTGGCAACTCGTCGGGTTCCTGGCGCTGCTGCTGGTGTTCCCGGACGGGCTATTGCCCGGCCGGCGCTGGCGGGCGGTGGCGTTCGCCGTACCGGGGGCTGCGTTGCTCGTGAACGTGGCCTTCGTGCTGACCATGAACTACCACGACGACCCGCCGATGCATTCACCCATCTCGGTACCGCGGTCGATCTGGTACCCGGTGATGTTCGGTGCGCTGTTCGTGCTGCTCGTCGTCTCCGTACTGTGCGTGGCAGCCGTCGTGGTTCGCTACCGAACCGGTGACGATCGGGTCCGCGAGCAACTGAAGTGGCTCATCCTCGCGGCTGTGCTGGTGTTGACGCTGATGGTTGCCAGTTGGGTCATCGCGGCCTTCGGCTGGCTCGGGCCCGAGGTGTACGGCGGTTTCCTGCTCGGCATCGTGATCCTGGTCCCGGCCGCGGTGACGATCGCCGTACTGCGGTATGACCTGTTCGAGATCGACCGGCTGCTCAGCGATTCACTCGCCTGGGTGCTGACGACCGCGATCGCGGCGGTCGCCTTGGCCGGGATCGCCGGCAGCCTCGACTACCTGATCGACGACGACCGCGTCGGCCTGACCGGGTCGGTGTTCCTGGTGGCGCTCGGCGTACTGCCGTTGCACGGAGTCATCCACCGGGCCGTGGCGCGCGTGATCGATCGTGATCGAGCGGTCGTCCTCGATCGGATCCAACGCTTCGTCGAGCAGGTCCGCGATGGTTCCGCAGAGCCCGAAGACGTCCAGGACGTGCTGCGAACGACCGTCGGCGATCCACAGTTGGTGCTACTGCTGACCGATCTCGACGGCAGCGGGTACGTCGATCGCACCGGCGCCCCCGCCGACCCGCCATCAGGCGAGCTCGTGACATTGCGCAGCAGCGACACGGATCTCGGCGTACTCGTGCTGACTCCCGGATCCGCCCGCCGAGTCCGGCAAGGCAAGCTGGCCGCCTCGGCTGCCCGGCTGCCGATCGAGGTGAGCCGGTTGCGGCTCGGGTTGCGCCGGGCGGTGCACGAGATCGACGAGAGCCGGCTCCGGCTGGTCACCGCAGCAGCTCAGGAACGTCGCCGACTCGAGCGTGACCTGCACGACGGCGCCCAGCAGCAACTGGTTGCCCTCGGCATGCAACTCCGGCTGGCCCAACGCCGGTTGCCGGATGGACATCCAGTCGGCGCCGAACTGGATCAGGCCGTCGAGCGGATCGAGAACACGGTCGCCGAACTGCGCCGGCTCGCCCACGGCGTCCGCCCCGCAAGCCTGCACGACGGACTGGGCGCTGCCTTGACCAGACTCGGCGCCGACGCACCGATCCCGGTCCGGTTCGAGATCGCGCTGGCCGACGACGACCCCGGCGAGCTGGTCGCCAGTACGGCGTACTTCGTCGTCGCCGAGGCGATGGCCAATGTCCTGAAGCACGCGGATGCCACCGCGATCGAGGTCACCGCACAACAGGTCGATGGCCGGCTGGAGATCCGGGTCAGCGACGACGGCCGCGGCGGTGCTTCCGGGCTCACCACCTTGCGCGACCGGGTCGGATCCATCGGAGGTCAGTTCACCGTGACGAGCGAACGCGGGACCGGTACGACGATCGTGGCGGTGCTGCCGTGCGGATCCTGATCGCCGAGGACTCGGTCCTGTTCCGGGAAGGCCTGGTCCGGTTGCTCACCGAATCCGGTCACGAGGTGGTGGCGAGTGTCGGGGACGCGGTCGCGCTTCCGGCGGCCGTCGACGAACACACCCCGGACCTGGCGATCATCGACGTCCGGATGCCGCCGACGATGACCGATGACGGCGCCCGCGCGGCCCAGGAGATCCGCGGACGACGGCCGCGGCAGCCGATCCTCGTCCTGTCCCAGCACATCGAGACCACGCACTCGGTCAAGCTCGTCTCGACCGGCGCGTTCGGCTATCTGCTGAAGGACCGGGTCCTGCGCGTCGACGATTTCCTCGACGCCCTCGACCGGGTCGCCGCCGGCGGATCAGCCCTCGATCCCGAGATCGTCGCCGCCCTGCTCACCACCCGCCGCCCCTTCCTCGCCGACCTGTCCGCGCGCGAGCAGGAAGTCCTCGCGTTGGTTGCCGAGGGCCACTCCAACAAATCCATCGCGGCCAAGCTCGTGGTCACCGATCGCACGGTCGAAACTCATATGCGGTCGATCTTCCAACGACTCCAACTGGCCGACACCGCCGACGCCCACCGCCGGGTCCTGGCGGTTCTGGCCTACCTGCGGGCCCAGGCCTGACGACCCTCATTCCGGTCTAGCATCCTCCGGGTGAACAGGCTGACAGCGACGCTCGGATGTCTGGTGACGGCATTGGCTCTGGCCAGTTGCGCGGCCGAGAAGCCGGTCGCCGGTCCGCCGACCCCGTCTGCGACGCCGACGCCCACGCCCACGCCCAGCGTCCCGAGTACGCCGTCCGAGCCGCAGCGGCCGGCCGCGTGGACCGCGGCGCTTCCCGGGGCCGGTGAGTTCGAGAATGCGACCGTCCTCGGCGAGACAGTGGTCGTCCACGGCAGGCAGTTGGTTGCGGGGCTGAACCGCGCCGACGGGAAGGTGCTGTGGAAGGTCCCGGTGAACGGTGAGGTCCGGGTCTCGGTGACCAAAGCGGTCGTGCTGATCGAGCAGGTCAGTCTGTTCCAGGGTGTCGATATCCGGTCCGGCAAAGTCAAGTACCGCAAGAAGCACGCCGCCGGCCGCCAGAACGCCGGGATCACTGCGGACTGGGTCGTCGTACCGGATTGTGCAGGCAGGACCTGCCGGGTGCGGGGTCTGCAGTTGCCGAGTTTCAAGGAGCGCTGGCACGCCGACTTCCCGATCGGAACCACGCCGAACGTCGACGCCCCGGGCTCGGACGTCACCGCCCACTACTACAACCTTGGCGAGCCGAACCTCGTCCGGCCCGCACCGTACGTCGTCTTCGGCCGGGACACGGGCAAAGAACGACTGATGACTGCACTGGCCACTGCCACCGGCAGGCCGGGTAAGACCTTCGACGCCTGGGACCAGTACCTGACGCTCACGACCGGACGGCTCGGGCTCATGTGGGACGAGCGGTACTCGGGCGGCGCGATCCGAATCAGCGGGCATGACGTGCTGACCGGTCGCTACCTCTGGCAACAGCGCGGCTGGCGGTGGGACAACGGTGGGCAGGCAGGCTATCCGGCGTTGACGAGCCGACTGCTCGCCGTACCGACCAAGGAGAAGACACCGGCGCTGATCGACCTGACGACCGGCGAGGTCCGCTGGACGAGCAGGGTGAAAGGCATCCCCGTCGGACTGACTGACCGGACGCTCCTGATCCAGGTCGGCGAGTTCTCGAACGAGATCGACTTGGTCGGGCTGGACACGGCGAACGGCAACCAGCGCTGGCAAATCGAGCTCCCACGGACCATGCTGGCCGGCCGGGATCAGGCAGTTGCGGTCGTCGGCGATCGGGTCGCCCACGAGATCGCCGGGCCGGCCGTCCGGGTGAACGACGTACGCACCGGAAACGCCCTGTGGACGGCCGAAGGCTCGGCCGGCCTGCTCGGGCTCGGCCCCGACTGGCTGATCACTCAGTCCGCCGGGGCCGACGACCGCATTCAGTTCTTCAAGTGAGTCACTTGATCGTGTAGCCGAAGGTGTCGTGGCGGAGGGCGTCGCCGGAGACCTTCACGATCTTCAGGGTGTGCTGGGCATTTCTCAGGCCGGTGGCGGTGAAGACCTGGCGAGCGGTGACGCGGGCGTCGCCGTGCAGGTTCACCCGGCGGATGACCTTGCCGTCGAGGTAGACGTCGGCCTCACCCTGGTCCGGGGCCAGGGCGGTTGACCAGTTGACCGAAGAACCAGTGAAGGTGAAGGAGGCCGAGGCGCCGTTCGCCGTGGTGGCGTGGACGTCGTCGCGGTAGTCGCCGCGGAAGCGGAAGTCGAGGGCTACGGTCCCGACCGGCTGCTTGGCGAGGTACTCCTTCTTGATGGTGACCGTGCGGCCGGTGACGGTGTAGTCGGTGCCCTTGACCAGACCGGCGATGGCGGCGAGCTCGCCCGGGTCACGGCTGATCTCGATGCTGACGTCGGCCGGCTGCGCCTTGTTGAACGTCGCCTTGTCCGGGTTGAGCAGGCTCTCCTGGCGGACGTTGAGCTTGTCGACCAGCATGAACTGGCCGCTCTTCTTCACCCCTCGGATCGTGTGGGCGCCGTTCGGCAGGTCCGAGATGCTGTAGACGACCTGCTGGGCTCCACGACCGTCGGCCTGGTAGGTGTTGACGGTCTGCTTGAGCTGGCCGTCGATGTAGATGTCCACCTCGCCTTGCGAGTTGTGTGTCTCGGTCACGTAGTCAACGCCGTTCCCGACGAAGCTGTACGAGAACGAGTCACCGTTCTGCTCGGAGTACTGGACGTCGTCCTGGTAGTCGCCAAGACCACGGCCGGTACTGCGGCTCCACGAACCCGTGTAGACGATCTGCGCGTTGTCGTTGTTGATCTCGAGAGTCCGGGTACCGACGTTGGCCGCGCCCGGGGCGCTCGCGCCGGCCGAGTCGGAGATCGTGACGTTCAGCGGCTCGGAGGTCGCCGGGACCTCGTAATTGCCGTTCCGCTTCCAGTCACCGTCGTACGAGACCCGCAGGTCGTCGTCGTTGACCTTGATCGTGGAGTTCGACTGCGGTGTCACCTTGAACAACCGAGCACCATGAATCGGTACGTCGTTCGCCGTGAAACTGCCGTTGAACGTGCCAAGGTCCTTCTTGGCCCACAGGTCGCGAACCTTCGCGGAACCGGTCAGACCGAGGTCGGCGAAAGTCGCGGTCATGTTCGCGTCAGTCTGACCGAGGTTGAACAGGGCAACGGTGTAACTGCTGTCGGCGTTGAGCGAGTACCAGACCTGGCGGTTCGACGTGGTGGACACCGGGTGCGCGGGCCGGCCGGCCTGGTTGACCGCGATGACCTCGCGGTTCGTCAGCAGATCGAGACCGTACTGGTCGAGCCGCGTCATGTCGTTACCCGTGTACATCGGGGCGGCCGACACGGCCCACAACGTTGCCGCCGTACGGCGCTCGTCCTTGGTCATGCCGTCCATCTGGCCGTTGCCGACGTTCAGCGAGTCGAGGTCGTTCCAGCCGCCGGGACCCGCGTGCCGCCACCAGTCGGCGAGCTTCGGGAAGAGCCGGCTGATGTTCGGCCAGGCGGTCAGCGCGACACCCTCGCAGTAGCACTCGACATCCCAGTCGATCCGCCAGCCGTTGGCGTACTGCTTCCAGTAGTCGGCGTAGTTGATGTCGAGCGCCCACGACAGCTCGAGCCAGATCTTGTGCTTGGCGAGCGCGGTCGACCAGGCCTTCACGTCGTCGCGCGCGTCGAGCGTGAGGTTGCTGACGCCCGAACCCGGCGTGACGCTGTCGAACTTGACCAGGTCGATCCCCCAGGAGGCGAACAGATCCGCGATCGAGTCGATGTACTTCTGCCCACAGGGCTTGGAGAAGTCGATCTTGTAGCCGATGCCCCAGTAGTCGGCCTTCACCAGCGGCCGCACCGGCAGATCACCGGTCTTGCACTCCGGAGCGCCGTACACCGGCAGGTTCGCGTCGATCACCTGCTGGCCGATACCCGGGATCGCGTAGATCCCGATCTTCTGGCCGTTGCCGTGGATGTGGTCGATCAGCGTCTGGAAGCCGCTGGGGTAGTTCTTCGCGCTCGGGGTCGGCCGGCCGTAGCCGTCGATCCCGTCGTTCCACGCGGCGTCAATGTTGATCCGGTTGTAGCCGTACGGCTGCAGCTTGGCGTGCATCGCGTCGGACTGCGCCGTGATCTGCTTTTCGTTGATCCAGGTACCGCCGTTCCCGGCGTACACCTGCATGCTGTAGCTGCTCCAGCCCATGTACGGCTTGTCCGCCTGCGCACCCGCCGGTCCACCAGGAGCCGCGGAGACGTTGGACGGGAGGGGAGCCTGCGGTACGGCGCCCTGTTGCGAAGCGGCCTCGGGAACGGCGCCGGGGCCCGGGCGTGGCGCCGCGGACGACACCGCCGCCGAGCCGACGGGAAGGAGTGCGGCGATCACGAGCGTCGCGAGGACGCCTCGGAGTGCCTTGGATCTGGTCATCAGCGGCGACCTTCTGCCTGGCGGATCGGATAGGATATGGGAATCTTGATCGGGTTAAGTAAGTCCGTCAAGATCCGATAGGAAATCCGATGGCCTTGACTTTCTCAGGCCAGGTACGGCGTGACGTTGCGCAGCGCTCTGGTCACGTACTCGTCCTTCTCGCCGACCGGGGCGACGTAGTGCATCGCGGCCTCGGCAGCCTCGAGACCATGCAGCCGGGCGATCGTCCAGGTCGCGAGGTAGGTGGAGGCCAGGCAACCGCCGGCTGTGGCCAGGTTGCCGCGAGCAAAGAACGGCTGATTGAGGACCTCGACACCGGCGGCGATCACCCAGGGCTTGGAGGTCAGGTCGGTACAGGCAGGAACGTCTTCGAGCAGGCCGAGCTTGGCCAGCACGAGAGCACCGGAGCACTGCGCGGCCAGGAGATGGCGTTCGGGATCGAGCCCCTTGAGGACGGCCATGATCTCCGGGTTCTCGACCACCTCGCGCGTCTTGCTGCCACTGCCGACGATGACGGCATCCGCCGTACAGGCTTCTTCGAGGTCGATCGCGGCGTCGATGGTGACGCCGTTCATCGACGTCACCCGGGGCGTCGGGCTGGCGATCGATACGCGCGCTCCGGGGACGCGGTTCAGGATCCCCAGCGCGATCAGGGAGTCGAGTTCGTTGTAGCCGTCGAAGGTCAGGATCGCGGTATGCATGCTCGGACGGTACGCCGACTGATCCATGACGATCCAAGAATTGTCATGCATACAATGCGGTGATGCGGACACCGAAGTACAAGGGAGTCGTCGACGTACTGGCGGATGAGATCCGCACCGGACGCCGGCCCGCGGGGATGCGGCTGCCCACGCATCGAGAGCTGGCTGCGTCCGAGGGGATCGCGCTGGTGACCGCGTCGCGCGTGTACGCCGAACTGGCCGCGATGAGGTTGGTGAGCAGCGAGCAGGGGCGCGGCACGTTCGTCCGCGATCTCGCGATGGATATCGATCACTTCGACCAGCGAACCGTGGCTGTCGATGCGATCGATCTGAGCTTCAATTCGCCGTCCGTGCCTGGGCAGGCCGACCTGCTGCGGCAGGCGTTGCGGGACCTGGCCGCGGCCGGAGATCTCGAGTCCCTCTTGCGCTATCAGCCGCATCGAGGTCGACCGCAGGATCGGGAGGCGGTGGCGCGGTACCTGCGGCAGCGCGGTCTGCAGGTCGGCCGGGAGCGGGTGCTGATGGTGAACGGCGCTCAGCACGGGCTGGCCGTTGCGGCGATGGCGATGTTCCAGCCGGGCGACGTGATCGCGGTCGATGCGATCACCTATCCAGGGTTCATCGTGCTGGCCCGCACGCTCGGTCTGGAGCTGGCTCCACTCCCGGCTAAGGCTGATGGTGTCGACCTCGATGCGCTTGAGCAGTTGTGTCGGCGTCGACGGGTGCGCGGTCTCTATGCGATACCCACGGTGCACAATCCGCTCGGCTGGGTGATCGATCGATCAGCGCGCGATCGGTTGATCGCGACCGCTCGGCGATACGAACTAACGGTCGTGGAAGACGCGTCGTACGCGTATCTCGCCGAGGATGCGCCACCGCCGCTGGCGACGCTGGCACCGGAGTTGACGGTCTATGTGTCGGGGTTGTCGAAGAGCGTCGCGACTGGACTGCGGATCGGGTACGTCGTTGCGCCGGAGGCGGTGGTCCCGGCGATCGAGCGCGTCATCATGGCCACGACCTGGCAGACGCCGGGCGTGACCGCGGCCATCGCCTGCCGCTGGCTCGAGGACGGCACGGTCGATCGGCTCGAGGTGCAGAAGCGGGCGGATGCGCGCGAGCGGCAGGACATCACGCTGGCCGCGTTGGGCGAACTGCGGTCGATCGGGCACCCCTCGTCGTACGTGCGCTGGTTGCCGTTGCCGCCGGATACGCGGCCGGATCGCATCGTGGCTGCGCTGGCCGCGCGCCGGGTTGCGGTTTCCACGGCGGCTCCCTTCGCCACGACTGCCGCCGTACCGCACGCACTGCGGTTGGCGATCGGTTCGGTATCGCTCGCGGAGCTCGCGCACGCCGTACGGGCTGTTCGGGAGGAGGTCGAGCAAGACGGTTTGAGATGACCACCCATCCGGGTTCGGGGTGGCGCCGAAGTGCTGGGTGTGAGCGAGCCCGTTCACACCCCTCACCTCAGGAGATCGTCATGTCTCGTACGACCGTTCGCGCCGGCCTCGCTGCGACTGCTCTGGCCCTTGTCCTGGCGACCGCCGCGTGTGGCAGTGACGACAAGAAGGCGGACGCACCGGCCGCCTCCCAGCCGACCTCGGCGCCGACCAGCGCGCCCTCCAGCGAGCCGTCGATGGACAACGCCGCCGGCCTCGTCGGCCCGGGCTGCGCGGCCTACGCCAAGGCGAACCCGACCGGCGCCGGTTCGGTCGACGGGATGGCCGCCGTACCGGTCGCCACCGCTGCCTCCGGCAACCCGTTGCTGACCACTCTCGTGGCCGCCGTCTCCGGCAAGCTGAACCCGAAGGTCAACCTGGTCTCGACCCTCAACGGCGGCGAGTTCACCGTGTTCGCCCCGGTCGACGACGCCTTCAAGAAGATCGACGCGAAGACCATCAACACCCTCAAGGCCGACGCGCCGCTGCTCACCAAGATCCTGACCTATCACGTGGTGGCTGGTCAGCTCGACCCGACCGCGGTCGTCGGCAAGCACGCGACGGCGGAGAAGCAGGAGGTCACCGTCACCGGTTCGGGGCAGAACCTGAAGGTCAACAACGCCAACGTGATCTGCGGTGGTGTGAAGACGGCCAACGCGACCGTCTACCTGATCGACACCGTCCTGATGCCCCCGGCCGCCTGAGTACGCCACTATGAGGGTTGAGCAGAGGAACCACGCGTGACCGAATCGACCGCACTCCCCTGGCCGGGCAACGGACCCCGGCCGGGGGTCACCGATGCCGACTTGCTGGCGCGGACCGCCGGTGGCGACACCGCGGCGTTCAGCACGCTCTACGACCGGATCAGCCCCTGGGTCTACGGCCTCGTACGGCGGGTTCTGCGCAACCCGGCGCAGTCGGAGGAGGTGACCCAGGAGGTGATGATCGACATCTGGCGAACCGCCAGCCGCTTCGACGCCGCCCGCGGCTCGGCGCACTCGTGGATCCTCACCATCGCCCATCGGCGGGCGGTCGACCGGGTTCGCTCCGAACAGGCGGCGAGTGATCGAACGGAGATGGTCGGTGCTCGGAACGCCGAGGTCGACTTCGACCAGGTCTCCGACACTGTGACCACCCGGCTCGAGGCTGAGCAGGTCCGGCGCTGCCTCGGCACGCTGACCGAGCTGCAGCGAGAATCGATCACACTTGCCTATTACAACGGCTACACGTACCTGGAAGTGGCCCACCAACTCGACGCCAAACTGCCTACTGTGAAAGCACGGATGCGCGACGGCCTGATCAGGCTCCGCGACTGCCTCGGAACCAGCAAAGGGGGTACGCCATGACCGAACCAGACGATCACACGCTCACCGGGCCTTATGTCCTGGACGCGCTGCCTGCCGACGAGCGCACCCGCTTCGAGGCTCACCTGGCCGAGTGTCAGTTCTGCACCGCGGAAGTGGCCGAGCTCCGCGAGGCCGCGATCAAACTCGCCACGCAGGTGGAGGCGACACCGCCCTTGCATTTGAAGACTAATGTGCTGCGGGCGATTGAGAACGTCCGCCAACTGCCACCGGTCGTTGCCGGTACGCCGGATGCCGTGACAGCGCGTCGTTTCAGCCGCCGGTCGGTGTTCGCCTTGGCCGCGGCCGCTCTTGTGATCGCTGGTGTCGGTGGGGTTGCCGTGGATCAGTACCGCGACAAGAGGGCGGCGGTTGAGGCCAATGAGCAGATGGCGGCGGTTCTTGCGCAGCCGGATGCGAAGACGTCACATGGCGCGATCATCGGTGGCGGGCAGGCGACGGTGGTGATGTCCGCGCGGGCGGATGCGGTGGTCGTCGTACTGCATGATCTGCGGAAGCCGCCCAGTGGGAAGGTCTGGCAACTGTGGCTGATGGACGCGTCCCAGAACGCTCGTTCGATCGGCCTCACCTCGGGTGACCTGGCAACCGTTGTCCAAGGCAACGTCATCGGCCAGACGACGTTCGGTCTAACCGAGGAGCCAACCGGCGGCTCCCCTGAGCCCACAACGACCCCGGTCGCCGCCGTCGAGATGACCTAGGCGCCTCGAGGTGCCAGGTTCAGATGACCTAGGGCGTTGCGAGGGTGAGGATTACCTCGTTGCGGCGGATGGTGAGGTGGCCGCCGGTGGTTTCGGCGTAGCGGCGGGCTATGTCTAGACCTAGACCGGAGGAGCCGCGGTCGCTGCGGCCTCGCTCCCCCGCGCCCAGGGGGATGCCGGGTCCTTCGTCCGCGATGGTGATTTGTACGGCGTTGGTTGTGCGCAGCAACGTGATTCGGGCCGGGGTGCCGTCGGGGGTGTGGGCGACGACGTTCTCGACAAGGGCGTCCAGGGCAGCGGCCAGGTCTTCGGGGGCCGAGCGGACCATCGCGGGCGGGTCGGGCAGGTCGAGGGTGAGCTCGCGGCCTTGGTCCTCGAAGAGCGGTTCCCAGAAGGCTGCTCGGTCGCGCGTCACCTGGACAGCGTCGCAATGCGGGACCCGACCCTCGCGCTGCGGTCGGCGAGCCGCGCTGATGATGGCGGTCAGGGTGCGCTCCAGGCTGGTGACCTGGGTGTTGAGCTCCTCGGCACGTTCGCGATCCGGGAGCGCCTCGACCTGGAGTCTGAGCGCGGTCAACGGCGTGCGCAACCGGTGGGATAGGTCGGCCACCGACTCGCGTTCGACCGCGATGACCTCGTCGATGCGGTCGGCAAGGCGGTTCAGGGCCGCACCGACCTTCGCCACCTCGACCGGTCCGGTGACCGGGGCGCGGGCTTCGAGATCACCGCCGGCCAGGCGCTCCGCCGTACCGGCTGTTTCTTCCAGCGGGCGGGCCAGGCGGCGGGAGACGAGCTCGGCGCCGGCGATGCTGAGCAGCAGGACGAGCAGCCCGGCTCCGGCCACGACGAGGATGCGGGGCGTCAAGCCGTCGTACAGCTCGTCGCCGGTGAGGTACAGGCAGACCGAGGCTGGGCCTTGGGGTGTGCCGACGTCGATCTCGACGGCGAGGCCGCCGTTCACGTCGCGGTAGTCGGGGTCGCCGATCTCCGGCGGGCCTTTGTGGTCGTCGTTGTAGTCGGTCGGCGTGGGTTTCGGCGCGGAGACACCGCCGGGCGGGGCCTGACCGAGCGTCGTACCGTCAGCGAGACGCACCGACAGCGTGCCGGGGCCGTCCTTCATGCCTTGGAGGTACGCCGCGATGTCGTCCTTGGTGTGGTCTTTGTCGCCGACGTAGTACGCGACCGACTCGGCGCGGTACCGGGCATTCTCCTTGGACTCGTCGGCCGTCGCTGAGCGAAGGAGAATGATCAGCGGTACGGCGAACCCGATCACGACCAGCATCGTCAGGCCGACCGAGAGCAGGAGGATCCGGCGGCGCATCAGCTCTCCAGAACCGCGAGCTTGACGCCGACCCCACGGACGCTGTGCAGCAGACGCGGTGCGGCCGCCGTCTCACCGAGCTTGCGCCTGAGCCACGACAGATGCACGTCGACCGTCCGGTCGCCGCCACCCCACGGCAGGCCCCAGACCTCCGCGAGCAACTCCCGCTTGCTGACCACGGCTCCCGGTCTGCGGGACAGGGCGAGCAGGAGGTCGAACTCCTTGCGCGTCAGGTCGACCGGATTGCCGTCCAGCGTGACCTCGCGACTCCGCGGATCGATCTTCAGCGGCCCGACATCCACCGTCACGTCCTGCTGATCGGTCCCGAGACGACGCAGTACGGCGCGAATCCGGGCATCGATCTGAGCGGAGCTGTACGGCTTGATCACATAGTCGTCAGCCCCGGCATCCAGCAGCTTCACCACACTCGCGTCATCATCCCGCGCAGTCGCCACGATCACCGGCACATCACTCACCGCACGAACCATCGCCAGCACGTCCCGCCCGTCCAGATCCGGCAACCCCAGATCCAGCAGAACCACCTCCGGCCGATCCCGCGCCACCCCCGCAATCCCCTCCGCGCCCCCACCAACAGCCGTCACCACATGCCCAACCGCCGTCAGAGCCTTCGAGAGCGACGTACGAATAGCGTCGTCATCCTCCACCAACAACACCCGAGCCATACCGCAGAGCGTATCCACCCCACCCCCGCCGATCCCCCCACCGCCCCCACCCCACCCGACGACATTTGAACGGATATCCGCCGAACCCGCACGGGCGCCCTCACGCCTCGCGGCGGACCTGAGCCACTCACCAACCCCCAAATGCGGGGTCGGCTCAGGCGTGGCGAGCGCCGCTGAGGGCAGTTGGTGAGTGCCGGCGGTCCGCCCACCACCTCACCCCGATCCACCACCCCCACCCCGCCCACCCCAATCTCGATGGGCAACCCCCCAACCCAGGGGATAACCCCCAGGATCGGGGGTCGCCCCGTCAGATTCCGGGGAGGCAACCCCCCAACTGAAGGGATAACCGCTCAGATGGGGGGTCGCCCACTCAAGTCGGGGGTTGCCCGCTGAGGTGGGGGGTTGCCCGTTGGGGATCTGGGTGGGCAACCCCCCAGATGGAGGGATGACCGCTCGGATCGGGGGTTGCCCACTCAAGTCGGGGGTTGCCCGCTGAGGTGGGGGACGAGAGGGCTGGGATGGGGTGGGGTGGGGGTTAGGCGGGTGGGGGTTTTAGGCCGGTGGTGTGGAGTTCGAGGGTGGCTAGTTGGCGGATGACTGTGGAGTCGCCTTCTCGCCAGGCGGTTACGGGGTCGGGGGAGATGCGGGCGAGTTTGTGCATGGGCTGGTTGGCCATGGCGCGGAGGGCGAAGAGGTCCAGGTCGGCGGCGTTGTCGATGAAGCGTTGGGCGGCGGTGGCGCGGCGGATGAAGCGGATGCGGCGCGGGAGCCAGATGAGGACGGCGAAGAGGATGGGGAGGGTGATGGTGACGGCGGCCAGGACGTAGGCGAGTTGTTCGACGGCGTGGGCCTGGTCGCGGCCGGCTTGGGCGAGGCGGGCGGCGGCTGCGGCGGCGCCGTCGATGGGTGAGCGGAGTTCGTCGCCGACGGCGGGGACCTTGCCGATGGGTTCGGACAGGCGGCGGAGGTCGCCGGCCAGGCCGTCGCCGGCCTCGGCGGTTTTGCGGCCTGGGGCGCCGAGGGCGTTGGTGATGCGGAAGACCAGCAGGCCGACCTTCACGCACACGTAGATCCATCCGACCAGCAGCAGGTCGCCGAAGAGCTGCCAGAACCGCTGCCGACCGACCTGCGAGTAGAGCTTCATTGCCCAGACGCTAGAGGGAAGAACGCAGATCCCACAGCAACGGGTAGTAACGAAGGTCTAGCCGGCTGCGCAGGTAGTTGGCGCCGGAGGAGCCGCCGGTGCCGGGTTTGGTGCCGATCATGCGCTCGACCATGACGACGTGGCGGGCGCGCCAGGCGGCGGCGAGCTCGTCGTGTTGGAGGAGTGCCTCGGCGAGCTCCCAGACGGCACCGTAGTGGGCGCGGTCACCGGCGACCTTGCGGAGCGCGTCGCTGATCGAATCGTCGGAGTCGGTCTCGAAACCGGCCTTCCCCAGTACGGCGAGGAAGGCGTTCCACAGGCTCGGTTCTTCGAGCCGGCGCTCGAGGCGGGCGGTTTCGGCCTCGGTCAGCCCGCGGAACCGCCGTACGAAGGAGGGGTCCTTCGCGGCGGACAGGAACTCGATCTCGCGGAACTGCACGGACTGGAACCCGCTGGCCGGTGACAACCGGTGCCGGAACTCGCCGAAGTCCTGCGGGGTCATCGTCTCGAGGATGTCGACCTGCTGGGTGAGGGTGCGCTCGATGGTGTGCACGCGGCGCAGCAGGTGCTGGGCCAGCCACAGCTCGTCGTTCAGCATCGCGTCCCGGGAGGCGGTCAGCTCGTGCAGCACCTGCTTGAACCACAGCTCGTAGACCTGGTGGATCGTGATGAACAGCAACTCGTCGTGCGCGGGCGGGTTCGACTCCAGCCGCTGCTGGTCGAGCAGTTGCGGTAACCGCAGGTAGCTGCCGTACGTCAGCCGGCCACCTTCTTCACCGAAGTTGACCTCGACCCCGCCCCAACGCCCCGTAACCACCTCTTCTGCCATGTGGCTGAGGCTATATCAGGCGGTTCGTGACCGGTCAGGCATTGGCTCGTTGGACCTGAGGTACGCCGATGAAGGAGTTGCATGTCAGCCACGGTTGAAGCCCCGCTGGTCCCGGGCCCGGTTCAGGGACCGACGCGGGAAGAGCCGTTGGTCGAGGCGTTGCTGCTGGACGACTACCGGTCGCTGGCCCGCCTGGCCTACCTGATCCTGCCGCCGTCGATCAGCCGCTCCCGGCGGATCGCGACCGCGCACCGCGTCGTCCAGTACGCCGTACCTCCGGGGCTGCCGGTGCCGGACCGGGAGCCCCGTGAGTTCCTGCGCCGCCGGGTCGTCCAGGAGGCGGCCCGGCAGGCGGCTCAGCGGCCTGTCCTCGAGCGGCTGGGCAGTGTCTTCGCCCCTGCGGACCCGGCGAACTTCGACCCGTGCGCGATCGACCTCGACCGGACCGCGATCGTACGGCGGTGCCGGCGCGGCCGCCGGGTCGCGCTGGCCGGTACCGGGGTGCTCACCGCCTGCGTGCTGGCCGCGTTGCTGCTGATGTCTTGACGTCGCGTTAGCTGCCACCTACTTTCGGTTCACCGCCTCCCCCTACCGCCCCAGGGAGTTTCGTGATGTTCGGTGGAATCGTTTCCAGTCTCAGCTTGCTCATCACTCCACTCGGTGCCCCAGCGCCCGCGCCCGCGACCCCGGAGGTCCCCTTGGCGCCGCAAGCCACGATCTGCAACAAGTACTGCGACGCCCGCGACCCGGCGCTGTCCCCCGGCGACCGCTCGCCGGTTTCGACGACTTTGTTCGGCCGGACCTTCCGCCTGCACTTCGACGACGCCGACGCGATGGGTTGGGGGACGATCGAGGGCGGCAGCCCTGGTGACGAGGTCTGGCTGGACCGCTCGATGGACGGCGGCCGCAGTTGGAGCGATGGCAGCAAGCTCGGCGCGACCGCGATCCCCAGCGGCCAGACCGGCTGGCGGACGCTGATGTACAACGTCGATGACTGGGCCAACCAGGGCGTCGGCGCACTGCGCGTCTGCGGCAAGGCCGGCGACCGCCCCGACATCACCTGCTCTCCCTGGGCTCGTACGACGTGGAACGCCTGGGACCGCCGTACGGCGGCTGCGACCGCGCTGATGCAGGACTACAACCGGTCCACGGGACTGTGGCGGACCACAGGCTGGTGGAACTCGGCCAACGCGTTGAACGCGGTCATCGACAACATTCGCGTGAGTGGCATGAACAGCTACAAGTACGCGATCGGCCGCACGTACGACCTCAACCTGAACGCAGCGCAAGGGCAGTTCCGCAACGACTACATCGACGACACCGGTTGGTGGGGTCTGACCTGGATCGCGGCCTACGACCTGACTGGGGAAGCGCGCTATCTGCAGACGGCTCGGGCCGACGCCGACCACATGGCGGCGTACTGGGACAACGTCTGTGGTGGCGGGGTCTGGTGGAGTCAGGCGAAGACCTACAAGAACGCGATCACCAACGCGCTCTACATCCAGCTCAGCGCTGCTCTGCACAATCGGATCGCCGGGGACACGACGTATCTGCAGCGGGCGCAGAATGGATGGACGTGGTTCCAGCAGACCGGGATGATCAACAGTTCGAACCTGATCAACGATGGAATCAACCTGTCTACCTGCAAGAACAACGGGGACACCACCTGGACCTATAACCAGGGGGTTCCGATCGCGGCACTGGTCGAGTTGTCGAAGGCAACTAACAACTCGTCTTATTTGACGACTGCGCGTCAGCTTGCCAACGCGTCGACGACCGCTTCCGGACTGCACACATCCGACGGCATTCTGCGGGAGCCGTGTGAGGGTGGCGATTGCGGTGGGGACGGGCCGTCGTTCAAGGGGATCTATGCGCGGTCTTTGACTGTTTTGAATACCGCGTTGTCCGATCACCCCTACTCGACGTACTTGCGTCGGCAGGCGGATCGCGCGTACGCCGCGGATCGGACGCCGATGGATCAGTACGGACTGCGCTGGTACGGCCCAGTCGACAAGGTGGACGGGGCTCGGCAGCAGTCGGCGGTGGACCTGCTCAATGCGCCGGTCTGACAACATTCGCCCGGTGGAGATCGAAGAGTACGGCTCGCAGTGGCGCGCGACGCTGCTGCGAGTCCATCGGGAGTCCGACTGCATCTTCCGGCTGACCCTGCTGGTCGATCCGGATCGCGGTGCCGAGGGGATCGTGTTCACCGAGTTCTACGACTATGGGCCGCTTGGTAGCGACCCTGGGCGGGAGTACGGCTACAGCGTGCAGGCGCCGTACGCCGTACTCGACGTACTGGCCGATGCGTACTCACCAGGGATCGCGGGGCCGGCGCGGGAGCGGCTGGCGGCTGGGTTGGCCTCGCTGGTCGCTGAGGGTGTGCTGGGTGACGGACTGGCCTTGAAGGACAACCAGGCCAAGGTGCTCGCCGGATTCCAGGCGGCTGGGGTGCCGGCGAAGCTGAGTACGTGGTTCTGGATGAATTCGGATTGATTTGAGCTGGTCTCCGGCATAATTCGGCGGCATGAGTGGTGGGACGGATCTGGGCGGGCTGCGGCGGATCAACGAGCTGGCGATCCTGACCGCTGTCCGCGCGGGTGCCGACACACTGACCGAGGTGGTGCGCGAGACCGGTCTGGCGCGGGCGTCGGTCGGTGAGGTGACGCGTGACCTCGTCGCCAGCGGCTGGCTGAGCGAGGCGGCACCAGTGGTGCGCGGGCGTGGCCGGCCTGCCGTTCGGTACGAGTACCGGGCCGGGGCGGGTGTGCTGATCGGCGCGGACATCGGTGCCTTCAACCTCCGAGTCGCGATCTCCGACCTGACCGGTCGCCCACTAGCCCACTCCCGCCGCTTCACCACCCCCGAGGTGCCGGCCCGACAACGCCTCAAGCTCCTCGACGCAGCAATCAACGACTGCCTCCGCGACACCAACCGCACCCGCGACGACATCTGGGGCGTAGTAGCCGGCAGCACCGGCCGAGTAGGCAACGGACGAGTGCTGTTGTCGGCCGCAATCCCAGACTGGACAGGCGTAGACCTAGCCGCCCACCTCCGCCAATCCCTCCCGCACGCCCTGGTCGCCGTAGACAACGACAGCCGCCTAGCCGCCCTAGCCGAACAAAAGCTCGGCGCGGGGCGGCCGGAGAGTTTGATGCTACTCCAGGCGGGGCGGCGGACTGGACTTGGGTTGGTGGTTAATGGGCGTCCGCACGCTGGGTTCGGTGGGGTTGCGGGTGATCTCAGTCGGTTTCCTGCGTTGAAGTGGGAAGGCGCGATGGAGTACCTCCAGCTGAGCGGGGTGGCACCTGCGTCCGGCGCGACGTCGGATCCGGTGGCTGACACGCTCAACGCCGCGATCGAGGGGTCCCCCGCCGCGCTGGCCGCGGTCCGGCGGTATATCCGGATGCTCGCGAACACTGCGGGTGCCGTCGTGTCGATCCTCGATCCTGAGGTGCTCGTGCTCGGCGGCTCACTTGCGGCGTACGGCGACTTACTACTACCGCTGCTCGCCTCGGAGCTCGAACTGCTGTGCCTGCGGATGCCGCGGCTCGAAGCCTCCACCCTCGGCGCGGACTGCGCCGTGCTCGGCGCTCTCTGCGCGGCGGCTGAGCTTGTCGATGACGCACTCGTCGGCTCAGGACCGGGCCCGCTCCCGGTGCACACCCGGCCGAGGGTTTCGACCTGAGTCGAAGGCTGGTTGCCAGGAGGGCGGACTGGCCTTATATCTAAGGAGTCCGTCATAAATAAGGAGCTCCGATGTCCGACACCGCCCCGCGTCGCTCCCCTGCTACCAACCAACTGGTTGGTCGGCGGCAATTGCTCGGCTGGATGGGAGCAGGCGCAGTCGTCGCCGGCCTCCCCCTCTCGCAGACCGCATCCGCGGCCGGCCTGGGCACCACCGCGGCACCACTCACGATCTGGCTCCCCTCCCCCGCCGACAAGATCAAGCGCGACCGACCCTTCGGACCATCGACGGACACCATCCGGCTTCAAGCCGCCCGGAACGAGTACGAGTCGGGCCAGGTGATCATCCGGACCACCAGCGGCACCACCAACGTCAGCGTCAGCGCGAGCGAGCTCACCGGACCGGGCGGCGCGAAGCTGACCGGGATCGAGGTCTTCGAGCAGCGCTACATCACCGTCGACCGACTCACACCAGGCGCGGGCGGATGGGGCCCCGGCACCTACCCCGACGCGCTCGTCCCGCTACCGCGCACCCGCCTCATCACGGCGAGCACAAACGCCAACCTGGGCATCTGGTTCACGGTGAACATCCCGAAGGGCGCACCCGCCGGCCACTACACCGGCGAGCTCACCATCACCGGCGGGACCGCACCCGTCGTCGTACCGATCGATCTCGAGGTCTGGAACTTCGAGCTCCCCGAGAAGTGGAGCACCGCGACCGCAGTATCGATCTGGTACCAGCAGGTCGCCCGCGCGCACGACGTCCCGTACGGCGACGCTCGCCACGAGCCGTTGATGCGCAAGTACTACGAGTTCCAGCTGAAGAACCGGCTGCTGTCCAGCGACATCCCGCTGCCGATGAAGCCCAAGGTCGGGGGCCGACCTGACCTGCTGACGCCCGGCCCGGGGCAGGACCCGGAGCCCGCCGAGTTCCTGGCCGGCGCCGACAAGTACCTGAACGACCCGCGCGTCGTCCGGTACCGCATCCCGCTCTACACGACCGGCGACAACGACAACGGCTTCCACACCGACGCGGACAAACTCCGGCAGGTGGTCGACGGCCTGCGCGCCAAGGGCATCCTCGATCGCGCCTACGGCTACTACGCGGACGAGCCGCTGAACGAGACGGCGTACACGAATGTGCGCAAGCTGTTCGACACCGTCCGCGCGATCGCCCCCGACCTGACGCACATCCTCACCCTCGAACACCTGCCCGAGCAGAAGCTGCTCGACTTCGTCCGCGCCTGGTGTTTCGTGATCACCGTCCCCAAACCGGAGCTGCCCGGAATCGTTGCCCAGCTCAAGGAACGCGGCGATCTGGTCTGGTGGTACAACGCCGTCGGTCACCACTACCCACTGCCGGGCACCTTCATCGCCGACAGCGGAGTCGGGCACCGGGTGCTGCCGTGGATCCAGCACGATCTGGGCGTTGAGGGCTACCTGCACTGGTCGAGCACGGTGTTCGGCCACTGGATCCACCCCCTGGGTTACGAGCCCGCCGATCGCTGGACCAACGCGTACGGGTTGGAGACCGCCCCCGGCGACGGCTTCCTGATGTACCCGGGCAACGCGGTCGGCATCGACGGGCCCGTCGGGACCGTCCGGCTGGAGTGGCTGCGCGAGGGCTTCGAGGACCTCGAGTACCTCGCCCTGTACGACCGGAAGGCCGATGCGCTCGCGGCGAGCTGGGGTGTGCCGAAACCCCAGCGTGGACTGGGTTCCTACCACGACATCCTGCACGGCGGCCTGACGCCGTACCGGGACGATCCGGCGCTGTTCCACAGGATCCGCGCGCAGGTCGGGGCCGAGATCGCCCAGCTGTTCGGTACGACGCCCGCCCTGGTCCGCGTCGACAAGCCGACGGCCGGTCACGTGGTGGTCGAGCTGATCACGCTCAAGGACGCCGCGGTCCGGATCGGCGGCGTCAGCAGCACGCCGGTCGCCGTCCAGGGACCGTCGGCGACCCATCGCGTCGTCCTCGACCTGCCGGCCGGCGAAGCCACGATCGAGCTTTCGGTTGCTGGAAGCAACTTCTCGCGCACGTTCCAGGTCGCACCGGTGGCGACTCCGCACGAGATCGTGATCAACTCGTTCGAGAGCCCGGCCGACGTGGCCCGCCTGGTCACTCAGGAGGCGAGCGCGACCTTCAGCGACCAGCACCCGACCACCGGCGGCAATTCGGCCAAGCTGGTCTTCAACGCGCGGACCGCCGATCCGCAGTGGTCCGGCGTCTACCTGTACACGCAGCGCGAAGGGCACCCCGAGCAGTCGATCGGCCGCAACGACTGGTCGCAGCTCGATGCTGTTGCCTTCGACATCTACAACGACTCCGACAACCTCGTCGTCATGTACTGCGACTTCCATGACCCCGTCAATCTGGACAGCGGCAACCCGTTCTATCTGGCACCACGTAAGCAGGAGCGGGTCGTCGTACCGCTGACCGGACTGATCAGCGACCTCCCGCGCATCACCTCCATTCATCTGCGCGTGGATCGTCGAGGGGACGAGCCGTTGACGGTGTACCTGGACAACGTGCGGTTCCTGCGCAGCAAGACCGGCCTGCCGACACCGGGTACGTGGTCCCGGCAGGACTCCGACCGCCGAATGACAGTCCAGACTGTCCGCCCGGACGGAGCGATCGCTTACGCGCGGGAGAACGGCACCAGCTGGGATGTCACGAGTGTCGCGGCCGGAGTCACCGGTGTGGTCGCCGGTGCGGTCGACACGGCCGCCCGGATGAACCTGCTCGGCGTGACGCCGACTGGTCAACTGCGGTGGAGTCGATTGGACGGCTCGTGGACACACGCCCTGGTGGACGCCGGAACAACGCTGACCGGTACGCCGGCCGTCGTACTGGATGCTGCCGGCAAGCTGACGTACTTCGCGCGCACCACTGCCGGGAACCTGATCCGCGGCCGTCAGACCGCACCCGGGGCAACTACGTGGGTGTCGGCCTATGTCCTGGACCTGAGCGGCAACAGGGCCGTGGTCAGCGGGGACCCTGCCAGCGTGCAGGATCCGTCCGGCAAGCTGACGTACTTCGTGCGCGGCCACAACGGTGAGCTCCTGCACGGCTGGGAGCAAGCCCCTGGCAACGACCAGTGGGGCGTGGACGTCATCCGGCAGGGTGGGAACGGCGCTGTCGCACTCATCGAGGGACGCCCCGCAGTGTCGCAAGAGATCTCCGGACGGCTCACCTTCCACGCGCGGACGGCATCAGGCGGCATCCTGCACGGCTGGCAGTCCACACCAGGCAACGGCCCGTGGCGGTACGACGGTCTGCCGGTGACCGCCACCATCGCCGGGGATCCGGTCAGTGCGCTCGATGCCTCCGGCAAGCTGGTGTACTTCGCCCGCACCGCCGACAACCGCACCTTCCACGGCTGGCAGCGATACCCGGCCAGCGGTCCATGGGACAGCACGGTGATCGATACCGCTGGCATCGCAGCAGACGGCACCACGACGCAGTCCGCCGACGGCCGTCTGCACTACTTCGCCCGCCTCACCTCCGGCCGCCTCGGCCACTGGTGGCAGGACGCTCCCGGTATCGGTCCCTGGCACGGCGCTGACATCCAGGGGGCGTGACATGCCTGCGGCTAGTTGGTGACCGATGCGTGATGCCATGATGGCCCGATGGAACTGAAGCTGTCCGCGTCGTACGACGCCACGCCCGAGGAAGTGTTCGCAGTCGTCACGGACAAGACGTTCCGTGAGCAGGCCTGCGAGAAGACCAACGCGTTGTCGTACGACGTGCAGGTGACCGAGTCCGGCGGTGACACGATCGTCAAGGTGACCCGGGAGATGCCGTCGGACGACGTACCGGACATCGCCCGCAAGTTCGTCGGCCAGACGCTGACCGTCGTACAGACCGAGACCTGGCACGCCGCGGCCGCCGACGGGTCCCGGAAGGCCGACGTGGCCGGGGAGATCACCAACACCCCGGTCAGCCTGAAGGGCACCGCGGACATCACCTCGGGCGGCGCTCAGACCACCCAGGGCATCGTGCTGGACGTCAAGGTCGCCGTACCGCTGATCGGCAAGAAGATCGAGCCGTTCGTGGTCGACGCCATCCGCAAGGGTCTGGTCAAGGAGCACGAGCTCGGCCAGGACTGGACCAAGTAGAACCTTCGTGTGTCGCTGCCGGGTCAATCGATCCGGCAGTGGCACGCTGTGGAGTGAGTGCTCCCTGGAGGTGAGCCTGGATGCGGAAACTGCAGCTGTACGCCGACACCGCCCAGTACTGCGTGATCTGCGCGGGCACGATGCCGTTCGAGCGCGTCGACGCCGTTGATCACGACCACGACGAAACGACCGAGCTGATCTGCGTGGCCTGCGGGTACGCACTGCTCGTCGACCCACCACTGCAGGAGCTCGGCCGCTCCGCTTAGACGGGTGGCCCGAGGAAACAGACGACGCGTTTGGCGCGTGCTGGGTCGAGTGCGTTGGCCACCAGTTGGGCGACGGTCGGATCGAACGCCAGACCGACGTGACCGACCGGGTCGAGCGGGCAGGTGTCCTGCACGAACTTGTTGGTGACACCCGGCTCGCGGATGAACGACGTCTCGTGCGGGGTGACCAACGGGTCGAACCGGCTGGCGATCACCGTGTACTTGACGCCGGGCTGGGCAATCGGTCCTGCGGTTAGCTGGTCAACTGCTGAACCACCGACGATCAGCTGGTCACACGCCGGGCAGCCGAAGTCACGCAGTACCTGGTCCACCAGCGGCCGCAGACCGAGGTAGTCGCCGACACTCACCAGTCCGCCGAAAGTGGTCCCGTGCGTGGGCGGCGCGAGCGCGACCACCTTGCCCACGTGCGCGGCGTACCCACGGATCTTTGGGCCGTAGATGCTCTGGAAGCCGCCCTCGGAGTGGCCGACGATGTCGACCTTGGCGGCACCGGTCGACTGCCGGACCTGCTGGATGAAGGCGTCGATCTGCGCGGCCGACTCGGCGATCGGGATGGTGCCACCGGCCGGGATCGCCGGCGTTGCCTGGCCGTAGGTGAGCGTGAAGGTGCAGTAACCCTTCGCGGCAAGGTAGGGCGCCAGGTAGGAGAAGTTGCCGGGGCCGTTGCCGCCCAGGCCGTGCAGGAGAACGACCGGGTTCGGGTGCGCGGAGGACGGCGTACAGGCGGCTGCGGAGGCGGGCGTCGTGGTAACCAGGGCGGTTGTCACCACGGCGCCGGACACCAGCGCAGCAAGGGTTCGTAGGAGGCGATTGGACATGACGTGCTCCCCGTGACGTATCGTTCGGTGACCGGCGGGTAACCGAGAGTTGAGCACGTCTTCGGGTTCTTGACAAGACCTCGTGTTCAAAACCAGGTCCGCTGGTTACAGAACCGGAAGCGGGGGTAACGTCCAGCGCATGAGTAGGACCATTCGGGGCTTGGACGCGGAGCAGCGGCGGGCCGAGCGGCGCGAGCAACTGCTCGACGCAGCGCTCAAACTGTTCGCGGCCAACGGCTACCTCGGTACGTCGATCGAGCAGATCTGCACGACGGCGTACATCGGGACCAAGAGCTTCTACGAGCTGTTCACGAGTCGCGAGGAGTGTTACGTCGCGGTGCTGCGCCGGACCTCGGACCGGCTCGAGGAGCGGATGGTGGAGGCCGCGCGGCAGGCCACCGGGAACGAGCGGCAGGAGGCGCCGCGGCTGCTCGCGACCTTCGTGCACGCGCTCGTCGACGACCCGCAGATCACCCGGGTCACGTTCGGGATGGCCTCCGGGATCTCGGAGAGTGTCGAGCGCGAACGCCGTACCAACCGTCGCTGGGCGGCCGGCTTCCTCGAACAGCTCTGGGACGCGTACGACGGCCCGCCGGCCGAGGATCTGCGCGCGGTCCGGCATGGGGTGGCGATCGGGCTGGTCGGCGGCATGTTCGACCTGATCTCCGACTGGCTGCTGGACGCCGACCTCACCAACCAGCAACAAATCGAAGCCCTGATCGACGACCTCACCACCTTCTACATCACCGTCCGCCGCGGCCTCACCAAGTAGTTACTCGAAGACCAGCGTGCGGAGGGCGACGTGGCCTTCCTCGTCGATGACGTAGTGGGCGTGCCCCGCGTGATCGACGGCAACGCCTTCGACGCGGCGGATGTCGCCGAACCGGTGCACGACCTTCGTGTTGGCCGGGCCGTCCTCGTCGAGGGTGAAGCGGATGTGCTCGGACTCCGCCACGGCACCTTCCGGGTGATCGGCGAGCACGGTCGCGTTCTTGCCAATCGCGTCCAGGTCGCCGACGATCGCGTCGTACTCGCGTCCGTCGCGGGTGTCGAGCGCGCGGAAGCCCACCGGAGCCTCGGGTGAGCCGGCGTCGGGGATGACCCACGCGTGGCCACAGCGCGGTACGGCGTCCGGGTCGGCGAAGAGCTCGTCGACGTTCTCGAGCTCGACGAGGATCGGATGTCCGTCGGCGGTGACCGGATACCGCAGACCGAGCAGCAACCTGCCGTCGGCGGTGAACTCGGCCGCCTCGATGTTGACCGGATGATCGGTCGCGTGCAGCGTGCCGTGCCAGCGCTTGCCCTTGAGCTCACCCGCGGCGATGGTCGCGTCGACGTACGCGGCCTGTCCGAGCGGGCCGAGCGGAATCAGGTCCAGGCCGGCCAGCGCGTCATTGATTGCCCGATGCAGTCCGAAACGCATCCGGACCACCTCGAGCTCAGCCGGCGTACCGTCGTCCAACGCTCGGGCGATCTCGGCCTCGCTGACGCGAGCGATCCAGGAACGCTTGGCGTTGAGCGGGCCGCGCTTCTTCCCGAACTGCGAACCGACCAGATACACGTAGCCGTCATGGGAGGCGCAGGCCTCGGCATCCTCGGTCTTGCCGTTGTGGATGCCGGCGTCGGCCGGGATCCGGACCGCCGTCCAGCCCTCGTCGAGCGGCGCACCGGCGGCGTGGGCGAGCAGGGCGATCGAGTTCTCCGCGGTCGCCTCGTCGAGCACCGTCACGAACGCCCGCTCCCACCCGCGCCGGGCCAGCTCGTCGGGGCCGAACACGCGGCACAGGTCGGACGCTTCGTTGGGGTCGAGGTGCAGATCGGTCTCATGCATATCTGGAAGACGCTCCGTCAGACTCGATCGATTCCGCTTTGCAGAGATCCCCGGGACATCCCTGAGGAACTCCAGGGTGTCCCGGGGGCTCGCTCAGCCCTGGTGCGGGTAGCGGTAGTCGGTCGGCGGCGCGAAGGTCTCCTTCATCGACCGCGGGGAGGCCCAGCGGATCAGGTTCCACATCGAGCCGGCCTTGTCGTTCGTCCCGGAGGCGCGGGCGCCACCGAACGGCTGCTGGCCGACGACCGCACCGGTCGGCTTGTCGTTGACGTAGAAGTTGCCCGCCGCGAAGCGCAGGTAGTCCGCCGCCTCGGCCACCGCGTACCGGTCCTGGGCGATGACCGCCCCGGTCAGACCGTACGGCGCCGAATTCTCCATGCCCTTGAGCACCGACGAGTAGTCGGCGTCGTCGTACACGTGCACGCCGAGGATCGGACCGAAGTACTCGGTGGTGAAGATCTCGTCGGTCGGGTCGTCGGAGACCAGCAGCGTCGGCCGGACGAAGTACCCCTCCGAGTCGTCATAGGTGCCACCGGCAACGACCTGGATCGCGTCGGTCGCCGCAGCCCGGTCCAGCGCCGCCTTGTGCTTGGCGAAGGCCCGGTCGTCGATGACGGCGCCGATGAAGTTCGACAGGTCGCTGACATCACCCTGGGTCAGCGAGTCGGTCTCGGCGATGATGTCGTCCTTGATCTGGTTCCAGACCGAGCGCGGCACGTAGGAGCGGCTCGCGGCCGAGCACTTCTGGCCCTGGTACTCGAACGCGCCGCGAACCATCGCGGTCTTCAGCACCGCCGGGTCGGCCGACGGGTGCGCGAGGATGAAGTCCTTGCCACCGGTCTCCCCGACCAGCCGCGGATAAGTCTTGTACGACGCGATGTTCGTCCCGACCGTCGCCCACAGCGACTGGAACGTCTTGGTCGAACCGGTGAAGTGGATCCCGGCCAGATCCGGGTGAGTCAGCGCAGCCTTGCTGACGTCGATGCCGTCACCGGTGACCAGGTTGATCACGCCAGCCGGCAAGCCGGCCGCCTCGAACAGCCGCATCGTCCAGTGCGCCGCGAACTGCTGCGTCGGCGACGCCTTCCACACCACGGTGTTACCCATCAACGCCGGCGCGGTCGGCAGGTTGCCGGCGATCGCGGTGAAGTTGAACGGCGTGATCGCGTAGACGAACCCCTCGAGCGGCCGGTAGTCGACCCGGTTCCAGATCCCCGGGCTCGAGATCGGCTGGTCGTTGATGATGTTGCGCGCGAACGCGACATTGAACCGCAGGAAGTCGATCAGCTCACAGGCTGCGTCGATCTCGGCCTGCTGCACCGTCTTCGACTGCCCCAGCATGGTCGCCGCATTCAGCGTGTCCCGCCACGGCCCGGCCAGCAGATCGGCCGCCTTCAGGAAGATCGCAGCCCGGTCGTCGAAGCTCAGTGCCCGCCAGCTCGGCGCCGCGGCCAGCGCCGCGTCCACGGCCGCCTTCCCGTCCGCCTCAGTAGCGTTGCCCAGAGTGCCAAGAACATGGGCATGCTTATGCGGCTGCACAACGTCGATCCGGGCGCCACCACCCAGCTTCTGCTCCCCGCCGATCGTGCAAGTCAGGTCAATCGCACCCGCGGCGTTGAACTCCTTCAGCTTCGCCTCCAGACTCGCCCGCTCGCCTGATCCGGGCGCATAGCCCTTCACTGGCTCGTTCACAGGGGTCGGGACTGCAGTGACGGCATCCATGGGGTGCGGCGCTCCTCGGTCGGCTCTACTGGATCTCAGCTGGCGCTCTCATGGTGCCACGACCAACCCCGGACCACGAACCTGACAGGTACGTTCGACCACATGAGCGGAATAGGCCACTTCACAAACGCACAAGCCCAGGCGTCCTACCTGTCCTTGTACGACGCGACGATCGCAGCCATCCCCGGCTCCCCGACCGTCCACGACATACCAACCACCTTCGGCCAGGTCCGCGTCTACCGCTTCGGCTCCGCCACCGGAACGCCGTACATGCTCCTCCACGGCCGCGGCGCCACCACCGCCATGTGGGAACCGAACCTGGCGGGGTTGGCCGCCTCCCGAACCGTCTACGCCCTCGACTCCCTAGGCGAACCCGGCCGAAGCATCCAAACCCTCCCCATCCGAACCTCCGCCGACCAGGCAGCGTGGGTCTTGGAGGTCCTCGACGGGTTGGGCATCGACCGCGCCCACTTCGCCGGCGTCTCCGGAGGCGGCTGGCTAGCCTTCAACCAAGCCCTCCACACCCCCGACCGAGTAGCCACCGCCGCCCTGATCGAACCAGCCCACGTCCTAGCCCGCTTCTCCCCAAAGTTCTTGCTGGGCGGCCTCTCCCTACTCCCCGGCATCCCCCAACGCTACGGCGACCGCTTCCTAGCCTGGGTCTCCGGCAACCCCGACATGACCCTCCCCATCTCCCAGCTCCTCACCGCAGGCATGCACAACTACCGCATGTCCCTCCCCATGCCCGCCTACGGCACCGACGCCCAACTCCGCAGCCTCCAGATGCCCGTCCTAGCCCTCCTAGGCGGCCGCACCATCCCCCATAACCCCCACAAAGCAGGCCACCGAGCCCAATCCCTCATCCCCACCAACCAAACCGAAATCTGGCCCGAAGCCACCCACGCCTTGTCCGGCGAATTCCCCGACCAACTCAACGCCCGCCTACTGAAGTTCACCGAGCAGGCGTAGTACCTAGTCGGCCTGCTGGAGGCTCACTCCGACACAATCAAGTTCCGCGCCGCCTGCTGCCCAGTTCTTTCACAACCAACACCACTTCAAGACCGCCAGGAAACAGGCGCGAATTATCGCGAGCGCACGAAAGTCCGCTACCGATGACGGCGATCCAGTCCCTCCCTGGAGCCATGCTCACCAACGAGGACCTCACTATGGTTCCAGGTGTTCTTTAGAACATTGGCCAGTGCCGGATCCGGAGACTCGGTCAAGTACGGCGTTTCGTCCGGTTCCCGGACCGTGGCAGTCGCCGGTATTCCTAGCAGCCCCCACGGAGGGATCGCGTTCGCCAGCACACCATCGAGCCGCAGGTCGGTGTACTCGGGCTCCCACCAGACCAGGAACGCTCGCCGTAAGTCGTCCGGACTCACCGCCAGCCAGGCGCCATATGCGAGCGTGTGCCCCCGGTCCAACTGAATCGGGAGCAGTACGCGAACAAACGCCCCCAGATCGGGAACCTGCATCATGACCGACTCCCGCGCCGTCCCGTGACTCAGCCAGGCTCCTTGCGTTAGCTCTATCTCTGGAACCCCTTGCACCGCATCTGGCACCCGGAACCGCAGGTTGGGATTCCTTTCATCAACCACCTGCCCGCAGGCGCAAGCCGCAACCGCCACACCCCACCTCCTCTCGCCGCAAATAGCCAGTATTCCCCGACCACGCTCCGATCAATTATCGAAACTCAGATTCAGGCCCTGAATTCCTCAACATCGCTCCACTCCCAATAAAGTCGACCAGACTTCTCGTGTTCACCCAGATAAGCGAAAACACTGCTCGCATCGATATCAGGAGGAATGTCGATCGCGACATGCCGATTGCCGTTCCATTCGATCAGCAGGCCAGCAGCTGCACATAGCGCTTCAGTCTCGACAACTACCTTTGCAACTTGCTCTTCAGTCATCTCCTGAACCAGCAGAGCCCGGAGAACGCGCCGACCTGAACGCTGCATGACCTCCGTCACCGTCGAATCCTGCCAAGCCACACGCACGACATCACGCAGTGAGATTCCATAAAAGCAGAACGGGATGCAGCACATCTCCGCTAGGCCATCTTCTCTACGGCGTAGCCAAACTTGCTCATACTGCCCCTCAAGCCCAAAGGGCGCTAACCATATCCGAGCAATATAATTAGCCTCATTGCGAAGGACAGGGTTCTCATGCACCACAATCACCATGTCTGACACGCCGTCAAGCTTAGCACCATCACTCCATCTCGTCCGTCAGGCCGGATTCGGCGGTGAACTACTTTGGTCTCATCCATGACGGCCACCACGGCGGCGGCCACTCACCAAGGTAATTCTTTGGGGGATTGACCGGCGCTAGACGGGCACCTTTGGAGCTATTACAGGCAGTGCAAGCCGGAGTGATGTTTTCGGGATTCAGATTACCCCCCTTCACGCGCGGAATGACATGATCCAATCCCGTCGCCGGATTGGTTCTACAGTACGAACACAAAGGAGTTGGGAGCTTAGGATTACCATTCTTGCCGATATTCCACTGCTGCAAGAGACTCGGCGGAATCCTCTTGTAGGCAGTCGGTCCACCAGATGATCCGCTGGGGATCTCGACGACCGGCGGCAACGCAGGCGCTGGCGGCGCAACTCCATTAGAAGTGGAGCCGCCCGTGCCCCTAAAGATCCTTCCGAAGAAGTCACCGATACCACCCCATCGGCTCCCTCCCCCGGCCCGGCCACCACCGGCGCCACCACCACCGCCTCCATATTGTTCCCACGGCCTGCAATTGCACGCCTCGGGCAGAGCGACAGATGCGCTGAACAAGTCGTGACTGCCGAAGAACCCGGTGGTGGAAGCGTGCTCCTCAGCCCATTGGCGGGCGTGATCGACGGCGTCGGTTACGTTGTGGGCTACTCGCTCATGCCAGCGCTTCTTCTGCTTGGGGTGGTTGCTGCCGCCGTCATCGTTGCCACCGCCGTAGCCGCCGTTGGGGCCTCTGGGGTTGGGGTTGTCGTTGGGGCCGCCGGAGGGGTACAGGACGTCGACGTCGTCGTCGGTGTAGCCGCCGCCTCCGTCGCCGTCGTCGGCGTTGATGAGGCCGGTGGGGTCGGAGCCGGAGGTGGGGTTGTCGTTGGCATAGGTGTAGCCGAGCATCTGCTGGGGGTCGTTGGGGTCCAGCAGGGGGTCGAGGCTGATGAAGCGGCCGATGGTTGGGTCGTATTCGCGGGCGCCGATGGTGGTCAGGCCGGTGACTTTGTCCTCGGGTTTGTTGAGGAAGCCGTGGTCGTCAGGCCAAGCGGTTGGTTCCGTACCGCGCGGGTCGCCGAAGGGTTTGGCATAGCGCTTGGTGGCTTGGAGGGTGGCTGAGTCCACGGCGACCTGGGAGGTTCCGTGGTAGTCGGTGATCAGCCATGAGAAGTCCGCGGTCGGGGTGCCGTTGTCGGAGCGGACGCCGATGATTTGGCCGTGGAAGCTGTATTGGCGCTTGCCTTGGACCTTGCGGGTCGCCTTGTTCAGGGTGAGTTCCAGCTCGCCGAGGAAGAGGGTTGTCTCGGTTGGGTTTCGGCGGAGCAAGAGGCTGCCGTCGGCGTCGTAGACATATTCGGTGTCGCCTTCGGTGCCTGACAGTTTGGCGAGCTTGCCCTGAGCGTTCCAGGTGAGCGATTGGCCGGGACGGACCGTGGTGTTTCCGCGGGCGTCGTAGGTGTAGCTCTTCGGAGCTGCAGCGCCTGCGCCGGTCTGGGTGACGCCGGCCAGCGTGTGCGGCTGGTCGGTGTTGTAGGTAAAGGTGCTGGTGGTGTTACCCGCCGACGAGTGGTCTACCTGGGTCTTACGCAGGCCCGTCGGGGTGTAGGTCCAGGACTGCCAGTACGGCGCGACTCCGCCCAGCCCGAGCGTGCTCGGGGCCTGCGTGCAGTCGGCGTTGGCGGGTGTCCAGGCCTCGGTGATTCGACGGTGACCGTCGTAGTCGAAGCACTGAGCATCGCCACCATCTACCAGGTTGTGGTCCTTGAGGACGTTACCGGTCGGGTCGTAGGTGTACACGTGGTCCGAGACGACGTGCTCCCCCTTACCGGCGGCGCTGCGGCTCAATCGGCGGGTGCCGTCCTCATACAGGTTCGTGATCGGCATGTCGTGCTTCGAACCGAGGTCGAGCACTGTCTGATCACCGAACTGGTTGTACTCGACATCGTTGACAAAGGTGGAGCCCGCCGCGTTGTACATGCGCAGCGGTAGCCCCTGCGATGTATAGGAGAACGAGACATTGTCAGCGCCCAGACCACCACCGTCGGGGTACGAAATCAGGCTCGGAGTCTTCTGGTCCGGCTTGTAGTCGTAGTTCGTGTAGTAACTACCCTTGAGCTCGGCACCGGCGTCGCCCGGGATCCACCTGGTCACCTTGGTCGGCTGGTACATAACGTTGCGGGAATCGATCGTGGTCAGGTAGGCCGAGCCGGTCTGCCCACCAACGTAGCTCGCCGACTCTGCCGCTGGAGAAGGCTCGTCGAAGCCCTCTCCAGCAGGAAGTCCGAATCAAGCCACGAAGCGGCCCGAACTTCGCGAGTGTCAGGCCGCCTCCTTCGTCCTCATGCAACGCCAGATCGCGCCGTCCGAAGACAACCATCGGCTAGCGATACGGCGATATCGTTATCCAGCACCCCGCTGGTATGCGGAAATCTTCGTGAGCAGCACCGCGTCCGAGACTCCCTGAAAATCTACCGAATCAGATTCACCTGAGAAGGTCACCGACCCATTCTTTTGGATCTTGAAATTGCAGATCGGATTCAATGAGAAATGCGTGACCTTCACGGACTGCAGAGCCCCAAATGTGAGCTCGAGCTGAACCACATTCATCTCATCCCGAACCCATTTTGCTGGTGGATCGACCGGAAACTCCATCACGTCCAGGCGAACGACCAGAGCGGGTCCGTTGGGACTGAGGGTGAGTTCTTGGACGTACACCCGATCCAGGCTCGGCAGCGCGCCGCCGTAGACAGCGAGGATCGGTTTCGGATTACTGAGAGCGGCGATCCAATCGGACATCGAGTCTCCTATTAATACTCATAACGCTCAGCAGAGCGGACTGCGATGACCTGGCCGTTGAACGTCTACTGGCGCCTGCCTTGGGGGCTCTCGGTGGCAAGCCTTGAATCCGGTGCTGCCGTCGCGACTACTTCGTCGAGGGCGCGGCCGCGCGCCTCGCGCCTGGGCTCCCACCCACCGCGTCGGTGACGGCGTACAGCATCACCTGCAGGATCGCGGGTCGGCAGCCTAACGAGTCGCGCGTCAACTGTTGGCCCCGCGATCAAAAACAGTCCTCCCGCAGCCTCACCGCCGCCGGGGTCGACGACCCGGTAGACCCGAACAGTCCAACCTAGGCTCGATTCATCGACCGATGACTTCAAGGCCCCTGACGCGCGGACCTTCCAGCCGAGGGAAGCTGGAACGTCTTCATCTTCGGATGGCATCGAGAACTGCGGCGGCAGTGAAGCTGCCGCCCCATTCCTCGCGCCCGTCTGCGATGATCCGCTAAAGATAAAGGTCCAACCAAGCCCAGTCTCCGGGGCTAGCTCGCAACTCACGCAGGGCATCTTGCAGGCTCTCCTCAAGCGAGTGCCGGCCTTTCACTCGGATGCCGCCATCCGGAGCCGCCGGGCCTGACACGAGAACTTGCCAGGGCCCTTCACCGTCGAGAGGCCTACGTTCAGCCTGGATTGTCACTGTAGCCCCACTGGATCCGAGGTCCACGAAGAGTCCTTCGAATTCACTCGCAGTCAGATTCAAGACGATGATCCTCTCGCTAATGGTGGAAGGTTGGGGCCGACGTCGACCCAGCCGAACCCGACCTGGGCCTAACGATAGAGATCCAGCCATTCCCATTCGGGATAGCGAATTCGGAGTCTCTCGAGCACGGCGACAAGACATTCCTCAAGCGTCCAGGTATCCCAGCGGATCACACCCGAACCTCCGACAGGCGGTCCAGACAGGACAGCCGTCCAGGGCTTGCCTCCCGCATGCAGTCGCTCGTGATCAATCTTGAGCATGATGGTGACGCCAGCCTTGCTTACATCATCCATCAGTTCCCCGAGGTCGAGCCCTCCAAGATCCATCAGTACCCCCGGAGCAACTTAGCGATATCATCGATGTCCATCGACGTTCCTCCCGGCTTACTCACTCGCGAGATCACAGCCCAAAGTTCATCCGAGGTTGGTCCGGAAACGATGCCGTTTCGACTCATCAACTCAGTTACCACCCAGTGTGCCGTTCGCTTGTTTCCGTTATCGTACATGTGGTCACCAGCAATGTTGCGAATCAAGGATGCCGCTTTCCGATGGAACCCTTCATACCTGCCCGCGTTAATGAGTGCATTCTGCGGGGTTCCGCCGCTCTGGCTGTGAGATCCACCGAAAGCCCTGTTCGCTGCTTCGATTTCATCCGCTGAAACCGGATTCTTGAACCCACAAACACTGCTGTTATGGACAAGGACTGGCGCGGCACCCGCGAGTACATAGTACGTGTGGTGACCGTGCACGGTGAGGTTGTGGACAGTTGCGCGCTCGGTCCGCGCACGCGCACTGATGACAGTGCTCGTGTTACTGGGCACGGCTTTGCTGGGTCCGCTTGTGAGCTGGTCACCTGCTTTCAGGTCACCGGCTTCGACCCAAGCTCGGCTGGCACTGAGGTAAAACGGGTGGCCGGCCGTCGTGACGAGGCGCGAGGTTTCCGGTAGTTCGACGGCCGCCTTGGTTTCGACGGTCAGATCGATGAGATCCTTGTCGCCCGTGCCAGTGATCAGCGCAGTGACAGGCTGCGGGGAGCTCTGGCCAGTTTCCGGGTCGGTGGAAAGAACCTGATCGCCGAGGTGGATCTTGTCGATGCGTTTGGTGGACCCGTCAGCCATCAGGACGCGAGTGTCAGGTGCGAACGAATTGACCTTGCAAGACTTTGCTAGCTTGTCGAGGAGCTTCAGTGCCCTCCCGCCGAGCTTGGCGCCGGTGGCTGCATCACCGATACCGGGGATTGCTGCAGCGCCGCTGAGGCCGGCGTTTACCTTGTCGCCCTCGGTGCCGTACAGAGTTGCGTTCATGCCGTCGTAGTACGAGCCCACGATCGGGAGCATGCCTAGGACATCCATGCCGAGGTGGACCAGTTCAGGGTGCGCGTTGTAGAAGTCGAGCATCCCCTGGTCCATGCCATTGAAATGTGAGCCGGGGAGGCCGTAGTCGAAGGCATCCTCGAGCCAGCTCTGTTTCGGCGGCTTGGCTGCCTGACCGACGACTGAGCCAACTTGCTTCAGCGTCGTCGTGTAAACCTGGCTCGCGTAGTCGGAGGTCTCATCGGTCAGGTTGCCCTGAGGACCAACGACAGTGCCAGGCTTCTGGGGATCGTACTGGCACAGTGCAGCGTTCCCGTTGGCGCAGACAGGGTTGCCAGGCGGGGGCTTCGGCTTGGTCTTCCCCTCAACTTCGAGGCGGTCCCGTTCCTGAACCACAGCCTTTTGAAGGCGGCACTGTGCGTCGCAAACCGGCGGCGGCTTGTGACCGCAATTCGGCTTACAAGTGTTCCGAGGCTTCGGCTCGTCTCCGCCGCAGTGTTTCTTGCAACCGGTATCCGTCGGAGGAATCGGCTCCCCCCAGCAGTCCAAACAGATGTGCTCGATCACCGGTGGCGGATTGCCTTTGCCACCACCGCCGAGGTTCGGGTTGCACCGCAAGACGAGCGCGTCATCCTCACCATTGGGATCAAGAACGAGCTTGCAGTTCTTGCCTCCGCTTTCAGGGTCGACTGCGCGGTGGCCGTCCGGGTCGTTCAGGGTGACGGGATTACCTGATCCGTAGCCGTACAGGTTGCGGACTGAGGATGCGGCACCAGCCGGGTGCGAAATGGTGTCTCGGGCGTTGAAGGTTCCGGTGCCTGGGTCGTACCAGCGGGCTCCTTGGTTTACGTCGCCGGAGCGGGGGTCGGTCCAGTCGCCTTGGTAGCCGATTCGGTACTTCAAGCCGGTGGCGTTAGTGGAGTTGCCGAAGGGGTCGAAGGTTCGGGTGTCGGGGAGGCCTGCGGAGAGGGTTGTGTCGGTGGGGTCGAAGCCGGCTATGGCGTCGCCGTGGCGGTCGGAGAGGACCAGGCGTTTGGTGGTTTCGTAGCCGATCGACAAGAGGCCGTCGGAGGCTGAGCGGCCGAAGGACTGGGTGCCGTCGGTTACTACCTCGTCGGAGAAGCCGGCGTAGCGCATGCGGGCGGTGCCGGCTTGGACTGGTCGGTCCAGGGCGTCGTAGGTGAAGTCGCGGTCGGCCGTGCGGATCATGCGGTCGAAGGCGTCGAAGGTGAAGGCTTCGGTGGTGGTGGTTCCACCCTCGGTGGTCACCTTGGACAACAACGCACCTCGTGGCGAATACGTGTACGTCGAGGTGCCGTCGTTCAGGAGGCGGTTGCGTTCGTCGTAGGTGGCGAGTTTGGTGCCTACCTTGGTGCGGTTGCTGGCGTTGTCCCAGCCGTATGCCGTGCTCGTGGTGCCCTTGGTCCAGGTGGTTAGGCGGCCTAGCTGGTCGTAGGTGTAGGTGTTGTCGCCTGCGCCGGCTACGCCGGTGGTCTTCTTCGTGGTGACGTTGTTGTCGGGGTCGTAGCCGTAGGTGATGGATGCGACCGATGTCGTACTGGCCTTCAGTACGTCGGAGTTCATCCGGCCGTAGGGGTCGTAGCCGATGGTGCGGATCCGCGCGGAGCCGTAGTCGATCGTGGACAGTTGACCAGCGGCGTTGTAGCCGAGGGTCTGCAGTGTCCGGGTGACTGGGTCAGTGGCGGTGGCTGGGCGACCATTCGTGTAGGTGAAGTCGGCGGTACCGGCGGCGTCGATGCGCTGGGTGAGCTGACCGTCGGGGTTGTAGCCGTGCGTTGAGGTGCCTGACGGGCCGTCGGCTCGGAGGAGCATGCCGCGGTCGTTGTAGTTATAGGTGTTGACGCCGTCGAGCGAACTCGTGGTCGCCACGCGGCCGACAAGGTCGTAGGTCAGGTCGCGGGTCGCAGTTGAAGCCTCGGCCCCGGTGCCTTCCTCCTTGGACAAGCGACCGGCTGCATCGAAGGTCCGGTTGCGTACGACACCTCCGGGCGACAGCAGCGAGACCGCGTTACCGGCGACGTCGTACGACGCAGTCCAGGTGCGGTCCGCGGCCGCCGGATGAGTTGTCGTCGAGGGCTCGATGACCTTCTCGGGCAGTCCGAGGGTGTTCAGGGTGTAGACGGTCGAGTTGCCCCGGCCGTCGGTGTAGCGGGTCCGGTTGCCGGCCGCGTCGTACCCATAGGAGATGTTGATCGAATCGGTCGCGTTGACCGGGTCGACCTGAGCGGTCAGGCGTCCAAGAGCGTCATAGGTGTACGTCGTTGCGCGGTTCCCCGAAGCCGGTGTCGACGACTTCAGGTTCCCGTCGGCGTCATAGGCCAGGATCGTCGTACCAAGCGCTGCATTCGAAGAGTTCAACGTCTTCGAAGAGACCAGCTGGCCCGCCTTGTCGTACGCAGCGACGCTACTGCGTCCAAGCGCGTCCGAGGTCCGGACTTGGCGACCTGCGTAGTCGTAACCGAAGCGGGTCACGACATTGTTCGGATCAGTGGTCTGAGTGAGCTGGCCGAGAGTGTCATAGGTGCTGACCGCAGTGGCACCAGCAGGAGTCTGCGCCTTGACGACGTTGTCCATGTCGTCGTAGGTCAGACGCGTCACGAAGTTCGCCGCGGTCGGCTTCCGCTCGACGGCGGTCGAGGTGACGACACGGTCCAGGTCGTCGTAGGTCAATCGAGTCACCGCGCCGAGCGCATCGGTCGTCGATTCGACTTCACCGTTGGGCGTGTACGTCGACTTGCTGATCACGCGCTCGTCGTTCGTCTTGCCCGGAGCGTCGACCTGGATCCGCTGGTTCAGCTGGTCGTAGGTGAACCGGGTCGCGTTGCCGCGCTCGTCGATCTGCTCCAGCAGGTTGCCGACCGCGTCGTAGCGGAACGAAGTCTTCGGAGTCAGCGCCGATCCACCCGGAGGCGTGTAGGCCGGCGCTGCCACCTCGACCTGCCGGCCGAGCTTGTCGAACGAGGACTTCACGACATTGCCGAGGGCATCCTTCGACGAAGTGGCCTGCCCGAAGGCGCCGTACCCAACTGTCGCCGTCGGCTGAACGTCAGCCGGTGCGCCACCGTTGGCCTCTGCTTTGACCTTCGGCGCGACCGTCTTCACCAAGCGCCCGAGCTCGTCGAAGCTCGAGACAGTCGTGAAGTCAGCCTTGACTGCGCCAGAGACATTGCCGCGAGGAGACGTCGTGGATGTCGCGAGCCCACGCTGGTCATAGGTCCAAGACGTCAGCAGATTCCCGCTGGCGTTCTCCACGGTCTGCGACACCCGCCGTCCGGCCGCATCGAAGACGAACGAGGTCGCCTCAGTTACCGCGGTAGGTCCGGCGATATCCGCGTTCGACCACTCGCCGGTCGTCTCCTGACGAGTCACATTGCCCGCGAGGTCGTGGGTGGAGGTCGTCTTTCGCTTCAGCCCGGCCGGGTCGGTAATCTCGGTCTCTACTCGCCCGACCTTGTCAATCGTGTAGGTCGTGGTCGACTTGCCGTTGTCGGTGATGGACTTGATCCGGTTTCCGGCGGCGTCGTAGGTGTTGTCCTCGAGTACGACGTCCCGCGTCGACCCGTTCCGGGTCGTGGAACCCGAGCAGCTTCCGCTTCTGTAGCGAGTCGTCCGCGTTGTAGGAGTACGCAACCACGCGCCCCATTGCGTCGACCTCGGCGACCTTCCGGCCGGCGGTGTCGTACTGCGTCTTGGAACGGACCTTGTAGTCGACGCCCTCCCGCGGCTCGTCGGTCGGCGGGTTGTTCGGGTCGACCGGCTGGTTCATGTCCCAGACCTCGGTCGGCATGTTCAGATCAGTGAACTTGTACTCGAACCGGTTGCCGTTGGCATCTTCCGACCACGTCCGGTTGCCCGCTGCGTCGTACCCCTGCTGAGACTCGTTGCCATTGGCGTCGATCGCCCGCGAGATCCGGTTCCGGTCGTCGTACTCCATGGTGGAGACCCGCGGCTCGTCCGCCGTCTTCAGGTCACGGGCGGTCGTCTTCAGCACGTTGCCGTCGTCGTCGTACTCCAGCTCGGCCTTCTGCTGGTGCTGCTCCCCTGTCACCGCATCCGTGGTCACCGGACCGGTCACCGAGGTGATCCGCGACATCTTGTCGTACGTGTACGTCGAGGTGACGCCGGCCGGATACGTGTCCGACACCTGCGTCTCGGTCTTCTTCCGCCCGATCTCGTCATAGGTGTAGTTCGTGACGAGACCCGACGGTGCCGTCAGCTTGGCCAATTGGCCGTTGCTGTCGTAGGCGTACTGGGTGTCGGAGTTCACGGTGCTGTTCACCTTGACGCGCACCAGCTTCAGCAGCCCCGGCGGCATCGTCTTGCCGTCAGGTCCGACCTCCGTCCCGCTGGTGTAGGTGTACTCCGTCTGGCCACCGTCCGGCCTCTTCTCGAGCGCCACATCACCGTTGACCGTGAGGATCTGTTCGCGCACGTAGGTGGTGTCGGTCGCGCTCGCCGAGCGTCCGTCGCGGAACTGGTACAGCTTGTCCCAGCGTGGATCGAGTGGCGGCCATGACGCGAGCGAGTGATAGGCGCTGTACTCCGTTCGGCAGTCCGTCCCAGCGAGGCCGCGGCAGGTCTTCGTCGACGCGACGTTGCCGCGCGCGTCGTACGTCATCGAGACCTCGCCACCGGACTCGCTGGTGACCTTCGTCAACTGACCCGTCTTGTCATGGGTGTAGCTGCGAATTCCGTAGCCCTTGCCGTCTCCCCAGCTGGGTGTGCTCTCGGCATCCCACGGTTGACGCGTGGTCTCGCCCAGCGGCCGTCCGGTCCGCAGCAACCAGCCACCCAGGGCGTCGTACTCATACATGTACGACGTCCGGCCGGGCCCGGTGACCTCGACAAGCCGGCGCATGTCCTTGTCGTTGGCGATGACCTCGGGGTCATCGATCGTCCAGTCGCCACCGTTCTGGTCGATGTACTTCTTCACCCGATCCTTCGCCGGGTTGTACTCGACCTCCGCGGTGGTGCGCCCACCGGCCGACGTGATCGACGTCAGCTGGTCCGCGGCGTTGCGACCCTGCTGGTAGTGAGTCTGGATCTCCTTGAACGTCAACGGGTGCGAGTAGATCGCGACCTCGTCGATCTGACCGTTGAACTTCGTCGCCGCCTGAGTGCCGTAGCCCGGCCAGGAACCCGGCGCCGCAGCCACCGCCGCACCGACCTGGTTCACCGGCATCCGGGAGTGGTCGACGATGCTCTGCGTCAGCGTCTGCTGAGCCACGCCATCCAGGTACAGGTTCTGCTTGCTCCCCATCGCACTCAGTACGACGTGGTGCCACTGGTTGTCGTTGACCGTGACGGTCGAGGTCATCGGTACGGCCGATCCGTGCCAGAACTGACCACGTAGCTTGCCGTCGCTTCCGACGTACAGGACCGGCATGCCACCGGTCGTCGACGTACCGAGCTTGCCGACCTGGTATCCGAGGAGCGGTTGTCCCGTCGTACCACCCGGGGTCTTGAACCACATCTCGATGGTCTCGTCACGGCTGCGAGTGGCAAGCCCGTTCGGCAGCCCAACGCTCGCCGTACCGTTGAACTTCACGGACTTGTCCGCGTCGCCAACCCCTGCCAGCGGGCTGTCCTGGCTGAACTGCACGCCCGCATAGGTACCGAAGTCGCCGGTGCCGGTGACATCGATCTCGTTCGTCGCGTCGTTGTCGCCGGCACCATCATCGGCAAGCCGGAAGTAGCCATCCGGCTTGGTGTCCAGGACAGCGCTCCGGTAATGCGACCCCTGCTGCGATCCGTACGTCGTGCACTTCTGCTCGGCATTGCACGACTTCGTCAGCACGTCGCCGGTGTACTCGTAAGTCCAGGTCAGCGGCGTACCACCCACCGGCTGCGTGCTCACCGATGCGACGTGCTTGTTGTCGCTGGTCCAGGTGAAGGTCAGCTTCCGCCCGGCGCCGTCCTGGCTAGCCGCCGTCTCCAGCGTGCCGTTGGCGCGATAGCTCAGCGTCAGCGGCTTGCCGAGCGTCTTGTAGATCTTGCTCAGGCGGCCGGTCCCGGCAGCGAACTCGTACTTCATCCCAGCCGCGATCTGCAACGTCCAGGGACCGGTCGCCGACGTCGCAGTCAGGACGGTTTTCGTGCCACGTGGTGCAGCGAAGGTGCCGTCGGCGTTCTTGCCGAATCGGACCTGCCGACCGTCGGGATAGGTGACGAGCACGTTGTCGTTGTCTTCGGTCACCAGCCGCATGTCGTAGCGGCTCGACCAACCTGCACCGAATGCTCCATCACGCCGCGGGTCCAGGCTGTTGTAGGTCCGGGCCACGTTCAGCTCCGGACCGGCCACCGGTACGACGATGTCCAGCGCGGACGCGGTGTAGTTGCCGACCGCCGGGTCGTACGGCTTGTCCTGCGACTTCCCGTCGTTGTTGGCGATGTGCGACGTGATCGACGGCTGCGGGACATCGGTGAACAACGTGACTGCCGGTCCGGTCGTGACGGCACCGTCGTTGTCCTGCACCGAGACCTTCCACTGGTACTCACGGTTCCAGCCGAGCTTGCCCGCCGGGACGGCCCAGCCCTTCATCGTGCTGTACGCGCCACTGTCGAAGCAGCCGACCTGGGTGTTGGTGCCGACGACCTCACACACCGAGAACTTGTACTTCAGCGTCGACTCCGGCTGATCCGGATCGATACCGCCCGCCCACAGCGGCGGCGTCAGCGTGTACGCCTGCGCCCCGTTCAGCGGCCAGACCTTCCCGACGTCGACCACCGGCGGGACGTTCTGCACCGTGATGAGTCGCGCGGCCGGACGAACACCCCAGTCGGTGTACCAGCGCCGTACGGTCGTGTCTCGATGCACCATCGAGAACTCGATCTGATAGTCGACACCAGCCGGAGTGCCGGCGAGCCGGCCGACATTGACATCGAGATTGATCTTGCCGCCGTGCGGAACGCTCGTCGTGACCGGAGTCTGCAACTGGTTCACGCTCACGGCCTGACCGTTCTTGAAGACCCGGTAGCTCATGTAGTCGTCGCTCGGGATCCACGTGCGACCACCAAGGTTGGTGATCGTCATCGGGAACTTGCCGTCCTTGTCCTGCGTGACGTAGTCGGCCGGCTTCTGCGCCCGGAAGGCGTACGCCGCGTGGTACGGCGAGTGCGTGATCGCAAGCTTCGGCGGGTTGGCACCTCCGGTACCGACCAGCGTCTTCCAGGAATACTTGTCCGCCCGCTGCCGGGCGAACAGCGCGAACCCGTAGTTCGAGATCCGGTCGTCGACGATCCCCTGCAGCCAGGAAAGTCCTGCAGCATTGAACGGGAGCGCGTCATACCGCGGGGCACAGGCCGTCGTCGCGTTACTTCCCACGTAGCCGCGGGAGAATCCCTTGGCGGCGAGAATCGAGCGGCCCGTCGCCGGTCCCGGGTACTTGATCTGCTCCAGCGGCGTCTCCCGCCAGTTCTGCGTGACGCCGTAGACATCGAGGTCGCGTGCCGCGCAGGTGTCAGCCTTGTAGTTGTACACCTCGAGTTGCGCGGCAACGATCGTGTCGTACATGAACGGCGCTCGCTCGAGGATCGGGAAGTCCAGCAACGTGGTGTACGCGTTCCATCCCGAGGTGGACGAGCAGTTCGCTCCACCCGCAGGCGGACGGCACCCGATCTGCAAGTCGCTCGCGCCGCTGATCGAGCCATTCAGTCCCGCACTCACAGCTCGCCCCGCCGTCGCGCGGTCGGTGGGGATCACCGTCGGGTCGATCCGCACCGGATATACCCGGGCCGGGTCGTCCAACCACGCGTCGTCCGCTGTCACCTTCAGCGTCTGCCGGCCGTTGACCGTGAGCAGCTCATACGTCACGGCGTTCGAGGTAGCGCGCACCTGGGTCGTGTTGGAATCCTCCATCGTGCCCGCAGGGATGCGGGCACGCTCGATCCCGTCGATGTCCTTCAACACGATCTCGCGGTCTTGGAGCGCAGCGGTCAGGTTGCTGAGGCTCAGCGGGAACGTGTACGACCGCGCGGCAGCCGGCGAATTCAGGATCACCGTCTCTTTGATCCCGCGGGGTTGCGACACCAGCTCCAGGTCTGCGTTCGGCAGGAATCCGGGATAAATCACCGTGCTGCCCGACATCTGCCCTGCAACGGCGGACGCGCCAGAGACGCCCCAGCCGATGCTGCGCCCGTCGCCCAGGTCGATCCGCGCTACCGGGTCGGCGTCGGCCTGCGGCGCCATCCACGAATACACCTCGGTGGAGATCGTCTCCCAGCCGCCCGGGTCCGCCGGCTGCAGGTTCGCATTGATCTGCGCCCAGGATCCGTCCGCCTTCTGGAAGTTCAGCGGTGCCACGGACGTCACGGTCGTCTCGGTGCTGTCGGCGTTCGTGAAGGTCTGCGTGAACCGATCACGCTTGCCGGGGACCTCGCGGCTGGTCTTCGCGTCGAATCCCTTGACCGGTGCCTGCTCCGACGGCAGCGCCTTGGCGGGCTTCGGGGCCGGCTGCTCGCTTGCGGCGTCCTCCGGCTTCGTCTCACCCACCGGGAATCTTGACCGCAGCGACGGCGGCTTCACCTTGTTCCCGCCCGGCACCGCGGCCGGCAGCTTCCCCGACCCCAACTGCTGCTTCGGAGCCGACGCCTCGCCCTTGCCCGACATGGCAGCCGGCGGAACGGGCGGCACAGCCGCCGCCGCAACCGTCACCGGCGCGGCCGGACCGATTCCGGCCAGCGGCACCGCGAGTGCGATACCGATTGCCAGCGCCTGCGCAACCCGGAGACGCCGCTTGCGGGCACGGAAGGACAACCTGGACATAGGCATGGGCGGATCCCCCTGGGCGTGGATGACCAATACAGACTCTGGAGTCCCCCGACTCCGCCAGCGCCGCGGGGACCCTAACATCCGGTGATCCCCGAAATCCACAAAGTTGCACGAAGCTGCAACGGGCAGCGTCGGGCACTCCAGGGAGCTCACCGAACGTCTATGTTGCGTAAGGCAACTGTTACGGGGTGCTATCGACTCCCTGTGCCTGAAGGGGCATTGAGACATTCCTGTACTGGCAATCGCGCCAGAACTCGCAACATCGGCTGTGGTTCTCCGGTACCGTCGAACGGCAGGACGACCAGAGGGCCGGTGAAGGGGTGGCAGTTCGTGGGCGGGTGACGCTGCTGGGTGCGGCAGTGGCCGCGGCGGCTGCGGTGGTCCTTGGCGGTGTGCTGCGCGGGACTTATCCGTTCGGGTCGCACGGGCGCAACATTCTCGACCTGCGTCAGCAGTTCATCCCGATGCACGCCTACTTGCGTGACCTGATCACCGGGGGCGTGCCGGGCGACTTCTTCTTCAACTGGTCCAGTGGGTACGGCGTTCCGTATATCGGCGACTTCATGGCGTACAACGGGGCCGCGTTGTCCTGGATCGTGCTGCTGTTTCCGCGGGACAAGATCGACCTCGCGCTGTACGTGATCATGCTCGCGGCGATCGCAGCCGCGGCCGCCGCGATGACGGCGTACCTGCGGAAGCTGCGCCCCGACGCGCCGGGCTGGCTCGCAGCGCTCGCGGGTGTCTCGTACGCGACCTGTGGCTGGGCGCTGGACGACGGCGGCTACATGACCGGCTGGCTGTACGGGCTGATCGCGTTTCCGCTGATCTGTCTGCTCTGCGAGTGGGTCAGGCAGAAGCGAACCGCCGTACCGATGCTGGTGGCGCCGTTCGTGATCGCGCTGTTCTGGTACTCGCACTTCTACACCGTCTACATGGCCACGCTCGGTGCGGGACTCGTCCTGATCGCGCGGGTGCTGTCCGACCCCGATGGCGGCTCGTGGTGGAACCGGTTCACCGGTGCCGTGCGCTGCCTGGTGGTGGTCGTGATCGGCATCGCACTGTCCGCTCCACTGCTGGTGCCGACGTTCAAATCGGTGGGGTATGCCCGACCGAGTCCCGACGAGACCTTCCACCCGATCGGTTGGCTGTCGTTTCTGGGCCGGCTGCTGCCGGCGTCCGAGGGCGTCGGGCAGACGCCAGGCCTCGCGATCGGAACCGTTCTGCTGCTCGCCGCGTTGAGCTTCCCCTTCAACCAACGGATCGTACGGCGGGAGCGAATCGTCTGGTCGGTTGCCGTGCTGCTGACGCTGGGCAGCATGCAGCTCCGGATCACCCACGAGATCTGGCACGGCTTCGACGCGCCGAACGGCAACCCGTTCCGGCAAGCGTTCATCGTCGCCGGGATGTGTGTGATCACCGGGTGGCTGTCGCTGGCCGCGGGAGTGCGGAACGTGCTGGCAGTCGCCGTACCGGTGGTCCTCGTCAGCGCTCTGTACGGCGCCGCGTTCGGCGCGTCGTCGACGACTGCGGTCACGCACGTGGTGGTCCCGGTGATGGTGGTCGTGACCGCGCTGGTCTGGGCTGCCTGGTGCCGGCGGCCGTCAGACCTGGTCAGCCGGGTGGCCGCGGCAGTCCTCGTGGTGGCAGTGCTGGCCGAGGTGGCTGCCTCCACGTATGCGGTCGACCAGGCGCGGGGGGAGCGGTACACCGCCGCCCAGCCCTGGGGGCCGAAACAGGCGCAGGCCCGCGCGCTGGTCCTGTCGGCGCAGGACTGGCCCCGGCAGCGGGTGTCTCCAGGTGCGTTCAGCACCGTGAACGATCCGATGCTGATCGGTGGCCAGGGGCCGGAGTACTACAGCTCGACGATCCCGGACGAACTGTCGGACGAGCTGATCAACCTCGGCTTCGGCGTCTCGGCGTTCGGACGAGCTGTCGTCGATCCGGTCAACCCGGTGATCGACGCGACCTTCTCGGTCGGCGCACGCGTTCGGGCCGACGACCAGGGTGAGCTGCACCTGACGCGAAGCCCGGCGTCGCCGTTCGTCACGGTCCGGCCGGGCAAGACCTGGATATCGGCCAGTCCCGGAGCCTTCGGATTGCAGGAGACTGCGCTCGGCGCAGACGTCTACGCGATCCCGAAGCTGACTGTCACGCCTGCCGTCGGTTCCCGGCTGGCGATCAGCGACCGGCGCCCCGGCCTGCTCACGATCGCGTTGCCTGCGGGAGCGCCGGCTCCGGCAGAGTTCCGGCTCGCCGGGCGCTGCACGCCCGGGTCCCAGCTTTATCTGTCCGGGCCCCGGTTCGCCGGGGAAGCCTTGGTGAATGGGCAATGGACATCGCTCCTGCCGCCACAGGGTAAGCGCCTGGGGACGTATATCGGTGCGCTGATGTCGGCCGGCCCGGCCGAGGCGAACGGTGCCTTCGACCTACGGCTCCGAACGTCGGTCTCGACCCAGTTGCCGGTCGGAGCCATCGGCTGTCTCGACCGCGGCAAACTCGACAAGGCTATCGCCCGGCTCGGACAGAGCCAACCGGCCGCCGTACACGTCGGTGGGCACAGCATCGACGTCAAGCTGACGCCGGGCACCACGGGGCGGGTCGTGATGGGAGTCGTGCCGACCCCCGGCTGGCGGTGCCAGGTCGATGACCAGACGGCGCGCAAACCTACCCAGGTGGGCGGCCTGATGGCTGTCTCTGTGGGCCCACGGGACACCGAGGTCACTTGCGCCTACCGGCCAGCCGGCCTCCGGCTTGGACTGCTGATGGGAGCCGCCGCCCTGTTGGCGCTCCTGGGTATAGCAGCCCTCCTCATGCTTCGCGAGCGCCGCAGTTCCACGCCTCCGCCGCCGGTCGACTAGAAGACGGTCCGATAGGCTCCCGCCGTCCGCGAGCGGTCGCGGCGGTAGGAGAGGGCAACCGGAGATGCACGCACACGCCGCGACGGCGCCGAGTGGTCGGACGTGGGCTGTTGCTGCGCGGCTCGCGTGGCCGGCGGTTGCTCTGTACGCCGTGACACGCGTGCTGACGTTCGTCGTACTGGCCATCTGGAGCCGGAGCACTCCGGAGAGTCTCGGCAAGGTGCTCGGCGACTTCGACGGCGCGCACTATGTGTTGATCGCCGACAAGGGGTACGACGCGGTTGCCGGTGGGAAGGAGATGGCGCTCTTCCCGCTGTATCCGATGCTCGTTCGGGGGCTGGGGTGGGTGTCGCCGCTGTCGACGGCACAGAACGCGATTCTGATCAGTGCGGTGGCCTCGCTGGTTGCGGCCTGGGGGATCTTCGCCGTCGGCAACCACCTGGCGGACCGGCGTACCGGGATCTTGCTTGCAGTGCTGTGGGGTGTCGTACCGCATGCGTTAGTCCAGTCGATGGCTTACACCGAGTCGCTGTTCACTGCGCTGAGCGCGTTTGCGTTGCTGGCGTTGCTGCGGCGCAACTGGGTGACTGCGGGCGTTCTGACCGCGGTAGCGGGTCTGACGCGGCCCTCTGCGATCGCACTGGTCGGCGTGGTCGGACTGGTGGCGCTCATTGCAGTCGTACGACGGCAGGACGGCTGGCGACCGTGGGTTGGCGGATTGTTGGCGCCGCTGGGGTGGTTGGGCTACATCCTGTGGGTCGGCAACCAGACTGGGCGCATCGACGGCTGGTTCCACATCCAGAAGACCATCTGGCGCTCGTCATTCGACTTCGGGAGCTCCGCGTTCCGGGTCGCCAAGAAGACCCTCAGCACCGCGTCAGCGCTCGACTTCACGGTGGTCACGTTCGTCCTGGTCGCAGCGATCCTGTTGCTGGCCCTGAACGTGGTCGACCGTCTCCCCTGGCCTCTGATCCTCTACAGCGCGCTGATCTTGATCTCGGCGATCGGCGCCTCGAACTACTACAACGCCAAGGCCCGCCTCATCCTCCCGGCGTTCCTTCTCCTGCTCCCGGCAGCCCGCGCCTTGGCGCGAACGCAAATCTCCAAGGCAGCGCTGATCCTGACGTTCCTCGCTGCCACCTCGGTGACCTTCGCGGGCTACCTGGCCTTCATTTGGAAGCTGTCGCCCTAGGCGCGCCAGGGCATGTGTTGGAGGGCCCAGGTGTTGCCGTCTGGGTCGGCGAAGTGGGCGTAGAAGACGCCGCCTAGGTCTTCGATCTCGCTGACTTCTACGCCGCTGTCCACCAGTTGCCGGCGGGCGGCTTCGAGGTCTTTGACGACCAGGTGGAGGCCTCGTTGGGAGCCGACTGGCATGTCCACCTGGGGTAGGCCGGTGGAGAGGAGGATGGAGCAGTAGGAGCCTGGTGGGGTGAATTGCGCGATCCGTACGCCGTCGGACGGGTTGATGTCGACGTCGCAGATCCAGCCGAGTTGGTCGCCGTAGAAGGCTTTGGCGCGGTCTATGTCGGCTACGGGCATCGGGATCAGTTCGAGCAAGAATGCCCCGGGCACCACCAGGGGGTGGGCCGGGTCTACCGGGATCTCGGAGAGGTCCTTGGGTACTTCGGTTCGTTCGGTCATGACCATGCCTTTCACTTGAGCCCAGGCGGCACCGCGTGGAATCCCAAAACACGAGGGACTCTAATCCCAAAACACGAGCCTGTTGAGTCCCCACCGCCCGTTGCCCGCCCCACGCCAAACATCGCCGGACACAGCACCTCCCCAAACCGGTTCGGGGCGGATCCACCCCCCGATTCCGTCGTTGTTCCTCCCCAAAGCGGTTTGGGGAGGAATCAGGCCGCGATGTCCGGGGGTTGCCGCCTTGGCGGCGCCGCGGCGAATCTGCAGCACCCAGCAAACCTTCCGCCGGCATGTGGCGATCCGGCGGCCTGCGGGCCGCCGGACAGCGCGGTTGGTCAGGCCGACTTCTTGGTGGCTTTCTTTGCTGCCGTCTTAGCAGCACTCTTCTTGGCTGCCGTCTTTTTGGCGGCGGTCTTCTTGGCTGGAGATGCCTTTTTGGCCGGGGACTTGGCGGCGGCCTTCTTGGCGGGGGCTTCGGTGGCGCCGGCTCGGCGGGCCTTGGCGGCTTCGACCGAGGCTCGGAGGGCGGCTACCAGGTCTACTACCTCGGCGCCTTCGGTCTCTTCCTCGTCGGACTCGGGGAGGGGGACGCCGGCGGCCTTGGCTTCGACGACCTGTTCGAGGGCGTGGCGGTATTCGTCGTGGTACTGCTCCGGGTCGAACTCGCCGCGGAGGGTGTCGATGTACGACGAGGCCATCGCCTTCTCCTGGGTGCGGATCTCGACGTCCTCGGGCGGGGCGGCGAAGGAGGCGTCGCGGATCTCGTCGGGCCAGAGCATGACCTGGAGGATCAGGATGTTGTCGACGGTACGGAGCAGGCCGAGGCTCTCGCGGGAGCGCAGGGCGACCTTGACCAGGGCGTAGAGCTCCGAGCCTTCGAGGGCGTCGCGGAGCAGCACGTAGGGCTTGGCGCCGGGGCCGCCGTCGGCCTGGAGGTAGTAGGACTTGCCCAGGTAGAGCGGGTCGACCTGGTCGGCGGGGACGAACTCGAGGACGTCGATGACCTTCTTGCTGGTCAGCGGGAGGTCGGCGAAGTCGTCGGGTTCGAGCACGATCATCCGGCCGTCCGGCATCTCGTAGCCCTTGCCGATGTCGGAGTACGGCACTTCTTCGCCGTCGATCGAGCAGATCCGCTTGTACCGGATCCGGCCGCCGTCGGCGACGTGCACCTGACGGAAGGAGATGTCCTTCTCCTCGGTCGCCGAGAACACCTTGATCGGGATCGTCACCATCCCGAACGAGATGGCGCCTTTCCAGATGGCCTGCATGGTCATCAGCTCCCTAAAGTCGGCCGCGGGGTCCGTCCGCGGCCAGCAGATCGGGGATCTCCTGGGTCGCGTACCACATCAGATCTTCACCCTCGCACGAGTCGAGGGCAAAGAGGGCGTCGTCATCACCGTTCTGCGCCGCCGACCACAATTCTGCGGCTTTCCCGACTGTTGCGGCAGCGTCGGCGGAGTCCAGATGGGCTGCGGCCACAGCGCGCCACGGGATCACCACGCTCAGCTGCAGGCGGGCGTCACCCAGCTCGGCGGCACCGTCGGCCGGCGGTACGGCGCTCACTTCCGCGGAAACAACCACCCGACGGCGCGGCGTACCGGGGTCCTCGGCGAGGAGGCCGACCGAGGCTCGGGCGGCCTGCGCCATCGCGGCGTACTCGAGCTCTTCGTCGTCGCCCTCGGCGTACCACTCCCGCAGGGCCGGGGTCACGGCGTACACCGTGAGCGGCTGCGGCCCGAACTCGCCCGCGTGGCAGGCGTCGTCGAGCAGCCGCAGCGTGGATGGAATGTAGACCCTCATGTTCCCGCCTTTTTCGTCGTGCGGGGCTTCTTCCGCCCCCGGGAAGCCCGGTTGCGGCTGCCCTTGGTGGTGTCGACCAGCTCGTCCAGCGCATCGGTCACACATTGGGCGAAAACGGCCAGATCGGGCATCGCGGTGCGGTCCGCGTTCAGCCCGTAGAACACCTTGCCGTCGTACGACGTGACGCCGACGGACAGGCCTTGTCCGGGCATCAACGGCACGACCGGGTACGACGCCAGCATCGGAGCGCCCTGAGCGTAGAGCGGGAACTGGGGTCCGGGCACGTTCGTGATCACCACGTCGTCGATCGGGCGGACCGTGGCGGTCGCGACCCGCGCTGCGAGGGCGTGCAGAGTGGTCGGCGCGAACCCGGCGATGCCGACCAGCGAGCGGGCGCTGACCGCGCGACCGGTGTCCTTGTGCACCTTGGTCTGGTACGAGATCTGGTGCAGCCGCATGACCGGGGAGTTCTCCCCCACCGGGAGCGTCACCGCGGAGGCGATCACCCGGGAGCCGAGCGAGGTCGGCTCCTCGTCATCGTCGTCACGAATGCTGACCGGTACGACGGCGCGCACGCTGCGAGTCGGGCCGACGCCCTCGCCGCGCGTCATCATCCAGGCCCGTACGGCGCCTGCGACGACCGCGAGGACCACGTCGTTGACCGTGCCGCCGTGCATCGCGCGGACGGTCCTGTAGTCCTCGAGATTGGTTTCGACCGTGGTGAAGCGGCGCTGGCCGGACGTCTTCACGTGCAGCGAGCTCTCCTGGGCATGCCGCTGCGCGGCCAGTGAACCGACCACGCCGCCGAGGACCTCGCGAACCGAGGTCGACCCGGTCAAGCTGGCCATCTCGGCCCGCGCCAACTCCAGCGCTGCGGTCGGGTGCCGGGTCGCGTCCGCGAAGACGCCGGCCAGCAGTTCCAAGGCGGACGGCGGGTGCTCGGGCTGCCAGGTGTCGGTCGGCGTCTCCTTCGGCTCGGCAGTCGCGTCGAGCACGACCTGACCGATGTCGACCGTGCTGTTGCCGTCGACAAGCGCCTGGTGCGACTTGGCGATGATCGCGAACCGGTCACCCTGCAGACCCTCGACCAGATACATCTCCCACAGCGGCCGAGCCCGGTCCAGCCGCCTGGACATGATCCGGGCGACCAACTCGAGCAACTGGGCGTGCGTCCCCGGTCGCGGCAGCGCAGAGCGCCGTACGTGGAAGGTGATGTCGAACTCTTCGTCGTCCACCCAGACCGGCCCGGCGAACCGGCCGGGCACCTGCTGCACCCGCTGCCGGTACCGCGGTACGAACGCGATCCGGTCCCGGATCAGCGCGACCAGGCTCTCGTAGTCGAACTCGTCGTCACCATGCACCGGCGGCTCGAAGATGTCGACGGTGCCGACATGCATCGGGGTGGCCGGTGACTCGGCCTTGAGGAAGGTGAGATCCAGCGATGACAGGCGGTCGGGCATTGGACATCACCTTTCCCTTCCGGCGGCACAGTCTCTCTGGCGGATAGCTTTCCGTCACCCTAGCCGCCTCCACGGACAGTGGGCTGCGACACTGGCCATACGGGAACACTGAGTCTTCGGTGTTCGTCAGGCAAGAGGGTGCATCCCGCACCCTGAGAAGCGAACAGACCCTTTGAAAGGCCCCTCGACCCATGCGTTCGACGATCGCTCGCGGCACCGCCACCGCACTCCTGCCCGCTCTGGCCGTGTTCGTCCTGGCCGGCTGTGGCAGCGACTCCAGCAGTGGCGGCTCCCCCAGCACCCCGACGACCGCGCCGACGACGGCACCGACCGACGTACCGACGAACACGCCGACGCCGGGCAAGCCGAACAGCGAAACTCCCTCGAACACCACGGACCCGTCCGGTGACCAGGCCGACGTGACGCTGGCGATCACCGTTGCCAACGGCAAGGTCAACCCGAGCGGCGCGACCGTCAAGGTGAAGGCCGGTCAGTCCGTGCTGGTGACCGCGGTCAGCGACGCCGACGAGGAACTGCACATCCACGGGTACGACAAGGAGCTCGAGCTCACCCCGGGCAAGCCTGCGCAGGTGAAGTTCACCGCGGACATGAAGGGCACCTTCGAGGTCGAGACCCACAAGAGCGGCAAGCTGGTAGCGAAGCTCGTCGTCTCGTGATCCCGCTGCACGGGATCGGCGGTCGTCAGGACCTGCCGATCCCCTTCGGCTTGGCCGTGGGCGGCGCGGCGGTTGCGGTCGCAGTCTCGTTCGTCGTACTGGGGCTGGCCTGGCGGTCGCCGAAGTATCAAGGCAACAGGTCCGGGAGGCCGTTGCCTAGTGCAATCACCCGGACGGTCGACGCGGGCTGGTTCCGCTGGATCGTCCGGCTGGTCGGGCTGGCGATCTTCCTGTACGCGATGGTCGCGCTGCTGTTCGGTGTGGACCGCCTGACGAACCCGATCTTCGGTTTCATCTACATCCTGCTCTGGGTCGGCCTGGTGCCGATCTCGATCCTGCTCGGCCCGGTCTGGCGGACGCTGAACCCGCTCCGCACGCTGCATCTGCTGCTCTGCAAGTTGCTGCGGCAACCGCCGTCGAAGGGCATCCTGACGCTGTCGCCGCGACTGGGTCTGTGGCCGGCCGCGCTCGGCATCTTCGCGTTCACCTGGCTGGAGCTCGTCGCACCCGACCGAGCCACCATCCCAGTACTGCAGGCGTGGATCGCGCTCTACGTGGTGATCACCTTCTTCGGCGCGGTCCTGTTCGGCGACCGGTGGTTCGAGACCGGCGACCCGTTCGAGGTCTACGCGACGCTCATGTCCCGCCTGTCCCCGTGGGGCCGCCGTACCGACGGCTCTTTGGTGGTACGGCGGCCACTCGAGAACCTGGACGGCCTGAAGGCCCAACCGGGTCTCGTGGGCATGGTCGCCGCGCTCCTGGGTTCGACCGCGTACGACGGCTTCTCGAACTCGTCGGCGTGGGTCGGCTGGGCGCAGAACCAGGACATCTCGATGACCTGGCTCGGTACGGCGGCCCTGGTCGTGTTCATGCTCTTCGTCCTGATCACGTATTCCGCCGCCACCCTGGTCGCCGGGCGGTTGTCGGACAGCTCCCGTACGACGTTGCCCGGGCTGTTCGCGCATTCCGTCGTACCGATTGCCCTGGGCTACGTGATCGCGCACTACCTGACGCTGTTCATCCTGGAAGGGCAGCGGACCCTCATCTACCTGAGTGATCCACTGAGCAACGGCGCCAACGTGTTCGGCACCGGACTGCTCGCGGTGAACACCGGAATCACCAACCACAGCACGGCAATCTCGGTCATCCAGGTGCTGGCCGTGGTCGGCGGTCACCTGCTCGGTGTCATCTCCGCGCATGACCGTGCGGTCGCCCTCTTCCCCCGCCACAAGGCTCTGGCCGGTCAGCTCCCCCTGCTGATCGTCATGGTCGGCTACACCGCCGGCGGCCTGCTCCTGCTCTTCTCCAGCTAGTCGCTGGCGCGAGTGAGACCTCGGCTCGTGATCGCGAGCACGATGAACGCGATCAGGCCGAGGATCAGGTGCGAGTTGCCCGGGATCGACTGCCAGAAGGTCCAGGCCAGCTCGCGGTCGTCGCGGTACGGGACCCACCAGATCGAGCGCAGTACGAACAGGCCGTACCAGAGGACGCCGGCGACGACGGCGGGGTTGAGGCCCCAGACGCGGTTGACGCCGCGGATCACGCTGATGCCCAGCGGGATGATCCAGACCCAGTGGTGGCTCCACGAGATCGGTGAGGCGTAGAGGACGGCCAGCGCCATCACGGCGATCGCGGTGACGCGCTCATCGGCCAGCCAGTACTTGCGGGCCAGCCAAAGGACCGCGAGACCAACGATGACCGAGGCAACGAACCAGGTCGGCTGCACCCAGCTCGCGGTGTTGCCGAGGCGGTGCAGGAAACCGTTGATCGACTGGTTGCCGGTGAACGCGATCCCACCGACACGGTTCGCGTCGAAGACGACCTCGGTCCAGTAGCGCCACGACTGCCGCGGGGCGAAGGCGAAACCGATCGCGATCGTGGCGAGCAGGCCGAACACCGCGTTCCGCAAGGCCTTCCACTGCTTGGTCACGAGGAGCAGCGCGAGGAACGGCAGCGGGGTGAGCTTGACGCCGATCGCGACACCGAGCCAGAACCCGCGCAGGCGGGCGTCGTTCGGCCGGACCAGGTCGACCAGGATCATTGCGGTCAGCAACAGATTGATCTGGCCGAACGAGATGGTCTCCCAGACCGGCTCGAGCGCCAGCGACAGGATGGTCAACGCGATCAGCACCGCGGTGCGCTTGCGCTGGGTGACGAACGACCAGAAGGTCTTCGTCAGGCTGGTGCGCCAGAGCGCGGTGATGCACAGCACCGAGGCGGTCGTCCACAGGACCAGGGCCACGCCCCAAGGCGCGAGCGCCAGCGGGACCATCGCGATCGCCGCGAACGGCGGGTATGTGAACGGAAGCCCGACCCCCGGCAGCTTGGCGTCGTACAGGGCCGGGCCGTGCAGCAGGGCGTCCCCACCGAGCCGGTACACGCGCAGGTCGATCATGCCGCCGTACATGCTGCCGATCCACGCGCCGAGCGCGACTAGGACCGCCGCGGCGACGATCCAGAGCAAGGTCCGGCGCCGGTCGAGCGGCTGGGATGCGGGGGTGGTGGTGGAGGTCACGCTCACGTCAGGTCTGCTCCGAACAGGGACTCCAGCTCGCGCCGGGTCTCGTCGTACGAGGTGTGCAGGATGCCGGTCATACCGACGGCTCGGGCGCCGTCGACGTTCACTTGCAGGTCGTCAACAAAGACGCATGCCGCGGGTGGAAGGTTCACCCGGTCGGCCGCGAGCAGGAAGATCTCCGGTTCGGGTTTGCGCAGCCCGACCTCACCGGAGATCACGATGTCGTCGAACATCCCGTCCCAGGTGTCACGCGGGTAGGTGTTGCCCCAGGAGTTCGACAGCAGGGCGGTGCGGATGCCGAGCGCCTTGGCCCGGCGGACCAGTGCGTTCATCGCCGGCTGGTGCTCGAAATGCGCGAACATCCGCTCGATCAGGCCCTCCGCCGGCACCTGGCTGCCGTCCGGCCGGATCAGGATGGTGGCGAGTTTGCGCTCGAAATCCGGTACGGCGATCTGTCCGCGCTCGAGGGCGTGGACCGGGTTGAGCTCGGCCGTCTCGGCGGTCTCGGCCGGCAGCCACGCCATCACGGCCTCGACGTACGAATCGAAGTCGAACCCGTCCAGCTCGGCCCAGCGCCGCAACGCGGGATCCAGCCCCGAGGTCAACACGCCACCCCAGTCCACCAGCAACCCACGGGGTACCGCGTCGACCTCTGCCATGGCGGCAAGACTACTCAGGACTAGATCGCGTCACCGACGTGGTCCTGGTCGTCACTGTCAGTGGCTGTACTCCAGGTCGATGTCGCCGGAGGAGGTCTTCACGTGGATCGTGCGGGTGGCGGACGGGTCCTGCCGGAGCTCCGGGCTGTAGTCGCCTGACGAAGTGTCGGTCTCGATGAGGTAGGCCTCCGGCCCCGACGGGACCGTGATCTTCACATCACCGGAGCTGGACTTCGCGTCCACCGAGGCCGGCGCGGCGGCGAAGGCGAGCTCCGCACTGCCCGAGCTGCTCTTGGTCGTGACCGAGCTCGCGTTCAGCCCGTCGCCGTCGATGCTGCCGGAGCTGGACTCCAGCCGGACGATACCGCCGAGGTCGTGCACCTCGATGTCGCCCGAGCTGGTCTTCAGCTCGGTGTCGGCGGTCATCCCGGAGACCTTGATCGGGCCGCTGTTGTTCTTCACCGTGAGCTTGACGTCACGCGGCACAGTCAGCACATACGTCGTCTTGCAGCCGAAGGAGAGGAATCCGCAGTTGGTGTCCTTGAGCTGGAGCTTGCCGTCCTTGAAGGTGTCGGTCGGGTCGGATCCGAGGGCGTTGCGCTCGAACTGCCGATCCACCTTCAGCTCGGTGCCATCCCCCGGCCGGATCTCGACACTCGTCGAACCGCCCTCGACCACCAGCGCCTTGTCGTCCAGCTTGTAGGTGCTCTGGCCGCTCCGGGTGCCCTCGGTCAGACCGGTCAGCGCCCAGTAGATCCCACCCAGGATGAGCGCGACCGAGATCGCGATCCCGTACCTACGCTCGGCGCTCATCGTGCTCGCCGGCCGCCGCTGCCCGTCGGACATCAGACTCCTCCCTCTCCCCCAGCAGCCTGACACATCGCCGGGCCGCTGTCGGTGGGGTTAACCCCCATATCCCCCTGGGCCGACCCCTGGCCACCGAACTCTGGGCTACCGGAGGACCGGCTGCCGATCGAAGGTTTGGTCGATCGAGGTGGCGAGCTGCAGCAACGACTTCCGGAGCTTGCTGGACTTCGCGGCCTCGGCGAGGCTGCGGCCGTGCGCCATCGCCGCGTCGACCGCGCCCAGGTCGTACGGAAGCAGGGCGGCCGCCTGGAGACCGGCGTACTGGCCGAGGGCGTCGGCGATGGCGTCGGCCGGTGAGCTGCCGAGGGAACCGGAGCGGACCCGGTTCACCACGACGCGGAGGTTGACCGAGGGGACCAACCCGCGCACCTCGTGGATCGCGCGGATCAGCCGGGTCAGGCCGACCGGGTCCGCCGACCCGACCACGATCACCTCGTCGGCCTCCTCGAGCGTCGCGACCGTCGCGCCATTGCGCCGCGGGGCGAGCGAGTCGAACGAGATCTCCTCGTCGGTCTCGATACAGAACCCGAGATCGACGATCGTGCACGGCGACAGCAGCCGGGCGGACGACCAGATCGACTCGACCGCGGCCGGTCGCAGCTCCGTCCAGCGGTCGGCCCGACTCAGGCCGGTCAGCACCATCAGGTGGCGCTCGACCTGGCGGGCGTGTTTGGCGAGCGTCATCATGTCGAGCGTTCCACTCGAAGCGGAGCGGGCCGCGGCGGCCAGGCCGGAGGTCTCGTCGAGCATGCCGAGCTGCTGCGCGACAGTGCCGCCGTACACATCGCAGTCTGCGAGCAGCGTGGGCAGGCCTTTGGCTGCGAGCTCGGAGGCCAGGCCCACCGCGACCGTCGTCCGGCCGGGTGCGCCAGTGGGGCCCCAGATCGCGAAGATGCGACCGGTGCCTGGCGCGTACTCCGTTTGGGTCGTCCTGTGCTCGGGCGGTCCACCGGTCGGCACGAATCCGCCGGCGAAGTGCGACATCGCGATCGGCGGGCCGGCGTCGACCGCGTCACTGATCGCGCGACCCAGGTCCTCCGGGCTGACATCGGCCGGCAGGATCCGCTCGATCCCCATCCGGCCGAGCCGGTCCTCGGGACCGAACGCCTCGCCGGTTTCGCTCGGATCGACCAGAGCCAGTACGGCGATGCCTCGGGCGTGCAGCGCGGCCACCGCATCGGAGGTCAGTCTGGCGAGGTCATCGGCGACCAGAACCGCCCGGGCCTGACCACTCGCCGCGGCCGCCATCACATCCGCGATGTCGACACAGCGCCGGACGATGCGGATCCCCGGTGCGCGCTCGGTCCGGCGTACGACGTCTGCCTCCCACGGCGCGCCGGTCACCGCGAGCAGGACCGGAATCGCCATCAGGCCGCCCGCCGGATCAGAGTCGGCTCACCTTGACTCATCGCGGTCAGCGCGGCCGGGAGCTTCGGGAGGTCCTTGGGGGTGAGCGCGACGAGCACCTGTCTGCGTGCGGAACCGCCTGCGACGCCCTTGACCGAGTCGATCTGCAGGACACGGACGTTGCTCCAGAGCAGCTTGGCCGCCTGGCCCTCGTCCTTCGGAACCACCCAGATGTCGACCTTGTCGCCGTTGGCGGTGTCCGAAGGGAGTCTGCCGGTCGCCACTGACAGGGGCAGTTCGGTGCGGTCGCTGTCGGCCTGCGGTACGGCGGCGTCGCGCGGAACGAACTCACCGGCATCGATCGCGCGCGCCACGACCAGGCCCTTCAGCTCCGCGTCAGCAGCGACGTACTGCTCCGCGTCCTGACCGCTGGTGAAGCGGACGCGGACGGTGGTGAGGTCCTCGCCGGTGAGCTTGGTGCCCGCGGGCAGGTCGCGTTTGGCCGCCCAGATGGTGGTGGTGTCGTCGGCGGACGACAAGAGCTTCGCACCGACCAGTGCGGTGATGGCCACGAGCAGGACGCCCAGTACCAGGCGACCGTCCTTCCAGCGCGCCCGCCGGGTGCGCTGCGCCGGGACCGACGGCGCCCCGAACCCACTCCGCACTGCTGTGTCCACCACGTCGGCTCCCCAGTCGTCGATCGCTTCTGCCGTGCATTCTGCCGTGTTCACCGACTCGGCGTGCGCAGTCATCCACAGGCTGTCACAGCCTGGGGACAAACGTGATCACCCTCGGGCGAACCATGGCAAACTGAAGCAACCCGCTACTACTCGAAGGAGTCCCCCCGATGCCGGCACCGCGTTTTCTCCAGCTCGCCGACGTCGCTGAGGTCCTGAACATCTCCGCGAACCAGGTGTACGCGCTGGTCCGCCGGGGTGACATTCCCGCGGTGAAGATCGGCGGGCGCGGTCAGTGGCGCGTGGAGGCGACTGAGCTCGAGAAGTACATCGAGCGGCTCTACACGGAGACGAAGCAGTTCATCGACACGCATCCGTTCGGGGAAGAGGCCGAGCAGGACGCTCAGCTCTAGCGTCGGCGCACGGCCTGTAGCGCCTGGGTGGGGATCAGGCGGACGTTATAGACCTCGGTACGACGCCTGGGCGCGTCGAGGGGGTGTTCGGCGACCTCGAGGAAGTCGGCGCCGACGCGGTCGATCGTGCCGGTGATCGGGATGCCGCCGCAGAACACCGTCACTGGTGAGCGGTCGCGGGCGATTCCGCGGAGCAGGTGTGCGAGGCCGAGCTTGCCTGCGACTGCGCCGACCGCGGGTTCGGCCCAGGGGCCGAGGCGGTGGACTGCGACGAGGGCGCCGACCGGTACTAGCCATTCCTCGCGACCTGCCTCGATGAGGAGGCAGTCCTTGCCTACGCGGGTGAGTAGGCCCTGAAGCGGCTCGGCCGCTGCTAACTCGATTCGGACGACCGTGTCCACGGCACCGCGGAGACGGTCGAGCACGGTGATTTTGCCGACCTCGGTGCGGATCCGGTCCGCGACCTCGCCGTACAGGTCGCCCTCCTGGAGCGCGTCGAACTGCGATTCCAGGTCTTCGAACAGCGCATCCCACTGCATGGGCGCCAACTTACCGCGCACGCCCGGTGACGTATCCACTTGCAAACTTCCGCTAGTTGCGGTCTATAGTGGTCAAGCCAAGGCAAACTCAAGCAAACTCATAGGTTGGGGGCGAAGTGAGGTGAACGGGATGCTTCGAGGGGTCAAGAGCCTGCTGGCGATCGGCGCGCTGGTCGCCGTCGGGGTCGCCCTGCGCTGGGTGACGGCCGGCACGATCACCACCGCGAACAGCCACGACCTGGACTCGCTGACCGTGCTCGCGGTCGGCGCAGTCGCCTGGGTCGCCTACAGCTGGCTCGTCCTCGCGGTCCTCGCGACCGCTCTCGAGCAACTCCCCGGCGCTCTCGGTGCCGCGGCCGGCGTGTTCGCCACCCGGATCACCTCCACAACCTCCCGAGCCCTCCTGCGCTCCGCCCTAGGCGTAGCCGCGGTAACCCCACTCACGGTCGGAGTCGCCCACGCAGCGTCTCCCCACGGCTCGCCACCACCCCAGTCAGGCGCCGCCCACCCAGCCACCACCTGGCGCACGACCGAGCCGCGGTCATCGGTGCAGATCGCCGTCGACCTCCGCGCAACCGAGCCACGCTCATCCGTTCAGCCCAGCGGCGACACCTGGCGCGCCACCGAGCCACGGTCATCCGTGGACATCACCGCTGACCGCACCAACCAGCGCCCGGCCGCGCCGCGCTCCACCGTGGAAGGCGACGCCAGCGGCTCCAACCACCACGCAACCCAGCCACGCTCATCCGCCCGGCTCGGCGGCGGTACCTGGCGCACGACCGAGTCGCGGTCGAGCGTGCAGTTGGGTGCTACTGGTGAGCGCTCTGGCGCGAGCGTCGGTCGGCCGGAACAGGCGGGTGGGCCGCGGAACGGCGTACGGGCTGGGGCTGGTGTTCCGACTGTGCGGCCTCGCGGGGTGCCGGTGCCGGATCGGCCTGAGGTGGGGGCGGCTACTCGGTATACGGGTTTGCGGTCGGGCGTGGCTTCGCGGGTGACTGTGGCGGCGGGCGACTCGCTGTGGGGGCTGGCTGCGCGGGAGCTTGGGCCGCGGGCTACCGAGCAGGAGATCGCCGCGCGATGGCCGCAGTGGTACGCCGCGAACCGTCAGGTGATTGGCAGCGACCCGAATCTCATCCTTCCCGGCCAAGTACTGCGAGTGCCGCCCACCGACAAGGAGCAGTGACATGAGCAGTGCGTACCAGGAGATCAGCACCTCGATTCAGCAGCAGCGGGTTCGGCTGGATGTGGTTCCGGCGATCGACGGGACTCAGCCGGTTGTTCCGGAGGCACGGGCTTGGGGTGGGCGGTTGGCGCAGGCGGTGTCGGAGGTTCTGGCGGGAGATCGTCCGGTGGCGCAGCTGGTTCGGTTCACGGATGAGGAGGTGTTCATCGAGCTCAACCGGCGGGTGCGGTTGCTCGGGCTCACCACCACGGCCAACGGGCGCGGTACGAAGGAGCGGTGCGCACTGCGGTCCGTGCGGGTCTGCCGGCCGAACTCGCAGGTCGCTGAGGTCGCTGCGCATGTCCGGCACGGCGGACGGTCCCGGGCGATCGCACTGCGGATGGAGATCCGCCGCAACCGCTGGGTGTGCACCGCACTCGAGGTCGGCTGATCGGGCACATCAAAAGTCCGTTCGGGCGCGAAGCGAACAAACAGCCGACTCCGTGAGTCCTTAGAGCGCAATGTGATCGTGTGGTTGTCGTCATGTGGCTGGTGGTCCCCCGGCGTACCGTTGCCGAGGCGGTCGCCAGGCCGGAGTCGTTCGGGGGAACGAAATGCGTGAGAGCAATATCAAGGTGGCACGTCCGGCATCCACTGGGGTGGTGCCGGCTCGTGAACCCGGTGAGGTGACCTTCGCCTGGCGAATCGGTCTCGACGAGCTCAGCCCAGCAGAGCGCGCCCGCGTCGCTCCCGGCGCGCGCAAGCGACGCTGGGCCGAGCGAGTGCCCGCGCTGTACCCACTGGCCGTGCGCTACCACCGCGCGCGCAAACGCATTGAGTGGCTGCGATCCAGTACGGCGTACGCACGGGAGCGGAGTACTGGCGATCTACCGGTGCGCGTCAAGCAGCACAAGTCGTTGCTGCTGCGCCAGCTCGGTGAAACCGAGATGTGGATGCAGCACAACAAAGTCACCAACCTGCGGCTCGCATGTGAGCAGGTCGACGGTCTGGTGATCCGGCCGGGCGAGACGTTCTCCTTCAACAAGCTGGTGGGGAACGCGACGCGCCGCAAGGGTTATCTCAAAGGAATGCGACTGTCGAACGGCCAGGCGCGCCCGGGGATCGGCGGAGGCATCTGCCAGCTGGCGAACCTGCTGCACTGGATGGTCCTGCACTCACCGATGACCGTGACGCAGCGATCCACCCACAGCTTCGACCCATTCCCGGACAACGGCCGCGTGCTGCCGTGGGGTGTGGGTTGCAGCATCGTCTACAACTACGTGGACCTGCAGTTCCGCAACGACACCGACCAGACGTTCCAGCTCCGGGTCAGCGTCAGCGACCGGTACCTCGAGGGCGAGATCCGCGCCGACGTACCGGCCGCGACGTCGTACCGAGTGTTCGCGCAGGGCGAGCGGTTCCTGCGGATCGGGTCGGACTACTTCCGGCGGAACGAGATCTGGCGGTCGGTGATTGATCGGCGTACCGGCCGGACCACGGGCGAGGAGCTTGTCCGGGAGAACGTTGCCCTGGTCAAGTATGTCCCGACCGGCGTCACCGTGTACGACGTCGCAAGCTGACACCACGGGCCGTTGCAGTTCCCGGTTGGTGCCGGCATGCGGATGCGGCCGGGGACGTACGGCGGTGGTTGCTCGCCGCTGCGGCCGGCTTACAGAGGGAGTGTGGCTGGCCGGGTCTGTGGCTGGGCTGCTTGGCGAGGTAGGCGATCGCGTGCACGTTGCCTGGGGCTGACGGGCTTTGGTTGCGGTACAAGAGCTGTGTGGAATGAATGTGCCTGCAGGTGACGAAAAGTTGCCCCAAACGCAGCAACCGAAGGCGAAACGGCGCTTCGCAGATGATTACTGCCCGCAGGTGATGAAGGGTTGCCCCAAACCCAGCAACTGGAGGCAAAACGACGCTTTGGGGAAGTTCACTGCCGCTCCGTGGCAGTGAACTTCCGTGGATCGGCGCCGGGAGATGGAGTGGGGTGCATCTTGGGCCGGGGAGGCCCATTACCCTCCCCGCAGAGGCCGAGCCGGCCATCCGAGCGTGCCCCGGCCACTGACCCCGCCGTACCAGGAAGGTTGGATTGTCGGTGGGGCGTTGCAGACTGGGGTGGTGACTGTTGAACGCGCCGCGCTGCTTGCTGGGGCGACTGTATGGACCCGTACTGCGGCGGGTGGGGACTACCTGATCCTGCCCGACGGGTGTATGGATCTGCTGTTGATGGATGACGACCTGGTGGTGGCCGGGCCGGACTCTGTTGCGTGGACGGGGTCGGCGAAACCAGGGACTCGGTACGCCGGGTTGCGGTTTGCGCCGGGGGATGCGCCGGCGTTTCTTGGGGTGCCGGCTAACGCGCTGCTGAATGAGCGGGTGCCGTTGAGTGAGCTGTGGTCTCGGAGTCGTAGTCGGAAGTTGGCTGATCGGGTTCGCGGGGCGGCGGATCCGGCGGTTGAGTTGGATCTTGCGGTGGCGGAGTTGATGGAGACGCCCGGTGATCCGTTCGCTCGGCAGGTGTTTCAGCATGTGCGCGCTGACACGCTGCGCGCGGGGCGCGGGGTGGTGGGGCTTGCGCGGAAGCTGGAGATCTCGGAGCGGCAGTTGCATCGGCGGTGTCTGGGGGCGTTTGGGTATGGGGCGAAGATGCTGGATCGGGTACTGCGGATGAACGCGGCACTGGATCGGGCGCGGACGGGGCAGGGGCTGGCGGAAGTTGCGGCGGTGAGTGGATATGCGGATCAGGCGCATCTCACTCGGGATGTGAAGGCACTGACGGGCCTACCGCCGAGCACACTGCTGCGATGAGCCAACCGCAAGCGATGCGCGGGAGCGATGTAAACCTGGAGTTCTGCGCAGTCGTTTGCAGGGTTATCCCTTGACGGGAGGGCGGGGGTGGCTCTTAACTTGGCCGCAGTGACGCACCCAGCCGGTAGCGGATCGGTGATCCGGAGTCCGGTTTTCAGGCGCCAGGGCGGCCATGACTGTGGCCGGCCCGAGGCGGGGTAGCGTCCTCGGGACCGATGGAGCGATCGTGTCCAAGCCTCGTTCAGTCATCCGCCGCGTGCTCCTGGCCAGTCTGGCCACCGCCCTCGCGGCCACTGCCGGCTACTCCGCCCTCAATCTCGGCTCCGATGCCGAGGCGGCTGCGACGCTGCCGCCGACCCACGCCAAGTTCGACTATCAGATCGGTGGCGCTTACACGCCGCCGTCCGGCGTTCAGGTGGTCACTCGCGACCGCACTGCTGCGCCGGCTGCCGGGCTCTACAACATCTGTTACGTGAACGCGTTCCAGGTTCAGCCGGGCGAGCAGGGCTCGTGGGCTTCCGACCTGCTGCTGCGGGATGCTCAGGGCAACCTGGTCATCGACGAGGACTGGGGCGAGCCGCTGCTCGACCTACGGACGGCCGACAAGCGCACCCGGGTCGCGGCCAAGGTGAACGGGTGGATCGACCAGTGCGCCGCCAAGGGGTACAAGGCGATCGAGCCGGACAACTACGACAGCTACGAGCGCTCGAAGAACCTGCTCACCAAGTCGCAGGCCAAGGCCTACCTGACGTTGCTGGCCACGCACGCGCACAGCAAGAACGTCGCGATCGCGCAGAAGAACACGGTGGAACTGGCCGCTGACCGGCAGTCGGTCGGCCTCGACTTCGCGGTGGCCGAAGAGTGCGGTCAGTACGACGAGTGTGGCGACTACGTCGACCACTTCGGCAACAACGTGATCGTGATCGAGTACACGAACGCCGGTCGGCAGAAGGCCTGCAGCGGGTTCGGCAGCACACTGACGATCGTTCAGCGGGACGTCGACGTCTCGACGCCGGGAACCTCCGGCTACGTCCGCAAGACCTGCTGACACCTCTCAATTCACCCCGTACCTGGAGACCGCTATGTCTCAGCATGCCCCTGTCCTGACCCGCCGCGGCGTCCTGCGCGCCGCCGCGGCCGTTACCGCCACCGGCGCGCTCGCCGCCTGCGGGAAGAGCGACGATCAGGCCACCAATGGCGTCGTCGATGTCGAGCTCTGGCACGGCCAGGTCGACACCGGCAAGGCCGCGATCGATGCCCTGATCAACGAGTTCAACCGGACCCATCCGGGGATCCGGGTGAACGGCGGTGGCGGCGGGGTCACGGCGGACAGCATGCTGCAGAAGGTCACCGCGGGTCTGGCTGCGGGGTCCTATCCGGATATCGCGTACATCTTCGGATCGGACCTCGCCAGCCTGACCCGCAGCCCCAAGATCGCCGACCTGTCCGGCGCTCTGCACCTCGACGACTACTGGCCGGCCGCGCGGGACTCGGTCACGGTGAAGGACAAGATCCGCGCCGCACCCGCACTGCTCGACTCGCTCTGCCTTGTCTACAACAAGAAACTCTTCGTGGCGGCCGGCCTGCCGGCACCCAAGCCGGGTTGGACCTGGGACGACTTCATCAGCACGGCGAAGGCACTCACCAACCCCGCCAAGGGCGTCTTCGGGACCGGTTGGCCGGGTGTCGGCGACGAGGACACCGTCTGGCGGCTGTGGCCGATGATCTGGGACCTCGGCGGCGATGTCGCCTCCCCCGACGGCAAGAAGGTCGCCTTCGATCAGGTCGGCGCTCAAGCCCTCGGCACGCTCGATCGCCTGCGCACCGACAAATCCCTGTACGTCGACCCGAAGCCGGGGAGTGAGCAGCTCTACCAGGTGTTCCTCGGCGGCCGGATGGGCATGGTCGCGACCGGACCTTGGCAGCTCCCCGACATCGCCGACAAGGGACTCGAGTACGGCGTGGTCCCGCTCCCGTCGTACTCGGGGAAGCCGGTGACGATCTCGGGGCCGGACACCTGGACGGTCTTCGACAACGGCAAGGCCAAGGTGAAGGCCGCGACCGAGTTCGTGAACTGGCTGATCCAGCCGCAACAGGACATCAAGTGGGATGTCGAGGGCGGCAGCCTGCCGCTCAGCAAGGCGACCGCGGCGACTCCGGCGTGGACGAAGCATGCGGCCGCGACGAACGGACTGAAGGTGTTCGTCGACGCGCTGGATTCGGCGCGAGTCCGCCCGACCATCACGGGATACCCGAAGATCTCGCAGTTCCTCGGTGAGGCGATCGTGTCGGTCCTGCTCGGCAAGAAGAGTCCGGACGACGCGATCAAACAGGCCGTCGACCAGTCGAACGCCGTACTGGCGGTGCCGAACTGATGGCCAGCGTCGTCGGCACGTTCACTCTCGATCCGCGCGCGAAGCCCAAGCGCCGGATCATGAGTGACGGCGCGACCGGGTGGGCGTTCGTCAGCCCGTCGGTCTTGCTCATCCTCGGACTCAGCGTCGTACCGGTGGTGTGGTCGTTACTGCTTTCGTTCCAGGTCAACGACCTGGTGTCGCCGAGCGAGTGGGTCGGATTGGCCAACTACAAGGCGCTGGTGCAGGACCCGACGTTCGGCGCGGCGGTCAAACACACACTCCTGTACGCCGTTCTGTACGTGCCGCTGAGCGTCGTCGGCGGTCTCGCGATCGCGATCGCCCTGGACCGGAAGATCAAGTTCATCGGGCTCTATCGGACGCTCGTCTTCGTGCCGTTCGTGGTCTCGGCGGCCGCTCAGGGTGTGCTGTTCTCGTTCGTCCTCGATCCGGAGTTCGGCGTTGCGAACTCGTTACTGCACAAGCTCGGATTGCCCGCGCAAGGCTTCTTCAGCGATCCCGCTCAGGCGCTTCCGCTGCTCGTGGTGATCTCGTTGTGGAGCGGCACCGGCTTCTGCGTGATCGTCTACTTGGCCGGCCTGCAAGGCGTTCCGGCCGAACTGGTCGAGGCTGCGCGCATCGACGGCGCGGGACGGTTCGCCGTACTGCGGCATGTCGTCCTGCCAGCGTTGTCGCCAGTCACGGTGTTCCTGCTGCTCTTTCAGACGATCAATGCGTTGCAGCTGTTCGACCTCGTGTTCGTGACGACCAAGGGCGGGCCGCTCGGTTCGACGACGGTGATCGTCTACTTCATCTGGGAGAAAGCGTTCAAGAGCTTCACCGCCGGGTACAGCGCGGCCGCGGCGTACGCGCTGGCCGTTGCTCTGCTGGTGATTGGGATCGCCCTGCAGATCTCGCGACGGCGGGCCGCTCGATGAAGCGACCTAGTGCGTGGCATCTCGTGCTGGCTCCGCTGGCGTTGTTGTTCGCGTTGCCGCTGCTGTGGTTGCTGCTGAGCTCGGTGATGAGCAACGCGGAGATCAACCGGTTTCCACCTGCGCTGATCCCCTCGCATATCGACCTCGGCGGCTACCGGTATGTGCTCGGCAACGCGTTGTTCCCGCGTTGGTTCGTGAACTCGATGATCGTGTCGGCGGTCGCGGTGACGGCGAACCTGGTGCTCGGATCGCTTGGCGGGTATGCGTTCGCGCGGATCCGGTTCGCCGGGTCGAAGGTTGTGCTCGGGATGATGCTGGCCACGATGGTGATCCCGTTCCAGCTGACGATGATCCCGACGTTCCTGGTGATGAAGCGGCTCGGGCTGATCGACACCCTCGGCGCGTTGATCGTGCCGTCGTTGGTGACGCCGCTCGCGGTGTTCCTGTTTCGGCAGTTCTTCGTGAGCTTGCCGCGGGAGCTCGAGGAGGCGGCGGTGATCGACGGTTGCGGGCGACTCCGGATCCTGGTGTCGATCGTGCTGCCGCTGGCTCGGCCGGCGCTGAGCACAGTCGCCGTACTGACTTTCCTGGCCACCTGGAACGACCTGACCTGGCCGTTGATCGCGATCAACAGTGACACCAACTACACGCTCCAGCTCGGACTGACCACCTTCCAAGGCCAGCACCACACCCAGTGGGCGGCGGTGATGGCGGGCAATGTCATCACGGTGCTGCCGGTACTGCTCGGGTTCTTGCTGGCCCAGAAGGCGTTCATCCGCTCGCTGGCTTCTACTGGACTCAAAGGTTGACCTTCATGACATATGACCTGCTCGTGATCGGCGACGCGAACCCTGACGTGGTTGTCGGGCCCGTCGATCAGCCGATCCTCTTCGGCCAACGGGAGCGGCTTGTACCCCACGGGGCGCTGCTGCTTGGTGGTTCGGGCGCGATCATGGCGTGTGGCGCGGCTCGGCTTGGGCTGCGCGTTGCCTTCGTCGGACGGGTCGGCGCCGATGCGGCCGGCGACTTCGTCCGTACGGCGCTCGCCTCGCACGGGGTGGACGTGTCGGCGATGATCGTGGACGGTTCGTTGCCGACGGCACTGACCACGGTGCTGACGTCCGGCGACGATCGCGCGATGATCACGTCGCCCGGATGTCTGCCTGCTACGACTGCGAACGACGTACCGACTGCTTTGTTGCGATCGGTGCGGCATGTGCATGCATCGTCGTTCTATCTGATGCCGGAGTTGGCGGCGGGGCTCGCGGGGTTGTTCAAGGAGGCGAAGGCGGCGAAGGCGACCACTTCGCTGGATCCGAACGACGATCCGTCGGGGCGGTGGGATCGGATGGTTCTCGATCCGGTGCTGCGGGTCACGGACTACTTCCTGCCGAATGCTAGTGAGGCTCAGTTGCTCACGGGGCATCCGTCGACGAAGGACGCGGCCGGGATCTTGGCTCGGCGGGGGCCGCTGGTGGTGGTGAAGGATGGGGCTGCGGGCGCGCTGGCACATGACGGGACCAAGGTTGCGAGTGCTCCTGCTTTGGCCGTGGAGACCGTCGATGCGGTGGGGGCTGGTGACAGCTTTGATGCGGGCTTCGTTGCCGCTCGATTGAACGGGTTTGGTCGGGCTCGCGCGTTGGCGATTGCTGCCGCGTGCGGGTCGTTGTCGACGCGGGGTGCTGGGGGCACAGCTGCCCAGGCCGACTGGGAGCTGGCGCTGGGGAGTGTGACGGCATGACGAAGGTCGTGTTCATCGGGGCGGGGAGTGTGGTGTTCACTCAGGGGTTGCTGGCGGATCTGTTCGGGTTCGACCTTGGGCCGGTGCACATCGCCTTGCACGACATCGATCCGGAGCGGCTCGACACGGCGGCCGGGGCGGCGTCGTACATCGCCTCTGCTCGTGGGGTGAAGCCGCGGATCACCACGCACCTCGATCGGCGGGCCGCGCTGGAGGGTGCGGACTTCGTGATCAACATCGTCCAGGTCGGCATGAACGCGGCCACCCGGATCGACTTCGAGATCCCGGCCCGGTACGGCGTTCGGCAGACGATCGGGGACACTCTCGGGGTCGGCGGGGTGTTCCGCGCGCTGCGGACGTTCCCGGTGCTGCGTGAACTGGCCGCGGATATCGCCGAGGTGTGCCCGGACGCGTGGCTGCTCAACTACACGAATCCGATGGCGATGAATGTCTGGTACCTGCACGCGCTCGGGCTGCAGAAGGTCGTCGGCCTGTGCCACTCGGTCTACTGGACGATGCATGATCTGTCCGCGCTGATCGGCGTACCGCTGGATGAGGTCAACTACCTCGCGGCCGGGGTGAACCATCAGGCGTGGGTGCTGCGGTTCGAACGCGACGGTGAGAATCTGTACGACCGGTTGGACGCTGCCATCGAGGCGGATCCGGAGCTGCGGCGGCGGGTGCGGGTGGATATGTACCGGCGGCTGGGGTTCTATCCGACCGAGACGAGTGAGCATTCGTCGGAGTACGTGCCGTGGTATCTGCAGCACTCGTCGGAGATCTCGCGATTGCGACTGCCGGTGGGTGCGTATCTCGATATCGTCGCGGAGAACCTCGCGTCGTACGAGCGGACGCGGGATGCGCTCAAAGCCGGTGAGCCGGTGCCGGTTGAGGGGACGATGGAGTACGCGCCGCAGATCATCCACAGCATGGTCACCGGGACGCCCCGGACGATCTATGGGAACGTGCCGAACACGGGGTTGATCAGCAACCTGCCGAGCGGCGCGGTGGTCGAGGTTCCTTGCCTGGTTGACAGTTTGGGGGTGCAGCCGACTGCTGTTGGGGCACTGCCTGCTCAGTTGGCTGCTTTGAACAAGGGGTATCTGAATGTCGCCGAGCTCGTGGTGCGGGCGGCGATCGAGGAGGACCCGCGGTCGATTCGGCAGGCCGTGATGGCCGATCCGGCGACCGCGGCGGCGCTACCCGTGTCGCAGATCTGGGAGCTGTGCGATGAGCTGGTCGATGCCCACCGCAACTATTTGGCGCCGCCGTTGAGAGCGGCCTTGAGGTAGTCCCGGTAGCCCGCGAAGCCGTCGAGAACCTCGGCGGCCGTGGGCCTCCCGGTCAGCGCGCCGACGCCTTGACCGGCGTAGATCGAGGCTCTCGTGACGTCGGCGGCTTTCGTGCCGTCGACATAATCTGCGTGACCGGTGTTGTCGGCTTTGAGCTCCTGCTCGCGACCTTCCCATTGGTCGAAGTAGGCGTTTCGCAGCGCGCGGCCGCCGAACTCGTCGGGCCAGCCTGCGCGTGATGCCGCGTCGAACACCGTGCCGTAGACGGTGTCGGTCTCGTCAGCTTCGATCACCCGCTGGGCGACCTTTTGTGAGGTCATCCCCTCGACGCAGGTGAGGAACGCCGTACCGATCCAGCCGCCCGCCGCCCCAGCAGCCAGTACGGCGGCCAGTCCGCGCGCACCGGAAATCCCGCCACCGGCCACCACCGGAAGATCGGTCAACTCGAGAATCGCCTGGAGGAGCGGGAGTGTGCCGACCGCGTTACGCCCGTGCCCTCCGGCTTCGGCACCACGGGCGACGATGACATCCACCCCGGCGTCAATCGCCTCGCGGGCGTCCGCGACAGTACCCGCCTGGGTTGCCACTGTTATGCCTTCGGCTTGCAGCGGGGCGACGTACGGGATGTAGTCGCCGAAGCTGAGCGAAACCAACGCCGGCCTCAACTCCAGCACCGCCTCCAGATGCTCCGGCCGCTCCCGCACCGACCAAGCCATCAACCCAATCCCGTACGGCCTACCGCCCGCCGCCGCGATCGCCCCCTCAGCCCGAATCCACTCAGCACTAACCGCAGACCCGGCCCCCAACATCCCCAACCCACCCGCAGCCGAGATCGCCGCGGTCAACTTCCCCCCACTCACATTAGCCATCGGCGCCCCGACAACCGGAACAGTCACCCCGAACTTCTCCGCCAGCCACATACCCCCAACACACCACACTCCCCACCCCACCCGCCATATCCCACACCACACCTCCCGTCTGATGGGTATGCCAGGCAGATGGTGGGTTGGCCAACCGGAATCGCGCTGGCCAACCCACCACCGCGTGGGTCTACCCACCAGATGCGGACTGAGCGGGTGGAGACGCGACAGCGGCCGGTCCCTGGTGGGGCCGGCCGCTGGGGTGGTGCGGTTAGAACTTGTAGGCGTCTGAGGCGGGGTCGCCGTGGCAGCGCTTGTACTTCTTGCCGGAGCCGCAGGGGCAAGCCACGTTGCGGGGGGTGCCGGCGTACAGGAGGGCACCCTCGTCTACGGCGTCACCCATGACAGAGACCTCGTCGTCGCCGTCGATGGTGGGGGCCGAGTAGGTGAGGCGTTGGGGCTTCTTGTCGCCGGTGAGGCCCTTGGCGCGGAGGCGCGGGGTGTCGCGGGGGCGCTCCTCGTCCTGGACTCGGCCGGGGAACTCCGCCACCGGGGCGCCGGGGGTGAGGATGTCCTCGACCCGGCGGCCTTCGAGGCCTACGCCGTCGAGGTCGAGGTTGACGCCGGCGGCTTCCGCTTGGGCCGCGGACTCCATCTCCGCGCGCATGGCCTCGATGTCGACCTCGACGTTGAAGATGAAGGCGACCGACTCCTCCTTGATCGACTCCATCATCGCGGCGAACATGTCGTAGCCCTCGCGCTGGTATTCGACCAGCGGGTCGCGCTGCGCCATCGCGCGCAGGCCGATGCCTTCGCGCAGGTAGTCCATCTCGTAGAGGTGCTCGCGCCACTTGCGGTCCAGCACGCTCAGCACGACGCGACGCTCGAGCTCGCGCATCGCGTCTTCGCCGAGCAGCTGCTCGCGGCGCTCGTAGGCCTCGTGGGCATCCGCGATGAAGCGCTCGATCAGGAAGTCCGAGGTGAGACCGGCCCGCTCGCCGCCGGCCTCCTCGACCAGCTCGTCCTCGGTGAGCTCGGTCGAGTACAGCGTCTTCATCGCGGTGAACAAGGCGTCCAGGTCCCAGTCCTCGGCGAAACCGTCGGCGGTCGCGCCCTGGACGTAACCGGTGACGGTCTCGTCGAGCATGTCCGACACCTGCTCGCGCAGGTTCGCACCCTCGAGCACGCGGCGGCGCTCGTCGTACACGACGTGGCGCTGACGGTTCATCACGTCGTCGTACTTGAGGATGTTCTTCCGGGTCTCGAAGTTCTGCGACTCGACCTGGGACTGTGCGGACGCGATCGCCTTGGTGACGATCTTGTTCTCCAACGGCTGGCTGTCGTCGTCGTTGCGCGACATCGCCCAGTCGACCATCTCGCGCTTGAACAGGCGCATCAGGTCGTCCTCCAGCGACAGGTAGAACCGGGACTTGCCCGGGTCGCCCTGACGGCCGGCGCGACCGCGCAGCTGGTTGTCGATCCGGCGGGACTCGTGCCGCTCGGTGCCCAGCACGTACAGACCGCCGGCCTCGCGGACCTCGACCTGCTCGTCCTTGACCTGCTTCTCGAACTGCTCGAGGACCGACGGGTACTCCGCCTCGTACTCGTCCGGGAACTCGGCCGGGTCGATGCCGCGGGCCCGCAGGTCCTTGTCGGCCAGGTGCTCGGGGTTACCGCCGAGGATGATGTCGGTACCACGGCCGGCCATGTTGGTGGCCACCGTGACCGCGCCCTTGCGGCCGGCCTCGGCGACGATCGCCGCCTCCCGCGCGTGCTGCTTCGCGTTCAGCACCTCGTGCGCGATGTTCTCCTTGCGGAGCTGGGCGGACAGCCGCTCGGACTTCTCGACGCTCGTCGTACCGACCAGGATCGGCTGCCCGGTCTCGTGCACCTCGACGATGTCCTTGACCACCGCGTCGAACTTGGCGTCCTCGGTGCGGTAGATCAGGTCCCGCTCCTCGACCCGGATCATCGGCTTGTTGGTCGGGATCGGCACCACGCCGAGGCCGTAGACCTTGGAGAACTCGGCCGCCTCGGTCATCGCCGTACCGGTCATGCCGGCCAGCTTGTTGTAGAGCCGGAAGTAGTTCTGCAGGGTGATCGTCGCGAGGGTCTGGTACTCCTCCTTGATCTCGACCTGCTCCTTGGCCTCGATCGCCTGGTGCAGACCCTCGTTGTAGCGGCGGCCGTGCAGCGTGCGGCCGGTGTGCTCGTCGACGATCAGCACCTCGTTGTCGACGACCACGTAGTCCTTGTCCTTGCGGAACAGGTCCTTGGCCTTCAGCGCGTTGTTCAGGTAGCTGATCAGCGGGGTGTTGGCCGACTCGTACAGGTTGTCGATACCGAGCCGGTCCTCGACCTTCTCGATCCCGCGCTCGAGGATGGCCACGGTGCGCTTCTTCTCGTCGACCTCGTAGTCGGCGACCGGGCGCTGCTCCTCGGGGATCTTGTCGTCGGCGACCCGCGGCTTCAGCACGGTGGCGATCTTCGCCATCTCGACGTACCAGCGCTGGGAGTCCTCGGCCGGTCCGGAGATGATCAGCGGGGTCCGGGCCTCGTCGACCAGGATCGAGTCCACCTCGTCCACGATCGCGTAGTTGTGCTCGCGCTGGACGCAGTCCTCGATACTGGAGGCCATGTTGTCGCGCAGGTAGTCGAAGCCGAACTCGTTGTTCGTGCCGTAGGTGATGTCCTTGGCGTAGGCCACCCGGCGCTCGGCCGGCGACATGTCCGGCAGGATCACGCCGTAGTCGACGCCGAGGAAGTGGTACACCCGGCCCATCCACTCGGCCTGGTACTTGGCCAGGTAGTCGTTCACCGTGACCACGTGCACGCCCTTGCCGGACAGCGCGTTCAGGTACGTCGGCAGGGTACCGACCAGGGTCTTGCCCTCACCGGTCTTCATCTCGGCGATGTTGCCCAGGTGCAGCGCGGCGCCGCCCATGATCTGGACGTCGTAGTGCCGCTGGTGCAGGGTCCGCTTGGCGGCCTCCCGGACCACGGCGAAGGCCTCCGGGAGCAGCGCGTCCAGGGACTCGCCGTTCTGATGGCGTTCCTTGAACTCCGCGGTCTGGCCCCGCAACTCGTCGTCGGACATCCCGACGAAGTCGTCCTCGATGGAGTTGACCACTTTCGCGATGCCCTGGAGCTGACGCAGGATCTTGCCTTCGCCGATCCGCAGGACCTTGTCGATCACCTTCATGGTGGGGAGTTCTCTCCTTGCTGCTGTCGCCTGGTTGCGGCCGATCGATACAGTCGGGCACGGCCCGCTGGAACGGCGTGCGACCCCCATCGTACGGGGCGAGGTGTGCCAAGCCACGCCCGCAGCGTGCCCCCGCCTGTAACACACCCACGCTCAGGCGTGCCCGAAAGTTCCCGTTGCCGCGTCAAGAACCTCGCAGGGCGTCACTGAGCGCTGGCGCGAGGTCACCGCCACCGGCCACCCGGACCTGGTCCAACTCCAGCCAGCCGGCCAGTTGGACCAGCTCCGCGGCCAGCTCCTCAGCCGTCTCGGCCGGTGCCTTGAGCTCTGAGTGCGCCGACTGGACCAGCAGTACGCCGGCCGCCCGGTCCGCCTTGAGGTCGACCCGCGCCACCAGTTTGTCGCCGAGCAGGAAGGGCAGCACGTAGTACCCGTGGATGCGCTTCTCCGCCGGCACGTAGATCTCGATGCGGTAGCGGAAGTCGAACAGGACCTCTCCCCGGGTCCGCTCGAACACCAGCGAGTCGAACGGGCTGACCAGGGCCCGCGTGTTCACCCGCCGCGGCAACCGCGCATCCCGGTGCAGGTACGCCGGGCGCTTCCACCCGTCGATCTGAACCGGCAGCAACTCCCCCTCCTCCACCAGCTCCGCAATCGCCTGCGCGGTCGGAGCAGGCGACGTACGGAAGTAGTCCTTCAGGCATTGCGCGGTCGCAACCCCGTGCGCCCGGGCCGCGATCGACACCAGCCCTCGGTGCGCCTCGTCCAGGGTCGGCGTCGGAGTCTCCAGTACGGCGCGAGGCAGCACCCGCTCCGGTACGTCGTACTCCCGCTCGAACTGCTGGTTCCGCCGAGCCACCGTGACCTCGCCGGCGAAGAACAGGAACTCGAGCGCCCGTTTCACGTCCGACCAGTTCCAGCCCCAGTTCTCCTTGGACCGCTCCACGTCGTCGTCGATCTGCCGCGCTGTCAGCGGACCGTGCTCCCGGACATCCGCCAGCACCTGCTTGACCAGATCCGGCCGCTCCTTGGCGATCGACCGCGGCCCACCCCAGGCCTCGGTGGTCGCCCGGTCCATCCGCCACCGCATCAACGGGTGCGTCTCGACCGGAATCAGCGACGCCTCGTGCGCCCAGTACTCCACCAGCCGCCGCGGTGCCTTCCCCGACGCCTTGTCGAGCAGAGTCCGCGGATACGGCCCGAGCCGCGAATACAGCGGCAGGTACTGCGCCCGGCTCAACACGTTCACCGAGTCGATCTGCAGCAACCCGATCCGCCCCAGCACTCGCGCCAGAGCGCGCGCATCCGGAACACCCTTCGGCCGTGGGTCCATGAACCCCTGGGCAGCCAGCGCCACCCGCCTGGCCTGGGCCGTCGACATCACCTGAGTGTTCACCTCGCCGATCGTGCCAGGTGCCTCCGACAAATCCGATCAGCCCGGTTCCCGCAGCAGACTCTGGTCCCAGGCAGCGATCCGCCGGGCCAACTCCTGCAGCTCGTACGACGGCTGCCGGCCGTTCAGCCGCCACAGCCGATCCCGGATCTCGACGTACTGCTGCATCGCGTCGAACTGCCGCCCGGTCCGGTAGAGCGTGAGCAGGAAGGTCGCTCGCAGGTTCTCGCGCAGCGGGTACCTGGCGACGTGGGCAGCCAGGCCCGGCAGGATCGCGTGGTGGGAACCGCGCTTCAGCTCGACCTCGTAGTACAAATCCAGCACGTCCAGCCGCCCCTCCTCCAACCGCGCCCGCACCGGGTCGAACAGCGGCCCGCTGTGCCCCTCGAGCAACGGCCCACGCCACAGCGCCAGCGCCTGGCGGATCCGGTTGGAGGCCTCCAGCAGGTGATCACGTGCGCGAATCTCCGGCACGCTGGCGATCAGGTCCTCGAACACGAAGAGATCGACGTTGTCCCGGGCCGCGCACAGCATGTAGCGCCCATCAGACAGCTGAATAAGCGTCCCGTCGGTCCCCGGCACCCGGTGCGGATCAAGCAAATCACGCAAGGCCGTGATGATCTCCCGCGTCAGCTCTGGACCGTCATCCGGCGTCGCATATTGCCAACCCGCCTCAAGCAGGTCGGTCATCGGCACCGGCCCATTCGGATGCAACAACAGTCCAGCCAACAACCGCTGCTGCAGCGGCGACCCCAGGTCGAGCTCAACGCCACCCCGCCGAACCACCAGCGGCCCCAGAACGTCGTACCGGACCTCGCTCATCGATCCCCCTGCCCTGTCCAGAGCCGGAGTGTAGGTCGCGCTGGGGTTTACCCCGGGAGAAGAACCAGGTAGGTCGCCACCGCAGGCGGTAGCGGGGCTGGGAAGAGGCCTCGGTCGGTGAGGTCTTCGAGGGTGGTGAAGGGGCCTTGGTGTTCGCGGCTGTGGACGATGAGGGCGGCGTGCTGGGCGGTGACTCCGGGGATGCGGGTCAGAACGCCGGGCGGTACTTCGTTGGGGTCGATCAGGCCGCCGTCGTCGTACTCGCGGTGCAGGTGTGGGCGGCCGATCCCTAGTGAGCGGGCGAAGTCGGGGTCGCGCTCGATGATCTGGCGGGCGCGGAGTCGATCGTCCAGGGCGGCCAGGCCGCGGAGTCGGCGTACGGAGACCGGGGCGATGGTGAGGGCGAGGTGGATTGCGCTGGTCACCAGGACCAGCAGCATCAGGAGTAGACCGATGGTGTTGACCGCGCTGATCTGGTCAGCCTGGCCGATCAGCGCGAGCACGATGCCGAGGAGCCAGGTGGCCAGGTAGCCGGCGGCGATCCAGCGGAGGAAGCGGTTGTGCCGTAGGTAGGCCACGACGAGCATGAGCACGCCGCCTCCTAGCCCCAGGGTGGCAATGGTGATCAGTACGGCGACGGTCTTCATCAGGACGCGGCCGACGAGGGGGCGCTGTGGCGGGATCAGATCGGACATGTCGACCGGCCAGCCGCGGCCGAGCGACCAGTCGCGGCCGCCTCGGCGCAGGAGTGCCACCTGGGTTGCCGCGGTTGTCTGCTGGCCGGGTAGCAGGGCCGGGTCGTTCTGCGAGATGCGGGACTGGAGCTGCTGCAGCTCGGGACCGGGCTCGACGCCGTACTCCTCGACCAGGTGGTCGTGCAGCTCCCGGTACGCCGCCAGTGCGTCGTCGGAGCGTCCGGCGCGGTACAGGGCGAGCATCTGGACTCCGCGGAGTCGCTCGCGCAGGGGGAAGGCCTCAGCCAGGGCAGGGAGTTCCAGGGCGAGGGGCTCGTGGTTGCCGAGCTCCAGCTCGATCTCGGCGCGGTCCTCGATCGCACCGGCGCGCAGTTCGGTCAGGTGCCGACGGGCATCGTCGAAGACCGGGCCGGTGAGTCCCTGGAACGGTTCGCCACGCCAGAGGCTCAGCGCCTGCTGCAGTTGCTGCGAGGCCTCGGCCAATTGACCGGACTGCCGGAGAGCACGAGCTGATTGAACCTGTGCTTCGAAGTCGTCGGCATCTGAGCTGCCTGGTTCCACTGCCACCCGATAGCCACCCGCTTCCAGGACAAGCAGCTCACCGGCGCTCCGGGGTGCCCGGTCCGGCTCCAGAACTCGCCGCAGGCCGGCGACATACTTCTGTACGACGTTGGGCCCGTTGACCGGCGGTTCGCCGTCCCAGACCGCGTCGATGATGCGCGCGGTCGGCACCACCTGGTTCGGGGTGGTCAGCAGGGTCGCGAGGACCGCTTGCTGTTTGGCGGGACCCAGCTGCAGTTCCTCCTGCCCGCGAATCACTCGCAAGGGACCGAGCATCTCGAACCGGACTGCACTCACCGGCGCTCCTCCTTGGGGGCGTCCTGAACTGGGATCACCAGGACGACGTCAGCGATCTGCCGCGGCACCGGCCAAGGGAACATACCCCGTGCGGCTGCATCCTCGAGCGACCGGAACGGTCCCCGGGCGTTGCGCTCGGCGATGATCAGCGCGCCGAGCAACGGCGGAACCCCCGGCAGCGTGCGCAGAACCTGCTCCGGAGCGCTGTTCAGATCGACCATCACGCGCGGCGATTCCGCCACCGGGGTTCGGAGCGGGACGAGCACCGCCGCGTGGATTCCGGCCCCCACTGTGGTCAGCAGCAGCGCAGCCAGCGCCACTCCGTCGACAAACACGAAGTCCTCCGAGTCGTACCTCTTATCGACGATGAGGAAGAACACCACGGTCGCCGACAGGTAGCCGAACGCCGCCAGGGCCAGCTTCCAGCTGCGGCGCCGGAGGGCCAGCACACCCATCAGCGGACCGGAGGCGATGCCCATGGTTGCCACGGTCAGCGCTGCCACCACCAGCTTGAGAATCCAGCCCGTCCAGCCCGGCGAGCGTTGCGGCGTCGAATCCGGCCACCAGCTCATCGGCTGTTGAGTGTGGAAGACAGGCACAGGGCGTTCGTTCAGAAGAATCTGGCGGTGGGCGGCCTGCAACTCGGGTCCCGGCCGACCGCCGTGCAACTGCTGGGCCTGCTGGTACGACGCGAGCGCCTCGGCCTGACGTCCGGTTCGGTGAAGCGCGAGCAGGTGTGTGGCGCGAAGGCGCTGGCGGTGCGGGTACTCCGCCACGAGTCGGGACAGCTCCGGGAGCAGCGTCTGCTCGCGGCCTTGCTCGAGTTCCAGCTCCGCCCACTCCTCCAGAGCAGCGGCACGGTCCTCGGCGAGCTGCGCGCGCATCGCCTCGAAATACCCACCCGCCAGACCGGCCAGCGGCTCGGACCGCCACAGCACCAGAGCGCTCCGGAGTTCGACGGTCGCTTCCGGGAGGTGGCCCAGCGCACGCAACCGACGTGCCTCGGTGACGTGCGCGGTGAACACGTCCAGATCGAGACCACCGGCCGCCACTGACAGCAGATAACCACCTGGGGTCAGAGCGAGCAGCTGACCGGCCGCTCGGGGTAGCCGCTCCGGTTCCAGGATCCGGCGCAGCCCGGCGACATACTTCTGTACGACGTTGGCCCCGTTCTCAGGTGGGTCGTCGCCCCACACCTGATCCACGATGTCGCTCGCCGGTACGGCGTGGTTCGCGGCAAGCAGCAGTGTCGCCAGAACCGCCTGCTGCCTAGCCGGACCCAGCTTGAGCTCCTGGAGACCCCGGTACGCCCGCAGCGGCCCGAGCAGCTCGAACCGGACGGCGTCCTCCACCGGAAGAGTCTATCCAGCCTGAGGGCGCTCACCAGACCGGAATGAGCAGTCACTGCGGTCCGACGGCAGTGCGGGCGCAGCGGAACGGCAGCGGTCCGCAGCGAGACCGCAGCCGCGCGGCTCCCGGCCGGGTCACAGTCGGAACCAGAGGACGCCGGCCGACCGGGCCGCCGTACGGAGAGAAAGCACATCACCATGTCCTTCCCCTGGATCCGCACCATCGCCACCACCGCTCTCGTCGCCGCTGCCACCACCGCCTGCGGCCCAGACCAGCAACAGCCCGCGAGCCAGAGCACGCCGACCCCCTCCACGAAGGCCGTCGTCACCACACCGACGCCGACCCCCACCCCGACCGGTGTCGCGGAGCTGGATGCCAAGGCACTGTTCGCCAAAGCCAAGGCGGCCATCCTCGCGGCCGACAGCGTCCGGCTGCGTGGCTCGGTCGTGGAGGAGGGCTCCAAAACCGCCATCGACATCCACCTCACCAAGACCGGTGGGCAGGGCACGTTCACGGTCGACGGCAGCCCGATCGGGATCACCGTGATCGGCAAGACCGCCTACCTGCAGCTCAGCGAGAAGTTCATCCGGGCCCAGGGCAAGGCGGAGAAGGACACGGCAGCGGAGATCAACGCGACTGTCGAGCTGCTCAAAGGCCGGTGGGTCAAGCTGACCAAGAAGGACAGCGACTTCCAGGACATGATCGACCTGGTCACCCGGGAGACCTTCGTCAAGAACGTCTTCCAGCCCTCCGGAACGCTGACGAAGAAGCCGCTGACGACGGTCGACGGGGTCGCCTCGATCGGGCTGTTCGACGGTGAGGGCACCCTCTGGGTGGACAGCCAGACCGGCAGGCCGGTCCGGATCGAGGCGGGGACCGGCGGGCCGGCCTTCGGGTTCAGCGACTACGACCGGCTGAAGGCTCCGAAGGCACCGGCTCCGGACAGCGTGATCGACGGGAAGCAGATGGGCCTCTGACCGGTCATAACTCCGGTATTACCGCAAGTGAGAGGTGTGCTACCCCCGGTAGCCGGGAGAAGCTCGGCGCGGAGGTCGTGCCGCCCGCACGGCCCCTGAGCCCTGGAGTGTGAGGCATGACAGGAAGACTGCAGCTGGTACGCGCCCTTCTCGCCGCTGGAGCCCTGACGGTCGCGTCCGTCGGCGCGGTGGCGGCCACGGCGAGCGCAGCGCCGGCGCCGGACGGCCCGAAGACCCGCATTGTCGGTGGCACTATCGCGCACACCGCGGACACCCCGTGGGCGATCGCGCTCAACAACAGCGGTTCGCCGTCCCCGAGCGGTCAGTGGTGCGGCTCGACGCTGGTTGCGGCGAACAAGCTCGTCACTGCCGCGCACTGCGCCCAGGAGGCCGCGTCGACGTACACGGCCATCCAGGGCCGCGATGTCCTCACTGAGTCCGGTGGCAAGGAGTCCAAGGTCAGCAGCATCTGGGTCGACCCGGAGTACGGCAAGCAGCCCGGCCACGACGTCGCCGTGATCACACTGGCCACGCCGTTCACCGGCGTACCGACGCTGGCGCTCGAGACCAGCAAGGCGGCCGACGCTGTCGGTGCGGCCTCCGTCGTCTACGGCTGGGGTGCCACTGAGGGCACCGGGCCGGACGACACCTTCCAGAAGGTCGACGCACCCGTCCTCGGCGACGCGTACTGCGAGAAGGCGTACGCGAGCCAGAACTACGCGCCGGACGGCGAGATCTGCGGCGGCTTCGAAGAGGGCGGCAAGGACTCCTGCCAGGGCGACTCCGGTGGGCCGCTGGTCCTGAACGGCAAGCTGTTCGGCGTCGTGTCGTGGGGCGTCGGTTGCGCGGACGCCGGTAACCCGGGTGTCTATGCCGAGGTGGCGACGTACGCGACCGAGCTGCAGGCGCAGATCGGCTAGCACCACCACAGACCTTCACAGGGGA
>NZ_BAAANF010000017.1:646378-698372 GCF_039529655.1 Kribbella yunnanensis | reverse complement strand
TTCTGTGCTCCTCCCGAGGCTCAGACCGCCAGTCGGATCACGCCGTAGTCGTAGCCGCGTCGCCGGTAGACGACGCTGGGCTGGTTGTCGTCGGCATCGACGAACAGGTAGAAGTCGTGCCCGACCAGTTCCAGCTCGTAGAGGGCCTGGTCGAGAGACATCGGCTTGGCGGTGTGTGTCTTCTCGCGCATCACCAGCGGACCGTCACCGGTGACCGTCAGCGAGCCGACCTTGTACGTCGCCACTGCGTCCTCGGCGACGGTGTCGTCCTCAGCCGGCGTGTGGCCGTTGACCGGCTGCCGGGCGTTGACGTGCCGCAGTCCTTCCGGGCTCCGCTCGCCGCGGTGCACGCGGCGGCGGTCGGCCGCCTTGCGGACCTGGGCGCGGAGCCGGTCCAGGCAGACGTCGAACGCAGCCTGCTTGGTCTCACCGCACGCTTCGGCGCGGACCACCGGACCCTTGGTGTACATGGTGAGCTCGACACGCATCGCCCGATCGTGCTGTCGCGGGTTCTTCTCCTGGCTGACTTCCACCTCGCACCGCAGTACCCGGTGGTCGACCTTCTCGATTCGCTCGAGTTTTTCCTCGACGTACTGCCGGAAGCGGTCACTGACCTCGCAGTGATGACCCTTGACAACGACGTCCACGGAAACCTCCATCGATCGGCGACTTCTTGCTTACGTCTCCGGACACCCGGGCTTTTTGCTGAGAACTCACTCCCTGAACTGGGCTACGGATACTGGGGCGCCCGAAACGAGAGACACCCGTCGAGGAGCCGGTCGGAGCCCGTGGCGAGGATTCCGGCTGATCCGGTCCTGCGCCACTTCACTGCCCGACAAGCCCAAGCGGGTGTCATAGGCCAACGCTAGTCGGCTTCGGCGAAAACCGGTAGAGAAGTTCTCATGAACCAGACGGCAAACGTCTCGGGGTCGCGGCCAGCACGGCACAGCCGAGCACCGGAATTCCCTGTGATTCCAGGGCCCGGCACGCTTCGGCGAGCGTGGCGCCGGTGGTGATCACATCGTCGACGACCACGATCGGTTGATGCGTCAGCGGTTCAGCCCAGCGCGAACGGAGCCCGAAAGCCCCGGCCAGGTTGGCGGTACGGCGTTCCGCGGACAAGCCGGCCTGGTCGTCAGGACGCCGTACCAGCCGTAGTGCCGGAGCGATCCGGACGTCGATCCCCTGTCTCCGCAGGGATCGCGCAGCGGCCCGGGTGATTCGCCCGAGCGGATCGTGCCCGCGCTTGCGCACGGTCGACCGCGCCGACGGCACAGGTACCAGCCACGCAGTCCGGTGCTCGCCAAGAGCAGCCAGGACGGCGGTCGCCAGCGCGGCGCCGAGCGGACGAGCCAGCGGGTACCGCGCGTGCTCCTTGTGCGCGATAACCAGCCGCCGGACCTGATCGCCGTACGGCGATGCCGCGGTCGGCGGCGGTAGTCCGGGCGGTCGCGGATCCGGCCAAGCACGGAACGGAGTCAGTCGACACAGGAGCCCTCGGCAACCATCACACAGCGTGACGCCGGGCCGTCCGCAGCCGACACAGCCGCCTCCGAGCAGCAGGTCGACCGCGGCACCCCACACCCCACCACCTTGGGCACTGCGCACCCGCTCCACAAGCGGCATCCAGCCGCCTGTGGATAACCCCGGGAGATCAGCCGGGGTACGTCGGGATCAGGCCGTCGCCGAGTTTGTCGTCGTTGGGGGTGACCCAGGCCAGGTCGCGGCCCTGCCAGTGGATCTTGCCCTCGGGGTCCTCGAAGACCGGCAGGGTTTCCGGGTTCGCGTTGGAGGCGACGTTCTCGATCCCGAAGATGGGGCTGCCGCCGGGCAGCGGCTGCGGGGTCGAGCCGTCCGTGTTCACCAGCCAGGGCTGCGCGGTGGGGCTGCCGTCAGGCTTGCCGGCCACCAGGATGACCTTCTTGGACCAGGCCGCGTCGGTGATGTCGTTCAGCGGGACCTGGAGGTCACGCAACTGGTCGAGGACGAGCCCCTTGCCGTTGTCCGCAGGCCGCACGGTAGCGGTCTGAACGGTGTTCTTGCGGGTCTTGGCAGACTTCAGCACCAGCAGCGCCCGGACTCCGTCAGGCGCCATCCGCAGCACCTGCGGCACGTCCCCGTGGAAGTCGACCGAGACGTTCTGGACGTCGCCGTCCCTGGTCCGGACCCGGAGTCGCGGCGCCGAGCTGTCGGCTCGGTCCAGGATCCACAGGTTGTCGGCATTGTCGTAGCTGGGTCGCAGTGTCCGGCCCTCGACGGGGATCGTCTTGGCCTTGTCACCCTGGCCGTTCTCCGCGTCGACGAGCTTCGCGTAGGCGACTACCCGCTTCCCGTCCTCCGTGGTGACGATCGCCCCGGAGTCGCCGCGCAGATTCACGGCGAACGACTTCGCGTCGTACGCGTAGAGCTGGCTCGAGTTGAGTGCCCGGGCGGCCTGGTCGGAGGCGCCGTCGAGCCCCTCGACCCGGTGCACCTTCCCGCCGAGCAGGCCGTAGAGGACCGTCGACCCGGTGGTGGGCGCGGCCGGGTCGTTCTCGGCCACGGACGAGAACTGGATGACGCCCGTGTTGTCCGACAGCAGCGGAGCGCCGTTGACGGTGATCTTGACCTTCAGACCGATCTGGTTGAGCGTCCAGACGATCTGCGCCGCCAGCTTGCGCCGGTCGTCGTCCACCAGTTGCCCAGCGGCGTCGTTCAGCGCCACGGTCGCCTCACCGAGCTCGACCGGGACGGAGACCACCACTGCGGTTCCCGGTGGCGCGATCGAGACGGCACCGTTGCCGAGCCGCTTGGTCGGCCCTTTCAGCAGCTCCTGGATCAGCTGGGTCGCGGCCTGACCGGCGGACAGGTTGTTCTGCGGCAGGTAGACCGGGTCGGGGATCAGGGTCTCCCGGTCCCGGGCGAAGAAGAACAGCTCGCGCGGCGCCAGCTTGGCCTGGACCTGGTTGGCGTTCAGCAGCACGCCCGGCGGTACCGAGTCGACCCGCCACTGGCCGTTCACCTTGATCATCTTGAAGAGGAAGTCGGCCTGCTCCTTCGGTCCGGCCGGGAGCCACTCACCCCGGTCGTCGATGGTGGCGATCTTCCGCGCGGTCAGTTGGTAGTCGTCGCCCTTCGCCGCCGGCGGGGCGGCGCCCTGGTCGTAGACGACGGTCCGGACCTCGGGCTTCCACTTCGCCGCCGCCTGCGGGGTCATGTACAGCCGCGCCTGGTCGAAGGAGCGCCGGGAGTCCGACATCGCCTCCAGGAAGCCGTTCACGATGTCGTCCCGGTCAGCGTTCTCGCGCGGCGGCTTCGCCTCGACATTGACACCGCCGGAGTCCGCAGCCAGGCCCTTGCGGTCGCTGTTGCGGATCGTGCCCTTCGTCGGCACCGTCGCACAGCCGGTCACCAGCAGCGTGCCGGCCAGCAGCACGGCGAGCAGGCAGCGTCTCACTGCTCCTCACCACCGGTCAGCTTCTGGTACGGCGCTCCGACGTCCACCAGCGACTTCTCGGTGATCACCCGTACGGCGTCGGCCGGGCGCGCCGGAAGCGGTGAGCCGGCCAGTGCGACGTCCGGGCGGCGCGGAATCGTCAGCCGGAAGTACGCGCCCTCCCCTGGTGAGCCCCAGGCGTCCAGACGACCGCCGTGCAGGCGTGCGTCCTCCAGTGCGATCGACAGGCCGAGTCCGGTACCGCCGGTGGTCCGGGCACGGGCCGGGTCGGCCCGCCAGAACCGGCTGAACACCATCTCGGCCTCCTCGGCTCGGAAACCGACACCGTGATCCCGGACCGCGACAGCCGCCGCATCGTCGTCGTACGCGGTGCTGATCAGGATCGGTAGGCCTTCACTGTGCTCGATCGCGTTGCCGATCAGGTTCCGCAGGATGCGCTCGATCCGGCGCGCGTCGACCTGTGCACGGCACGGCTCCGGCATGTCCAGCTGCACCTCGCAGCCCTTGCGCTCCAGCAGCGTCTCGTGGTTCTCCAGCACGCGGCTGACGATGTCGCGCAGGTCCACGTCCTCCAGGTCGAGCGCGGCCGCACCGGCGTCGAACCTGCTGATCTCCAGCAGGTCTGCGAGCAGCTCCTCGAACCGGTTGAGCTCGTTCTGCAACAGCTCCACCGAGCGGCGGGCCATCGGATCGAACTCGTCGCGATTCTCGTGCAGGAGGTCAGCCGCCATCCGGACCGTGGTCAGCGGCGTCCGCAGCTCGTGCGACACGTCGGAGACGAACCGGCGCTGCAGCCGGGACAGGTCCTCCAGGCGGCGGATCTGGCGCTGCAGGTTGCTGGCCATCTTGTTGAACGAGACCGCCAGCCGGGCCAAGTCGTCGGTGCCGCGGACCTGCATCCGCTCCTCGAGCTTGCCGGCCGCGAGCCGCTCAGCGATCCGCCGGGCCATCCGGACCGGTGTGACCACCTGTCGGGTGACCAGCCACGCCACTGCGCCGAGCAGAACGACCAGCAGCAGGCCGGCCGTGACCAGTGCGCGCTGCACGACGTCCAGCGTCTCCTGCTGCGCAGTGAGCGGGAAGAGGAAGTAGACCGCGTACTTGTCGCGGGTGCTGTCGACCCGCAACTGGGAGCCGATCACCAGTCCCGGTGCGGTCCGGCCGTCGGTGTACTTGATGACGGTGTAGGTGTCCCAGAGCTTGCTGTCGTTGCTGTTCACCGACGACTGCAGCACCTGCGGCACCGAGTCGCTCTCGACCAGTCCGGTACGGCGGGTCGCGTTCGAGCCGCTGTTGCCGATCGGGGACAGCACGACGTCGTACAGGCCCGGGCGGTTCGAGCCGAGGACCAGCTGGGACAGCTGCTGGTTGACGGCGGTCGAGTCGGCCGCGTTGATGTTGCGCGTCAGCGAGGCGAGCTGGGCGAACGCCTCGGCCTGCGCACTGAGCCGACGGGACTCCAGGACGCCGTCGGTGACCTGGCTCATCATCACCCAGCCGACCAGCAGCAGGACGACGGTCGACATCAGCAGGGTGCCAGTGACGATCCGGGCCTGGATGGAGCGCCGCCAAATGTCCGGCCAGTACTTCGGGTGCGTCCGCCAGAGCGGTTGTGGGTAGGCATGCCACTCAGCCGCGGCGGCCGTCAGCTCCAGCTCCGTGCCGCGCGGCTCGGCCACCTCCTGCTCGGGCGGGGCCGACTGCTCCGACGCTGCCGGTGCGACAGGGTCGGAGACAGCCTGCGACTCTTGGTCGCGTCCGTACTCGATCAGTCCGCACCAGCCTTGTAACCGACACCGCGGACCGTCACGACGATCTCCGGGTGCTCAGGGTCCTTCTCGATCTTGGAGCGCAGTCGCTGGACGTGCACGTTGACCAGGCGGGTGTCGGCCGCGTGCCGGTAGCCCCAGACCTGCTCCAGCAGCACCTCGCGGGTGAACACCTGCCAGGGCTTGGACGCCAGGCAGACCAGCAGGTCGAACTCCAGCGGCGTCAGCTGGATGGTCTCCCCGGCCCGCTTCACCGAGTGGCCGGCGACGTCGATGGTCAGGTCGCCGATGGTCAGCGACTCCGGCCCCGGCTCGTCCATCCGGCGCAGGCGGGCCCGGATCCGGGCCACCAGCTCCTTGGGCTTGAACGGCTTGACCACGTAGTCGTCGGCCCCGGACTCCAGGCCGAGCACCACGTCGACGGTGTCGCTCTTGGCGGTCAGCATCACGATCGGCACGCCGGACTCGGCCCGGATCGCCCGGCAGACGTCGATACCGTCCATCCCGGGCAGCATCAGGTCGAGCAGCAGCAGGTCCGGTTTGAACTCCCGGAACGCCGGTACCGCTTTGTCACCGGTCGCACACAGATAGGTGTCGTAGCCCTCGTTGCGCAGCACGATGCTGAGCATCTCCGACAACGCGGTGTCGTCGTCGACGATGAGAATGCGTCCCCGCATCGTCCGGTTACCATCTGCCACGCGCTGCTCCTTGCCGTCCGACTCGTCGTGCGCCCGGTGCATGCCGTCCGTACGCACTACGGATAGTGTCCCATTCCCTGGGTAGTGCACACGCCGGATCGCCGATTGACCCCGGTTTGGGCTGTGATCATGGTGCACGGCCCGGCTGTGCGACAACTCGGGGTGCACCCACAGGCGGAGGGGAGGCGGACATGAGCGACGACATCAGGCTGCACGAGGACCCGGCGGCCGAGCCGCTGCGGCCCTGGCTGCCGGCCGACCTGCTGGACAACGCGGCCCGCACCATCTCCGACAACAAGACCATCATGCTCGGCCTCCCGGTGCTCGCCGCGGTCGCCCTGCTGGCCGTCCAGGCCGCGCTGACCGAGGTCGCCGTACCGGGTGGGATCACTGGGTTCTTCGGGGCCAGTGACCCGTTCGAGCAGGCCGGTGGGGCCTTGCTGCTGACGTACGGCGTTCAGCTGGTGCTGTTCGCGGTCGTGTCCAGCACGCTGGCCGGGATCATCGCCCTGGCCGCGGTCCGCAGCCAGCTGGGTCATCGGGTCAGCGCTCGCGAGCTCCTGCGGCTGGTCCGGCCCACGCTGCCTGCACTGGCGGCCGTGGGGCTGCTGCAGTCGCTGTCGTTCCTTGTACTGATCGGTGGCTGGCTCCTGGCTGTGTTCGGGATCGGCGCTGGAGCGGAGTCGGCAGTATCAGGTGCGGTGGCCGGCGGAGTCGCCGTCGCACTGATGCTGCTGGGCGGACTGCTCGTGCTGATCTTCGGAGTCCGGCTGGTGCTGGCCGGGACCGTCGTACTGATGGAAGGCAAGCACGCACCGGACATCGGGCTGTACATACCGGCCCGAGTAGGGATTGTTGGCGCGCTGCGGCGATCCTGGCAGCTGGTGAAGGGCAAGTTCTGGCGGGTGTTCGGCATCCTGCTCTTCGCGAGTGTGGTCGTGAACATCGTCAGCTACGCCCTGCAGTTCGGTGTCACGACGCTGGTGGTCACAGTCGGCTCCTGGGCCGACGCCAGCGACAGCAGCGGCGGCACGCTGATCGCCATAGTGGTCGGAGCGGCGGCCGGAATCGCGACGGTGATGACCCTGATCGCCAGTCTGGCCTTCATGTCCGCCGTACAGGCTCTTGTCTACCTGGACCTGCGCGTACGGCGTGAGGGCCTCGACCTGTGGATGCGTCCGGCCCTGCGTTCGGGAGGTACCGCGTGATCTTCGCCGAACCGCCGGTCGACATCACTCGCGACCAGGCTGCCCGTGAGGCGGCTGAGGAGTTGTCGAAGTCCGCCTACCGGCAGTCGGGCGGTTCGCTGATCGAGCGTGCGGTGAACAAGATGCTCGAGTGGATCGCCGATCTGCTGGACAGCGTCACCGGCGCCTCCCCTAACGGACACCTCGGGCTGATCCTGCTGGTGGCGCTGATCGCTCTGATCGTTGTCGTGGTGCTCTGGCGGGCCGGTGTACTGCGGACCAGCAAGCGTGGCCAGCGGCAACAGTCCGTGTTCGACACGTCCCGGCCGCGGAGCGCTGCGGAGTACCGGGCGCAGGCCGAGAAGGAAGCTGCCTCCGGCGACTTCACCCACGCGATCCGCAGCCGCTTCCGGGCCTGTGTGGCCGAACTGGTCGAGCGGACCATCCTCGACGACCGCGCTGGCCGGACGGCGTACGAGGTGGTCGCGGATGCGGGACGCATCGCCCCGACGCTGCGCGACTCGCTGCAGCCGGCCGCACTGGCCTTCACTGAGGTTGTCTACGGCAACCGTCCGGGTACACCGCAGCGGTACGCCGTGGTGGTCAAGGCGGACGAGGCAGCACGCGTCGCGCGGGTCAAGGTGAGTGGATGACCACCACGAGTGTGCCGGTCGGCCGGGGCGCCGCGGAGAGCTGGCGGGTGCTGCGGCGACCGATGCTCATCACGGGCATCATCGTGCTGGCGGCGATCGTCGTACTGATCTTCAGCACTGCAAGCACTTCAGGACCGTTCAGCCCGGACTCCACCGAGCGGGACGGTGCACGGGCTTTGTCCAACCTGCTGAAGAACCACGGGGTGAACGTGCGCGGGACTGAGCTGCTCTCGGATGCGGTGAAGCCAGGTGCGGGAAAGGCGCTGCTCATCGGGCCGAACGGTCAGCTGGATCGGGCCGACTGGCAGCGCATCGCGGACGCCGGCTGGAGCCACCTGATCCTGATGCGGCCCAGCGCTCGTCAGCTGGCAGTGCTGGCGCCGGGTGTGAAGAACGCCAGTCAGGGGCTCAGCTCTGAGAGCCGCGAGCCAGACTGCGACCTGGTGGCCGCGGTGAAGGCTGGGACGGTGACGGTCGGCGGGCCGACGTACTCCGCGCCTCAGGGCGCCAAGACTTGTTACGGCGACGGAATCAACCACACCGTGGTCCGGATCGAGACGGGTTCCCAGACCGTCGACGTCATCGGTACGTCGCGGTCCTTCACGAACAGCGAACTTGCGGACGACGGAAACGCCGCGCTGGCACTCAACCTGATCGGCACCCACCAGGAACTGACCTGGTACCTGCCGCAGTTTGAGAGCAACGGTGTGGACGAGAAGGGCGACGGCGGGCCGCCGCTGGTCCCGCCGGACATCCGCTACATCGCCTGGGCCCTGGCGTTCGCCGTACTGGTGGTTGCGCTGTGGCGTGGGCGTCGACTGGGACCTGTGGTTGTGGAGCGCTTGCCGGTGATTGTGCACGCGGCCGAGACCACTGAGGGCCGGGCGCGGCTCTACCGCCGATCTCGCGCACGCGACCGCGCTGCGGCGGCGCTGCGGGAGTCAGCGCTCGGCAAACTGCACAAGGCGCACGGCATTCCACGGCGGGCCGAACCGAGCGCAGTGGTTGCCACACTGGCCGCTCGGACCGGGTGGGACCCTCACACGCTGTACGAAGCGCTGTACGGCATGCCCCCTCTCGACGACGCCGCACTGTTGAACTTGTCCGACGTACTAGATGTACTCATGCAGGAGGTACGACACCCGTGACCACTACTGAGGTCAGCGCCGACCAGGCCAGGCAGGCGCTGGTGGCGCTGCGGACCGAGATCGGGAAGGCCGTCGTCGGTCAGGAGACCGCGGTCACCGCACTGGTGCTGGCGCTGCTCTGCCGTGGCCACGTCCTGCTCGAGGGCGTCCCGGGTACGGCGAAGACACTGATGGTGCGGGCGCTGTCGATGGCGATGCGGCTGGACACCAAGCGGGTGCAGTTCACTCCGGACCTGATGCCGGGTGACGTCACCGGATCGCTGGTGTACGACGCGAAGACGAGTGAGTTCGAGTTCCGGCCGGGTCCCGTGTTCACCAACATCATGCTGGCGGACGAGATCAACCGGACGCCTCCGAAGACGCAGGCCGCGCTGCTGGAGGCGATGGAGGAGCGGCAGGTCACCGTCGACGGGGTGTCGCGGAAGCTGCCGGTTCCTTTTGTGGTGGCTGCGACTCAGAACCCGATTGAGTACGAAGGGACTTACCCGCTGCCGGAGGCGCAGCTGGACCGGTTCCTGCTGAAGGTGACGCTGGACATCCCGCCGCGCGACGCTGAGATCGCCGTACTGGCTCGGCATGCGCAGGGGTTCGACCCGCGTGACCTGGAAGCGGCGGGTCTGCGGCCGGTGGCTGGGCCGGAGGACCTGCTGGCCGGGCAGAACGCCGTACGGCGGGTTGCGGTTCGGGAGGATGTCCTGGCTTACGTGGTCGACCTGTGTCGCGCGACGCGGCAGTCGCCGTCGTTGCAGCTCGGTGTGTCGCCGCGTGGTGCCACTGCGCTGCTGGCGGTGTCGCGTGCGTGGGCGTGGTTGTCGGGGCGGGACTACGTGATTCCGGATGATGTGAAGGCTATGGCGCGTCCTTGCCTGCGGCACCGGGTGCAGGTGCGGCCGGAGGCTGAGCTCGAAGGCGTCAGCGCGGACGCGGTGCTGGAGAGTGTCCTCGCGACCGTGCCAGTGCCACGCTGATGGTTCTCACAGGCAGGGCTGGGCTGCTGGCTGGTCTCGGGGTGGTGTTCGTCGCCCTGGTGATGCCGAGCTGGTCTGGCGTCGGAGTCGTCGTCGGCGTCGTGTTTTTGGTGTGCCTGGTTGACCTGCTGCTGGCGGGGTCGCCGCGGCGGCTGCAGCTCAGTCGGGAGGGTGATACCGCCGTACGGCTTGGTGAGCAGGCGGTTGTGCAGTTGCTGGTGACCAATCCGGGTCGGCGGGTCCGCGGTCTGCTGCGCGACGCATGGCCGCCGTCGGCCGGCGTACTGGACCCGCCACACAAGCTGGACCTGCCTCATGGCGAGCGTCGCCGGTTGACGACGCATCTCGTGCCGACACGACGTGGCGACCGCCATGCGGATCGGGTGACGATCCGGTCGATCGGTCCGCTCGGTTTTGCTGGTCGGCAGGGTGGGCATCAGGTGGCGTGGACTGTGCGGGCGCTGCCGCCGTTCAACAGTCGCAAGCACCTGCCGTCGCGGTTGGCGCGGTTGCGTGAGCTGGATGGGCGTACGGCGTTGTTGGTGCGCGGGCAGGGGACGGAGTTCGACTCGCTGCGGGACTACGTGCCTGGTGACGACGTCCGCAGTATCGACTGGCGAGCCACGGCGCGGCGAGGCAACGTCGTACTGCGCACGTGGCGTCCCGAACGCGATCGCCAGGTCGCCATCGTGATCGACTCCGGGCGCATGTCGGCCGGGCGCGTCGGCGATGCGCCTCGGCTCGATCACGCGATGGACGCGGCGCTGCTGCTGGCTGCTCTAGCCACCCGTGCCGGTGACCGCGTTTCCTTGCTGGCCTGCGATTCCGCCGTACGAGCCGACGTACGACGCCCTGCGCCGGAGGACGTGTTGCCGTCGTTCGTAAACGCTTTGGCGAACGTCGAGGCTGAGCTCGTGCAGACCGACTTCCGGGTGGTCGTCTCACAGGTCCTGGAACGCCTGGGCCAGCGGTCCCTGGTAGTCCTACTGACCGGCTTGGACCCCGCAGTCATCGAAGAGTCGCTGCTCCCGGTCATCGGCCCGCTCCTCCGCCGCCACGTCATCGTGCTGGCGTCAGTAGCCGACCCCCGCCTGACGGAACTCGATTCCACGCGCACAGACCTCATAGACGTCTACAACGCCGCATCCGCCGCCCGAACCCGCCTCGACCGAGACCGCGTCACCGCAGTCCTCACCCGAGCCGGCGTCACCGTAGTAGACGAAAACCCAGACCAAATAGCCCCCGCCCTCGCCGACACCTACCTAGCCCTCAAAAAAGCCGGACGGTTGTAGTCCCCACGCGTGCTACGCAGTCACTCCTACGTCGCGCCAGCTACGCGCGCTCCCACCCACCCCTGCACGCGGTCGACCCCGTGACTGGTGCACACGAGTGCTAGCCAGCGCGGTGAGCGCGGCTGGTGGTGCACCCGTGATGGGCGGGTCGAGTGCGGATCCGCGCGGACGTGGTGAGCACATGCGGGCCGCGCCGATGCGCGGCGAGTGGGCGATCAGCGGAGGTGCGCTTCGAAGATCTCGCGGTGGGTTGTGGTGAAGGCGTGCTCGCGGCGGGACCAGGTGATGCGGTCTGCGCGTTGCTCAGGTGTTACAGGGGCTGTTGTTTCGGTCCAGAAGCGGGCGTTGCGGGACTGGCGTTCGAGGATGGCGTCTACCAGGGCTGCGCATTGTGGCGGGGTGAGGGTGTAGGCGTCGGCTAGGACTCGGACTTGGGCGGCTTGGCGGTCTGGGTCGTTGTGTTTTGAGGCTATGCACCAGGTCCACGCGGCGTAGCCGAGGTCTTCTAGGGGACTGCCTGGGGCTGCGGTGTCGAAGTCGATGAGGGCTACTGGGAGGTTGTTGCGGAAGACTGCGTTGTTGGGGCCTGGGTCGTGGTGGCAGATGACCTGGTGGGGACCTGTGCGGGTGGCTTCATGGAAGGCTCGGAGGAGGTTGCCGAAGGCTACTAGTTGGTTGTTTTGCCAGCGTTGGAAGCAGTCTGGGACCCATCCGTCTACGTAGGTGAGGATGTCGCGGCCCTGGTCGTCCTGACCTAGGTAGCGCGGGGCGCCGGTGAAACCGCGGGCTTCGAGCAACTGCAGCAGATCACCGGTGCCGGGCGACGCGGGACGTCGTACGGTGTTGTTGATTCGGGTGACGCCTGGGGTGATTCGGCCTTGTTTCACTGGGTGGGGCGGGCTTGGGCGAAGGTCCAGTGGTGGCCTTCCAGGTCTTCGGTTTCGTAGCGGCGGTAGCCGTGTTGGTGGATGTCGCTGAGGATCTTGGCGCCGGACTGCTGGGTGTGAGCGAAGTGGGCGTCGAGGTCGTCTACGTAGATCCAGGTGCTGTGGTCGTGCTGGGGTGGGCGGGTGTCGGTGCGGGGGAAGAGGATGAGGCTGCAGTCGCCTACGTTGAGCTCGATCCAGGAGGGGGTGGTTCCTTCGGCGGGGATGCTGGTCCAAGAGTCGAGGCCGAAGACGGTGTGGAGCCAGCGGGCCGCAGCCGCCGGATCTGCGTAGTACAGGGCAACAGCTAGGCGGCCCAGCTCGCGGGGCGTGCTGGGCGCGGCAGAGCGGCGGGCGATCCACTGCGGTACCCAGTGGATGACGTTCTTCCAGAAGTAGAAGGCCTTGGAACCACCGGTGACGAGAGCTTGTACGACGGTGACTCGGGTGCCGTCACCCTCAGCGGCGAAGGTGATCTCGGTTTCGGTGTCGTCGACGGAACTGCGGTAGGCGAACCGGACGCCTGGTTCCCAGTCGGTGATGGTGCCGAGGACGAGGACGTCGTCGGGCAGCGAGTACACCTCGAGGAAGCGGCCGCCGACGCCTGGTTCGAGCTGCATGGCGGTGGCGCGGGCGGCGTCGAAGAAGTTGATGGGGCCGCGGACCCACCACAGATCGACCTCCTCGGTGAAGATCCGGAACGCGGTCGCCGGGTCGACCGGGACCTCGATGGTTGCTGTCGCTGACAGTTCGGTCATGAGTTCTCCACGTGTCGTTTGAATGCACCCAACTGATCGCGCCAGTGCGCTTGGACCTGGTCGAGCCAGGCCTGGACGGCGACGACGGGTTCGGGGTTCAGCCGGAAGAGGCGGACGCGGGCGTCGTCGGGAACGCGCTCGTCGGCGACCAGGCCGGCCTCGAGCAGGATCCGCAGGTGCCGGCTCATCGCGGGTGACGACGATCCCGTGGCGACGGCCAGCTGGCCGGCCCGCTGCGGACCTTCGCCGAGCAGCCGGACGACCTGTCGCCGGGTCGGATCGGCGAGTACTTCGAAGAACCGGTCGACCTGATCTTCCACCATCCTGCAATAGTTCTACCAGATGTTAACTATTGTCAACCGCTCGAAGAACCCCACAACCTCGAAGAACCCTCGGGTTGGTTGGATGGACCCCATGAGTGAGAGAGATGTCGAGAAGGACTACACGGTCGCCGAGTTCGCCGCCAAGCTCCGTCGGCTGGCCGATGCCCTGGAGGCGGGCAAGCCGTTCCGGATCCAGATCGCCGGAGAGCGCTTCACCGTCCCGAAGAACGCCCGGATCAGCGTCGAGCACGAGCGCTCCGAGGACGAGGAAGAGGTCGAGTTCCAGCTGAAGTGGGCACTCGCCGACGCGGACGAGGACCCCGAGGACGACGACGAGGTGTGAGCATCGATTGGCCGGGGTGCACCTGTTGCGCCCCGGCCAATCGTCAGCAAAGGGCCAATTTCGGAAGAAATCGACGAGAACATGGCTATGATGACGGCGTCAACGTAAGGATGATTGATGCTGATCCGCTTCGAGGTCGAGAACTTCCGGTCCGTCCTGGAGCCTGTCGAGCTGTCGATGGTGGCTGTCGACACCGACCGGCCGGAGACGCGGGAGATTCCGAACCTGGGCGAAAGCCTCCTGCACATCGCCGCGATCCTCGGGCCCAACGCGTCCGGCAAGTCGAACATCGTCGAGGCCGTGGCCTGGTTGCGAGACGCAGTCCAGTCGTCGTTGCGGAGCTGGGACGACAGCATTCCTGTCGAGCCCTTCGCCTTCGCACAGCAGCCGACGCGAACGACGGGCTTCGTGATCGAGTCCGTGATCGACGGAGTCCGCTTCGAATACGCTCTTGAGCTGGACCGGACCGCGGTCGCCTACGAGGCGCTCTTCCACTATCCGGAGAAGAAGCGGCGACGGCTCTTCGAGCGCGAAGGCCACGACCTCAAGCTCCAGCGTGGTCTGGGCCATCTCAGCGGCACCAGGAGCCTGCTGACCGAACGGACCTTGGTGCTGTCAGCTGCGCGGCGTTTCGGAGACCCGCTGGTCAGCGGATTCGCCCGCGAACTCTTGAACATCCAGTCCCTCGGGTTGTCCTACCGAACCAGACGCCGCTTGCCACTGCGGCAGATCCAGCAGTCGACGACCCGGCTGTTCGAACCGGATCTGGACACCGATCAGCCGACCCTTTTCGATCCGGACGACGTGGCCGAACCGTCGGAGTCATCGTCGGCGGAACGCATCCAGGCACTGGCGCTACTACGCCTCGCCGACCTCGGTATCGAAGACGTCGCCCTCATCAAGGATCCGGAAATCTCCACTGACGCCGGCCAGCGTCGTACCGGTCGTGAGCGCCTTCGCTTGATGCATCGGACCGCCCATGGGCCAGTCGCTCTCACTCTCGACGAGGAATCCGAAGGTACCCGGACCTGGTTCAGGCTGATCGGGCCGGTGCTCTTCGCCCTCCGAGCGGGTTCACTGCTGTTGTTCGACGAGTTGGACGCAAGCCTGCATCCGACCCTGTCCGCTCAGCTCATTCGCCTTTTCCAGGATCCGGCGACGAATCCCCACGACGCCCAACTGATTTTCACCACACACGACACCAGTCTGCTCAACCATCTGAATCGCGATGAGGTCTGGCTGACCGAGAAGTCGGATGCCGGCAGTACTCGTCTCGGCGCGCTGGCGGAGTTCGCCGGGGAACGAGTCAGAACGTCGGTCAATCTCGAAAAGGCCTACCTCCATGGCAGGTTCGGCGCACTTCCCGAGACGGATCGCACAGATCTCCTCCGAGCACTCGGCTTGATCGGCTGACCGCGGGTGGCAGCTCGACGTACTACCGGCAAGAATCTCAAGCGGAGGACGGGGAACAGGCCGGAACGCCGGACCATCGTGATCTTCTGCGAGGGCGAGGCCTCCGAGCCGGACTACCTCAACGCGCTCAAACGATTGCCCGAAGTCCGCAACAACACCGCGATCAGTCTCGAGATCGATCCAACGTCCGGCGTACCACTCACTTTGGTCCAAGCAGCCGTCGCGCGGATGCGGAAGGATGTGGAGGTCGACGAGTACTGGTGTGTGTTCGACGTCGAGTGGCCACAGCACCATCCACATCTGGATCGCACACTGCAGATCGCCGCCGGCAACGACATCAACGTTGCGGTGTCCAACCCGTGCTTCGAACTGTGGTTGATCCTGCACCATCAGGATCACGGCGCCTTCCTGGACAACCGGGCTGCCGAGAGCCTCAGCCGCAGGCTGGATGGCCGAACAGGTAAGCGCATCGACGCGTCGATGTATCTGCCGCAACGAGCAGAGGCGTCCAAACGAGCGGCGGATCTCGCCGGTCGTCACGACCAGAACGGAGCCCTCTTCCCGGACGACAACCCGTCGTCGTCCATGTACAAACTACTCAAGGCCATCGAGCCACACCGCTGATCAGGTCCGCAGGGCCGGTACGACGTGGCACGCGACCTGCGCGTCGGTGGTCGCGGGAAGGACGGGGAGCGGGGTCGTCCGGCAGGCATCGACACCGTTGCCAGCGGCTACTAATTGGCAGCGAGGATGGAATCGGCACCCGGATGGGATCTGGGTCGGGTCCGGCGGTTCGCCAGTCAGGATGATGCGTTCAGGCGACTCGGGCAGGACCGACAGCAGCGCCCGGGTGTAGGGGTGTTGCGGATTCGTCAGCACGTCCTCGGTTCGGCCGGATTCGACGATGCGGCCGAGGTACATGACTGCGACCCGGTCGGCGATATTCCAGGCGAGGCCCAGGTCGTGAGTGACGACAAGCGCGCCGAGAGCGAGCTCGTCCCGCAAGCGCAGCAGCAAGGCCAGGATCTCACCGCGGATCGACGCATCCAGAGATGCCACAGGTTCGTCGGCGATCAGGATCTTGGGGTCGAGGGCGAGGGCACCGGCAATCACGACGCGCTGTCGTTGACCGCCGGAGAGTTCGTGCGGGTAGCGGAGGAAGAACCGGTCGGGTGGGCGCAGACCGGCCCGGGCCAGCGCCGAGGTGACGACCGCCTCCTCGTCGGGCAGCTTGTGAATTCGGGGGCCTTCGGCAACTGCCTCGTAGACGGTGTGCCGGGGGTTGAGGGAGCCCATCGGATCCTGCAGGACCAGCTGGACCTGTCGCCGGAAGGCGCGGAGGGCACGACCGGAGTAGTTCAGTGGCGAACCGTCGTACGAGATCGTGCCGGACTGCGGGCGCTCCAAGCCGAGGAGGGTTCGGGCGAGCGTGGTCTTGCCGCAGCCGGATTCGCCGACCAGGGCAACAATTTCGCCGGCCCCGACCGAGAGGTTCACCCCGTCGACGGCGCGCGCCCGGCCGAACTCGACCACTACATCCGTTGCCTCTAGCACGTTTCCTCCACCAGCACACAGGCAGCCGACCGAGCATCCCCAACCGGGCGCAGCTCGATCGGCTCGGTCGAACACGACTCCAACGCGACCGGGCAGCGCGGATGGAAAGCACATCCGCCCGGAAGCGATTGCGGGTCCGGCGGATCCCCGGCCAACCCACGCGGGGCCAGCCGTGACGCCGGATCACCGACCGTCGGGAACGCGGCCGACAGCGCCTGGCTATAAGGATGCCGGAACGATGAACCAGCCGGTCCGGTCTCCACCAATCGCCCGGCGTACATGATCGCGAGCCGATCGCACACGTCCGCTAGGACCGACAGATCGTGCGAGATCATCAGCAGCGAGATCCCGTGCGAGGCGATCAGCTGCCGAATCAGCGTCAACACCTGCGCCTGCACCATCAGGTCCAAGGCAGTCGTCGGCTCATCCGCAATGATCAGCTGCGGCGAACACGCCAGCGCCATCGCGATCATCACTCGTTGCCGTTGGCCACCACTCAGCTCATGCGGATAACTCCGCGCCCGCCAGCCCGGCAACCCGACCTGCTCCAACAGCTCAGCCACCCGCAACCGAGCCTCGGAAGCGGACGCCAGCCGATGCACCAGCAACGGCTCCGCGATCTGCTCGCCAATTCGCCGTACCGGATTGAGCCCGTGCTGCGCGCCCTGGAAGACGATCGACGCCGACGACCACCGGACCGCGCGCAGCCGGCCCCACTTCATCGCCACGACATCCTCGCCGTCCAGCAGGATCCGCCCGTCGATCCGAGCGGTCCGCGGCAGCAACCGCAGCAACGACAGCGCGACTGTGGACTTCCCAGACCCCGACTCCCCCGCCAGCCCGACCGCCTCGCCGGCGGCGACAGACAACGACACCCCACGTACGGCGGGGACCTCGCCACTGGCCAGTCGATAGGTCACGGACAACTCGTCCAGCTCGAGCATCAGGCCGCCCTCGTCCGCAACCGGGGGTTCAAGACAGTCTCCAAAGCCCTTCCACACAAGGTGAAAGCCATCACGACGGCCACGATGCACAGACCCGGGATGAGGATGTACCACCATGCTCCGGCGGTCGCCGCACCCCAGTCATACGAGCCGCGCAGCATCGTTCCCCACGAGGTCTTGTTCGCGCTCACCCCGAGGAACGCCAGCGTCGACTCGGTGACGATCGCGCTCGCGACCTCGAGCGTCGTACTTGCCAGCAGCAACGGTGCGACGTTCGGCAGCACGTGCCGGGTGGTGATGTGCCAGTGCCCGGCGCCGAGCGCGAGTGACCGTTCGATGTACGGCCGGGCCTCTACCGCGAGCGTCTGGGCACGAATCAGCCGGGCGGTCGAAGGCCACGACGTAACGCCGATCGCGATGATGATCGTCGCCGTACTGCCGCCGAGAATCGCGGCCAGCACCAACGCGGTCACCAGCGACGGCAGCACCAGGAACCAGTCGGTCACCCGCAGCACGATCGCGCCCAACCAGCCCCGGAAGTGGCCGGCCGCGATCCCGAGCACGGTCCCGATCACCATGCTCAGCAGGGCCGCGAGGAATCCGATCAGCAACGAGGTCCGCGAACCCCACCAGATCATCAGCAGCACCGAGCGCCCCGACTCGTCGGTCCCGAGCGGGTAGTCCAGGCTCGGCGGCGCCAGCTTGGCCCCGGTGCCTGAAACCACATTCGTCACGCCCGCATCGATGAACAGCGGTGCGATCAACGCGAGCACCACCGCCACCACCAGTACGACGAGACCCGCCATACCGGCCTTGTGCGTGCGGAAGTCGCGCCAGAACCGCGAGACCGAACGCTGCCGCCGTACCCACGCCAGGTTACTCATACCGACCTCACCCGCGGATCGAGGACGTGGTAGATCACGTCGGCCAAGGTGTTCATCAGGATCACCGACACCGTGATCAGCAGGAACGTGCCCTGCATCAACGTGAAGTCAGGAACCCGGATCGCCTCGTAGAACAACTGCCCGAGCCCCGGCCAGCTGAAGATCGCCTCGACCGTCACCGCACCTCCGACGACGAATCCGATCCGCATGAACACCAACGTCACCGTCGGCAGCAACGCATTCGGTACGGCGTGCCGCCGCCGGATGTCGTCGTCCTTCAAACCCTTGGCCCGGGCGGTCGTGATGTAGTCCTGCTCGACCTCGTCCAGCACCGACGACCGCATCACCAGCAGGTACTGCGCGTAGACCACGGCCACCAAAGTCAGACATGGCAACACCATGTGCTGAGCCACGTCGAGCACATAGCCGAAACCATCGGGCGCATCGACGCTGGAGATTCCCCGGGTCGGGAACAGCCCCGGGATCGGCCCGATGCCAGCCGCGAACACCATCAGCAGCAACAGCCCGAGCCAGAACGTCGGCACCGACCACAACACCAACGACACAGCCGTCGAGAACCGGTCGAACCGCGAGCCCGGCTTCCACCCGGCCCGCGCGCCCTGCCAGATCCCCAGGCTGACCGCCATCACCAACGCGGTCCCGGTGAGCAGCAGCGTCGGCCCGATCCGCTCACCGATCAGGTCGAGCACCGGCCGCTTGTATTCGTACGACGTCCCCAGGTCGAACCGCAGCGTCTGCCCGACGAAGTGCAGGAACTGTTCAGGAATCGACTTGTCCAGCCCGAGCCGCGCACGCTCCAGATCCAGCTGCTCGGGCGTCATGTTGCGCCCCTGCGCCAACGCACGCACCGGGTCGCCCGGCAACATCCGGAACAGGAAGAACGTCGCCACGACGACCATCGCGATGCTCAGCAGCGCCCCGCCCGCCTTGGTCGCCGCATACCGCAGCAACCCGTGACGGGCCGGAGCCGCTTCGATGACGACGGTCATTCGCGCTCGTCGGCAGCACCCTGACGCCGCCGCGCCAGCACGAATCCACCAAGCCCCAGTACGACGATCGCCGCCGCGATGCCCGCGATCAGCCCGGTGTTCGAGCCGCCATCGCTCTCGGCCGCAGCATCCTTCGTCACCGCCTGAACTGTGTAGAACGGCCAGTAGCCGCTGCCGCCGTACAGGAGGCCCTTGTCCTCCGGGATCGGCGTGATGCTGGCGATCCGGTCCTTGCGGTAGCCCTCGAGGTCGTTCGGGTAGTAGAGCGCGATCACCGGCGCGTCGACGTACAGGCGTTCCTGCATCTTCTTGATGATGTCGGCGCGCTTCGGGAGGTCGAGCTCCTTCTGCTGCTGCTTGTAGAGGTCCTCGTACTGCGGGTCGCAGTAGAACGACTCGGTTCCGCCACCCTGCCCGGATGCGGTCGGCCGGCGACTGCAGAGGTGCGTGCCGAGGACCTCTTCGGGATCGGGGTTGACCGACCAGCCGCTGATCGCGATGTCGAACAGGGCCGTCGTACCGGTCTCCTCGGTGAACTTGCTGGAGTCGAGCCGGCGTGCGGTGAGCTGGATGCCGAGCTCCTTGAACCAGCCGGTCAGGTACTCGGAGAGCTTCTCTTCGCTCGGCGCATCGGTGTGGATGCTGAAGCGGAACGCCAGTTTGCGCGAGCCGTCGGGCATGGTTCGGATGCCGTCGGCACCCTTCTTGTAGCCGGCGTCATCGAGGATCTTGTTGGCCTTGGCCGCGTCGTAGCTGATCTTCTCCGCGCCCGATGCTTCCCAGAAGAAGCTCTTGTACAGCGGCGGCACGATCGAACCGTCGGCCGGCCGGGCAAGCCCGTTCTGCGTCTCGGCGACCAGCTTCTGCTTGTCGATCCCGTAGTGCAGCGCCTGCCGCACACGGGGGTCCTTCAGCGCCGGATGCCCGTCACCGATCGGCTTGTTGTCGCTGGTGGTCGCGCCATGATTGATCTGCAGGTACGTCGCCCGCCGGCCCTCGGTGTTCCACTGGACGATGTTGTCCTCGCCCTTCAGCGACTCGAAGTCCGGCGGTGCGAGCCGGCCGATCAGGTCGATGTCGCCCTTCTTCAGCCCGACGATCGCGGCGGCCGGGTTGTCGTAGAAGATCAGCTGCAACTCGTCGATCTTCGCCGGTCCACGCCAGTAGTCCTTGTTCGCCTCGAGCCGGACGAACTGGTCCTTCTTGTACTCGACCGCGACGTACGGGCCGCTGCCGACGGTCGGGTACTGGTCGGCCTCGTACTTCCCGATGTCGGTGACCTTCTCCCAGATGTGCTTGGGCACGATCGCCACCGGGATGTCGAGCATCGACGCCTGCGGCGCCTTCAGCTTGATCGTCAGCTCCTGGCCGTTCGCGGTGACGCTGGCGAAGTTCTCGACCGCGGGCCCGTTACCGGCCTTGGCCGCGTCGTCGGTCATCATCTTGTTGAAGGTCCACGCCGCGTCTTCGGCGGTGATCGGCTGGCCGTCGGACCACTTCGCCGTACGGATCTTGAAGGTCCAGGTCAGCCCGTCGGGTGACGTCGTCCAGGACTCGGCGAGGTCCGGACTGGGCTGCAGGGTCTTGGAGTCGGGCACGGTCAGGAAGCTGTACATCCAGCGCTGCAGCGACCCCGAGACCAGCCGGACGGCGAGGAACGGGTTCATCGAGTCGACCGCCTGGGTCACCCCGACCTTCACGACCTTGCGTCCTGGGTCGGCAGCAAACGCCGTACCCGGTATCGCAACCACGAGACACAGCGCTCCGAGGATTCCCAGCCACCGTTTGATCATGGGAAGAAACCACACCAGCAAGCGCTGTCCTGTCAACGAGATACGAATCTTCGTCACATATACGTCATCATCTTTCCTCTTGACTACACGATCGTGTAGGAGTCTACTCAACTGTGTAGCCGAGAAGGAGTGTGCATGAACGACGACCTGACCGCGCGGGCCCGGATCCGGGACGCGGCGATCAAGCTGTTCACCGAGCGCGGGATCGAGGGCGCCTCGATCCGCGATATCGCGACCGAGGCCGGCGTCTCGTCCGGACTGGTCCGGCACCACTTCGGGTCGAAGGAGGCGCTGCGCGAAGCCTGTGACGCCTACGCCCGGGACCGGATGATCGAGCTCGGCCGCGAACTGATCGACGAGAAGGGCCTGGAGAACGTCAACGTCGCCACCGTGCAACCGGTGTCGTTCCCGCTCCAGAGCTATCTGGTCCGCTCGATGATGGACGGCTCCGAGACCGCGGGTGCGCTGTTCCTGCAGACGGTCGAGTACGGCGAGGAGTGGGCGAAGGCGCACGGTGTCGTCGCCGACGACTACCGGGCCTGGTCCGCCGTGATCGCGGCGATGAAGCTCGGCGTCTTCGTGCTCCGCGACCAGCTCGAACTCGCCCTCGGCGAGGACATCTCCACCACCGCCGGCTACGCCCGCCTGACCCGGGCGTTCGTCGACATCTTCTCCCAGCCACTGCTCACACCCGAGCAGACTGCCAACCTCCGAAAGGACAACTGATGACCGCTGCGGCGATCCACACCGAGGGCCTGGTCAAGACCTTCGGACGTACCCGGGCCCTGGACGGTCTCGACCTGACGGTCCGCGCGGGTGAGGTGCACGGCTTCCTCGGCCCGAACGGCGCCGGGAAGACCACCACGATCCGGATCCTGCTCGGTATGACCCGACGCACCGACGGTACGGCGCGCCTGCTCGGCGGCGACCCGTGGTCGGATGCGACCGCCCTGCACCGCCGGCTCGCCTATGTCCCCGGCGACGTCACGCTGTGGCCGAACCTGTCCGGCGGCGAGGCGATCGACCTGCTCGGCCGGATGCGCGGCGGTCTCGACAAGAAGCGCAAGGCCGAACTGCTGGAGCGGTTCGATCTCGACCCGCGGAAGAAGGCCCGCACGTACTCGAAGGGCAACCGGCAAAAGGTCGCCCTGGTCGCCGCCTTCGCCTCGAATGTCGAGCTCCTGCTCCTCGACGAGCCCACCTCGGGGTTGGACCCGTTGATGGAGGAGGTCTTCCGCGAGGTCGTGCAGGAGATCAGTTCGGGCGAGGGCAAGACGGTGCTGCTCTCGAGCCACATCCTGTCCGAGGTCGAGGCGCTCTGCGAGCGGGTCACGATCATCCGGGCCGGTCGCGCGGTCGAGAGCGGGACGCTGTCCGGGCTCCGACACCTGACCCGTACGTCGATGACCGCCGAGCTCGCCGGTCCGCCGAATGGTCTGTCCGCGCTGACCGGTGTGCACGATCTGCGCGTCGAGGACGGGGTGGTGCGATTCGACGTGGACACCGAGGAGATCAACGCCGTACTGCGGCAGCTGGTCGATGTCGGCGTCCGGAGTCTGGTCAGTCAGCCGCCGACGCTGGAGGAGCTTTTCCTCCGCCTGTACGAACCGGAGGCGGCCCGATGACGACCTTGGCCGGAACCGGTGGACTGATCCGGCTGATCCTGCGCCGGGACCGGATCGTGATGCCGCTGTGGATCGTGTTCCTGACCGCGATCCCAGTCAGCTACGCGGCGTCGTACGGCGAACTGTTCCCGACCGCGGAATCGCGGCTCAGCTACGCGAACAACGCCGGTTTCATCACCCTGTACGGCGAATTGTCCGGGGCCTCGCTCGGTGAATTCGTCACCTGGCGACTCGGATTCGTACCGCTGATGGTCGGGCTGATCGGCCTGCTCACGGTGATCCGGCACACCCGGGTCGAGGAGGAGACCGGGCGTTCCGAGCTGCTCGGGTCGAGTGTGGTGGGGCGGCATGCGGGGCTTGCCGCCGCACTTCTGGTTGCCTTCGGCGCCAATGCGGTGCTCGGTGGATTGCTTGCTCTGGGCATGCACAGTCAGGACCTGCCGTGGGCGGGATCGGTTGCCCTCGGCCTCGAATTCGCGAGTGCTGGTTGGTTTTTCGCCGCGGTCGGCGGGGTCGCGGCGCAACTGACCGCCAATGCCGGGACCGCACGCGGGATGGCGATCGGCGTACTCGGGGCGTCGTTCGTACTGCGTGCCGCCGGGGACACGAGCGCGCACACCGACGGTCCGCTGGCGTGGTTGTCGTGGCTGTCGCCGGTTGGTTGGGCGCAACGGATCCACCCGTACGGCGCCAACCGCTGGTGGCTGGGAGGACTGTTGCTCGCGACAACCGTCGTACTGGTCGCGGCCGCGGTTCAGCTCGCCGTACGGCGTGATGTCGGGTCGGGGCTGTTGCCCGCGCGGCTCGGGCCGGCCGAGGGACGGTTGGGCTCGCCACTGGGATTGGCCTGGCGACTGCACCGCGGGCTGCTGGCCGCGTGGACGTCGGCGTTCCTCTTGCTCGGCCTGCTCTTCGGCGGTGTCGCCGAAGGGGTCGGCGACATGATGCGGAACGATCCGAAGATCCAGGAGATGTTCCAGCGGATGGGTGGCTCAGCCGGGCTGATCGACTCGTTCCTGGTCGGCGTCATGATGATCACCGGACTGATCGCCTCGGCGTACGCAGTCCAATCCACGCTGCGGTTGCGCGCCGAGGAGACCAGCGGTCGCGCCGAACCCGTCCTCGCCACCGCAACCAGCCGCCTCCACTGGGCTGCCAGCCACCTGATCTTCAGCCTCCTCGGCCCGGCCATCGCTCTCCTCGCCTCCGGCGCAGCAGCCGGCCTCGCCTACGGCATGGCGGTCGACGACGTCGGCACCCAACTCCCCCGCCTGATCGCCGCCTCCCTCATCCAACTGCCCGCAGTCTGGCTCCTGGCCGCCCTCACTCTCGCCGTGTTCGGCCTAATCCCCCGAGCCTCCCAAGCCGCCTGGGCCGGCCCCACGCTCTGCATCCTGATCGGTCTCACCAGCGCCGGCATCCAACTGGCCCCCTGGATCAAGGACCTCTCCCCCTTCACCCACCTCCCCCAACTCCCCGGCGGCGACACCCACCTAGCTCCCCTCGTCGTCCTCCTCCTCATCACCGCCGCCCTGGCCGCCACCGGCCTAACCACCCTCCGCCACCGAGACCTCCCCACCGCATAGCCCCTTCCCACCACCCATCCCCCCACCCCTCGCCCTCGCCCCTCGCCCCTCGCCCCCCAAAGAGCACCCCTCCATCCCCCAACACGCCCGCGGCTCTTTGTGCACCCAGCTCATCTTTGTGAATCCACCGACCACGAAACACTCACCAGATTGACTGGTGGGTTCACAAAGTGGGGGCTCGTGCACAAAGAGAAGGCGGCCCACCTTTGGGGGCGAGGCGCGAGGCGCGAGGGGCGAGGGGCGAGAGGTGAGGGGCGGGGGCCGGGGGGCGGGTGGGGCGTTGGGCTGGGGGCCTGGGGCGGGGGGTCGGGATGTCAAGAAGTGGGGTACTGCTCCGACGTGACCTCTAAAGAGAGGAGACGTCATGAGTGACGCATTGCCGAAGGTGACTGATCGGGCCGGGTTCCTGGCTGAGCTGGACGAGTTGAGGGTTCGCGAGAAGGCGCACAGCCGGGAGGCGGACGCGATTGCGGCGGCTCGGCGGCGGTTGCCGATGGTTGAGGTGGATGCGGGGATCACAGTGGCGGGCCCGGACGGGCCGGTGACATTGCTGGAGGCGTTCGAAGGGCGTCGGCAGCTGATCGCGTACTACTTCATGTGGCATGACGGGCATCCCGCGACTGAGCAGTGTCCGGGGTGCACGTGGTGTAACGGGGCTGTCGGCGAACTGTCTTATCTGCACTCGCGCGACATCACGTACGCCGTGTTCTGCCAGGGCCCGTACGACGAGAGTCGGCGGTACCGCGACTTCATGGGCTGGACGATGCCGTGGTACTCGTCGGCCGACTCCCGCGACAAGTTGCTCGTCGGCAGGACTCTCGGCCAGATGTACTTGGTCTGCTACCTGCGCGACGGCGACCGGGTGTTCGAGACCTACTGGACGACGTTGCGTGGAGTCGAGGTGATGGACAACAGCTACCACCTGATGGACCTCACCGTGTATGGGCGCCAGGAAGGGCACGAGGACTCACCGGACGGTTGGCCGCAGGAGTGGGCGAAGGCCGAGCACATCCTGATGACGAACGGCCGGCCGATCGCCCAGTGGTCACGCATCGAAGCCGGGCGATCGGACGCAATCTAGGTTCGAGCGTTGCGGGACCAGACGAAGCAGTAGGCGCCGAAGGCGGCGATACCGAGGGCCAGGACGGTCAGCAGGACCGATCCGAAGGGTTGTTGTTTGATCGTGTGCAGGGCAGCGTCGAGACCGCCGGCCTTGTCCGGTTCGTAGCTGATCGCGGCCCAGCCGAAGAGCACGCCGACCACGATGAACGCGACACCCTTGGCGGCGTACCCGATGCGGCCGAGCAGGACGGTCGTGTCGGAGACGCCGCCGACCAGGTCCTCGGTGAACTTCTTCGTGTACGCCTTGTACAGCTGGCGGATCCCGATCCCGACCACGACCAGGCCGACCACGACGATCAGCGCGCGGCCAAAGCCGTTCTCCATCAACCGCGCCGACAGCGAGCGTTGCTGGTTGGTGCTCGAATTGCCGGCGCCGATGGCGACCTTCACCGCGCTGATTCCGAGCACGAGGTAGACCACGGCACGACCGGTGTACGACACCCGCTTCTCGGTGTCGAGGTCGGCGTACGCGAGATCGAGGGCGCGCCAGATCACCAGCGCGAACAGGCCGATCGCGACAATCCAGAGCAGGACCCCGCCGAGTGGCTTACCGGCGAGCTCCTTGAGGGCGCCTTGCTGGGATGCCTCCTGCGACGACTGTCCCCAGGCCAGTTGCAGGGCGATCCACGCGATCAGCAGGTGGACAACGCCGTACGCGATCAGGCCGACCGTGACAGCGACGCCGTACCACCTGCTGTGTCTGACTTCCTGGGCGGATCTCATCTTGATCCGGTGCCCACCGGCAAACGGCTAAGTGGCTATTGGAGCGGCCGCGTCTTCCTCTTCGACGTCGCCCGACTCACCTAGCCGCGCGGCTCGGCGGCCGAGAATGTAGACGTAGAGGAAGAAGCCGATCTCGGCCACGATGCCGATGCTGATCCGCACCGGCCCGGGCAGGAACGGCGTCACGAACGCCTCGATCACGCCGGTGAGCAACAGGATCGCAGCCAGCCCGATCGCCATTCCGATCGTGGCGCGGCCGGTCTGCGCGAGGGCCTGCATGCGGGTTCGGGCACCGGGAACGATCCACGACCAACCGAGGCGCAGTCCGGCGGCGGATGCGATGAAGACCGCGGTGAGTTCGAGCAGGCCGTGCGGGGTAATCAGGCTGAAGAACAGACCGCCCTTGTCATGACTGATCATCAGCCCAGCGCTCACACCGAGGTTGAGTGCGTTGTCCCAGAGGATGAAGACCGAGGGGATCAGCAAAATACCCAGTGCGAGTACGGCGGCGCTCAGCGTGGCGTTGTTGAGCCACACGCGCAGTGCGAAGTCCTGGGCCGGGTTCTCGGAGTAGTACGCCTCGAAGTCGTGGTCGACCAACTGCTGGATCTGAGCCGGCGCAGCGATCGAGTCGATCACCTCGGGGTGCGCGAGGATCCGCCAGGCCGACCAGGCCGCAACCAGATAGAAGAGCAGGCCGATGGTCAGCCACCAGCGTCTGGAGACGTAGAGGGCAGCCGGGAAGCTCACCAGGAAATACCTGGAGATGTCTCGCCAGACAGGTGCCTGTGCACCAGTGACAGCGCCTCTGGCGTCAGCAATCAGTCCGGAGAGCCGTCCGATGGACACTGGGTCCGCACCGGCGGCTCTGAGCGCGGACAGGTGCGTGCCGACGCGCTGGTACAGCGTGACGAGCTCCTCTGCCTCAGCACCGGTCAGACGCCGCTGCCGGCGGGTCAGGTAGGCCAGACGGTCCCACTGCGGCTGATGCACCGAAACGAACGCCTCGACGTCCACGAACACCTCCTCCCGTCGCTGGATCCCTGGGCTGGCAGACTAGCCCGACCGGGTGTCTTGGCAGGAGGGGGGCGGCAGAGTGTCTCAGTTGGTCACGGGCGAGGCGGTCGTCCTCCAGGTGCGGATCGCACGGATGCCGACGCGGGCGCTGGCCTGTGCGATCGACGTGATGATCCAGATCATGGTGCTGAGCGGTCTCATCGGGTTGCTGTTCGGATTCCTGATCAGCGAGCAATCGAGCGAGGCACTGGCGTTCGCGCTGGTGACGATCGTCGTACTGCTCGTGGTGGTCGGCTACCGCCTGGTGATGGAGACGCTCACCCGCGGGCGGACCGTCGGCAAGATGGTGCTCGGGCTCAAGGTGGTCCGGGACGACGGGTCGTCGATCCGGTTCCGGCACGCGCTGGTGCGAACGCTGATGTGGTTCTTCGTCGACTTCGCGCCGTGGTTCGCGGCCAGCCCGGGAATCGTCGCGAGCCTGATGAACAAGCAGGGCAAGCGGATCGGCGACATGGTCGCCGGGACTGTGGTGATCCGCGAACGCCACCAGGCGATGGCGTCGCCGCCGCTGTTCGTGCCCGCGCATCTGGTGGCGTGGGCGCAGTCGCTCGAGCTGTCCCAGCTCCCCGACGAGCTCGCCAACACCGCCCGCGACTACCTGGCCCGCTTCACCGAACTGCAGCCCGCCGCCCGCGCCGCCCTCGGCGAGACTCTCGGCCACCGCGTCGCCCAGCTCACCGCGCCCGCACCGCCGACCCCGATGATCGCGCCGGCGTTCCTGTCCGCCGTACTGGCCGAACGCCGCCGCCGCGAGCTCATCCGCCTAGCCGTCGTCCGCCCGGTAACCACCGGCCCCTTCGGCCCGGCGGCTAGCCCGAACCAGTACGCCGTACCGGCCGGCCCGTTTGCACCGCCCAGCCCGTACGGCGTCCTCCCGCCCGAGCCCGTGCCCACCTTCGCCCCGCCGCCACCCGCCCGCGAACAGACCCCGGCCACCCACAACGCCCAGGGCTGGGCCACCCCCGGCAGCAACCAATCCGGCTGGTCCTGAACACCCGACCGACAGGACGTATACGGGTACGCAGCCACCCCGCTGAGCGTGCCCGCCGCGCCAATCCCGGCCAGATCGGCCACACCTCCTGTCCTTACGGCGATCAGGCAGCTTGCTGCCAGGCGGGCAGGAGCTGGTACGCCGGCACCTAGCGTTGCCGGCATGAGCCTTACTCTGACGCCGTTCATGGTCCGGCTGGACGAGGTGCACGCCGTCGTCGGCAGCCGGAATCCTCGGACCTACGCGGTGTTGAGCCAGTGGGCCGGCGCTGGATGGGTCGCCGAGGACGAGCAATTCGACTACGAGATCGCGGACGGAGCGCCGACCAGCAGCGAGGCCGCGCTGGCGGTGATCAACGGCGGGCCGTTCGACAAGGAGTACGGCCACCGGTATGCCTCGGCGTACCACGACATCTGCGGGTTCATGACCGACTTCACCCTGCCGTACAACGAGTTCAGCGGCTTCCGCAGCGGGTGGCTCGTGGACGTCGGCAAAGGGCTCGAGCACCTCGGCATCACCACCGCGAAGCTCGACGACCTCGTCTACGGCACACTGCCCGCTCCGTTGCCGTTCGCCGAGGACTGGTACTACGGCGAGTGGGACACCGCGACCTGCCGAGCCGGGTTCGCGCAGTGGCAGGCGAGCACCCCGCAGCAACAGGCCGAGCTGCATCCGGAGGTCCTGGCCGCGGTCAAGACCTGCGTCGCCTGGATGGAAGCCGTCGTCGTCACCGACCAGAGCGAAGGCGAGTTCGGCGTCGCAGGCTTCCTCGGCTGACAGAAGCACAAGCGCCCCACCCACGAGGGTGAGGCGCTTGCTGTGGGTCGATCAGTAGCGGTAGTGCTCGGACTTGTACGGGCCTTCGACCGGTACGCCGAGGTAGGCGGACTGCTCCTTCGTCAGCTCGGTGAGCTTCACGCCCAGAGCGTCGAGGTGCAGGCGGGCGACCATCTCGTCGAGGTGCTTGGGGAGCACGTAGACCTCGGTCGGGTACTCGGCCGTGCGGACGAAGAGCTCGATCTGGGCGAGCACCTGGTTGGTGAAGGAGTTCGACATCACGAACGACGGGTGCCCGGTCGCGTTGCCGAGGTTCAGCAGCCGGCCCTCGGACAGGATGATGATGGTGTGGCCGTCCGGGAACCGGAACTCGTCGACCTGCGGCTTGATGTTGACGCGCTCGACACCGTCGGTCTTGTACAGGCCGGCCATGTCGATCTCATTGTCGAAGTGGCCGATGTTGCCGACGATCGCCTGGTGCTTCATCAGCGCCATGTGGTCGGCGGTGATGACGTCCTTGTTGCCCGTCGTGGTGACGAAGATGTCGGCGATGCCGACGACCTCGTCCAGCGTGGTGACCTGGTAGCCGTCCATCGCCGCCTGCAGTGCGCAGATCGGGTCGATCTCGGTGACGATGACGCGGGCGCCCTGGCCACGCAGCGACTCCGCGCAGCCCTTGCCGACGTCGCCGTACCCGGCCACGACCGCGACCTTGCCGCCGATCAGGACGTCGGTGGCGCGGTTGATGCCGTCGATCAGCGAGTGCCGGCAGCCGTACTTGTTGTCGAACTTCGACTTGGTGACCGAGTCGTTGACGTTGATCGCCGGGAACAGCAGCGCGCCGGCCTTGTGCATCTCGTAGAGCCGGTGCACACCGGTGGTGGTCTCCTCGGTGACACCCTTGATGCCCTGGCCGATCCCGGTCCACAGCTGCGGGTCCTCGGCGAGCGTGCGGGTCAGCAGCTTGAGCACGACGGCGTACTCCTCGGAGTCCGCGGTCGACGGGTCCGGTACGGCGCCGGCCTTCTCGAACTCGGTGCCCTTGTGGACGAGCATGGTGGCGTCGCCACCGTCGTCGAGGATCATGTTCGGGCCCTGCTCGCCGGGCCACTTCAGCGCCTGCTCGGTGCACCACCAGTACTCCTCGAGCGTCTCGCCCTTCCAGGCGAAGACCGGCACACCGGCGGGGTTGTCGACCGAACCGTCCGGGCCGACGACGATCGCCGCGGCGGCGTGGTCCTGGGTCGAGAAGATGTTGCAGGAGACCCAGCGGACGTCGGCGCCGAGCGCGGTCAGCGTCTCGATCAGCACCGCGGTCTGGATCGTCATGTGCAGCGAGCCCATGATCCGCGCACCGGCCAGCGGCTTGCTCTCGCCGTACTGCGCGCGCATCGCCATCAGACCGGGCATCTCGTGCTCGGCCAGCCGGATCTCCTTGCGGCCGAACTCGGCCAGCCCGAGGTCCGCCACCTTGTAGTCGAACGTCATACCGCTCCCCTGAACTCTCGCTGAGTACTTCCTAGGTGAGCCTAGAGGGCTCAGCCTGGTGGTTTGATCGCCTGACGGGCGTTTTTGACACCGAAATGTCAGGATTGGTGTCATGCGCATCACCGAAGCCGCCAAACGCCTGGGCACGACCCCCCGGATGCTGCGCTACCGCGAGGCACTAGGCCTCCTCCCGCACTCCCGCTCCGGCCAAACCGCCCAACGCCAGTACGACGACCGCGACCTGGCCGCCGTACAACTGGCCCTCGACCTCGAACGCCGGTACGACGTCACCCCCGCCGCCCTGGCGTTCGCCCTCCGAGCCCTCGCCGAGCCCTCCGTAGCCGCCGACCTCCGCAACCTCGGCTACCGCACCGGCCGCCTGACCACCCCACCCACCCAGTCCCAAATAGACCGAGAACGAGCCCTCCACTGGCTAGGCCGCTCCGGCGTCCTCCCCCCGAAACCACGCTGACCATCTCATGGGTTGACCCACCGGCTTGTGGGTTCCCGACCCGCATGCGGGTACAGAACCCACAAGCTCGTGGGGTAACCCATCAGATGCGACGGGGCGGGTGCGAGTGCGAAGGGGCGACGGGGCGGGTGTTAGTGCGAGGGGGCTTCCGGTACGGCGGGGCGGGGGTCGGGGGTGTGGTTCTCGTGGAAGATGTCGGGTTCGAGGTAGATGTGGACCGACATCGGTTCGGCGGCGCGGATGGCTCGTTCGGCGGCGTCGATGGTCTCGGCGATGGCGGCGCTGGTGGCAGTCGACTCGACGGCGAGTTTGGCGGCGACGAGGATTTCTTCGGGGCCTAGGTGCAGGGTCTTGATGTGGATGAGGCGCTGGACGCCCGGGGTGTTCTGGATGGCGTCGACGATCTTCTGCTGGGACTCGCGGGTCGCGGACTCGCCGAGCAGCAGGGACTTCATCTCGATCGCGAGGAAGATCGCGACGCAGACCAGCAGGGCGCCGATCGCCATCGAACCCAGACCGTCGAAGACACCGTTGCCGGTCACGAGCGTCAGCACGACACCGATGAGCGCGAGCACCAGACCGGTGAGCGCGGCGAAGTCCTCCAGCAGGATGACTGGGAGCTCGGGTGAGCGGGCGTTGCGGATGAACTTGGCCCAGCCGACGTGGCCGCGGACCTTGTTCGCCTCGACGATCGCGGTCCGGAAGGACAGGGTCTCCATGACGATCGCGGCCACCAGGACCGCGACCGGGACCCACTTCCAGTCGTCGATCCCGTGCGGGTCGTGGATCTTGTGCCAGCCCTCGTAGAGCGCGAACAGACCACCGACGCTGAACAGCACGATCGCCACGATGAACGAGTAGACGTAGCGCTCCCGGCCGAAGCCGAACTGGTGCAGTTCGTCGGCCTCGCGCTTGGCGCGCTTGCTGCCGACCAGCAGCAGCACCTGGTTGCCGGCATCGGCGAGCGAGTGGATCGACTCGGCGAGCATCGAGGCCGACTGGGTCAGCCCCCACGCCGCGAACTTGGTGATCGCGATCCCGGTGTTCGCCAGCAGGGCCGCGACCACGGCCTTGTTTCCGCCACCAGCCATGGTTGTTCAGGTCCTCCGCAAATCAGGGTGTGGACACGACGAACGCCGTGCCGGAACCACGCAGGTTACAGGGTCCCTCGGGTCCACCCGCGAACGCGGACTGCCCGGCGGACAACGTCACACCGTCATAGGTGCCCCCGGCACCGACCTCGACCGTTCCGTCCACACAGCAAACGATCCGCGGACCGCTCCCAGTGACCGTCCGTTCACCGCCGTCGAGATCAACCCGCTGTACGGCGAAGTATTCGCACCCGGTCTCGTAGACACCGTCGGTTGCCGTCAGCACCGCGTCGGTCAACGGCTCGAAGTCGACAACCGACACCAGCTCCGGTACGTCGACGTACTTGCTCGTCAGCCCACCACGCAGCACGTTGTCCGAGTTGGCCATCACCTCGAACCCGAGCCCATGCAGATACGCATGCACGTTTCCAGCCGGCAGATACACCGCCTCGAACCGCTCCAACCGAACCCGGTTCAGCAGCAACGCCGCCAGCACACCCGGATCATCCGGGAAGTCCGCACACAACTTCGCGAGCGTCTCGACCTCGAGCGCATAAGCCTCACCGGCGTACTGCGCGCATGCCTCACCCAGCGCGGACACGAGCGGCCGGATGGAGTCCCGGTCGCTGCTCATGAAGTCCGTGAAGGCTTCCTGCAGCTTGCCGTCCCGCAGTTGCGCCGTCAGCCCCTCAAGGCCCACCGGCGCCAACGCCTCCAGCAACGCGACCGTCGACGCCAACGGCCGGAACCCGACCAGCGCGTCGAAGGGCTCCAACGCAATCAGGATCTCCGGCTTCGGCCAAGCGTCCTTGTAGTTCCGGTCGGCCGCATCCCGCGGAATCCCGGCCGCCTCGTCGCGCGCATACCCGTCGATCGCCTGCTCCCGCGAGGGGTGCGCCTGGATCGACAACGGCTGTCCCGCCGCCAGCAGTTTGGCCAGGAACGGGAACCGCCCCTCGAACCGCTCGGCCGTCTCCACACCCAGTACGTCGGATGCGCCGGCCGTGACCGCGTCGTACAGGGAGTCGCCTGACGGCAGCACGGACGGCGCCGACTCGTGCGCGCCCATCCACATCTCGGCCTGCGGCTTGCCGTCCGGTTCCACACTGAGCAGCTGCGCCAGTGCGGTCGTCGAGCCCCACGCGTAGTCGCGGATGGTGTTCTGCAGCCGAACTACCACGCTGGGTCCTCCGACGGGATGCCCGGCTCGGCCGGTGCGTCGTCGGCCGCGGTGCCGTAGCGCCCCAGGCCGATACCGAGGTACGCCGCGGCATACCGGCCGTGCTGGGTCAGAGCGGCGTACCGCGCGATGTCCGTCCCGTCGGCCTGCTTCACGACGTGCACGCGCACCTCGTGCCGCTCGGCCTTGAGCGCCAGCTTGTTGCGGGTCTCGATGACCGAGTCGTCAGCCAGACCGTCGTCCAGAATGATCAGTGCGGGCCGCAACTCGTCGCCCTGGTCGAACGGGTCGGCGAACAGGTCCCGCGGCGGCTGGTTGAGCACCGGCAACAGGTGACCGGCATCAGCCGCCAGCGCCGGACGGCCACTGGCCAGCCGCAGCGCCTCGACCACTCGGCGCGCAGCACGAGCAGCCAGCACCGAGCCGCCCCACACCAGCGGCAGCGAGTCGGCCAGCACGAGCGCGAACTCCTTGCCCGGGTTGGACGACACGTCCTTGTTCGGTGAGCAGGCGATCGCCACGTCGTCGAGCATCTCGGCCACGGACTTGGCGTCCACAACCGGCCCGAGGTCCATCTGGTGCAGCCCCTGCAGTACGGCGACTGCTGCGGCGAGCTGGTCATCGGACTGCGACGGCAGCCGGATCGCGTGTCGCAGACCGGCCGAGGCGATCGCCACCGGCGAGTCCGCGGGCGCAGCGACCATCAGACCGCAACCGCGACGCGCAGCCTCGGCAGCAGCCGACACCGCGTCGTTGTCCTCGGACTGTCCGCCCAGCACGATCACCAGATCCAGCGGACCGGCCCACCCGGGCAGACCCGGACCGGGCCACGCCACGAACGGCACCGGGCAGACCGGCTCCAGCACAGCGCGCACCAGCCGAGCGTCCCGGCCGGCCGCCACAATGGCCCGCGGCCGGAAGCCATCAGAAGTCAGCGAGGACAGTACGTCGTCCGCCGCCTCCAGCTCGGCCCGCACGCGCGCACCGGCCATCGCCAACCGCCGCAACAGGTGATCGGCGTCCCGCAACGCAGCCGGGTCATCCAACCGCGAGTCATCGAAAGTGCTCATGCCTGGCTCGCGGTCTCCTCGGTGCGGGTGTCCCGCGCCTCGTCGATCAGCAGCACCGGGATGTCGTCGCGCACCGGGTACGCCAGCGCGCAGCCGGTGTTGGTGCAGACCAGCTCGTTGGCCTCGTCGTCCACCCGGAACTCCGAGCGGCACTTCGGGCAGACCAGGATGCTCAGCAGGTCCGGGTCCAGATTGACTGCCATCAGTTCTTCCCCTCGTTCGACAACACTGTCGCAGGCGTGCCGGTGATCAGCGCCAGTACTTCGTCACGGACGCGCTCCATGGTGGCGCGGTCCGCCGCTTCGACGTTCAGCCGCAGCAACGGCTCGGTGTTGGAGGTCCGGACGTTGAACCACCACTGTGGCGCGGACACGGTCAAGCCGTCCAGGCGGTCGAGGGTGATGTCGGCCTGGCCGCCGTACGTGTCCTCGATCGCGGCGACCGTCGCCGCTGCGTCCTCGACCTTGTTGTTCAGCTCGCCGGACGACACGTAGCGCTCGTACACGGCGAACAGCTCGCTGGCCGGCTTGTCCTGCTCACCCAGCGCGGCCAGCACGTGCAGTGCGGCCAGCATGCCGGTGTCGGCCCGCCAGAAGTCCTTGAAGTAGTAGTGTGCCGAGTGCTCGCCACCGAAGACCGCATCGGTCTCGGCCATCTTCTGCTTGATGTTGGAGTGCCCGACCCGCGTCCGCACCGGTACGCCGCCGTGCTCGGTCACCAGCTCCGGCACTGCCTTCGAGGTGATCAAGTTGTAGAGGATGGTCGCGCCAGGGTGCTTGGCCAGCTCCCGTACGGCGACAGCTCCGGTGATCGCACTCGGCGAGATCGGGTCGCCCTTCTCGTCGATCACGAAGCAGCGGTCGGCGTCGCCGTCGAAGGCCAGCCCGAGATCGGCACCGCCCTCGCGCACCTTCGCCTGCAGGTCGACCAGGTTCTTCGGGTCGAGCGGGTTCGCCTCGTGGTTCGGGAAGTTGCCGTCCAGCTCGAAGTACATCGGGACGATCTCGACCGGACCGGTCGCGAAGACGGCCGGCACGGTGTGCCCGCCCATCCCGTTGCCGGCGTCGACGACCACTCGCAGCGGCCGGATCTTCGACAGGTCGACCAGGTCGTGCAGATGATCGGCGTACGCGGTGAGCAGGTCCTTCTCGCGGATCGTGCCCGGTACGGCGGTCGCCACCGGGCCGTCGACGAGCGCCTTCTCGACCAGGTCGGCGATGTCCCGCAGCCCGGAGTCCGCACCGACCGGCGCGGCGCCGGCGCGGCACAGCTTGATGCCGTTGTACTGCGCCGGGTTGTGGCTCGCGGTGAACATCGCGCCCGGCAGGTCCAGCCGGCCGGAGGCGAAGTACAGCTGGTCGGTCGAGGCCAGCCCGATCATGATCACGTCGGCGCCGGTGCTGGTCACGCCCTCGGCGAAGGCAGCCGCCAGCGCCGGGCTGGACGGCCGCATGTCGTACCCGACCACGACCGCTCCGGGACCCGCGAGCACGTCCAGGACCTCGACGAACGCAGCCCCGGTCGCCCGGGCTACCGACTCGTCGAACTGATCCGGGACGACCCCGCGAACGTCGTACGCCTTGAAGATCGCCGCAACGTCAACCATGCGTGGACCTTATCCGGCTCCGTGTAAAAGCTGTATTTCAGCCCTTCTCGAACCAACCAGTCTCGCCGCGATGATGCACCTCAGGCAGCTGCCGCGGTACGACGGGAGCCGCCCAGCCGACCGCGTTCGCGATCACCTGCTGCACGTCGGAGTTGTGGTACGTCGGGAACTCCTGATCGCCCGGGCGGAAGTAGAACACCCGGCCCTGGCCGCGGCGGTAGGCGGCGCCCGAGCGGAACACCTCGCCACCGCTGAACGAGCTGATGAAGACCAGTTCGTCCGGCTGCGGGATGTCGAACAGCTCGCCGTACATCTCCTCGCGCTCGATCACCAGCGGATGCGGGATCCCGCGCGCGATCGGGTGTCCGGCCGCGACCGTCCAGATCAGCTCGCGGTCGTTCTCGGCCCGCCAGTCCAGTGAGCAGGTGGTGCCCATCAGCTTGATGAAGATCTTGCTGAAGTGCGCGGAGTGCAGCGCGATCAGACCCATGCCGGACAGCACGTGCTTGTGCACCCGCTCGACGATCGCGTCGTCGACCTGATCGTGCGCCGCGTGCCCCCACCAGGTGAGTACGTCGGTCTCGGCCAGCACCTCCTCGGTCAGACCGTGCTCGTCCTGCTGCAGCCACGCCGTACGGACGACGACGTCCTGGCCGAGCTTGGCCCGCAGCGCCGACGCGATCGTCTCGTGCATGGTGTCCGGGTACAGCTTGCGGACGGTCTCGTCGCGACCCTCGTGGACGTTCTCGCCCCAGACGGTGACACGAATCGGATCAGTCATGCAGCACTACCTCTCGTCCTGCCTTCGCCGAGGCGTAGCAGGCGTCGATGACCTCGGTGCGGAGGAGCGCCTCCGACCCGTTCTGCCCTTCCCAGTCGCCGCTCTGGACGATCCGGACGAACTCCCGCACCACTGCGCGGTGGCCGAGCCCCGGACCGGTCGCGGGCCGCACCTCGGCCGGGATACCGGCGACATCGGTGTAGATCCGCAGCGTGTCGTCGTTCGTGTAGTTCTGGACGTCGATCTTCGCCCCGCCCTCGGTACCGAACAGCTCGATACCGAAGTTGTCCCCTGGCGCCCGGTACGTCGCCCAGCTGGTCTCCAGCTGCAGTGCGCCGCCACCCTCGAGTCGCAGGTACGCCGTCGCCAGGTCCTCGACCTCGAACTTCGAACCGAGCGTGTCGACGACCGGCCGTTCCACACTGTGCACGCTGCCCCGGCCGCGCGGGCCGAGCTCGGCGAACGTGTTCGCCGACACTGTGGTCACCTGCGGCTCACCGAGCAGGTGGAGAGCCATATCGAGGATGTGGACACCGAGGTCGATCAGCGGACCGCCACCGGACAGCTCCCGGTTGGTGAACCAGCCACCCATGCCGGGGATGCCGTTGCGGCGCATCCAGTGCGCCTTGGCGTAGTAGATGCGGCCGAGCTGGCCCTCGTCGATCTGGTGCTTCAGTGCGATGACGTCACCGCGCTCACGGTGGTTGAACACCACCTTGAGCACCCGGCCGGCCTTCTTCGAGGCCTCCACCATCGCAGTGCCCTCAGCGACAGTCCTGGCCAGCGGCTTCTCCGACAGCACGTGCAGACCCTTCTCCAGCGCCGCAAGCGCGATCGGGGCGTGCAACTGAGTCGGCGTACCGATGCTGACCGCCTCCAGGCCTTCGGTCTGGAGCAGGTCCTCCCACTTCTCGTACAGGTGCGGTACGGCGTGTTTCTCGCCCAGGCTGGTCAGCAGGTCCTTCTCCAGCCCCGCCAGCGCGATCACCTCGACATCCGGCAGCTCGGAGAACGCCTCCAGCGCGGTGCGCCCCGCAAAACCCAGCCCAACAACTCCGACCCGCAGCTTTTGATCGTTCACACCAGCGATCCTCTCCCGTGACAACGATGGTCACAAGAAGGGTTCCACAGTGCGGAACTCACTCTTCGTCGGTGTCGAACTCCGGGTCGATTTGTTCCGGCGACAGGGCCAGTACGTCGGCCAGTTCGAGGACGAGGGCGGATCGGACCAGCCAGGCGAGGCCGGCGCCGGAGCGTTCGGCGCGGAGCTCGATCGGGCGCCGGAACACCACGATCCGGTACGGCTCGTGCGACGTACCGCCGGTGGCGTGCGTGAGCGGGATCTCGGTCGCGTCGAGCTCCAGGGTCGGCACGTCCTCGATGGCGAACTCGACCCGGGCGACGACCTGCGGCAGCCGCTTCTCCAGTCGCGTCACCTCGATCGCGACCACCTCGTCGAACTGGGCCGCAGCCGAGCGTTGCAGCGGCAGACCACGCGGCGCGAAGGAGCTCGGCCGGCTGATCGGTCCGAGCATGCCGCGCCCATGGCGGTCGATGTGCCTGCGATGACGGCGAGCCTCGGTCACGCGCTCAGCCTAGTGGGGGTAACGTCTTGTCGTGAGCATCGCCAGGATCTGTTCGCGCGCCGCCTGTCATTCGCCGGCCGTTTCGACGCTCACCTACGTCTATGCCGACTCGACCTGTGTGATCGGTCCACTCGCGACGTACGCCGAGCCGCACTGCTACGACCTCTGCGCCGACCATGCCGACCGGTTGACCGCTCCGAACGGCTGGGAGGTCATCCGGCTCGCTCCGGACCCCGCTGCTGCCGGACCGTCGACGGACGACCTGGAAGCACTGGCCAACGCGGTCCGTGAGGCGGCTCGCCCGCTGCCCCGCCGCGAACCGAGCGCCGACATCCCGGGCGCGCCGGTCGAGGTCACCCGCCGTGGTCACTTGCGGATGCTGCGCGACCCCGACGGCAACTGACCTCTTAGCGCAGCGCCGACCGTACGTCGGGCTGTGCGCCCAGTTGGGCCCGGAACACCAGTGAGGTGTTCAGCGGCCACGCAGCGACCTGCGGCGTGTCGTCACTCTTGGGGTTCGGCATCAGCGTGACACCCGCGACAACCGCGCCACGCGTCTGCTCCACCGTCAGGTATGTCGGCCCGCTCTGCGGCTTGAACGCGATCTGAGTCGTCGAACCGGCGATCACGTCGACCGCCCGGCTCTGCAGCGACTTGCCCGCCGCATCCCGCAGATCGAGCTTCACACTCGATGCCTTGCCCGGAGCCGTCACCTGCAGGATGGCCGGCTGCGCATGAGCCGGCAGCACCAGGTACGCCGGTCCGGTCAGCCCTTCGGTCGCAGCGATCGACGCGAAGTCCGAACCACTCTTGTCGATCATCCGCAGCGACGCGGTCACCGGCTGGTCGGACACCAGGCTGATGCCACTGGCATCGCCATGCAGCACCTTGCTCAGGTCGATCGCGCTCACCGCACCTGCGGGCAGCCGAACCGTCTCCAGCCCGGCCGGTTTGAACGGGCCGTTCGGACCGTTCACCGTCAGGCTGATCGTGGCCTGCAGGTCCGACGGGTTCGCCAGCACCAGCTTCCGCTGCCCGGGGCCAGGCGCCGCGGCCGGCACGAACACCTTGGTCGACGGTGCGACCGAGGGGCCGATCCAGTCCACCCCGGCCGGCGTCTTGTCGGCCTTGGTCGCGTAGTCGCGCAGCGCCGGTGCCACTCGGCCACCGGTCGACACGACATGCAGCGCAAGGTCCTTCTGGCTGCGGGCGACCTGATCGAGGAACAGCTCGTACGTCGACCGGGCCGGGATCACGAGTCCGCGTGCGGACGGCAGATCCAACTGGCCCTTGTTCGAGTAGATCGTCACGTTCACTGAAGCGTTGACGCTGTCCAGGTTCGTCAGCGTGAGCACGTCACGACGATCGGGGGCCGTGGACGCACCGACGTACCAGAAATCGGAGCCGGGTAGCTGACACGGCGCACTGGCCATTCCGCTGTTCACACCGCTCGTGGCAATCGCCGTACTGGTCCCTACTGCACCTGCGGCGAGTGGGCCGGTACCGCGGATCGACAGGACCTGTGGCTGAGTGGCCGCAGGACTCGAGCCGACCTTGCCGCGAACCAGCAGTGAGCCGACCGGACCAGCGGTCGCAGCCAACGGTGTGATCGACAGCGGCGTCGCGTTGCCGTGCGCGACCGGCGTCCCCTCCGGCAGGGTCGGGGCCACGCCGTTCACCACGCTGGTCTGCTTGCCGCCTGCTGCCGGCGCCGGACACGCCAGTGCGGTCCGGTTGACGATCGAGCGAGTCGGCGCCTCTACGGCCTGCGGTTCGACGTTCGGCTGCTTCGGGTGGGTGACGACAGCCAGGCCACCGACCACGGCCATCGCCAGCACACACGCTCCGAGCCGGATGCGCGGATCCGACAGCACGCTGCTCATCGGTCCCTCCTGGCATGAGTGCCATGCGGTACGGCGACTGTCCGGCGGACTGTCGGCAGACAGAAGATCAGCGCGATGATCCACCCGATCAGACCGAGGATTCGCCACAGGGTGTGGGTCACGTCGTCCAGCGGTGATTTGCCGTCACCGTTCGACCGGTCCACCAACCAGGCGGCGTCACCGTCGTTGGCACTGGCCCGACTGAGGCCCGGCAACGAGTCGAGTGTCGACTGCAAGGTTGCGTCCACCGGTGCGGGCAGATAGACGTAGTCGACGGCCAGAGCAGCCAGCTGACGTCCTTCCTCACCGGAGCCACCGCCACCCAGCGTCGACAGTACGTCGGTGATCGGCTTGACCTGCTCAGGTTTCGGAGCAGCCTCGACCGAGCCCATCCGCGGACCGCCGTCCTTGACCAGCGAATACCGCATCGGGCTGCCCGCAGCCTTGCGGACGATCAGAATCGAGTCATTCGCCGGTGGGCCCTGTGCGGACACCAGGTAGGCCGGGAGGTCCTGCGCCGGCCCACGCCACAGCGGTCCGTCGACACCACGCACCAGCCAGAAGCCGGCCGTCGCGATCGTCGTTACCAGCGCGATGCCGAGCACAGCCTGGATGAGGATCTCGCTGGTCTTGCCGATCGAGTCCCACGCCACCGTGACTGCAACGACCCAACCTGCGGTCATGAGGAACATCAGCGGACCACTGCCGCCGCCCAGCCGGCTCGCTACGAGTGTGCCGACCAGTCCGACCAGTGCGACGAACCAGCCGAGCAGCTCGTACTTCTGCCGCGACTCGCGCAGCAGGCTGACCAGAGCCACCAGGATCAGCGGTACGGCGAACCACCACGGCGTCGGGCCACCAACCGGCGTACCGGTCAGCAGGTGCGGCAGGCTGTCGCCCGGTCCGATCGCAGTGGTCGGCCGACCACCTGCCTCCTGGCCCAGCAACGACGGGTGCAGCACCAGCTGGATCGTCCACGGCAGCACCAGGACGAGACCGAGCACCACCGAGAAGACCAGCTGCCGGCCCTGACGACGCCAGCCAAGGCCCAGCACGCCACCGACGGCCAGAGTGACCGCCACGATGAGGCCGATGGCCGGAGTGAACGCGAACAGGACGGCCTGGCAGATGCCCGCGAACCACGCGGCCCGCCAGCTGCCCTGAATGACCACGCGACGGCGGCGAGCCACGGTGTGGACAGCAGCACCGAGCAGAGGCAGCGCGATCGCCGCCACCACTGTGCCGATCCGACCCTGCGTGATTGCGCCGTTCGTGAAGACTGCAATGCCGTACGCCGACGCGCCCCAAGCGCGGGCGCCACGGTTGACGATGAACGCGCGGAGCAACGCCCACGCGGCCAGTGCGGCCAGTGGGATCGCACCGAGCAGCAGAACGTTCGCAGCGCCGGAAGGCCCGAACATGACCGTGGAGAACGCCCAGAACTGCCCCAGCCAAGCAGGCGGTGTCACACCGGGCGGTGCGGATGCAGCTGCGTGCCAGAGCGCCGCGAGATTCTCGTGGGCGGGTAGCAGCAAGTTGGAGCGCAGGACGCCGCCACCGATCAGACTGCGCGCAGCGATGAACGTACCGAGTGCCAGCACCACCCACGCGACCAGGAACGGCCGCCGCATCAACTGTCGCCGCCAACGCGGCTGGTCGACGGCTACCCGGGCGGTGGACTTCGCACGACGCGCAGTGGTGACCACCTGCTCTTCCGGCTCATCCGCCCAGGCCTCACGGATCCGCTCGGAGATGGTGCTGGTGGTCTCCTCGAGGTTGTGCCGCAGTGCGTGCACCGACCGCGAGAACAGTCCCTTGATCTCGTCGTACGGGACCTTGTCCAGAGTGCGGCGGTCCTTGCGGGCCTGCGTCCAGCCACCGGCCAGCAGCGTGCCGAGCAAAGCCGTCCACTCGTCGACCGCACCGGACGGCGTCTTGCCGATCAGGAACCAGACCGACCGCATGATCGTGCCGAGCAGGAACCGCAGGATCAGAATCGGCAGCAGCTTGCCAGGAGCGTTCGCAAGAACGGTGTAGTACGCATGCGCGCGGTCGAGCTGGTATGCGTGCCGACGGGTGCCCGCCAGTGCTCGCTCACCGGTCGCGGCGGCCTGCGCGTGGTAGACCACCGCATCCGGCGCGACGCCGACCTGGAAACCGGCCCGGCTCGCCCGCCAGCCGAAGTCGATGTCGTCGCGGAACATCGGCAGCCGCGGGTCGAAACCCTTCAGCTTCTCCCAGACATCGCGACGCACCAGCATGCCGGCCGAGCTGACCGCCAGCACGTTGCGTGGCTGGTCGTGCTGGCCCTGGTCGAGCTCGCCGTTCTCGATACCGGTGTCGCGGCGGCCGCCGAGCGAGGTGGTGACGCCGACCTCGAGCAGATCGCGGTCCCGCGGCCAGAGCCGGAGCTTCGGCCCCCAGATCCCGACCTCGGGCGCGATGGTGGCCTGGAGCAACAACTTTTCGAGTGCCTTGGGCGCGGGTGCGCAGTCGTCGTGGAGCAGCCAGAGCCACTCGACCACCGGCATGTGCCCGTCATCGCCATACGGCCCGTACGGCGAGGGGATCGGCGCGAAACCGACGGTCTCGACGCCACGCGCCACCGCCGTACCGAAGCCGGTTCGGGCGGAGACGCTGACCACGGGCTCGACCCCTGGCATCGAGGCGAGCAACTCGGCGGTCTCGTCGGTGGATCCGGTGTCGACCGCGATCAGCCGGTCGGGGCGCGGGTTCAGTGCCCACAGCGCCTCGGACAGTCGCGGCAGCCAGGCCGCGCCCTCGTGCCCGACCACCACCGCGGTCACGACGTGCCGGACCCGCGGGCGACCCATCGGGTCGTCGATGTGATCGGTCGGGAAGTCGACAGAGTCGAAGAACTCCCAGCCGGCCGGAGCTTCTTGTTCCATGCGGAGCTGTGACACCTCAATGGGTACGGACGGTCTGGGTCACCATACAGCCGCCGAGGTGACGGCCGGAAAAGGCTCCGGAACGCCGCGGGCCCCGGTGACAGGTGGTCCCCCGGGGCCTCGCGGAAAGTTCTGTGAAGTTGTCTACGGACTGGTCCAGATGACCGTCAGACGGCCTTCTTCTTCAGCTTGCGGCGCTCCCGCTCCGACAGACCGCCCCAGATTCCGAAGCGCTCATCGTTGTGGAGTGCGTACTCCAGGCATTCTCCGCGGACGTCACACCCGAGGCAGACCTTCTTCGCCTCGCGGGTGGAACCGCCCTTCTCCGGGAAGAAAGCCTCTGGATCGGTCTGGGCGCACAGCGCCCGTTCCTGCCAGTTCGGCTCCTCCTCGATCGCCTCACCGTCGACAATCGCCAAGAGCTCTGTCACGGTACGACCTCCTCGACCCTGTTCGTTCCCCTGTACATGTGGGTTTGCGGTCCACATGCCTGACCTCGACCGTCCTGCACTCTGCAACGGTCCCCGATACCGAGTGTCAACGAACGACACGGTTGAAATTACATTCCTGCAATCCACGAAAGTCAAGCCGTGGTCTGCTATTGGCATCATCCGCAACATGGCTGCAAAACAACGAGAGGCCTGTGTACACAGGCCTCTCGTGTTCATGTGCTACAGCTGGAAATCCATGAAGTTGTTTCGTCAACCGGTTTCGGGTAAGGGCTTACAGCCTTACCTGGCAGGCATCCTGGGTCAGGACGGCTGCGACCACCAGCCCTGCTGACCCTGACCCTGCTGGCCCTGGTCGTCCTTCTCGGTCTCGGAAACCCGCGGGTCCACGCGGGTTTCGTCGGCCGCGGGCTCGGCGGCCGGCGCCGGCTCAGCGGCCTCCGGCGCGGCGGCCGGGGCCTCCTCGGCGGGCCATGACTGCTCACCGGCTTGCCAGGTCTGCTGACCCTCCGGCTGCGCCTGCTCGGCCTGCCCGGACTGTGCCGGCCACTCCTGCTGCGGGTAGTCCTGACCGGACGACCACTGCTGGCCGCCGTCACTCCACTGTGATCCCTGGCCCTGCTCCTGCGGCCACTGGTTGCCCTGGGCTTCCTGGCCGGACCACTGCTGCTGGCCTTCCGAGCTCCACTGCTGGGTCGGCTCGGTGCCCGGCTGGGCACCCGCGGACCAGGCCTGGTCGGCCGGAGCGTGCTGCTGGGCCTCGGCCTCGCCGGCGGACCAGGCGGGCTGCTGCTCGCCCTGGTTCCAGCTCTGCTCCTGCGGCCACTGCTGCTCGCCCTGAGCCGCCGCGTAACCGCCTGCGGCACCAGCGGCCGCACCTGCGCCGGCTGCTGCGGCATAACCGCCGTACTGGCCCTGCTGGCCGCCCTGCTCGAACTGGCCCTGCGGGTACTGACCCTGCTGGCCGAACTGGCCGCCCTGCGGGTACTGGCCCTGCTGGCCGTACTGGTTGCCGTACTGCCCCTGGGGGCCGAACTGACCCTGCTTCGGCGCACGCACCGCGGCCGGCAGGCCCTGGAAGGTGTTGAAGATGTAGTACGCGACCACGCCGAACAACGCGAGGCCGGCGAGTGACGAGATGAAGGTGGCGGTCTTCAGGGCGCCGGAGCCGTTGGCTCCGAACACCGCGAAGGTCGCGATGAGTCCGACCAGCACGGCCACACCGGTGATCGCGAGCGCGGCAGTCGTGACGAGCCGGGCGTTCGGCGTACGCTCACCCGCTTCGTTGACCAGCCACACCGATCCGGCCAGGGTGAGCAGCAGCACGACGCCACTGACTTCGGTCGGCGCGAGCCGACCCTGCGCCCGCAGGGCGTTGGTCGCGAACGTGCTGTCGCCGAAGAGCAGCAGGATCAGGACCGCCAGCACGGACAGGGCAGCGAAGGCGAGCAGAATGTACGCGACCGGCTCTCTGAGCTTCTTGGTTGCGTCGGTGACCACGAGGGCTCCTCGGGATGTTGGGGGCCGTACAACTGAGCTGTGCGGATGTTCGGACCCACCGCAGCATAGTCGTGCGGTGGCTCGGCGCATTGACGACTCGTGCAGACTCTTCCCATGCGATTGACAGTGCTGGCCGGCGGCGTCGGTGGATCCACCTTCATCCGCGGGCTACTGAAGGCCCGCCCGGACGCCGAGATCACCGTGGTGGGGAACACCGCCGACGACATCACCCTCTTCGGTCTGCGCGTCTGCCCGGACCTGGACACGGTGATGTACACCCTCGGTGGGGGGATCTCGAAGGAACGCGGCTGGGGCCGTGAGGACGAGACCTGGGTGATCAAGGAGGAGCTCGCCGAGTACGGCGTGGAGCCGACCTGGTTCGGTCTCGGTGACCGGGACGTAGCCACGCACCTGGTCCGGACCCAGATGCTGGACGCCGGCTACGGCCTGACCGCGGTCACCGAGGCACTGTGCCAGCGGTGGAAGCTCCCGGTCCGGCTGCTGCCGATGAGCGACGACCGGGTCGAGACCCACGTCGTCGTGGACGACCCTGAGCAGCCCGGTAAGCGCAAGGCCATCCACTTCCAGGAGTACTGGGTGCGCTGGCACGCCGAGGTCACTGCCCACCAGATCGTCGCGGTCGGCCAGGACAAGGCCAAGCCCGCGCCCGGCGTCCTGGAGGCCATCGCGGAAGCCGACGTGGTGCTGATCCCACCGTCCAACCCGGTGGTGTCGGTCGGCACCATCCTGGGCGTTCCGGGGATCCGGGACGCCGTGCGGGAGACCAAGGCCCCGGTGATCGGGCTGTCGCCGATCATCGGCACCGGTCCGGTCCGTGGGATGGCCGACAAGGTGCTGGCGGCGGTGGGCGTCGCGTCGACCGCCTCCGCGGTCGCCCGGTTCTACGGCTCGCGGACGACGGGCGGCGTACTGGACGGCTGGCTGATCGACACCTCGGACTCGATCCAGGCCGATTCGATCGCCGGAGCCGGAATTCACGTGCAGGCGGTGCCGTTGTGGATGACGGACGAGACCACCACCGCCGCGATGGCCGACGCGGCTCTGAACCTCGCGGAGGCAGTACGGCGATGAGGAAACACCTGGAAGTCTTCCCGGTGACCGGACTACCCGAAGTAGCGGCCGGGGACGACCTGGCCGCGCTGATCGGCCCCGCGGACCTGCGCGACGGGGACGTCGTGTCCGTGACCTCCAAGATCATGAGCAAGGCCGAGGGCCGAGTCACCTACGGCACCCGGCGGGAGGCGGTCGACGCCGAGCTGGTGCGCGTCGTGGCGCAGCGCGGCGACACCCGGATCGTCCAGACCCGCCACGGCCTCGTGATGGCCGCTGCGGGCACGGACACGTCCAACACAGCCCCTGGCACGGTCCTGCTGCTCCCAGTGGACCCAGACGCCTCTGCGCGGGCGCTACGAGAGGCTCTGAAGGCCCAGTACGACGTGAACGTCGGTGTGGTCGTCACAGACACCCTCGGGCGACCATGGCGCAACGGACAGACCGATCTGGCCATCGGAGCCGCCGGAGTCCGCGTAGTGGAAGACCTCCGCGGTACGACGGACAGTCACGGCAATGTGCTCGCGGTGACCGAGCCGGCGGTGGCTGACGAGATAGCGAGCGCCAGTGAGCTCGTGAAGGGCAAGGCGGACGGCGTGCCGGTGGCGATCGTGCGTGGGCTGGCGGACGTCGTACTGCCGGTCGGAGAGCACGGTCCGGGCGCGCGGGCGCTGGTGCGGGACGCCGAACACGACATGTTCAGCCTGGGAACGCGCGAGGCGGCGCGGGCCGCCGTACTGGAGCGTCAGGCGCCTGCTGGACCCCGTGAGGTCGAGCCGGCGCTGTGGGACGGCCTGCTGAGCGAGGTCGAGGGCATCCACCTGGAGGTGCTCGACAGCGCGGTCACCGTCTTCGGTGAGGAGCCGGTGACAGTGGGCGTGATCGCGGAGCGTTTGGCGGTCCTGCTGCACGCCGAGGGCTACGGCGTGAGCGTGCGCACGGGGCCGGGGAGTGAGGCGACGGTCACGTTCGGCTCACGGTCCCGATAGTTTTCTAGGCAACTTCTTAGGTGCTTCTCGTACACTGCATCCGCACGGCGGCGCGATGGCCGCCCCGATCCGGGAAGACCAACACTGTGGGTAAAGCGTCATCGCAGAAGCAGGCACGCCGCGAAATGATCGAGAAGATGCAGCGTGACCAGGCAAAGTCCGACCGGAACCGGACGATCCTGATCGTGGTCGCCTCGATCGTCGTCGGCCTGGCGATCATCGCCTACCCGGCGATCAAGCTGATCCAGGACTCGCGGACCAAGGGCCAGGCCATCTCGGACTTCGGCGTCTCCGCGAGCGCAGCCTCGTGCGACACGCCCACCGACGACAAGGCCGGCGGCACCCAGGACCACAAGCCCGACGGCACCAAGATCATGTACAACGAGTCCCCGCCGTCGTCCGGCCCGCACTACAACACCTGGGCGCCGTTCGGGAAGAAGTTCTACACCCTGGCCGACCGCCCGGCGATCTCGAACCTGGTCCACAACCTGGAGCACGGCTACACGATCCTCTGGTACAAGGACACCCTCCCCAAGGACCAGATCGACCAGATCGAGCAGATCTCCAAGGGCAAACTCCCCGACACGTCCCTCGGCAAGTTCATCGCCGCCCCCTTCAAGGCCGACGAAGGCAAGCCCTGGCCCGACGGCAAGAACGTCGCCTTCGCCCACTGGTCCGGCAACAAGGCCGGCACCACCGAAGCCCTGGCCCACCGCCAGTTCTGCGGCTCAGTGAGCGGCGAAGCCCTCAAAAGCTTCATCGACAAGTACCCGGCCATGGACGCCCAGGAGCCCAACGGCGGCTGAGAAATCCCGTTCCTCGACGGCCGGGCCCACTGCGGGCCCGGCCGTTGGTCTACCCGGGCAGCAACTGCGCCTCGCCGCCACCTTCGCGGACCGAGTCCACGATCCGGGTGACCCGCGTCTTGTCCTCACGGATGCGAAGCCCCCACAGGGTCCGCACCGGATTCGCGTCGGCGTACTCGTCGAGTTGCTGGTGCATCCTGCGGATCAGGTCGTCCAAGGGAGCGTCCCGCCACCGGAACGGAACGATCGACTCGCTCTCGTTCCTGATGATGCAGCTGACCAACTCCTGGTCCAGCGCAAGATTCTTGGCGATCCTGGCGCGCTCCTCCCGCGCCTCCCGCTGCGCGAGTTCGTCCACCGGGTTGTTCACCGGCACCGTACGGCCTTGGAGTTCGTTGAAATAGACACCTTCGGCGTTCACGACCTGCTGCGCCCGGTTGTACGCCCGGTCCCAGAGCTTCTCCCGGCGTTCCTCGTCCGCGAAGTCCAACCCGGCCAGCGCCGCACCGCCGATCAGCATCGCGAAGATCCCCGCCTCGGTAGCCGCCCAGGCCAGCGCCTCACCACGGGTCGCACTCCCGTACTGCTTGACGAGCTGCTTCACCCCTTCGACCGGATCCAGCGAGGCCTCCAGACTGAGGTCGACCGACCCCTTGAAGTAGAAGTCCCCCACCGGCCCGTCGAACGGAAACCGCCCAGTCACCTTCGCGGCAGACAACACGATCTTGCGCCCCTTCTGCAGATCGTGCGTCATCTTCACCGGCGCATACTCGAAGCGAAGCGTCGTCCCGGCGAACCCCGTCGGCCCACTGACCTCGATCGCCGGCGTCACCCCGCTAGGCGATCCCTCAAGACTCCCCTTCAGCCGCACGTCGTTCCCGAACTTCTGCTCGAGCTCCCCCTTCGCCAAGGCCACGCTGCCGCCGCCGCTACTACTCTTCGTCCCCGGCCCACCGAGCGTCGCCGTCGTACTGCCCGACCCGTCGTTCCGCCCGAACTCACCCTTGAAGTCCACCTTCAGCTTGGCATCAAGCCCCGGCGGAATCTTCATCTGCGCAAGCTCAAACCCATGCTCCATAGCCGCCATCCGGCCCCGCAGCGCCACATCGGCAAAGTACGACGACATCGCGTCGTTGCCCGCAGTCTGCTGCCCGTGAATCGCCGCAGCCTGATGCGGTGGCAGACCAGCGGGCTCACTCCTGCTCTGCAGCGGCTCGGCGCGGCGTGAGACATCCCCAGAAACCTGCTCACGTTCGTCCACACCCCGAGTCTCAACTCCACCCCCGCCACCCACCACCGACATCAGCGCTGCTCTCCGGGCCAACTTCCCTGCCCACCCGGGAAAGCAGCCGCCGCCGAAGGCGGTGTCCTTCGGCGGCGGAGGCGGGGGACCTACAGGTACTTGGTGGCGTGGTCGGACTGGACTTGGGCTACCAGGTCTTTGACTCGTTCGCCGTCGGACAGCGGGCAGACCATGGTGACGTCCTGGGTGTGGACGATGATGTGGCTGCGTAGGCCGACCGTGGCAATCAAGTGGTTGGGGTCGTCGGTGACGATGATGTTGTCGTGGGAGTCGAGTAGGCAGCTCAACGTGGTGCCGTCGGTGCGGTTGCCGTTCGGGTCTTCCGCATACGTACCAGCCAGAGCAGCCCACGAGCCGACATCGAGCCAGTGCACAGGCATCGGTACGACGACCACCTCGGCATCGACCTTGCCCTGCGAAGCAGGCTCCATCACCGCATAGTCGACACTGATCTTCCGCAGATTCGGATAGATCCCAGCCAGCGTCGCATCGCGCTCAGGCGTATCCCAGACAGACGCGACCTGACGCAGATTCGCAGCCGACTCCGGCAGCAACTCGTCGAGCACGCTCAGCACAGTCTCGGCCCGCCACACGAACATCCCCGAGTTCCACCAGAACCGCCCGGTCGCCAGATACTCCTCAGCCGTCGCCAGATCCGGCTTCTCGCGGAACCGGTCCACGACAAACGCCGCCGTACCCTCGATCGCCGTACCGCGCTCGATGTATCCCAACCCGGTATGCGGATGCGTAGGCTCAATCCCAAATGTCACCAACGACCGCGGCCGCTCCTCCACCACCGCGAACCCAGCCTCAATCGCAGCCCGGAACTCATCCTCCGGACTGATCAAGTGGTCCGACCCTACAAACGCAACCACCGCATCCGGATCGTTCCGCGCCACAACAGCCGACGCGAGACCGACCGCATTCGCCGTGTCCCGGCGGGCCGGCTCACCGATGATGGCGTGCGGCCCGAGCTCGGGAAGCTCCTTGCGGACAACATCGGCGTACGCACCGACTGTGCACACATAGATGTTCTCCGGCTCGACGAGTCCTTGCAGCCGGTTGTACGCCACCCGCAGCAGCGACTCACCGGCCGCCAACGGCAGCACCTGCTTCGGCCTGTCGTCCCTGGACATCGGCCACAGCCGCGTCCCCGAGCCCCCGGCCAGGATCACCACGTTTCGCATGAGGAGAGACCCTACCGGGCGTCGGAAGCAGGTGGTGGCAACCGCAGGTGCGCGAGGTCCGGCGGTACCGGCGAATCCCCAGGCAGGAAGAACGCATCCGACTCCCCGTCGACCCCCGTCGCGGGCGCGTCGGTCAGCCGGAACCGGTCCCGCAACCGCCCGTAGAAGTCGGTCGGCCGCAACCGCACCAGCCGGAGCGGACGCGCCGATCCGTACACCCCGATCCAGTCCCCCGGATCCAGTACGCCGCGCAACTGCCCATCAATGCTCACCGCAGCCTGCCCCGAGTGCGGCAGCACCCGCAGTGCGATCGGCTCATCCGGCGCAGCGATCACACTCCGGTTGAACGTCATGTGCGGCGCCACCGGCGTGAACACGATCGCGTTGGTATTCGGCGACAAAATCGGCCCACCCGCCGCAAAGCTGTACGCCGTCGACCCAGTCGGCGTCGCCACGATCACCGCATCCGCCGAGTACGACGCCAGCAACCGCCCAGCCAGGTACACCCCGAGCGCCACCTGATGATCCCGAGCAAGCTTCTCCAGTACGACGTCATTCAGCGCCGTCACATCAAGCGCGAGCCCCCACCCGTTCCCCTCGGTACTCTCCGGCCGCACCGCCGGCGGCGGCAACGAAGGCCCATGCCCGTACCGCAGCAGCGACTCGATCCCATCCGGAATCTCCAGCGCCCGCGAAGCCCGCATCGTGAGCGTCATCCGCTCCTCGATCGTCGCCCCACCATGCTGCACCGCCTCGAGCGCCGCCTCCACGTCCTTGCACGCCACCTCGGTCAGGAACCCGACCTTCCCAAGATCCACCCCCAGTACGGCGGCATCGTTCTTCGCCGCGATCCGCGCACCCCGCAGGAACGTCCCGTCCCCACCCAGCGTCACCACCAGATCCGGATCCCCCGCGTGATGCAGCTCAGCCATCCCGCTCCGCCGACCTTCATGGTCCTTCCACACGTCGATATCGGTACACCCGATCCGGTGCTTCTCCGCCCAGGCCCGAACCGTCACAGCCGTCCGGACCGCAACCTCCCGCCCCTGGTGAACCACAAGCCCGATCCGCTCAACCACGCCGCATCCTCCTCAACCCAAGATTCCCCCACCGTAACCGCCACCCCCACCCCGCCCGGCGCCTTCCGTACGACGCGTTTGATGGGTCGACCCCAAGGCCGGTTAGTTGAGGCAGCTCGGGCGACGCCAACCGAGCCAGCCGCGACCCAACTCCCCAAACCGGTTCGGGGAGCACCAGCGCACTGCCGTAGCCATTCGGGGAGGACCCACCCCCCGAACACGACCGATATCCACCCCAAACCAGTTCGACACCAGCCGGCATCCTCCCCAAACCGGTTTGGGGAAGACCCGCCACCACTCTGTCCACACGGCTGGGGAGCCCTACCCGCCGATTCGGTGGGGTGCGCTCCCCAGTCGCGCCGTACTGCACCGATCTTGACACCACCCCCGAACGCTTAACTAGCCGGCTTTGAGGTGCACCCACCAAATGGGACTCGGTGAGGGGGCGGGGGTGGCGGGGCGGTACGGCGGTTGGCGGGGTGGGTGGGGAGGCCGGTGGGCTCTCCCGTTGGGTTGCCGGGCGGTTGGTGGGCTCGCGGGGGTA
>NZ_BAAANF010000017.1:583094-646306 GCF_039529655.1 Kribbella yunnanensis | reverse complement strand
TACCAGGGGGCGGTTGGGTGGGGTCGCGGGGTTACCAGGGGGCGGTTGGGTGGGGTCGCGGGGTTACCAGGGGGCGGGGCGGGCGAGGGTCGGTGGGGTTGGCAGGTGGCGGGGGTTATTGGGGTTGGGTTTGTTGGTGCATGCGGGCGAATTCGGAGCGGAACTGGGGGCGGTCGGTGATTGGTTCGGACCAGGGGATGCGGACTTCTACTGGGCGGCCGGCTACCTGGGCTGTGAAGACGGCGGCGGTCGGGTCTAGGGCGGTGAGCTCTGCGGCGGTGGCGTCGGGCTGGTTGCCTAGGATCTGGACGATCTCCAGGGAGTGGCCGCCGTGGTCGGCGTTCATGTGCTTGAGCACTGCCTCGACGATGTCTGGGGTGAACGGGTGCGTCATGCGGCCTTCTGCTTTCTGCGGGTGGCGAGGGTGAGGAGCAGACCGGCTAGCAGCAATACGCCGCCTCCGATCGGGAGCCAGATGCCCGCACCACCGGTGTTGGCGAGGGAGCCTGTCGGCTTGGTTGGTGTGTCGGTGACCGGCGGCTGCGTCGTGGTCGGCGCGACCGTGGGCGTCGGGGTTGGCGTGGGTGTGGGTGTCGGCGTGGGCGTGACTGCCGAGGAGACCGAGAAGTTTGCTGTGGCGGTTAGTCCTGCGGGACCTGTCAGCGTTAGGACGTGTTTGCCGACGGGGAAGTCGGTTGGCACCTTCCAGGCGAAGCGGACCTTGCCGGCCGCATCCGCCTCCTGCTCGCCCAGCGTCGTACCAACGGCCGCAGCCTTCGCCGCGGCGAACTCCAACGGCACCCGTACGTCGAACGCGCGGTTCGCCGTCGATCGGTGATCCGCGCGCAGGTACAGCACGCAGCTGCGCGCGGTCTTCGTGCAGTCGGTCAGATCGTCCTTCGACTCCACCGTCACGGTCGTTCGAGCGACCAGATCGGTCCCGATCCGTACGACGATGTTCTCGGAACCGGCGTACGGATGGTTGGTGATCCACGCCGACTGCCCGCTCTTGCCGGTCATGTCAGCACCACCGATCGCGGGTGAGGCCGTCTGCCCTGCGCCGTTGTCGACCGCCGTCATCACGTAGAACCCGTTCGGCGCCGCGGCCGTGTTCTCGCGACTGTTCCGCAACCCGCTGACCTTGATCGCGAGCTGTGCGCCGGATGTCAGTACGAGCTTGCCACCGGCAACCGATAGCGCCTTGCCGTTCGCCGAGCTGACCGTCACCGTCTGACCATTCGCGTTGCTGAAGCTGAACTCCGGCGCATCCATCGCCGCATCCACTGCAGCCGACACCTTCTGCCCAGCCGGGAACCCGCTGCCCTCGGCAACCAATTCACCGCCCTGCTTCACAGCCGATGTCACCGCAACATGAGGATCAGCCCCAGCCACCGTCAGCACAGCAGCGGCCGACGTCGCCGACCCGGCCGCATTGCTGAACACCGCCCGGAACCGCGCCCCATTGTCAGCAGCCTGTACGGCGTCCAGCTTCAACGCGGTCGTCACCGCAGACGGCGACGCGATCGGCGCCCACGTCTTCCCCTCGTCACCGCTACGCTCCCACTGCACAGTCGGAACCGGCATACCGGTCGCCGCCGCCGTGAACTCAACGTTGCCACCAGCAACGACAAACAAACCCTTAGGCTGAGTCGTCACAACCGGCAGTACCGGCTGCGGTCCCGGCGTCTTGAAGGTGATCGCGCGGAACACATCCTGCGTCCGATCCCCGCGCAGGTCGATCACTTCGTTGTCCGAGGCAAGCGGTGAGTTGAAGCTCGCGAGGTAACAAGCCACCGCCTTGCAGTCGATCTTCACGCCCTCATTGGTGAACGTCACCGCCGTCTGCACGGAGGTCTCGAACGTCCCCGCCGCCGTCGTCACAACCCGCTGCGCCCCGGAGAACGGCGAGGGGTTCGACGAACCTGACGTCCCTTGCGGCGTCTGAGCGACGTACAGCGCACGGTTCGGTGCGTAGCCCGCGCCCTTGACCCGGACGGTCTGCCCGTCGCTCAAGTCAGCATGCGGCTCGACGGTCAGCACAGCCGTGCCGCCACCGAAGACGACCGGCTTGAGTAGTTCCTGCGGCGCATTCGGGGCAGCACCACCGGCCGCGTACGTCGCGATGCCGTACGTCCCCGATGCGGTATCAGCCGGCTTCACGTTCAGCTTGGCCTCGAAAGTGCCGTCCGGGTTCAGCGTGACGAACGCGGGATCCGACCCCGGGCGGGAGGTGTCCGGCAGCGCCCACTTCTGATCGAGCACGCGGCGCGCGCCAGCCGGCGCCCCCTCGGACGGTCGCCAGATCTTGTCGAAGCTGCCGAACACCACATACACACCAGCCGGCTTGCCAGGCGTCACCGGCGGCCGAGTCGACAGGTTCGACGCCGGGTCGAAGCCGCTGCCCCGAATCGTCGCCACCACACCAGCCGCCGGAACCGTACCCAGCGGCTTGCCATCCGGTCCCAGTACGTCGACCTTCGGCTGCCAGGTCGGCGTCGTACTCAGCCGAACCGCGAAGCTGACCGGATCGAGCGCCGTACCGGCCGCGTAGAAGCCGGCGAAGGCAGGAACGCCAGCTTCGGTCAATGTCGCCGGCGCGCCCACGACCGTCGCGACGCCGTCCTTGATCTCCACCGGCTTGGTCGCGAAGTCGAGCGCCGCGAGCTCGACATCGTCGTACGTCGTCGGCTGCCCAGTCTCCAGGCTCTTGCTGACCACGTCGGCGATGATCTTGCCGGTACTCCCGTTGAGCGCGATCCGCAGGTCGCGCACGGTCACCTCGAGCAGCGGATTCCCCGCCTGCGCCTCGTGCCCCTTGAAGTACACCCCACCCTCGAAGCCCACCTTGTCTGCCGTACCGGTTCCATTCGCAAACCGGAACGACCCATCGGTACGACGACTCGCGGGCGCCTGCACGGCGATCGACCCATGCGCGATCGGGCCCTCGACGTACGTGCGGAACGATGCCTTGAGCCCCCAATCGAGCGACCCGACCGGCGGTGGCGGGGTGGTCGGCGGCGTGTCCCCCGCAAACGTCACCTTCACGCCAAGCTCATGCGCCGCGTTGACCGCACCGCCGCCCGGATACGTGTAAACGCCGTAGTTGCGCGGATTCTCCGCAACCTTCTTCGTCTTCACCGTCAGCTCGAACGTACCATCCGGATTCAGCAAAACCATCCGCGGCTTCTGCGCCGGAAAGTCCGTCGAAACCTGGTCGTACGACGGCTGCGGCACCGCCCACTTCGTGTCGAGCAACGTCCGAGTCGTCGCGTCCGCCCCAGTCGACGGCTGCCAATTGTCCGCAAACGACCCGAACACCACGTACACGCCCGCAGGCTGCCCAACAGTCACCGGCGGCCGCAACGAGACATTCGCCGCCGGATCAAACCCAGACCCCTCAACCACCAACTCCTCACCCGGCGTGATGTCAGCCATCTTCGACACCACGATTTTCGGAGTGAACTCCGCGGCTGGGGTGGTCGTCGCGGGGGTATCGGCGGAGGCGTCGTCCGGAGCGGGAGTGGTCGTCGCGGGAGCGGGGGTGGTCGTCGCGGGAGCGGAGGTGGTCATCGCGGGCGTGTCGGCGGAGGCGTCGTCCGGGGCGGGTGCTGCGAACGCGGTCGGCGCGACGGCCGCGAGTGTGAGGCCCGAGGCAGCGATCACGGCGGCGGTACGGCGGCGCCAAACGCCCCGCGACCTTGCGAAACCGAGGCTCGAGGTTGCGCGGCCGGGGCGGCGGGTCATGCCGGGGTCTCCTTCTTGGCGGTCTTGCGGCGGGTGGCCAGGACGAGGGCGGCGCCACCGCCGAGCAGTACGACGGCGGCGATCGCGAAGCCGATGGCCAGACCGCCGGTGTTGGCGAGGCTGCCGGTCGGCTTGTCGTCCTTGCCGCCATTGGTGTTGTTGTTCGAGTTCGTGGGACTGCTAGTGGTGGGCTGACCAGACGGTTGGGTGCTACCTGCACCGGTGAAGGTGACTGGGATGAGGACGTCGGCGCTTCGGTCCGCGGTGCGGGTGTGGTCGGCTCGAGTGCCGATGGCGCAGCCGAGCGGTGCCGCCTTGTTGTCCAGGCAGTTGGTGAACTGGTCCTTGGCCTTCACGGTCAGTTGCACCTCGAACGAACCCTTGCCACCCGACTGGGTGAACGGGCGCGCCAGCCCCTCGCCGTACGACGGTGGGTTCGACGAGATCCACACCGACGAACCGGACTCGCCCTTCATGTCCACCCCACCGAGACACGGCGAAGGCAGTTGCCCTGGGCCCTTGTTTACGCAGAAGGCGACGTAGATGCCCTTGGACAGGTCGAATCCACTGCCGCGCACGGTCACCTTGGTGCCGGCCGGGTTCAGCCCGGTCGTCACCGATGCGGTCACGGTCTGCCCGTTCGGTCCGCTCGCCGCCTGCGCGGTCAGCGGCGAAAGCACGACCGCCCCCACGACGGCCAGCAACAGCCCCACCCGGAATCTCACACCGAACTCCTCACCTAATTCAGTTTGGTTAGGCTAACCTAACTCAAGTGACCCCACAATCGGGCCCGTCGGCCACCGCTCAGCCGCCGTTCTCGCAACGCTTCCGGGAACGCAGTCAGCTCATGCACCGCGACACCGGTGCGAGCGCCTACCTCGCTGCCCTGACCAAGGGGCACCTCGACCTGAGCGGGTACGCCGCTCTGGTCGCCCAGCACGCGGTGATCTACCGCGCCCTCGAGGAGCTCGGCGAACAACTCGCCGACGACCCGATCGCCGGCCGCTTCGTCTTCCCGGACCTGTACCGCTGCGAGTGGCTGCAGGCCGACCTAGAGCACCTCAAGGCCCGCGGTCTCCCGATCCCAGAGCCAACCCCGCAGACACTCCGCTACGCCGAGCGACTCCAAGAGCTCGCCACCTGGCCCGGCGGCTTCATCGCGCACCACTACGTCCGCTACCTCGGCGACATCGCCGGCGGCCAGTCGATCGGCCGCCAGGTCGCGACACACTACGGTCTGGTGCCCGGCGGGGACGGCGTACGGTTCTACGTCTTCGACAAGATCTCCCCGAAGCCGTTCCGCGAGAACTACCGGCGATTGCTGGACGAGACGCCGTTCGACGAGACCGAACAGCAGCAGGTCCTGGACGAGGTACTGGTTGCCTACCGCTACAACATCGACGTACTGACCGAGCTCGCCGAGCAGGTCCTCCCCCGCTATCCCCGGGTGGCGTCGTGACGCTCGACCTCTCCCGCGTCTCCCGTACGGCGATCCTCGTCGTACTGCTGCTGCTCGTCGCCGTCGGATGCGCCGGACCGGCCGCCTCGGCTGAGCAGCCGGCCATGGTCGATGCCTGCCGCCCACCGGTCAAGGGTTTCGCGGTCACCACGGATGGCGACGGCAAGCCATTGCCCAAGGCAACCACAGCACCGGCCACCGGCGCGGATCCGCACACGCTGACCGGGCCGGCCACGGCGACGCTGACCGACCACGCGATCCACCCGGTTGCGTCGACGGCCCAGCCGAAGCTGCCGGTGGATGTGAAGTCGTGTGACGGGAAGCAGGTGCAGGTCAAGGACGCCAGCCGGATCATCGCGGTCGACCTCTACGGCACGCTGGCCGAGATCGTGTTCAGCCTCGGGCTGGGCGACAAGGTCGTCGGCCGGGACACGTCGACCGGGTTCCCCGAAGCAGCTCATTTGCCCAAGGTGACCCCGAGCGCCCATGACCTGAACGCCGAGGCGATCCTGTCGCTGGACCCGACCGTCGTACTGACCGACAAGAGCATCGGGCCGCCCGAAGTCATCGATCAGTTGCGGGCATCCGGCGTACCGGTGATCTTCTTCTCCGACGCCCGGACCATGGACGGGATGCCGAGTCAGATCCGCGCGGTCGCGGGAGCTCTCGGCGTACCGGAGCGTGGTGAGGAGCTGGTCAAGCGGACGTCGGCCGAGATCACGTCTGCCCTGGCTTTGGCGCCGACAGGTGGACTCGGACATCAAAGGATGCCGCTGCGGATGACGTTCCTGTACATCCGGGGTACGGCGGGTGTGTATCTGATGAGCGGCCCGGGTTCCGGCGCGGACGCGATGATCAAGGCGATCGGCGGGATCGACACCGGGACCGATATCGGGCTGGACAAGTCGTTCGTGCCGTTGACGAGCGAGGCGCTGATCCGGGCGCAACCCGAGGTGATCATCGTGATGACCGAGGGGCTGAAGTCGGTGAAGGGGGTTGACGGGCTGCTCAAACTGCCCGGGCTCGGTCAGACACCGGCCGGTCAGCACCGCCGGATCATCGACATGAACGACACCGAACTCCTCGGCTTCGGCCCGCGCACCGGCCGAACCGTCGCCGCCCTCGCCAAGGCGGTCTACACGCCTTGAGCCGGTTACGTTCGGTTGGCCTGCTCGGCTTACTGACCGTTGCGTTGGTCGTGCTGGTGATCGTGGCCGCGGGAATCGGGCAGCTCCGGATCCCGCCGGCCGAGATCATCGGTTCACTACTGCACCGAATAGGTCTGGATGTTGGTCCGATGCCCAGTCATCCGCAGGGGGACAACGCGCTGTGGAAGGTGCGGTTCCCGCGGGTCGCGCTCGCCGTACTGGTCGGTGCCTCGCTGGCGACCGCGGGCGCATTGATGCAGGGCGTCTTCGGGAACCCGTTGGCCGAGCCGTCGGTGGTCGGGGTGTCGTCGGGAGCCGCGGTCGGGGCCTCGCTCGTCATCGTGACCGGGGTGACGTACCTCGGCAACTGGACGATCGCGACGGCTGCGTTCATCACCGGCCTCGGTACGACGTTGCTCGTGCACTCGTTGTCGCGAGCCGCCGGGCGTACCGAGGTGGTCACCTTGGTCCTGACCGGGATCGCGGTGAACTCGTTGGCCTTCACGCTGATCTCGTTCGCCACCTTCATCGCGAACACGAGCGCCCGCGAGCAGCTCGTCTTCTGGCAACTCGGCAGCCTGAACGGCGCCACCTGGCCGGCCGTGAGCGCGGTTCTGCCGTTCACCGTGGCCGGGCTGATCGCATCCGTCGTACTGGCTCGGCGGTTGGACCTTCTGTCACTAGGTGATCGGTCGGCGGGCCATCTCGGCGTGGACGTCGAGCGCCTGCGGCTGACCGTGATCGTCGTCGTCGCCCTGCTGGTCGGTGCGAGCGTCGCGTTCTCAGGAATCATCGGCTTCGTCGGTCTGGTGGTCCCGCACCTGATCCGGATGGTCGCCGGGCCAGGCCACCGGCTGCTGCTCCCAGCCAGCGCGTTGGGCGGTGCGGTCCTGGTGATCGTCGCGGATCTGCTGGCCCGAACGCTGATACGCAACGCCGATCTGCCGATCGGCATGATCACCTCACTCGTCGGCGCGCCGTTCTTCTTCTGGCTCCTGCGCCGCACCCGCACCCGCCAAGGAGGCTGGGGATGAGGCGCCGACTCCCGTCCCGACTGCCAACCGGTACGACGATCGCCGAGGCGCGCGATGTGTCGCTCACTCTCGGCGGTACCCGCATCCTCGACGGAGTCAGCCTGTCAGTCCGCACCGGCGAGGTACTCGCGTTGGTCGGACCCAACGGCGCCGGCAAGTCCACCCTCCTCAGCGTCCTCTCCGGTGACCACACCCCCGACGCGGGAACAGTCCACCTAGCCGGCCAACCCCTCACCCATTGGTCCCCCGTCGAAACCGCGATGCGCCGAGCGGTGATGTTGCAGCAGGCAACCATCTCCTTCCCGTTCACCGTCGCCGACCTGGTCGCCATGGGCCGCGCCCCCTGGTACGGGACCACCCGAGCGGACGACGACGAACCCGCCGTACAAGCTGCCTTGGAGACCGCCGACATCACCGAGTTCCGCGACCGAGCGTTCAGCTCCCTCTCCGGCGGCGAACGAGCCCGAGTCTCCCTAGCCCGAGCCCTCGCCCAACAGGCGCAACTGCTGCTCCTCGACGAACCAACTGCCGCATTAGACCTCCACCACCAAGAAGCAGTCCTCCAACTAGCCCGAGCCCGCGCCGCCCACACCGATGCAGTTGACGAGGGTGGTGTCGCGCGAGGTGGCGTCGCGGGTGCTGCTGGCCCCGAGGGTGGTGTCGCGGGAGGTGTCGGCCCCGAGGGCTATGCCTCGGCTGATGCGGTTGAGGGTGGCTATGTCGCGGGAAGCGGTCGCCCCGAACGCGGCGCGTCAGCTGATCCGGTTGACGGAGGTGTCGAGAGCCCGCCCGCCGGCGCTTCCCAGTCCAGCTCACGTCACGTGCCTCCACCTCCCGCACACACCTCCGGCGTCGCGGGCACGTCCGCCGGCGCAGGCTCACTCACCGGCACAGACTCGCTTGGCGGCGACTCCTACTCCGCGCCGAACCACGTGCCTCGACCGCCGGCGACTGCGCCTCATCACACTGCCTCCCCCGACCACACGAGTGGTGGCGGGGATGCGGTGGTAGTTGTTGTGCATGACCTGAATTTGGCGGCTGGTTATGCGGATCGGGTGGTGGTGCTTTCGGGTGGGAAGGTTGTTGCGGATGGGGCGCCGGGGGTGGTGTTGACGGCTGAGTTGCTTAGTGAGGTTTATCGGCATCCGGTGGAGGTGTGGGCGCATCCGGGGACTGGCGGTCCGGTGATTTTGCCGCGGCGCTGACGATGGGGTCGGTTTCGTCGTCGAACTCGCCGATGACCTGTTCGAGCAAGTCTTCTAGGGCTACTACGCCCAGCGGCTCAGCGCCGGTGCAGACCACCGCCAGCTGGGAGCGGTGGTCTCGCATGGTGCGGATGGCGGTGGCTACGGGGGTGTCGGGGGCCAGGTTGAGGGGCGCGGTCATCAGGTCGGCGGCTCGGAGCGTCGTACCGCCTCCGGTGGTGGCTCGGGCGGCGTCTCGGACGTGGACTATGCCGCAGATCGTCGTACCGGTCATGACGGCCAGGCGGGAGCGGCCTTCGCGGCGGCTGGTTAGTTCGACGTCGCGGGCTGAGGCGGTGGAGACGACGGTGGCTAGGCGGTTCATCGGGACCATGACCTGGGCGATGGTGATGTTCTGCAGGGCGAGCATCGCGGTCAGCAGATCGTGTTCCGGCGCCTCGAGAGTGCCGTGGTCGCGGGATGACTCGATCAGGAGGCGGAGTTCGTCGGGGCCGTGGGCGCTGGCTAGTTCGTTCTGCGGGGTGACGCCGACGAGGCGGACGCACAGGTTGGCGATCCAGTTCAGCGCGAGCAGGAGCGGGCGAACGACGTACGTGAAACCGCGGAAGGGCAGCGCCAGCGCCTGAGCCGCCCGCTCGGGGTTGCTGATCGCCCACGACTTCGGCGCCATCTCACCGAGGAGCACGTGCAGCAGACCGATCCCGCCGACCGCGATGATCAGCGCGATCACATGCCCCACGCCCTCGGGAATGTGCGCGAGCTCGAACAGGGGATGCAGCAGGTGCGCGACCGCCGGCTCACTCAGCGAACCAAGACCCAGCGTGCACAACGTGATCCCGAGCTGCGCACCCGCGAGCATCAGCGACAACTCGCTGATCCCCGCGATCGCAGCCCGCGCCGACCGGCTGCCCGATGCCGCGACCTCCTCGAGCCGATGTCGTTTGGACGCCACCAGCGCGAACTCGGCCGCCACGAAGAACCCGTTCAGCGCCAGCAATCCGACCGAGATGACCAGAGCGAGCGTCGTACTCATGCCAGCCGCTCCATCCCGACGAGACCGGGCACCCGGCGTTCCAACGTCTGTACGACGAGTTTGACGAACTCCACCGGAATCGGCCGACCCTCGTGGTCGAACCGGTGTGGGAGCTCCACGATGATCTCGTCACCGACCACCGGGATCCGGCCGAGCCGCGCCATCACCAGCCCGGACACTGTCTCGTAATCGTCGGACGAAGGCAGCGCCACCCCGGTCGCCTCCTCGACCTCGTCGAGCCGCCACCGCGCGGGCAGTACCCACGAACCGTCACCACCCTGGACCGGCGAGGTCTCGGGCAAATCGTCCTCATCCCGGATCGCCCCGACCAGTTCCTCCGCGATGTCCTCCAGCGTGACGATGCCCGCGAAGCCGCCGTACTCGTCGACCACGATCGCGAGCTGGCGGTGCGCCGTACGGAGCCGTTCCAGTACGACGGGCACCGGAAGCGTGGACGGTACGACGACCGGCGGCGAAGCGAGTGAGCCGACGGTCACGTGCGCGCGGTCGGCCGGTTCGACCTCGACGACATCGCCGATCGCGATCACGCCGACGACCTCGTCGACCGAACCCGCGATCACCGGGAACCGGCTGTGCCCGGTGTCCTGCAGCTCGACCACGCGCGTCAGCGGCTCGTCCTGGTGCACGGTGATCACGTCGACCCGCGGCCGCATCGCCTCGTCGGCGATCCGCCCGCGGAAGTCCAGACCGCGGTCGAGCAGTCGCATCGTGTCCTCGTCCAGCAACCCCTGCTCGTACGACGAGACGATGATCCGGTCCAGCTCCTGGGCGGTCGCCCCCTGCGGTAGTTCCTCGACGGGCTCGATTCCGACCCGGCGCAGAATCCGGTTCGAGGCGGCGTCGAACACTCGGATGATCGGCCCGGCGACGGTCAGGTACAGCAGCGTCGACCGCGACAACCGCAGCGCGATCGCCTCCGCCTTCGCGATCGCCAGGTTCTTCGGCGCCAGCTCACCCAGCACCATCTGGATCACCGTCGCGAGCAGTAGCGCGGCGATCACCGACACCGAAACGCTCACGGCCTCCGGCACCCCGGCCGACCCGAGCACCCCCTCGAGCCCCTCGCCCAGATACGGCTCCGCGAAGTACCCCGCCAGCAACGCCGTCACCGTGATCCCGACCTGTGACCCCGACAACACGAACGACAACCGCGACGTCACCCTCAACGCCCGCACCGCCGCCGCATCACCGCCGTCCGCGAGCGTCTGCAGCCGGTTCCGGTCCACCGCGACGAACGAGAACTCCTGCGCCACGAAGTAGCCGGTGGCAACAGTCAGCACCAGGATCAACCCCAGGCCGCCAAGAATCAGCATGCCTCGACCCTAGGTGATCACCCCACCGGGCCGACTGGGCGACACCAACGACAGGAGGTGTGGGGCCGCGCCGCGAGCCCGCCCGCTCACGGCGCGGCCGCCAACCTCTCGGCGGGCCGACACATCCTGTCGTTAGGGCCGGCTCTCCGACTTCTGCGCAGCCTCGATGGCCGGATCCTGCTCGTCCTCGTTCTGGACCTTCTTGAACTCCTTGAGCGCTTGGGCGGCGCCGCGGGTGAGTTCGGGGAGCTTGTTCGCACCGAACAGCAGCACCACGACGATCAGGATCACGACCCATTCGCCGCCCGCGGGCATCTCCAACTGCGGAACCATGACCAGCCTTCTTTCGATTAGTCCCCTCTCAAGCTACGTCGGGATCCGGACCGTAGGCTGGGCCATATGTCACAGGTTCTGCCCGAGGTTTTCGCCGCTGCGGTCCGCCGGGACGGCGCCGGCCCGCTGCTGACCTACTACGACGACGAGACGGGTGAGCGGATCGAGCTCAGCGCGCTCACGACGGCGAACTGGGTGGCCAAGACCGCCAACCTGCTCGTCGACGAGTACGACCTGGAGGCGGGCGAGACCGTCGCGATCGGCCTCCCGCCGCACTGGCTCGGGGTGGTCTGGGCGCTCGCGACCTGGTCGGCCGGGGCCTCGCTCACCTCGAAGACCGGCACGCTCGCGATCACCGGCCCCGACTTCAAGACGACCGGTGAGCGGGAGACGATCGCCTCCGCGCTCCTCCCCCTCGGCGGGCGATTCCGCGAACCGCTGCCGGCCGGCGTCCACGACTACGGCGCCGAGGTCTACAACCACCCCGACGTGTTCGTCCCGTTCGACTCCCCGACCGCCGACTCTTCGGCGTACGACGAACTCACCCACGCCGACCTGATCAGTACGGCGGAACCCATCGCCGACCGGATTCTGACCACTCAGGACCTGACGACCCGCGACGGACTTAGGGTCTTGATCGGGGTCATCATCGGTGGCGGCTCGATCGTCTTGTGCCGCAACCTGGACCCCACGAAGCTCGACCGCCGGGTGGCGGACGAGAAGGTCGATCGAGTGCTGGAGGACTAGGTGCGGTTCGAGGGGCGGGTGGCACTCGTCACGGCGGGTGCGCAGGGAATCGGGTCCGCGGTGGTACGGCGGTTCGTGGCCGAGGGTGGTTCGGTGGTGATCACCGATCTGCAGGAGGACAAGATCGGGGAGCTCGCGGCCGAGCTCGGTGAGCGGGCGATCGGGGTGCGCACCGATGTGACGAAGCGCGAGGATGTCGATGCCGCAGTGGCAGCGGCGGTCGAGCGGTTCGGTCGGCTGGATGTCGTGGTCAACAACGCCGGCGGCTGCATCGTCACGAGCGTTCCCGAGGACACGACCGACGAGGACTGGTTCCGCCAGCTCGACCTGACGCTGGTCGGCGCCTCGCGCTGCATTCAGGCGGCCCTGCCGCACCTGGTGGAGTCGCGCGGCAACGTGGTCACCATCAGCTCGGTCAACGGGCTGGCCGCGTTCGGCAATATCGAGTACTCGGCCGCCAAGGCCGGTCAGATCGCGATGACGCTGAACTACGCCGCCCGCTACGGCAAGCTCGGTGTCCGTTTCAATGTTGTTGCCCCCGGCACCATTAGGACGCCGAACTGGGACAACCAGCAGGAGACGCTGGAGAAGTTCAAGCAGCTCTACCCGCTGGGCCGGATCGGCGAGCCCGAGGACATCGCGGCCGCGGTCGCGTTCCTCGCCTCCGACGACGCCTCCTGGATCACCGGCCACACCTTGCCGGTCGAGGGTGGCGTGCTGGCCGGCCCGAACATGGTCGACCTCAGCACGTCGGGTCCGTTCAAGAAGGAGTACTGACCCGCCGCAACGCGTGCTCCTGCTCGAACCGGTTCCCGAACGTCCCCCAGCTCGCGGCAGCCTGCGCAAACCAGTCAGCCGCGGGCTCCCCGGCGTACTCGGCAAGCAGCGCTTGCGCAGTCAGTACGGCGTACTCCCGCATAGGCAGCAACGGCACCAGTACGTCGGTCAGCGCCGCGGCTTCATCCGGCAGATCCACGGCCAGAGCCGCGCGCACGAGAGTCGGCACCCGAGCGGGGAGCTCATGACTCCCCGGCAACTCGGTCAGACCGATCAAGCGGTCGAGGATCTCGCGGACACCTTCCTGGTCCCCGTCCAGCGCCCGGCCAGTGGCCGCGGGAGCAGCCGCGACCGCGATGATGTCCGGCCACCCCGCCGCGACGGCCAGTTCGTACGCTTCCTCGGCCGACGCGCGCCCCGCGGCAACCCCGGTCTCCAGCTCAGCGTGTGCCAGCGCGGCCAGTACCTCGATCCGCCGCAGCGTGATGAACGCCGGCCCCGGGTGATCGAGCTGGTCCCGACAGCGCCGCAGTACCTCGTCCGTCTGGCCGGTCTCCATGAGCAGCTCCAGGACCGTGCAGTTCATCAGCTGTTCCGGCTCGGCCAGCCCGCGCCGTACGGCGAACTCCTGCGCCTCCGCCAAGGTCGCGAGCGCGACCACCGGTCCCTCGATCTGCCAGAGCACGAACCCGTAGTTGAGCCACGTCACCGCCGCATCCCGGCCGTTTCCGCCGTCGAGCAGCGCGGCCAGCGCGTCCTTCATATCGACCAGACCGCCGGTGTCGCCCTCCCCGACCCGCGCCAGCCCGCGTGACTCAAGAGCTCGCAGCGGTACGGCGTACCCGTGCTCACGCGCCATCCGCAGCGCCCGGTTCGCCGTGTCGATCGAGTCGCCCCGGCGGCTGGCGACCATCTTGATACTGGCTTGTCCGGCCAGCGCGCCAACCAGGTCCTCGCTCGGCCCGAGCTCGGTCAGCATCGCGACCACCCGGTCGATCGTCGCCATGCTCTCCGCCATGTTGCTCATCACGTACGTCGACGCTCGCAACGCGCGCGCCGTACCGGCGATGTCACCCGTCGCCTCGAACCCGGCCACCGCGGCGTCGTAAGCGGCCCGCGCATCGTCGAGCCGGCCGGCCAGGAAGGCCGCCCAGCCCCAGCGCGTCAGCACCTCGGGCCGCTCCGGATCGTCGGCCGGGGTCAGCGCGAGCGCACGATCGAGCAGCGTCAGCGCCTGCGCGGTGTCGAAGTTCATCGCGAGCTCAGCGGCCCGGCGTTGATAGCTGCGCGCTCTCGGTGTGATCGTCGCGATCTGGCCCTGATCGTGACGTGCCACGGCGAGGTCGAGGGCGGTCGTCAGGTGATGCGCGACCGAGGTACTGGTGTCGGCATGCTGCTCCTCCAACCAGTCAGCAGCGGCGAGGTGTCGCGCAGATCGTGAGGCGCGGGGCAACTGGCTGTAGGCGACATCGCGAGTCAGCGCGTGCCAGAACTGGTATTCGTGCTGCCCGGACATCGACGACTGCCGGACCGGGCGGACAAGCTCCTTGCGAACCAACTCCTGCAATGCGCGGATGACCTGCTCGACCGGCTGACCCGACAACGCCGCCACCGCCTCAGCCCAGAAGGCCCGACCGATGACGGCCGCATCCGCGAGCAGGGCCTTGCGATCTGGGTCCAGGGAGTCCAGCCGGGCGGCGATGATCGCGGCAATCCCGGTCGGGAGGCTGCTTGCACAGGGCAACTCCGGGCCGCATTCGTTCATCATCCGGGCGAGTTCTTCGGCGTACAGCGGGTTGCCGTCGGCACGCCGGACCAGGAGGTCGCGGGTCTCGGGCGGGATCGTCCGGCCGGCGAGCATCCGGTCGAGTACCTGCTCGGTCTCGGCGACCGTCAGCGGCGAGACACCGATCGTCAACGCATTGCGCGTCCAGCCCGGCCCGCGTTCGAGGAGCTCCGGACGGGCGGTGACGATGATCAACAATGGCAGGTCGCTCAGCCACTCGGCCAGATGATCCAGGAACGCGAGCAGCGCGTCAGACGCCCAATGCAGATCTTCAAACACCAGTACGGCGGGGCCGTGGTCGGCGAACGTTTCGAGCACCTGCCGCCAGGCGGCGAAGGACTCCTCCGGACTGACCGAATCGTTGCTCTCAGCACCTATCAGCGGTCCGACCCGGGACCGCAGCCAGGCCCGGTCCGCATCACCGGGCAGAATCGCGTCCAGCTTGTTCGCAACCTCGGTGAGCGGGTCGGTGTCGAGAATGCCGGCCTGAGCCTTGATGATCTCGGCCACCGGCCAGAACGGCGTTTCGCCGTACGGCAGGCAGCGCCCTTCGCGCCAAGTGACGAGCTGATCGTCGACGACCCGCGCGAGCTCGGCGACCAGGCGGGACTTGCCGATACCTGGTTCGCCGAGGAGCGTGACGAACTGCGGTTGCCGCTCGGCCACGGTCTTCTCGAACGTGATGCGCACGAGGGTGAGATCACGCTCGCGACCGACCATCGGCGTACTGAGGTCACGGATGACATCGGCACCGAAGCGGGCTCGCGGCGTACCGGCCTGCCAGCGCTCGACCGGGTGACTGATGCCCTTGGCAACGACTGGTTCGAGAGGTTGGTAGCCGAAGACGCGACTGGTCGCGGCGTGCGCACCCGGGCCGACGACTACGGTGCCGATCGGGGCCGAGGTTTGGAGGCGCGCGGCCAGATTCACCACTAGACCGGTGACGAACGGCTCGCCGAGCTCCGGGCGGGCATTCAGCTGAACCAGCGCTTCGCCGGTCTCGATGCCGATCCGAACCTCGAGTGCGAGTTTCGCGACCGCATCGAGGATGGCAAGGCCCGCACGGACGGCACGCTCGGTGTCGTCCTCGCGGGACCGCGGTGCGCCGAAGACCGCCAGGATCGCATCACCGGCGAACTTCTCGACAGTCCCGCCATACCGCTCGACGGTGTCGCGCAGGGTCGAGTGGTACGGCGCGAGCCAGCCGCGGACGTCCTCCGGATCGGCGGACTCCGACGCGCTCGTGAAGCCGACAAGGTCGCAGAACAGCACCGAGACGACCTTGCGCTCCTCGGCTGGAGGCATGGTGGTCCCGGCCCGCCTCAGCCCTGGGCTTCGAGGCTGCGGATCCGCGCGGTCAGCGCCTTCAGCAGCGCCTGCGCGACATCGCCGTTCGCCTTCACGACCGGCGCGAACGCCAGCGCGGACAGGGCGAACGTGGTCAGTCCGTCCGGACCCGAGACCACGGTCGCGGACCGCGGCTGGCCGTCGATCAGGGAGATCTCGCCGAAGTAGTCGCCCGGTCCGAGCGGCTCCCGCTCGACGCCGTTGACCGACACCACGGCCGAACCCTCCAGCACGACCTGCAGACCGGCGTCGTTCGCACCCTGCTCGACCACGTGCCGCCCGGCCGGGACCTGCAGGTTCGTGCCCCGCTCGATCAGCTCGGACAGCGTCTCCTTGGACAGCCCCTCGAAGAGATCGACCTTCGCCAGGAACTGCGGCAAACTCTCGTGACTCATGGATCGCACCCCTCGATCGTTGCCCGCCCCCGCGGACAGCACTGTGAACTGCGGCACACAGTACAACCGCGAGGGAGCGTCCGGGAGGTTTTGGTCTGGATCAGAAGTTGAACCAGTACGCCACGCGCAGCGGCAGCCCCGAGACCGCGATCCCGAACCACACCCCGCGCCGTACCAGGCACCAACCGTGGTGCCCACGCCTCGCCTGCACCACGATCGCGCCCACCACGAGCAGCACCAGTACGCCGAGCACCGCGCTGCCGAAGACGGTCCAGCCACCGATCAGCGAGCCGATGCCAAGGGCCATCCACACCAGGCCGCCGATGAAGGACGCCGGGCTGTACGCCGAGTCCCGCGTCCGCCACGGTTGCCGGGGCGCCTCCGGCCGCAGGTACGCCGGCATGTCGTCGAACGCATCGGCCATGGCTCGGACTGTAGTCCCGCCCGGGATCAGCGGTTGGCCGGCCAGGCCTTCCAGGCCGAGGCGAACATCTCGTCCACGGTGTGGGTGTTCTTCCAGCCGAGGTCACGGGCCGCAAGCTCGCCCTGTGCAACCACGCGCGACGGATCGCCGGGACGACGCGGACCCTCGGTCGGCGTGAAGTCGATACCGGTGACCCGGCGAGCGGCATCCATGATCTGGCGGACCGACGTACCGGTCCCACTCCCCAGGTTGTAGACGGGCTCCAACGCCGTACCGGCCTCGAGAGCACGCGCCGCGGCCACGTGCGCGCGGGCGAGATCGGCGACATCCACGTAGTCCTTGACCGACGTACCGTCCGGGGTCGGGTGATCGGTGCCGTAGATCTGCGGCACCTTCCCCTGCGACAGCAGGTTGCAGACGATCGGGAACAGGTTGTACGGACTCGCGTCGTACACGGTCGGGTCGCCGGAGCCGACCACGTTGAAGTACCGCAACGAGGTGTGCTTCAACTCAGCCGCCTTGGCCTGGTCGCGCAGCAACCACTCCCCGATCAGCTTCGTCTCCCCGTACGGCGACTCCGGCGCCGGCTCGGTCGCCTCAGTCACCGTCTCGACTGTCGGCGTACCGTAAACCCCGGCGCTCGACGAGAACACGATGTTCTGCACACCCGTCTCATCCATCGCCTCCAGCAACGACACCATCGCCGTCACGTTCTGCGTATACGTGTGCAACGGCCGCTCCACCGACACCCCGGCGTACTTGAACCCGGCCAGGTGCACGACCCCGCTCACCCCGACCAGAGCCCCACGCACCGCCTCGATATCCAGCAAGTTCGCCTGCACGAACGGCACCCCGTCCGGCACGAACTCCGCCTTCCCACTGGACAGGTCATCGACCACCACCACATCGATGCCATCAGCAAGGAACGCCCGCACCACATGCGCCCCGATATACCCAGCCCCGCCACTAACCAGCCATGTCATACAACGATCTTCGCACCCCCATCCCAACCTCTTCCCGGAAACGGGCCGATCCCGTACCACTCCTCTCCGGTACGGCGGGGGTTCGCTCGAATGCGGCCGGTCTCGTGGGTGCCGGGTGCTCGCCGCTGCGGCCGGCTTACAGAGGAAGTGTGGCTGGCCGGGTCTGTGGCTGAGCTGCTTGGCGAGGTCGGCGACCGCCTGCACGTCGCCTGGGTCTGACGGGCTTCGGTTGCGGTAAGAGAGCTGAGTGGAACAAATGTGCCCGCAGGTGACGAATAGTTGCCCCAAACCCCAGTAACGAAAGGCGAAACGGCGCTTTGCGGACGATCACTGCCGCTCCGTGGCAGCAGGTATCCGTGAACTCGCAGAAACCACCGCCACGGTCACCCTGCAACCCGCCTCGCCATCAGCAGCAACCACAGCCCGTCAACCCCAGGCAACCTCCACCCAACCGCCGACCTCATCTCTCAACCGCAACCCAAGCCCGTCCGCCCCAGGCAACGTCCACCCGACCGCCGACCTCGCCAACCGGCCCAGCCACAGGTGACCCCCACCACACCCCTTCTGTAAGCCGGCCGCAGCGGCGAGCAACCCACCGCCGTACGCCCCCGGCCGCATCCGAGCGACACCTCGCCGACCCAGCTCGTTAGTCGGTAATTTTTGGGTGCTATTTGCCCTTTTCTTTCCGATCAACGCGGGCCCGCAACGAGCGACGGCAGGAGGCCTCGCGGGGGTGCGAGGCATCCTGCCGTTTCGTCGGTCTAGGCAGTTACGTTCCGATGGCTGTTTTCGACTTGGGGCGGAGGAGGAAGGCGCCTAGGTAGAGGACTGCGGCGATGATCAGGAGGCCGTGGAAGCCGATGATCAGGGCGGCGTACTCGAGGCAGCCGCCGAGCATGGCGCCCAGGAGGTTGGCGCCGAAGGAGGCCGTGCCGTCTTCGGTGTCGGTGAAGCGTTTGGCGAAGATGACGTTGGCGGCGAAGATCGGGGTGAAGGCGATGATCACCGCGACCAGGGCGCGGAGGCCGACGGGCATCGAGAGTAGCCAGTCGTCGGGGAAGATCCAGGACAGGACGAGGCCGCCGAACAGGATCGCGAACATCACCTTCGTGGGTGGTGTTCGGAACCGTCTGGTGACTTCGACGGCGGCGAGCACCGCCACGAGTACTCCGGCGAAGACGATGGCGTTGACGACCCACGTCGTACCGAAGAGCAGGGCGAAGCCGGTGATGCTCTTGGTTTCGAGGAGCATGAAGCCGGCGCCTAGCAGGAAGAGGTCGGTGTAGGGGCGCATGCGCTTGTACGACGATCCGCCGCCCGCGATGCCGACGCCGACCACGCCCGCGACGAGGATCAGCCCCAGGGTGACCAAGTAGAGGGACGGGATGCGGTCGGTGAACAGGTACAGGAACGGGCGGTTGTCGGTGGCCGGCGGCGGGGTGACCGACGAGGCGCCGGCCCATTCGCCCTGGCAGTTCTGGTCGTTGGCGGTGAGGCCGACGGTGACGACGGCCTGCTGCAGGGAGTCGCCGACCTTGTCCACGCAGGGCTTGTGACCGAAGGCCTTTTCGGCGGTCAGGGCGAGGCGGTCGATCAGCCAGGTCTCGCGGTAGTAGTTGTACATCGCGAACGCGCCACCCGGGTTCAGGTGGTCACGGGCCGACTCGAACGCTTGCTGGGTGAACAGGTAGCTCTCCAGGCGCAGCGAGCTCGCGCCGTTGACCAGGGTCAGCGAGTCGGGCAGTGCCAGCAGGATCAGGTCGTACTTCTTGTCGGTCCGGGACAGGAACGCCCGCCCGTCGTCGATGTGCGACGACACTCGCGGGTCCTGGTACGGCCGGTCCGGGTGCAGCGCCTTGCCGATGTCGCGGATCTCCGGGTCGATCTCGACCGCGTCCACATGGGTCGCGCCCTTCTTCAGCGCGATCGCGACATCCGAACCCGAGCCGGCCCCGATGATCAGGACGTTCTTCGGCTCCTTACCGACGTTCGCCCGCGCGTACGGCAGTCCGTACTGCGGCTCCCACTGCAACCGGGCATCCGCCGGGATCGCCTGCTGATGCGGTACGCCGTTCACCGTGATCGTCAGCAGCGGCACACCCTCGAACGAGGTCTTGGCCGTCTGCACCTTGTAGTACGGCGACCAACTGTTCTCCGACTTGGTCGACTCGTTGAACAGCACCCCGACCATCACCAGCAACGGCGCGAGCACCAACGCAGCACTCAGTACGGCGGCCACCAGCGGCTGCGGGGCAATCCCGCGCGACCGCGGAATCATCAACCCGGCAAAGACGACTGTGACGATCAGTCCCCACCAGATCGGCGGTGCCCCCAGGAACGACAGCCCGGTGAAGGCGATGATCCCGATCAGCGAACCGACCAGATCAAACCGGTACGCCGTCAGTCGCGGCAGCTCGGTGAAGCATCGGCCGACGAGTTCCGCGGGACCGGCGAGCACCACGGCCGCGGCGATGAACACGATCGGCAGGATCACCCAGACCGGCGGACCCGTCGTACTGAGGCTGGTGAAGTAGATGACGCTCGACGACGAGCCGCGGTTGACGGTGACGGGTTTCCACGCGATCACCAGAACCAGCAGGCCGAGCATCACCGGCGAGTAGTACGGCAGCCGTTTGGCCCGGCCGGAGCGCAGGATGCCGATCCCGATTCCGAGGAAGGAACCGAGCAGCACGAAGTTCGAGAAGTAGCTGAGGTGGACGACGTTCGAGCCGGTCCAGCGAATCAGCGCGAGCTCGGTGAACAGCATCAGCGCGCTGGCCGCCACCAGCCGGGTCCGGACCCCGAAGGGGCTCGGCCAGTTCGTTGTCGTGACCTGTTCCGTGGAGGAGTCGACTGCCATGTGGCGCGACGTTACCCGAATCACAGTGTGCTACGTCACCCCAGTCCCGCCTCCGGTGGAGTGACCACCGGAAGCGGGCAGCGGTTGCGCCTACTTGGCGAGGAGGCAGCCGGACTTGTTGAGGTCGATGGTGCGGGTGGCGGACAGGCAGGTGTAGAACCACCAGGTCTGCTGGCCGTACGCCGCTCCTTGGTCGACCGTGATGTTGCCGGCGGCGTCGACCTCGCACGGGTTGTTCAGCGTGCAGCGGCCACCGTCCTCGTTACCGGTGTTGTTGACGCCGATGACCTGGCCGGACGAGGTGCTCACGATCGGCGAACCCGACGTACCGCCGATGGTCTCGCAGCCCGGCTGGCGGTACTTGATCGAGCTCTCCATCGTCCAGCTGGCCTCGCGCAGCTTGTAGATCGTCGACTGCACCGAGCAGGTGTAGATGCGCTTCCAGTAACCGGAGACAACGGCCATCCCGGCGCCGGCAGCCGGCGCGGACTGGGACAGCGTCAGCGCCGGAACGCCAAGCCGGGACTGGATCGCGGCGTACGTCTCGGTGAGCCGGTACAGCGTGACGTCGGTCTTGGTCATCGTCGCGTACAGGACCCGGTTGGCCCGGACGGTACCGGCGTTGCTCCCGCTCGGGCGCAGCAGCGTGAACGAGCGGCTGGACGCGCGGTCCTTGATGACGACGCCCGCGCCGGGCATACCGCCTTCGTAGCAGTGACCGTTGGTCAGAATGAGCGCCGGATCGGTCGACACCGAGGACGCGAACCGGACCAGCGATCCGGAGCAGTTACTGAGCGCGGCGATCCCGGTGAAATCGCCACCAGGGGCCCGGACCGCAGCGGGCGCAGGGGCGGGGGCGGGCGCCGCCTGCGCGGCGCTGAGGCCGGTCAGGGTGATGGCCGTGGCCGCGGCGACGGCAAAAAGAGGACGGAACAGTTTCATGGGGGGCGGATCCTCACTGTCGATTTGGGCACCTACCAGATAACCGATCTCAGCCCCCGAACACCATCACAACCGTGTGAAATCACCTGATCACCGGGTGTACGCAGGGGTTTTCCTGCGCTCTGTGCCTACCCTGCTACTCTTCGTTTTCGCACCCGCTCCGGCTCGAACCATCCCGTCCTCCGGCACGTCGTACCAGGTGACCGTGGGGACGGCGCGGTACGGTCGGCAACAGCCCGCCCGAGCCGAGAACGGAAGGACCTCATGCCGCAGGAGAAAGCAGACCTGCGCAACCTCAGCGAGCCGGTGCGGTTCAAGCGGGCCCTGGCACTGCTGTTGATGACCCTGGTGCTGCCGGGGTCGGCGCAGATCGTGGCAGGCAGCAAACGCGCCGGGCGCTGGGCCTGGCGGATCATCGCGGGCCTGCTCGCGATCGTCATCTTCCTGGTCATCCTGGGACTGATCTGGCGCTCCGGGACCATCAACCTGATGGCCCGCCCGGGCACCCTGCGGATCATCCAGGTGTTGCTGATCCTGCTGGCGATCGGCTGGGCCGCGTTGTTCGTGGACGCGTACCGGATCGCCCAGCCGATGACGCTGGAACGCAACCACCGGCTCGCGACGAGCATCCTGGACGCCGTACTGGTGTTCGTGGTCGCCGGTGCGCTGATCTGGGCCAGCGCGTTCGTGAACACGCAGCGCGACTTCGTCGCCAGCGTCTTCGGCAACGGGCAGAAGTCCAAGGCCGAGCACGGCCGCTACAACGTGCTGCTGATGGGCGGCGACTCCGGTGCGGACCGGATCGGCACCCGGCCGGACAGCATGACCGTGGCCAGTATCGACGCCGACACCGGCCGGACCGTCCTGATCGGCCTGCCGCGCAACCTGGCCAAGGTGCCGTTTCCCGCCGGTACGCCGATGGCCAAGCAGTTCCCGAACGGATTCCAGTGGAGCAAGTGTGCCGCCGAGTGTCTACTGAACGCGGTCTACACCTACGCGGCCGGCCACAAGAACCTGTTCCCCGGCGACCCCAACCCCGGTGAGACCGCGACCACCCAGGCGGTGTCGGCGGTCACCGGGCTGAAGATCAACTACTACGTGCTGATCGACCTGGCCGGCTTCCGCGACCTGCTGAACGCGGTCGGCGGGATCACCCTGGACATCGGCAAGCGGGTCCCGATCGGTGGCGGCAGTTCGCCGATCAAGGGGTACATCGAAGCCGGTAAGAACCAGCACCTGGACGGGTACCACGCGCTGTGGTTCGCCCGGTCCCGGGCCGAGTCGTCGGACTACGAGCGGATGACGCGGCAGAAGTGCGTGATGTCTGCGATGCTGAACCAGCTGTCACCGCAGACCGTGCTGACCAAGTTCCAGGGCATCGCGGCGGCCAGCAAACAAGTGGTCAAGACCAGCATCCCGGCCGGTGAGCTGGGGACCTTCACCGACCTCGCGCTGGACGCGAAGAAGCTGCCGGTGTCAAGCTTCTCCGCGGTCCCCCCGTTGATCCACACCGGCAACCCGGACTTCGACCTGATCCGTACCAAGGTCGCCCAGGCGATCCAGAAATCCGAAGCGCTGGACAAGGCCGCCTCCGAAGGAGACGGTAAGACCACCGAACCGCCGAAGAGCACGTCCACCAAGAAGCCGAGTACGCCGGCGAAGAAGCCGACGACCTCACCGACCAAACCCGCCAACGACGTCGACGACGTCGCTTCGATCTGTAAGGCCTGACCTGATATGCCGTTGTCCCAGTGGCCGCCCGTTTCCGTCGTGATGCCCGTGCTGAACGAGGAACGTCACCTCGAAGAGGCAGTAGGGCGCGTGCTCGACCAGAACTATCCCGGTGAGCTCGAGGTCGTGCTCGCCATCGGCCCGAGCAAGGACCGGACCCAGGAGATCGCCGACAAACTGGCCGACCGGGACCGGCGGATCAGCATCGTCGAGAACCCCACCGGCAAGACCCCGGCCGCCCTGAACGTCGGCATCGCGCACGCGCGGCACGACATCCTGGTCCGGGTCGACGGCCACGGGGCGTTGACCGACGGCTACATCACCCGCGCGGTCGAGGTACTGGACGAGAGCGGCGCGGACAACGTCGGCGGCGTCATGGCCGCCGAGGGCCGGACCCCGACCGAAATGGCGGTCGCCTGCGCGTACCGCTCGCGGCTGGGACTGGGCGCCTCGACCTTCCACCAGGGCGGCAAGGCAGGCCCCGCCGACACCGTCTACCTCGGCGTCTTCCGCCGAGCGGCGCTGGAGCGAGTCGGCGGCTTCGACGAGACCATGCACCGCGCCCAGGACTGGGAGCTGAACTACCGCATCCGCAAAACCGGCGGCCTGATCTGGTTCAGCCCCGACCTGTCAGTCACCTACCGCCCGCGCTCCTCGCTGTCCGCGGTAGCCAAGCAGTTCTTCCACACCGGCCAATGGCGCCGCGAGGTGGTCCGCCGGCACCCCGAGACCGCGAACAAGCGCTACCTCGCCCCGCCGCTGGCCGTCATCGGGATCACACTCGGCACCCTGCTCGGCATCGTCGGCCTGCTGACCGGGATCGCCTGGCTCGACCTCGGCTTCCTCGCGCCGCTGGGGTACGCCGTACTGATTCTGGTCGGCTCCACGATCGAAGGCCGCTACCTGCCGTGGAAGGCACTGGCCCGGATGCCGATGATCGTGATGACCATGCACATGTCCTGGGGCCTCGGCTTCCTCGTCGGCCTCCGCGAAAAGCCCCGCACGGTCTAGTCGATCAAGCGCCGACGCAGCCTGGCCAGGTCTTCGGTGGTTAGGCCGCCTTGGCGTAGGTAGGCCTCGGGGCCGCCGTAGACGTCGTCTACGTGATTGAGGATCGCGACCAGGGACTCGGCTCGGGTGTCGCGGAACTCGATCATTTCGGGGTGTTTGGTGGTGTCTGGTTCGGCGGCCAGTTGTTCTTCGAGCCAGGGGGCCAGGCGGGACTGGGTGAGGTAATAGTCGGCGACGATCTCGTCGCGGGGTACGCCGCAGATGCTCAGGGCCAGGGCGACGACCATGCCGGTGCGGTCCTTGCCGCCGTGGCAGTGCACGACGACCGCTCCAGAGGGTTCGTCCGCGATCGCCCTCACGGCGGCGGCGAACAACGCCGGTCGCTTGTCCAGCATCCAGGTGCAGGCCGCGACGATCGTCGGCTGACCGTGCTTCGGATCGGCCGGATCCGCCAGCAGTTGGCGGACCGCGATCGGCAGGCCGGTGAACGGCGTCGGCGACTCCGACACCTCGTCATCCGTCCGCAGATCCAGGATCCGGCGGACGGGCGACCGCCGTACCGCCTCGACGCCCTCGGGTGTCAGGTACTGCAAACTCTCGGAACGGATCAGTACGCCGGACCGGATCGTGCGACCGTCCGCCGTAGGTAGTCCACCGACATCACGGACATTGCGGCAACCCGGCCAGTCGAGATCCATTCAGCCATTATCGTGCCAGGCATGCGACGACAGCTGAGCCTTTTCGCGGCAGCCCTCCTGGTCTCGGCGGGCCTGTCCACTCCGAGTGCGAACGCCATCATCGGTGGTGCGACGACCGATCCGCCACCGTGGATGGTCGCAGTGTCGAGTCCGGGGATGCTGCTGCGGCCGTCCGGACAGTTCTGTGGCGGGACGCTGGTCCGCCCGGACAAGGTCGTGACGGCAGCGCACTGCGTCAACCTGCTCAAACTCACCCCGTGGGCGGTCCGTGGGATCTTCGGCCGCGCGGACCTGCACGGCAAGGGCGGCGAAACCGTTACGGTCAAGAAGATCTGGGTGCACCCCGGGTTCAAGGAGACCAAGTTCCAAGGTGACAGCGTCGAGCACAACGACGTCGCGGTGCTGACCCTCAGCCGGGCCGTGAACCGTACGACGTTGCCGCTGATCGACGCCGGGGCCGAGTATCCGGCAGGCGCTCCAGCCGAGGTGCTCGGGTGGGGCGCGACCTCCGAGAGCAACGACTCCAACGCCGTACTGCGGAAGGCCGACCTGCCGATCGTGGCGGACTCGACCTGCGCGTCGGCATACGGCGGCTCGTTCGTGTCCGCTCAGATGGTGTGCGCGGGCACGCCGCAGGCCGACACGTGTGAGTACGACAGTGGTGGTCCGCTAGTCCTGCAGGGCAAGCTGGCCGGGCTCACGTCGTGGGCGCACGGTTGCGCCAGGGAAGGTTTCCCGGGCGTCTACACGCGGCTGTCGGCCTTCACCCTGCCTTTGTAGTCAGCGGTCCTGCGGTCGGTCAGGGTTCGGACCTGGCACGTACGGCGGCGGTGCCGGGTGCGGGTGGTTGGGTGGCGCGGGTGTGCCGGGCGGTGGCGCGTAGCCGGGGACTCGGCCGACCGGCTTCCGGCGGTTCCGGATCAGACCGACCGTCACCAGGACAGCTCCGAGCGCTCCGAACACCAGGACCGAACCGATCGCGCCGAAGATCGACAGCACGAACGCCACGACCGAACTCCGCGGTCCGACGGCATAGGTCGCGCTGGTCTCCTTGTCGGTGCAGGTCACCACGTAATCCCCGGCCGGGACCGCGTCCTGCGTTCGAGCCACGACGTACCAGCTATCACCGTTGACGGTGATCTGCTCGGTGTTGCGCGACTGCACGATCGCCACGTCGCCGGCTTGCGCGTCCTTGACCCGGCACGGCACCTCGAGCACCGGGATCGACGAGTAGATCGTCAGCCCCTTCTCCTCCAGCGTCACCGGCGTCTGACTCTCACCGACCGGTTGCGGCGAGGCCGGTGCGGTCGTGACGATCCGCACGACGAAGAACGCCGTGAGTGCCACGCCGACGACAAAACACCCGATCCCGATCCAGATCAGCGTTCGTCGCGGCGCAGCCGATTGGGCGGATGAGCTGCTCATGGTGAGCACGTTATCCGTTTTACGGAACGCCGAGGAGTCTCAGTCCAGCAGCAGTTGCGGCCGCGGCCACGACGATCAGGACGAAGGGTGCCCTACGCCAGGCGAGGATGCCCCCAACCAGTACGCCGGTCGGCCGGGCGATCCCGGCCGGACCGGTACCGTCAGTGAGCGCAGCAGTCGCGACCAGCGCGGTCAGCAGCACGATCGCGGCAGCCGCGAGCAGTCCCTGAACTCGCTCCGGAATCTCGAACCGGCTGCGCAACGCGGGTCCCGCGAACCGCAGCGAGAAGGTGCCGACAGCAAGGATCGCGATAGCTGCCAAAAGCAACGGAGTGTTATTCATCGGACCGGCTCCAAAGCGGGGGTTCGGTAGAACAGCAAGCCAGTCAAGGCGAAGAGGACCGGCAGACCGGCGGGCAGGAACGGCGTTGTGGCCAAGGCGACGACGACTCCGACCAGGGCCGCCGTACGAGTCGATCGATCGCGCAGGGCCGGAAGAACGAGCGCGAGCAGGACCGCGGGGAAGGCCGCATCGAGGCCGAAGACGTCGGTGTCGGTGATCACCGAGCCGGCCCCGGAACCGACCAGTACGCCGAGGTTCCAGCAGATGAAGATGCCGATCCCACCGGCCCAGTACGCCGCGCGCCGCTGCCGCGGGTCGTCCTGACCGATGGCGAAGGCAACGTTTTCGTCGGTCATCAGGTGGCTTCCGGGCCAGCGCCGCCAGCCGGACCCGATCACGTCGCTGACGGCCAGGCCGAAGGCGACATGCCGGGTGTTCACCAGCAGACCGGCGATCATCGCCGCGATCGGGCTCCCGCCGGCGACCACGATCCCGACGAACAGGAACTGCGAGGCACCTGCGAAGACGACGATCGACAGCAGCACCGGCACCCACCATGGGAGACCGCCGCCGACGCTGATCGCGCCGTACGAAAGGCCGACGACGCCGTCGGCCAGGCAGACCAGCCCGATGTCGCGGGCCAGTCGAGGGTCGAGTGTTCGCCAGATCGAACGCATGGACATTACGATGAACACAATGCCACCCGTTCGTCAAGCCGAACGACTGGACCGATGGAGCGAACACCCATGGACAACAAAGCACCACTCGACGTGATCGCGGCTTCCCTGCGCCGGCACCGGGTCCGGGCGGGTCTGTCGCTGAGCGAGGTGGCCAAACGGGCCGGAATCGCGAAGTCCACGCTCTCCCAGCTGGAGTCGGCCGCAGGCAATCCGAGCGTCGAGACACTATGGGCCCTGGCGGTCGCCCTCGACACGCCGTTCGCCACCTTGCTGGACCCGCCGCGGCCGACGATCCAGATCATCCGGGCGGGCGAGGGGCCGGTGATCTACTCCGAGAGCACCGAGTACAGCGCGACCCTGGTCGCCTCGAGCCCGCCGAACGTGCGCCGCGACATCTACCGGATCGCCGCCTCCCCCGGACCCGGCCGGCACTCCGAGCCGCATATGCCCGGCGTCTTCGAGCACGTGGTGCTCGGCACCGGCCGCGCTCTCGTCGGTCCCACCGACGAGCCGATCGAACTGCTCCCCGGCGACTACGTGGGTTACCCGGGCGACATCCCGCACGTGTTCCAAGCGCTGGAAGAAGGCACGATCGCCACGCTCATTTCCGAGCACGTGTAACGTTAACTGCTCACCTCTGGACAAGTCCGCGCACTTCCGCGCATCATCACTCTCGAGCGCTCCTGAACCGAAGTCCGCCCCACTTCGCCTTGGAGGATGCACGTGAGACTCAAATCCGTACTGCTCTGCGCCCTGCTCGCCGTCGGCACCGCCCTGATACCCACCCAGGCCCATGCCATCGGCGTCACCCCCGGCACCTACGTCAACTACACGTTCGACACCGCCTCGCTGTCCCAGGCCGAGTTCCGAATGACGATCGACGCGTCACCGGGGAAGGCGAACGTCTACTGGGCCAACCAGTTCGGCTTCACCGCCCGCGACGTCGGCGGCTACACCGGTATGCAGACCCACCGCGACGGCGTCGGCATGTTCATCTACTCGCTCTGGAACTCGACCGACTGGCGCGCCGGCGACAGCGGTACCTACTGCATCAAGTTCCAGGAGGACGGCACCGGAGGCAGTTGCCGCCTCGACCGCACCCCCATCGCCGGCCACACCTACGCCTTCGCGATCGCCGACGAAGGCAGCGGCTGGTACGGCGTCACCGTTCGCGACCTGACCGCCGGTACGTCGTTCAAACTCGGCAGCCTGCAAACCGGCGACGGCAACCGGATCAGTACGTCGGGCATGGTCAGCTGGACCGAGTACTTCGACTGGAACAACAGCAAGGCCACCTGCGACGACGAACCGTACGCGAAGCTCACGATGCCGCTACCGACCAGCAACGGCGGTACGGCGCATTTCACCGGCAGCTCGGAGAGCAGCGGCTGCGCGGCCGACAGCCAGGTGACTATCTCGGGCTCGACCGCCGTACAGGAGAACGGGATCGGCAACTCGTCGTCCGGGGAGATCCGCGGTAGCGGTGGTTGCCTCGACATCTCCGGCACCGACAGTACGACGGTCCTGCTCTACAGCTGCACCGGCGGGAACAACCAGAACTGGGTCCACGCGGAGAACAACACGCTGCACGCCATGTTCAGCTGTCTCGACGCCAGCGCAACCCAGGCCGGAACCGTGATCGCCTACAGCTGTCACGGCGGCACCAACCAGCAATGGACAGCGGCCGGCGAGCTAAGAGTCAACGGCAAGTGCCTGACCGCACCGGCAACTCTCGGCAATCCAGTAACCGTTGCCACATGCAACAACTCGGCCAGTCAGCGCTGGACGCTCCCGGCCTAGAACGCGAGACGCCCCGGGACAAGTCGAGTCCCGGGGCACTTCGACGTACAGGTCAGAGCTTGCGGCCGACGGCGCCGACGATGCACTCCTCGACCTGGTTCAGCGGCTTGAGCCGCGGGCCGTCCGGCCACCACTCGTCGCAGAGCACCAGGCCCGGGGCGACCAGCTCCTGGCCGGGGAAGAACTCCATCAGTTCCTTGCGGGTGCGGAACCTGCCGCTGCCCATCGGGCTGTGGATGAACTTGTCCTCCATCCGCTGGGCGACCTCGGTGTGCTCCGGAGTCTCCGGGTCGTAGAAGTGCGAGATCACCGTGTACGACCCGGGCACCACCGCGTCGACGTACTTCTGCATGATCTCCGCACCTTCGGAGCCGATGTAGTGGTGCAGCGTGCCGGCCTGCATCACGGCGATCGGCTGGCTGAAGTCGAGGAACTCACGCACCTCGGGCGTGCTCAGCACCTCGTCCGGCTCGAAGATGTCGGCGCTGACGAACAGCGTGTTCTCGTTCTCCTCGAGCAGCGCGCGGCCGTGCGCGAGCACCACGGGGTCGTTGTCGATGTAGAGCACCTTGGCGTCGGGCTGGATCCGCTGCACGACCTGGTGGGTGTTCTCGGCGGTCGGCAGACCGGATCCGCAGTCCAGGTACTGGGTGATTCCGGCCTGGCCCGCAAGGAACCGGCACGAGCGGATCAGGAAGTTCCGGTTCGACCAGGCGAGGTCCTGGGCCTGCGGCGCGGCGGCCTGGACCCCGCGCAGTACCTCGCGGTCGACCTCGAAGTTGTCCTTGCCGCCCAAGAAGGCGTCGTACACCCGGGCGATACTGGCCCTGGTGGTGTCCACCCCGACCGGAACCGAACTGGGAGCCTTGCTGGAGTCGGGCATACGAACCTCATCACTGTCTGTCGGGAGCTTTGAAGGAACTCTACTGACAGTAGGCTCCGGAGAACACGTCGTGCGCGCGGGTTCCCTGGACGTCTTCACATTCTGTTGTGAAATGATCGCTGACGACCCAAAGAGCTCGGGAGGCGAGGCGTGACGGAACCGGCGTACGGCGGGCCTACCGCCCTGCGCATCATGCTGGGTACACACCTGCGCCGGTTGCGTGAGGAAGCCGGGATCAGCCGCACCGACGCGGGCTGGGCGATCCGCGGTTCGGAGTCGAAGATCAGCCGGCTGGAGCTCGGCCGGGTCGGCTTCAAGGTGCGCGACGTCCAGGACCTGCTCACGCTCTACAAACTCGAGGACGAGGTCGAGCGGGACCGGCTGCTGAGCCTGGCCAAGCAGGCGAACGACCCCGGCTGGTGGCAGCGGTACGACGACCTGACGCCGAACTGGTTCCATTCCTATCTGGGCCTGGAGATGGCCGCGGACCTGATCCGGACCTTCGAGCTCCAATTCGTCCCAGGTCTCCTGCAGACCCCCGAGTACGCGCGGGCAGTGATCGCGCTCGGCCGGCTGGACGAACCGCTGCCGCGGGCCGAGCAGGACCGCCTGGTCACCCTGCGGATGCGCCGCCAGGAGGTGCTGACGCGGCAGCGACCGGCCCGCTTGTGGGTGATCATCGACGAGGCCGTACTGCGCCGGCCGATCGGCGGCAAGACGATCCTGCGCAACCAGCTCGAGTTCCTGATCGAGCAGTCCCGGCGGCACAACGTGACGCTGCAGATCATCCCGTTCGGCAAGGGCGGCTACACCGCGACCGGCGGCGCCTTCACCCTGCTGCGCTTCAACGAAGCAGAGCTGAACGACATCGTCTACATCGAGCACCTGACCAGTGCGGTCTACCTGGACAAGCGCGAGGACCTCGACGCCTACATCGTCACCATGGACGCACTGTCCATCGCCGCTGCGCAGCCGCGGGACACCGAGCGGCTGATCCGCGCAGCGCTCGACGAGATCTAGCTCGCCTCGCGCAAGACGGCGCCCGGTCCGGCCAGGATCGCGACCTGGCGCGGCTCCGGCTCATGCCCGGCCTCACATCGCAGTACGACGCTCACGTGCTCACCGCACTCGCGGTGCCGCGGCTCGATCGGCGGACCGCCCGCGGTCGCGAGGTACTGGTCGCCCCACTGGATCATCGCGACCAGCACTGGGTAGAGGTCGAGACCGGCCTGGGTCAGGCGGTACTCGTAGCGCTCGCGCTGGCCGGGTTCGCGGTACGGGTGCCGGCGCAGCACGCCGCGCTCGATCAGCGCGGCCAGCCGATCGGTCAGCACCTGCCGCGGGATCCCGGACCGGGTCCGGATGTCCTCGAACCGGCGGACGCCGACGAACAGCTCCCGCAACACGTGGAAGGTCCACTTGTCGCCGAGGATCTCCATCGTCCGGGAGATCGTGCAGTTCTCCGTCGAGAAGGCCATCGCCTCCGGTACCCGAATGGTCATGGTTCGAGGATAAGTCTGCTTGACAGACTTAGCCAAGTGCAGTCAGGCTGAATCCGTGAATCAGACTCAGCTCGTGAGATCTCCTGCCATTCGTCGCGCAGGGGAAGCCGACCTGGATGCAGTCTCCCTGATGCTGACTGGACTCTCCGACCTCAGCCTCTACTTCCGCTTCCAAGCAGGGGTCGGCCGACCACCCCGCCCGGCCCTGCTGCTGCGGATGCTCTGCCCGAACGGCGCCTCCTGGGTCGCCGACCGCGACGACGAGGTCGTCGGCCACGCGATGTGGGCGTGGGTCGCCGGCTCCCCCGGTACGGCGGAATTGGCCGCCGTGATCAGCGACGCCGAGCAGCATCGCGGCCTAGGCGTCCGGATGCTCGCCATCGCCGCCGCCGACGCGATCGCGGCCGGCGCAACCCACTTCTTGTTCGTGGTCAGCTCCGCGAACGACGCCAGCCTCCGAATGGTCCGCCGCCGCTGGCCCGACGCCACCGTCGAACGCGACGGCGCCCTCCTCATGTTCCACGCCCCCGCCCGAGTCCCAGCTCAGATGAGCCAGGCCCGCTCGATGGCAGTCACCAGTACGTCGGCCGCCGCAGCCGTGTCGTAGGCCGGATCGGTCAGCGACTCGGCCACAATCGCGTCGATCCCGCCGCCGATCACCAGGGCCGCCGTACGCCGATCGAACGGCCCTTTGACTCCGCGCGCCGCTCGAGCCTGATCGAGCAGATCGGCGACCGCGGTCCAGCGGTCGGCCGATGCGGCTTCCGGTACGACGTTGATCATCGCCTCGATGATCATCCGGACGTGCCGCGGATGCTCCCGCAGATGCCCGACCATCGACCGCACGTACGCCGCCGGTCCGTCGACCGGTGCAGCCGCGGCAACCGCCGTACCGACTGCTGTGACGAGTCCCGTCAGGACGTGTGCGTAGGCCGATTCGACCAGCGCGTTCTTCGACGGGAAGTGGTAAAGCACCGCGGCCTTCGTGATCCCTGCGCTCTCGGCGATCCGGGCCAGCGACGTTGCCGGATAGCCGTGCTCGGCGACCAGCTCGATCGTGACGTCGATCAGCTGAGTACGCCGGGCCTGCTCGGTGAAGGTCCGTTCGCGCATGACCTCAACTTACCCTATGGTGGAATTACTTACCAAGCGGTTAGGAGAGGGTCAAAATGGTGAAGCCGAAGCGACGTCGCCGGCTGCTGATAGCGCTCGGAGTTGTCGGCGCGCTGGTGCTCGCAGGCGTGTTCGTGCTGCGCACGCCGTCGCCGGTCGGCCACTGGAACAGTGCGGCCGGATACGAGGACTACCTGGCCAAGTACGACCGGTCGATGCAGGACATGCCGAAGCCGGCCGCGACCCTCGACGTCCGCACCGGCTACGGCCTGGTCCGGGTCTATCGGTTCGCTGGTTCACCGAAGAACCTGCACCCCCTGGTACTGCTACCGGGCACGATGTCCGGTACGCCGGTCTGGGCGGACAACATGCCGTCGTTGCTCAAGCTGGGCGATGTCTACACCCTCGACCTGCTCGGCGAGCCCGGCATGAGCATCCAGAACCGGCCGATCACCAACGCCGACGACAAGGCCGCCTGGCTCGATCAGACGCTGGCTGCGCTCCCGGACAAGCAGTTCAACGTGCTCGGCCTGTCGATCGGCGGCTGGACCGCCACAAACCTCGCCGTACGGCGTCCGGATCGGATCGCGACGCTGTCGCTCCTCGAGCCGGGTCTCGTCTTCGGCAACATCCCGGCCGAGACTGCCATCCGGGCACTCCCGGCTTCGGTGAAATGGCTGCCGAGGTCTTGGCGCGACAGCTTCAACTCGTACACGGCCGGCGGCGCGCCGGTGGAGCACGTGCCGGTCGCCGACATGATCGAGTCCGCGATGAAGAACTACACGATCCGCCAGCCACAACCCGGGCAGATCAAAGAGGAGCAGTTGGCGGACCTCAAGATGCCGGTGCTCGCGATCATCGCGGGGAAGTCGGTGATGCACGACCCGGTCAAGGCTCGCGAGGTGGCCGAGCGTGCGTTGAAGAACAAGACGGTGAAGTTCTATCCGGGTGCCTCACATGCGATCAACGGCGAGTACCCCGACCAGCTCGCCGCCGATCTCCAGGCCTTCCTCACAACCCACGGAAGAACGTCCTGATGTCGTCAACCAGCAGATCCGGGGCCTCCAACGCCGCGAAGTGACCGCCGCGGGTGAACTCGGACCAATGCACGATCCGGTGCCGGCGATCGAGCACCCGCCGGATCGCCGGATCGGTTGGGAACACGGCCACGCCGGTCGCCACCTCGGTCCGCGGCGGCGCGGGTTCGCCGCGACCTTCGTAGTACAGGTTCGCGGAGCTCGCGCTGGTGTTGGTGAACCAGTAGATCGACGCATCGGTCAGCAGGTGATCAATCTCGACCGCATCCTCCGGTAGCGCGCGGGTCGGATCGGTCCACTCCCAGAACTTCTCCAGGATCCAGGCCAACTGGCCGACCGGTGAGTCGCTGAGCGCGAACGACACCGTCTGCGGCCGCGTCCCCTGCAGTTCGGCGTACCCGGTCCCGACGGCACGCAACCGCTCAGCCGCCGCGAGCCGCTCCCGTTCAACCTCGTTGAGGTACGCGAGATCATCCGCCCGTACGTCGGGAAACGCCAGCCCACCGTTGATGTGTACGCCGATCACGTGCTCGGGGTCGACCGCGCCGAGCCACGGGGACACGACTGATCCGGTGTCGCCGCCTTGAGCGCCGTACCGGTCGTAGCCGAGCCGGCGCATCAACTCGGCCCAGCCGCGCGCGATCCGCTCGTGGTTCCAGCCGGACTCCAGCGGGATCGAGAACCCGTGGCCCGGGACCGACGGTACGACGACATGGAACGCGTCGCGCGGATCGCCGCCGTACGCGGCCGGGTTGGTCAGCGGGCCGATGACCGGGAGGAACTCGGCGACGGAACCCGGCCAGCCGTGGGTCAGGATCAGCGGTACGGCGTCGCGTTCGGGGGAACGGACGTGCAGGAAGTGGATCGTCTGGTCGTCGATCCTTGTCGTGTACTGCGGGTATGCGTTGAGGCGGGCTTCCCAGGTGCGCCAGTTGTAGGACTGCCAGCGCTCGACGACCTTTTGCAGGTAGTCGACCGGCACGCCGCGGTCCCATCCGGTGCCGGGGAGTTGCCGGGGCCAGCGCACCCCGCGCAACCGCTCGGCGAGGTCCTGCACGGCCTGGTCCGGGATCTCGATCCTGAACGGGTCCATACAAGGAACCTACGCCGAGCAGGGGGCGGTCCTCAGTCCTCGACGACGATGGCCAAGGCCGGGCAGACGGCGGCGGCCTGGTGGACGTCGGCGGCGAGGGATTCCGGCGGGTTGTCGGTGAGCAGGACGACGATGCCGTCCTCGTCCCGCTGGTCGAACACATCCATGGCCGCGGTCACGCACTGCCCCGACGCCACACACTTGTCCTGATCGACGATGATCTTCATAGCTTGCTTCTTTCTCTCGTGGGCCCGCGGGTTACCAGGTGACGGGCAGGGAGTAGACGCCGTACACGCCGCCGTCGTGTTTGAACGGGATGTCGTCCAGCTCGACCGCGCGGCGCAGGGTCGGGATCCGGCGGTAGAGGGTCCCGTAGACAACCTGTAGTTCCATCCGCGCCAATGGTTGCCCAAGGCACTGATGGACGCCGAAGCCGAACGCGATGTGCCGGCGCGCATCCCGGGTGACGTCGAGCTTGTCGGGGTCCGGGAACATCTCCGGGTCCCGGTTGGCGATGTCGTTGGGGAAGATGATCCCTTCGCCGGCCCTGAGGATCTGACCGTCGAACTCGATGTCCTCCAGGATCGCCCGACGGCGGCCCTGGTGGGTGATCGTCAGGTAGCGCAGCAGTTCTTCGACCGCACTGGAGATCAGCTTCGGGTCGCCGGTGTCGCGCAGCCGGGCGAGCTGATCGGGGTGCTCAAGCAGCGCAAGGGTGCCGAGGGCAATCATGTTCGCGGTCGTCTCGTGCCCGGCGATCAGCAGCAGTACACCGATCCCGGCCGCGTCCCGGCGGGTCAGCTCACCCGCCTTCACCCGCTCGGCGAGCCCGGACAGGAGGTCGTCGGACGGGTTCTCCAGCTTGTCGCCCATCAGCTCGTTCAGGTAGCCGCCGATGTTGCCGCGCGCCTTGGTCCGCTCCTCCATCGAGGCGCTGGTCCGCAACAGGATGCTGCTGTTCTTCTGGAAGAAGTCGTGGTCCTCGTACGGAACGCCGAGCAGCTGGCAGATCACCAGCGACGGAATCGGCAACGCGAACGCCTGCACGAGGTCGACCGGTTTCGGCCCGGCCAGCAGTTCGTCGATCAGGTCGTCGACGATCTTCTGCACCTGCGGGCGCATCGCCTCCACCCGCTTGATCATGAACGGCGCGGTCACCATCCGCCGCATCCGCGCGTGATCGGGATCGTCCATCAGGATGAAGCCGATCCCGGTGTCGTCGTCCTGACGCGGCAGGATCCGGTTGCCGGCCGGATAACCCGGCTTGTAGATGTCCGAGCTGACCCGCGGATCCCCGATCAGCCGGCGCTGATCGTCGTACCGGGTGACCATCCAGGCGACCTGGCCGAAGACCTCCACCTTCGTCAGCGGCGCCTCTTCCTGCAGCTCCCGCAGTTTCGGCGGCGGATCGAACGGACAGCCGGCCGCCCGGGCCATCGGATACTCCGGAGCTTGCTGTGTTGCTGTCATCGCATTCCCTTCCCCAGCGAGGGTTTACGTGTGCACCAGGTGTGCCCGGTGCAGGCGCGTTTGTTTGGGCATGTTCCAGCCGAGTACGGCGACTGTGCGGCCGTCGCGGCGGTAATGGGTGACGAACCGGCGCTCGTCGATCGCCCCTTCGGCGACGGTGATCTCGGCGTCGGCGCTCGGCAGGCCGTGAACCTGGATCTTGGTGCTGAACTGGTCGGTCCAGAAGTACGGAATCGGCGTGTAGGAACGGTTCTCGCCAAGAATGTTCGCGGCGACACATGCGGCCTGCTCGGTGGCGTTCGTCCGATTCTCCAAGCGCAACAAGGCATCCAGCCCGTCATGCCGCCACCGCGCGACATCCCCCGCGGCGTAAATCCCCTCCGCCGCCCGGCACCGCGCATCACAAACAACCCCGTTGTCCAGCGCAAGCCCGCTACCTGCGAGCCACTCCGTTGCCGGCGTCGCTCCAAGCGCCACCACCACAACATCAGCCGGCAGCAGTTCCCCGTTAGCCAGCTGCACCCCAGTCACCCGACCACTAGCCGACGTCAGCCCACTAACCGCCGTACCCAGCCGAAGCTCGACCCCCTCAGCCACGTGCAGCTCGCCCAGCAACCCACCCACCACAGCCCCGAACTGACTCTCCAACGGAGCCGCCTGCGGCCCAGCCATAGTCACCGAACAACCCAGCTTCCGAGCAGTAGCAGCAACCTCAGCCCCGAGCACCCCGTCCCCCACAACAACCAACCGCGGTGGAGTGAAGGGGGCGCCACCGGGTGGTGTGGTTGCCGCGCCCGGCTCCCCCACCCTGGATGCGCCCGCCAGGTCTCGGCGTAGGGCGTCGGCGTCGCCTAGCGTGCGTAGGACGTGGACGCCGGCTAGACCTTCTTGGCCGGGTAGCCGGCGGGCGCGGAGGCCTGTTGCGATGACGATCGAGTCGGCGGCGAGCTCTCGACCCGACTCGGTGCTCACCACTCGCCGTTCGACGTCCAGGGCGGTTGCCGGGTCACCCAGGACGAAGTCGGCGCCTAGCTTGGCGAGCATCTCCTCGGGACGCAACCGGGTGCGGGCCTCGTCCCAGTCGCCGCAGAGGTACTGCTTCGACAGCGGCGGGCGGTCGTACGGGAGGTGGGTTTCGGCGCCGAGTACGGTGATCGGGTCCTGGTATCCCTGCCTGCGCAGGGCTTCCAGCGTCGACAACCCAGCCGCGGAAGCGCCGACGATCAAGACGCTCACTGCGTCACCGGAGCGTTCCAGACCCCGACGATGCCGTCGATCAGCCCGGTCGCCATGTCGTGCCACGTCGCGCGGTTGGTCGGCTCGCCATCCGCAAGCGCGCGCTCGTACTCCGCGCACATCTGCAAGATCAGCAGCCGCGTCATGCTCCCGCGCTCCATCCGCACCTCCAGCGGAAGGTCAGCGAGAATCACATCGAGCCGTTCGATGATCCACTGCATCGACCGCGACGTCAGTAGGTCGTCAACCATCGGCCCACGCAGTACCGGATCATTCATCAACTGCGCGTTGAACCGCGCCAACCAACTCGGGATCCCGAGAGTCGCCATGTAGTCGGTACTCGGCCGCACCAAACACCCGACCCAAACCCGCAGGTCCTCGCTATCCCCAGCCTCAGCGATCAACTCAGCACGACGCTGCTCAACGTGCACCGCGTGCTTCTGCAGGATCGCCTTGATCAGATCGGTCTTCGTCCCGAAGTGATACCCGACCGCAGTGTTGTTCCCCTGCCCCGCAGCTTCGCTGATCTGCCGGTTGGACACCTCATGCAGCCCACGCTCGGCGAACATCCGCTCAGCCGTGACCAGGATCAGCTCCCGGGTCGCGTTCACTCGCTCGGTCCGAACCGTCTTCGCCATCATCACCAGACCACCGGCACCTTCTGCAGACCCCCGACAAGCAACCCCTCGACCGGCGGCAACTCCCCCACCGGTACGCCGAGAGCCAGCGTCGGCAGTCGCCGCAACAGAACCTCCAGGACGACCTGCAACTCAGTCCGCGCCAGCGACTGACCAACACACGAATGCGGTCCGACTCCAAACGACATATGGACATTCGGGCTGCGCGACAGATCCAGCTCGGCCGCATCCGGGAACACCGACTCATCGCGGTTCGCCGAACCGAGGCTGCAGATCGCCGTCGTACCGGCGGTCAAGGTCCCACCCGGCAGTTCGACATCCTCATCGACGTACCGAGTCAGCCCGAAGCCGGCGTTCGCGTCGTACCGCAGGGTCTCCTCGACCGCGGTGCGGACCAGCGACGGATCGGCCAGCAACTGCTCCCAATGGCTGCGGTCGGCGAGTAGCATCGCCATCATCTTGCCGATCATGTTCGTGGTCGTCTCGTGCCCGGCGATCAGCAACCCCTTGCCGGTGGCAACGAGTGCGTCATCGCTCAGATACTCCCCAGCAGCATCAGCGCGCGTGATCAGATCGCCGAGCAGATCCTCACCAGGAGCGGCCCGTTTGGCCGCGACATGACCTGCCATGTACGTCGTGAACTCGGCCTGCGCAGCGTCGATCTCCGACTGGCTGTATCGGCTGACGCTCAGGAACGTGTCGGACCAGTGCGAGAAGCGATCGCGATCCTCATTGGGCACGCCGAGCAGATGGCAGATCACCCAGACCGGGAGCGGGAAACCGAAGCCTGCCCGAAGGTCGGCCGGCTGACCACCCGCGACCATCTCGTCGACGAGTTGCTCGGCCATCGCCTCGATCTGCGGTCGCAGAGCGGCCATCCGCTTGGTGGTGAACCACTTGGTCAGCATCCGCCGCCAGCGCTGGTGACCTTCACCGAGCCGCGGGATCGGCGACTCCTGCTGGCTCAGCATCGAGATCCGGGCCGCGTCCTTCTCACTCGAGTTGCGCGCGAAACGCGGATCCCCGATCAGTTGCCGGATGTCGTCGTACCGGGTCAGTAGGGCCGCCTGGTCGCCACTCGGCAGCCGGACGTAGGCCACCGGGCATTGCTCCCGCAGCTCCGCCCACTCGGTAGGGGGCTCGATGGCATCGATGGGCGCCAATGGATAGTCGATCGCTTCACGTTCGGTCACGAGACATCACCTCCGCGTTGATCTCTGCTCCCACCTTGCCTCGCGATCTTGCTTAAGTCAACTGACTGACTTAATATTTGGTTGCAGAAACCAACTATTTCCTCTCCCGGAGGCTTCCGATGTCCGCAGTTCCCGCCGGCTCGCCGGTGCGCACTGGCGCAGTCGTCCCAGTGCTCGCGTCGGCCGGTATCACGGTCGCGCTGATGCAGACCCTGGTCATCCCGGTCATCCCCGAACTGCCGCGGCTGCTGAACGCCTCGTCCGGCGCGACCGCGTGGGCCATCACCGCCACCCTGCTCGCGGCCGCGGTCGCGACGCCGATCATGGGCCGACTCGGTGACATGTACGGCAAGCGCCGGATGCTGTTGATCAGCATCGGCCTGCTCGTCGTCGGTTCGATCGTCGCCGCCCTCAGCAGCTCACTCATCCCGCTGATCGTCGGCCGCGCACTGCAGGGCTTCGCGGCCGGCGTGATCCCGCTCGGGATCAGCATCATGCGCGACGAACTACCGTCCGACCGACTCGGTACGGCGACCGCGCAGATGAGCGCGTCCCTCGGAGTCGGCGGGGCACTCGGGTTGCCCGCCGCGGCTTTGCTGGCCGAGAACATCAGCTGGCACGCGCTGTTCTGGGTATCGGCCGGACTCGGCGTGATCATCTTCGGGCTGGTACTGCGCTTCGTCCCCGAATCCTCGGTCCGCTCCGGCGGGCGCTTCGACCTGCTGGGTGGTGTCGGTCTCTCGGTCGGCCTGATTTCGTTGCTACTGGCAATCTCTCAGGGCGCCGACTGGGGATGGACGAGCGCTCCGACACTGGGCCTGTTCGCGGTGGCAGTCGTCACGATTCTCGCGTGGGGCTGGTGGGAACGCCGTACCAGCGAGCCGTTGGTCGACCTGCGGACCACCGCGCGACCGCAGGTGCTGCTGACGAACCTGGCATCGATGGTCTTCGGATTCGCCATGTTCGCGATGTCACTCGTCGTACCGCAACTGCTGCAGATGCCTAAGGCAACCGGTTTCGGACTCGGGCAGTCGATGCTCGCATCCGGTCTCGTGATGGGCCCGTCCGGCCTCGTCATGCTGCTCACCGCACCGCTGTCCGCGAAGATCTCCGCCGCCCGCGGACCCAAGGCCACGCTGATGCTCGGCGCCATCGTGGTCGCCGCCGGGTACGGCGTCGGCAGCGTCCTGATGGGCTCGGTCTGGGAGATCGTCCTGGTCTCCCTGCTCATCGGCGCCGGCATCGGCCTCGCCTACGGCGCCATGCCCGCCCTCATCATGTCCGCCGTCCCCGTCTCCGAGACCGCCGCCGCGAACAGCTTCAACACCCTGATGCGCTCCATCGGCACCTCGGTCTCCAGCGCAGTAGCCGGCGTAATCCTCGCCAACCTGACCATCAACCTAGGCACCCACACCCTCCCCTCCCAAACCGGCTTCCGCACAGTCCTCATCACCGGCGCCGCCGCAGCCCTAGTAGCCCTAGCCATCGCCGCCTGCATCCCCACCCGCTCCCCAACCCCCGCACCCCCAGCAACCCCGGCCTCCGCCGAAGCCCCAGCCTAACCCCACCCCACCCGCCCATTTGCCTGGCTAGCCACCCAATTCGGGGGTTCCCCTCCCATAACCACGGTGCACAACCCCCAACCACACTGGCCACCCACCCAAATCCGCCGCCCCGGCCGGCCAACCCCCCATCTCAGTGGATAACCCCCGAGCCGAGGGGTTGCCCCCTCAAAAACCCGCCGTGCAACCCCCCATCTCAACGGGCAACCCCCGAACTCGCGCCCACAACCCCCGATCTCAGGCGTTATCCCTTCAGTTGGGGGGTTGCCCGGCGGGAATCTCAGGGGGCAACCCCCTGGGTTAGGGGGCAAGCTCTCGGCGGGTCAGGCGAGCTGGGCGAGGTAGGCGAGGGCGCGTTCGGTGAGGAGTTTGGCGGCGGGCTCGTTGTAGTCGGGGAGGGAGGAGTCGGCGAAGAGGTGGGTTTTGCCGGGGTAGAGGAAGAGTTCGGCCTCGGCGGGGTTCGCCGCTACCAGGGCTTGGGCGGCGGTCAGGTCGCCGTCTTCTTCGGTGAACCAGGGGTCTTCGTCCATCGCGTGGATCTGGACGGGGACCCCGGCCGGCCAGGTCTCGCTGAACTCGCTGACCGGGAGGAACGAGTAGCAGAAGAGACCGCCGAGCGCGCCGGGACGCGTCTGGGTGAGTTGCTGGGCCGGCATGACACCCATCGAAAACCCTGCGTACACGACGTTTTCGGGCAGGTCCTGGGCGTAGGCCACGCCCTGCTCGAGCAGCTTGCCGAACCCGATGCTCTTGGCGTAGGCCATGCCCTCGTCGATGGTGTCGAAGGTGTTGCCGTCGTAGAAGTCCGGCGAATGGACGGTGTGCCCGGCCTGCCGCAACTCTTCGGCGAAGGCTTTCACCCCATCGGTGCGCCCCTGCGAGTGGTGAAAGAGAACGACCTCGGTCATCTTCAGCTCCAATGATCCAAATATCTCGAACAATCGGGAATGCTAGTCTGTTCGACCGTGACAGGCAACAACCCCGCGGTCCCGGACTACGAACTCGCGGAGACTCTCGAGCTGACGACCGCCGAGCAGGTGCGGGCGATCGCCGACCCACTCCGTACGACGATCCTCGGCCTCCTGCACGAACGTGCGGCGACCGTCACCGAGCTGGCCACCGCGGTCAAACGACCGAAGAGCACAGTCGCCCATCACGTGAAGGTGCTCGCCGACGCCGGCATCCTGCGCGTCGTCCGGACCCGGAAGGTGCGCGCGATCGAGGAGCGGTTCTACGGCCGCGCCGCCCGCTCGTTCTACGTCGGCCTCGGCCGCCAGGGCGGCAAGCTGCCGGAAGACTTCAACGACTTCGAGGTCGCCGCCGAAGAGTCCAGGACCGCGTACGACGAGGGTCAGCTCCGCTCGTTCATCCGGCACGCCCGGATCCCCGAGGAACGCGCGGGCGAGTTCTGGCGCGGAGTCCGCGACCTGATCGACACGTTCGACAAACTCCCGCGCGCCGGCGACACGACGTACGGGTTCACTGTCGGTCTCTACCCGATCGTCGACTACCCGACGCTGCCGCCGACCGCGGATGAAGGCTAGGGTCGACATTTGTGACGACAATTGACTTGGGTGGGACCGGGACCGCGGCTTCGCAGGTCGTTCTTGGATTGATGCGGATCAAGGAGAAGTCCGACGAGGAGATCCGCACACTCGTCGGGACCGCGCGCGATGCCGGGGTGACGATGTTCGACCATGCGGACATCTACGGCGGTTCGCACGGGTGCGAGCAACGGTACGGCGAGGCGCAGCCGGTACCGGAATCCGAGCGGGACCAGATCCTGCTGCAGTCGAAGGTCGGGATCCGCTCGGGGTTCTTCGATTCGTCGCGCGAGCACATTCTTTCGAGTGTCGAGCAGTCGCTGACCGCGCTGCGGACCGACTACCTCGACGTACTGCTGATCCACCGTCCCGACACTCTGGTCGAGCCGGACGAGGTCGCGGCCGCGTTCGACGAGCTGCACAGCAGCGGCAAGGTCCGCACGTTCGGCGTCTCGAACCACACGCCCGGTCAGATCGAACTGCTGAAGAAGTCGGTCCGCCAGCCGCTGGTCGCCAACCAGCTCCAGTTCAGCATCACGAACGCCGCACTGGTCGCGCAGGGCCTGGCCGCGAACATCATGGGCCTCGAGCAGTCGGCCGACCGCGACCTCGGCATCCTCGACTACAGCCGGCTGCACGACATGACCATCCAGACGTGGGGTTCCGTACAGTCCCCCGCGGGCGGTGGCGTCTTCATCGGCGACCGGTCGAATTACCCCGACCTGAACGACGCTCTGGACGAGCTGGCGAAGGCGCACAACACCTCCCCCGACGCGATCGCCATCGCGTGGCTCGCACGGCATCCCGCCAAGATGCAGATCGTCATCGGCACCACGACACCGAGCCGAGTCCAGGACGCCGCCACCGGCGCCGCGATCCGACTCACCCGCGAAGAGTGGTACCGCCTCTACACCGCCGCCGGCAACACCCTGCCCTAGCGATGAACGTACGACGTACTGCGACGCGGCTGCTGGTTGGCGGAGCTTTGGCCGCGGTGGTCGGGTTGGTGGGCGCAATGGTCACCGACTCGGCCACCAAGCTGAGCTATCAGGTCATGGTCACCGAGCCGGCCGCGTCCGGACGTCTACCCGACTGCAAACCAACCCTGCTGCTGCTCGACCAGAGCACGGGCGCCGAGCTCCCGTGCTCCGGCACACCTGAGGGCGGCTTCACCACGGCCGAGCGCGAGGAGATCCTCAAGCTCGCGACCACGATGGCCGCCGACGACAGACTCGACACGGTCGACCAATTCAAACTGAGCGAACTAGCCGCCGAAATCGGCCGCCGCCACGACGACCCCACGAACAGCGCCGCCACCTGGGCCTTCGGGATCGTCGGCACTCTCGGCGGCGCTGCCTTCCTGACCGGAATCGCCCTCAGGATCGTCGCGAACGCGCGACGTACAGGCCCGCGAGGTTGAGCGCGAGCCCCCACAACGCCAGCATCACCAGGAACGGCGGCCAGTCCGATCCACCGAACTCACCCTTCCACCACGGCATCGCCGACCCCAACGGCGTCAGCCACGGCCGCGCATCTGGTGCGGCCGCGGACAGTACGCCGTACAGACCGAGTGGGATCACGATGGTGAGCACGGCCGCAATCCACCCACGCCCAATCAGCCTCCCCAGCCCGATGCCGACCAACTGCGCGACGACCTGCGTGACGAAGGCTCCAACGATCAACACCACCGCATGCTGCCAACGATCACTAGCCGTCGACGGCACCAACCACGCAACGAGTATCGACGCAACCAACCCGACCGCCGCCAACCCCACGGCGTACCCAAGAGCCAACCGAAACACCGACCGCTCCCGCCGAGCCGCCGCGACCGCACCAATGAACGGCACCCCGACCGAGATCAAACTCTGCGCAACCCCAGAAGCCGACGCAAAAGTCCGATCCGCCTCAGCAGCCCCAACCTGACTCAGCACCGCCCCGAGAACTCCCACAACCCCAGTAACACCGGCTATAACGCGATAAGTCCGCATCGAGCACCCCCAGCTCTCTAGTCGATGCCCGATTATCCCACGTCATGGGTTCCCGACGGGAACTTACGGCAGGTTCATGCCAACTGCCGACTCCGCCAGTACGGCGGCTTTGCGCATGGTTACTGCGCCGGGTGGGGCGCCTTCGGGGGTGAGGGTGTAGCCGGCTTGGCGGTAGAGGGTTTGGGGGCCGGTACTGCGAACGCCGGTGTGCAACGCGATTGTCGCCGTACCGGCGGGGGCGTGGGATTCGGCGTGGGCGAGAAGTTGTTGCCCTAGGCCCTGATGTCGATAGTCCGGGGCGACCATCAGCCGCCCGATCAGCCACGCCTCGCCGTCCCGACGAGCTCGCACCGAGGCGATCAATCGAGCACCGGAGCGAATCACCCAGACCTGCCAGTCTGCGAGCGCAGCCTCGACCTGGGCCGCAGTTTCAGTCAGCGCAGGCAAGTCGAGTGTCTGATTCGCGATCGCCTCGTCGACCCAGCAGGCGCGCTGCAGCACGACCAGTTCCGGCACATCCCCAGTGCGCGCCGGCACGATCCGCCCATCCTGCCCACGCAATGGACGCAGTACGGCGGCCGCCCGCGCCAGCTGGGTCAACCCACCGCGGGCGTACCCCTCCCGCCGCTCGTTCGCGACCACCTCACCCTCGAACACGTCGTCGGCGATCCGCAGATATACGTCACCGCCAATCGAGAGCATCCGCATCGTCGCCGCCACTCCACGCGCCATCTGGACCGCCCGCGAACCCGCCGACGTATTGCCGTAGCCGACGAACAGACACGACTTCCAGGCCCACTCGCGACTCAGGAAGTCGAACGCGTTCTTCAGCGTGGCCGGCATCGCGAAGTTGTACTCGGCCGTCACGAACACGAACGCATCGGCCGCATCCACTCGACTACTCCAGGCCCGGGTGTGCGCATGCACGTAGACACCGGTCGACGGATGCTCCGGCTCATCGAGGAACGGCAGCCCGACCTCGGCGAGATCCGCCACGTCGATCTCGATCTCCAGCTCAGCCGCAGTCGCGGCCGTCGCCCGAACGAACCACTCCCCGATCGCCGGCCCAAGCCGCCCAGGCCGAGTACTCGCAACGACCAGCATGATTTTCATTGACATGTCAAAGACGATACCAAGCTTCTATGACATGTCAAAGAAAGCTAGGATCACCCCATGACTCAGTGGCTGACCACCGACGAGGAGCGCGCCTGGCGTGCGGTACGGCGACTGCTGACCGTGCTGCCGTCGCGGCTCGGCCGCGATCTCACCCGGCTCGGCGTCTCCACCGCGGACTACGAAGTGCTCAGCACGCTGTCCGAGAAGCCCGATCGCCGCTGGGGCCTGAAGGACTTCGCCGAGAAGATGCAGTGGTCCCGCAGCCGGCTGTCACATCACGCAGCGCGAATGGAGGCTCGCGGCCTGATCGAGCGCGAGCCGGATCCGGCCGACGCCCGCGGTTCGATCTACCACCTGACCGACGCCGGTTTCGCCGTACTGGCCGAGGCCGCACCCGGCCACCTCGAGTCGGTCCGGGCCCGCTTCCTCGACCACCTCAGCCCGGAAGAGGTCGCCGTACTCGAGCGCGTCGCCGACCGGATCGCCGACCTGCCCGACTGATCGCTCACTCGTCCGACCAGCGCTCCAGTACGTCGGCAACCCGGGCAAGGACGTCGCGAGCAACGGCGTACTCATCAGGGCCGAACTCTTCGGCGAATCGTGCTTCCAGATCATGGAGGCGCAGGTAGCCGTCGGTCGCGACGCGGACACCCAGCTCGCTGTAAGTGACGAGTTTGGCGCGACCGTCCTCCGGATCGGGGCGCATCTCGAGGATGCCCAGGGCGACCATCTCGCGGATGAGTTCACCCATGGACTGGCGCGTCATACCGGCCCGGACCGCCATCTCGGCCGAGCGGGATCCCTCCGACATGAGGGTGGCGAAGACGGCGTTGTGGGCCTGTTTGACCTTCGGATGACCGCGCTTGTGCATCTCGCGGACCATGTCGATCTGGAGCGCGCGATTGGCGCGGTCGACCAGGGCGATGAACGGTTTGCGGTCGAGTCGGGGCAGCTTGGCGCTTGACACTCGTAAGGATTCCTTCCATTATTTCGACAGGAATCCTTACAGTATCAGGAGCGACCATGAATCAGAAGGAACTGCAGCCGCTGGTGGCGAACCTGTTTGCGCAGGGCCGGCGCCGGACCGTCCGGGTCGCGGTCGAGCAGGAGTTCCTGGTCGCCGACGCCACCACGGGAGCCGCCGTACCGATCGAGCGGGTACGACGCGCGGCGGCCGGCGCGATCGCGGCGCCGTACCTGAGCTTCGAGCCGGGCGGGCAGCTGGAACTCAGCCTGCCGTGCAGCCTCGACCCGGTCGGCCAGCTCCGCATGATGGTCGCGGATCTCACCCACCGCCTGACCGCCGCGCACATCACCACCTACGCGTTGCCGGTCGACCCGCGCCCCGAGCACGAGGTCCCGCTGCAACTGACGAGCCCCCGGTACGTCGCCATGCACCGACACTTCGATTCGATCGGACCGGCCGGTCGGCGGATGATGCGGCGTACCGCGTCCACGCAGCTCTGCCTCGACTGGTGGCCGGGGCAGGCGGGTCTCGAACAGTGGCGGGTCCTCAACCTCGCCGGTCCTTATCTCGCCGCGACCTTCGCCCGAAGCTCAGGCCCGCACGGGCGGCTCACCACTTGGCTGGAGACCGACCCTGCGCGGACCGGCTTCGACGACCGGCTGCTCGTCGGCGATCCAGTTGCGGCGTACACGGCCTTCGCGGTCGGCGCCACGGCCTTCGTTGGTACGGCGGCCGAGCACCTCACCACGATGTTCCCGCCGGTCCGGCCGCGGTCGACGTACCTGGAGGTTCGTTTCCTCGATGCGCAAGAGCCGTCCGCGATCGGTCCCGTGGTCAGTGCTTTGACCAGCCTGATGTACGACGACAACCACCGCCGCAGTGTGTTGCGGCGACTAGAAGTGGATCGGGCTGACCTGGGTGAGCACTGGCTCGCCGCGGCCGCCGGGGATCTCGATCTGGAGTTGGTCGCATGAGCGCCATCCTGTTCGTCACCGATCCGCTGGTCGGATTGCACGCCGATATCGACGCGACCATCGGCCTGATGGCGGCGTCGCAGGACCTCGACCACGACGTCTGGTGCTGTCAGCCGGAGGAACTCGCGGTCATCGACGGCCGCCTGTACGCCCGCGCGCACCGCATCCGCCTCCGTCCGCGCCGCCCCGGCTGCGATCACCGATGGCTCGTCGACCCCACCTGGTACGACGAACTCGACACCGCGCTGCTCGACGTTGCTGGCTTCGAGGTCGCGCACCTCCGGATCGATCCGCCGGTGGACGAGCGGTACCTGCACACGACGTACCTGCTCGACCTCGCCGGCACCCGTGTCATCAACCGGCCGGACGGGGTCCGCGCCGTACACGAGAAGCTGATCGCGCTGCGGTTCCCCTCCTTGTGCCCATCGACCTATGTCGGTACGTCGGTCGCCGACCTCCGCTCGTTTGTTGCTCGGACCGGGACTGCGATCGTCAAACCCGTCGACGGATTCGCCGGACTCGACGTCTGGCTGGTCCACGACGACCACGCGGCGCTGTCCCTGCTGGAGTCGGCCACCCGCGGCGGCCGGCGGCAGGTGATCGCTCAGGAGTACCTGCCAGCTGTTGCGCACGGCAACAAACGGCTCTTCCTGCTCGACGGCGAGATCGTCGGCGCCGTCCTCCGTCGACCGGACGCCTCCGACTTCCGCATCGGCCCACCGGTCGCCATCGCCCCGATCGACGCCGTCGACCTCACGATCGCGGCCGCGCTCCGGCCGGTGCTGATCCAGCACGGCCTCACCATCGCCGGCGCCGACGTGATCGGCGGCCGCCTGATCGAGGTCAACGTCACCTGCCCCGGCGGCATGCACAAAACCGACGCCCTCCTGGGTACCACCCTCAGCCAATCGATCGTCCAGCACCTCACCGCACGCGAAGGAGTACTGACATGAGCACCATCACCATCATCTGCATGGCCCTACTAGGCATCCTGCTCTTCCTCCTAGGCGCCAACGTCACCCGCCACCGAGCCATGCGAGGCGGCGGCAACCAAGCCCCCACCGACCCCGCCGACCCCCTCCTCATCGCCGTCCGAGCCCACGGCAACGCGGCCGAGTACATCCCCACCCTGCTGGTCCTGCTGCTGGTCTGCTCATTCCTCTCGAACAGCTGGGTAGTAGAAGCCCTGGCCATCGCCGCCCTCGTAGTCCGCACCACCCACGCCATCGGCATGCTCACCGCCAAAACCCTCGCCGCCCACGGCCCCCTCCGCGACATCGGTGCCCTAGGCACCTACCTGGTAGGCATCGCCACCGGCATCACCGCCATCGCAACCCTCTAACAACAGGACGTATACCCCCACCACCCGCTAACCGCCACCCGGGCCGCCACCAATTGGAGGTATACGTCCTGTCCATCCGCTGATTCCACCGCCGCCGAACGGCGCTGTCGGCGGACGGTAACTTTTGGGTGCTATTCGAGAAAAAATTACCGCCCCAAGCATTGACGGCCCGGACGGCAACCGAAGCCCGTCAGCCCCAGGCGACGTCGAGCCGCGGTAGCCGACCTCGCCATCCCCCTCAGCCACCGCATCGCCCAGCCACCCCTTCTTTTGGTCGGCCGCCGCGGCGAGCAACCATCCCCGTACGTCGTCGGCCGAGCCCAGGCCCGGCGCCCACTCGACCGTCAAAAGACGGCCGACAAAGCAAGAGGGTGGGCTGGGTAGATGGCTGGGCCGGATGGCGAGGTCGGCTACCGCGGTTCACCTTGCCTGGGGCTGACGGGCTTGGGCTGGGGTTCGTGACGTGGGTTCGTCAGTTGGTCGGAAGATTTTCGGGTGTGGGCGCCGAAAAAGTACCGGCTAACGGGTGGGCCAGCCGGTGTAGGACTCGGCTAGGTAGGTGGCGGCGGCTTCGGAGGTGGTGATGGAGGTCAGTTCGCCTTGTTGGCGGCGGAGGTCGAAGGCGTTGGCAGTGGGGTGGGTGTGGAGCATGCTGGTCATCCAGTAGGAGAAGTGCTGGGCCTTCCAGACTCGGGCCAGAGCTCGGGGACCGTATTCGTCGAGGGCGTCTTGGCCGTGGAGGGTGCGGTCTAGGACTTCGGCTAGGACCCGTACGTCGGCCAGGGCGAGGTTGAGGCCTTTGGCGCCGGTGGGTGGGACGGTGTGGGCGGCGTCGCCGGCTAGGAGGAGGCGGCCGTGGCGCATGGGTTCGGCGACGAAGCTACGGAAGCGGAGGACGGTCTTGCCGGAGATCGGGCCTTCGTTCAGGGTGAGGCCGTCGGGGCCGGCGACGCGGGACTGGAGTTCGGACCAGATGCGGTCGTCGGACCAGGCGTCGACGTCTTCGTCCGGGTCGCACTGGAAGTACATGCGTTGCAGGGTGTCGGTGCGTTGGCTGATCAGCGCGAACCCTCGGGGCGAGTGCGCGTAGATCAGCTCCGGCGCGCTCTTCGGCGCCTCGGCGAGAATCCCGAACCAGGCGAACGGATACTCGCGCACGTAATGCCGCCGTACCGACTCCGGCACCTCCAGCCGGCACATCGAATGCGACCCGTCGGCACCGACCAGGTAGTCGCACCGCACCTCATGCTCGCGCCCGTCCGCCCCGGTGAACAGAATGCCGGGCAGATCCGAGGTGACATCGACAACCCGAGTCTGAGCAACCCCGAATCGCACATCACCACCATCACGCGCCCGCGCATCGGCCAGGTCGACGAACACGTCGGTCTGCGGATACAACCACGACGCCGCCCCGACGAGCCCTTTGAAGTCGATCCGGTGGCTGGTCCCGCCGTACCGCAGGACGATGCCGTCGTGCGCGATCCCCTCTCGACGTACCCGGTCGGATACGCCGGTCTCGACGAGCAGCCGGACACTGTCCTCCTCGAGGATGCCGGCGCGGACGGTGTTCTCGATCTCCTCACGTGTACGGCGATCGACGACGACAGAGTCGATTCCCGCCAACGCCAGGAGGTGGGAGAGCATCAGACCGGCCGGTCCGCCACCGACGATCCCGACTTGGGTGCGTGTCCGTTCAGTCATTGAGCACGTCCTGGGCGATCGCGAAAGCGTGGTTGGCGGCGGGCACCCCGCAGTACACGGCCGCCTGCAACAGCACCTCGGTGATCTCCGCATCACTCAACCCGTTGCGACGCGCGGCCCGCAGGTGCATCGGCAGTTCGGTCCAGTGCCCGTGCGCGATCAGCGCCGTGATGGTGATCGCGCTCCGCATCCGTCGGTCGAGCCCGGGCCGTGTCCAGACCGAACCCCAGGCGTAGCGAGTGATCAGTTCCTGGAAGTCCTCGGTGAGCGGTGTCTTCGCGGCCTCAGCGCGGTCGACATGCTCATCCCCCAGCACCTCTCGACGAACCTGCATCCCGGCCTCGTACGTCGGATCGCTCATCGCACCCCTCGTTGGAAGAAGTCGGTCAGCACTCCAGCCACCGCAGCCGGTTCCTCGGCCGGCGGCAGATGCGCACTACCTTCGAACACGTACGACGTTGCTCCCGGCAACCGGTCTGCCGAATCCCTCGCCAGCTCAATCGGTACGACGCGATCGTGCCGACCCGCAGCCACCAGAACCGGCACAGTCGCGGTACCCAGTCGCTCGCGACCGTCGAACCGGGCCAGCGCCTCACAAGTCGCGGCGTACGACCGTGCGTCCGCATCGGTCAGGCTTTCCAACAACCGAGCGGCCGTCCGCGGATCGCGGTCGGTGAAACCAGGGGCGAACCATCGCTCCACCGACCCCGCGATCAACGCCGAGGTCGATGCTGTCCGGACAAGAGCTGCACGTTCATACCAGGCTGCGGGCTCCCCGATCTTCGCGGCCGCCGCGAGAGTCGCGATCCCGGCGAACGGCCCCGGATCGACAGCGAGAGCGAAACCAACCGCGCCGGCCACCGACACCCCGGCGTACCAACTGTTGCTCACGGCAAGCTCCGAGCCGGACCTCCGGAGGCTGTCGCCGGTGGCAAGCTCTGCGGTGATCTTGCGGAGGGTGTCGGCGAGGTCGGCGAGGTCGAACCCGACCGCGGGTGCGCTCCGACCGTGACCCGGCAGATCCCATCCGACGACGCGGAACGACGGCGTCAGGTGCTGGATGCATGGACCCCACAACGCTTCGACCGATGTGCCCAGCGATGGTCCGACGATCAGCAGGTCGCCGGTACCGCCGAAGTCGGTGCAGGTGAGCTCAACCACGATCCCACCGCTCCAAAACCCGATCGACGAACGCAGTCGCCGACCCGAGATACTCCGCCGGGTCGTCTCCCGTACCGCGCTCAGCCAGCAACTCACCCGCCGCCTCCTGCGCACGCTGAGCCATCTTCGCGGCATCAACCTCCAGACCACCAACCAGGTCAGCGGTCTGGGACAACGCGGTCACACTCAACGTCAGAACCCTAGTAAACGCAGGCCATTCCGCATGCCAGGCACCATCCGGCCGCTCGTCAACCGCGAGCGCGCTACACGTGTGGAGGTGCCCAACCAACGGCGGCACCTGCAACGCCGCACTCCGAATCAGCACGCTCAGCACCGGATTCGCCTTCTGCGGCATCGTCGATGAGGTCCCCTTCCCGGCGGATCGCCGTTCCCGGACCTCTCCGACCTCAGGACGCCCCAAGAACAAGATGTTCCCGGCGATGACCCCAGCCGCCGCACATGCCTCGGCCAACACGTCCGCGATCCGAGTGATCGGCGTACGACGGGTGTGCCACGGCAGCGCCGACTGCAACCCAAGCTCGGCCGCGAACGCATCAACCACAGCATCCGGTACGTCGGTCAACTCGCCCAGCAACGACCGCGTCCCAGCAGCTCCCCCGACCTGCACCGGGAGTTCGATCGCCCGCACAGCATCCCGCGCATCCAGCAGGCCGACCAACCACTGCGCAACCTTCAGTCCGAACGTGACCGGTACGGCGTACTGCGTAAGCGTCCGCCCCGCCATGACGGTCTCGCGATGTGCGCGAGCCAGTTCACCCAACGAAGCAGCCGTCAACGTGAGGTAGGTGTCAACCCGCCCAAGTGCATCCTTAGCGAACAACATCAACGCAGTATCGAGAACATCCTGGCTAGTAAGCCCGCGATGAACGTACTCGTCGCCAACCAGCGACCGCAGGATGCGCACAAGCTCCACCACCGGACTACCCGCGCCCTCAACCGCCTCCACCCCCGGCCGCGGAACCCCGTTGGCAACCGCGCTGTCGAAGTCGGCAATAGCCTTGTCGAGCTCAGCAACGGCGGCGGGGTCAGCACGACGGGCGGCGCGGTCGGCAGGAGCCGCACCGGGCTCAGCAGAGGCTCCCCCGCGGACAGCAGCTTTGGCGCGGAACTGCTCGGCCGCGCGGCGGGCGGTCAGCCAGGCTCGCTCGACTTGTAGGAGTGCGTTCCAGAGGCCTTCGTCGTCGAGGCCGGCGGCGCGGTGGCGGCCGGGCTCCAGGAGGTCGCTCATTTGTGGCCTGGATAGGTCAAGAAGACCGACTGGTCTTCGCCTTGGAGGTGTAGGTCCAGCTTCAGGGATCCGTCGGGTGAGCGGGTGGCGATCATGCGGGTCTGGTCTTCGGGGTCGAGGGTGGACAGTAGGGGGTCGGACTCGGGGGGTGGGTTCGGCAGGTAGATGCGGGTGAACAACCTGTCGAGCAGGCCTCGGGCGAACACCGTCACAGCGAAGAACGGTGCACCGCCGTCGACTGACCCCGGCTCGACGGTGGAGAACCAGTACTCCCCTGCCCGGTCGGTGCTGCAACGGCCCCAGCCGGTGAAGACCCCGTTGCGGCGCAGCGATCCGGCGACAACCGGGACGACACCCGCCGCGTCGGCTTGCCGGATCTCGATCAGCGCGTCTGGGACCGGTTCGCCGGCGCCGTCGTACACGGTGCCGTGGAGGCGGATGCCGGTGCCGACAGCAACTAGTTCGCGGTCGCCGGCGTACGGGAGGGCGTAGTGGAAGAAGGGGCCGACGGTCTGGCCGGGGGTGCGGTCAGGCATGGGTCTCGTCCTCCAGCGGCGTGGCGTGGGAGCCCGTCAGGACGATGTCCCAGCGGTAGCCCAGCAGCCATTCGTGCTGGGACAGGTCGTGTGCGTACGTCGCGACCAGGCGTTCGCGTGCGGCCGGATCGGCGATCGACTGGAAGACCGGGTCAAGGCCGAACAGCGGGTCGCCCTGGAAGTACATCTGAGTGACGAGTCGCTGGGTGAAGTCGGTACCGAAAAGCGAGAAGTGGATATGGGCCGGCCGCCAGGCGTTGCGGTGGTTCCGCCAGGGATACGGACCAGGCTTGATCGTGGTGAACGAATAGTTGCCGTCAGCATCGGTCAGACAGCGCCCGACCCCGGTGAAGTTCGGGTCGATCGGGGCGGGGTGCTGGTCGCGTTGGTGGATATAGCGGCCGGATGCGTTCGCCTGCCAGATCTCGACCAGCTGATGCCGGACCGGCCGGCCGTCGCCGTCCAGCACCCGACCGGCGACCAGGATCCGCTCGCCGATCGGCTCACCACCCGCCTGAATCGTCAGGTCGGCCTCGAGCGGATCGACGTCGTGTTCCCCAAAGACCGGTGCGAGCAACTCAGCACCTTCCGGGTCCGCCTGCCGCAGCTCCTTGGTTGGGTACCGCAGTAACGAACTCCGGTACGGCGCGAAGTCCAGCGCCGGACCAGTCGGTTCGACCCGGATCCCGCCCGGCCCGGCGTGGGCGGCGGCGATCTCGGCGGAGATCTGCTCTTGGGCAAGGAGAGGCGCGGCAGGTTCTGTCACCCGCCAATCGTCGCCAGCACGCACCCCATCTGCCACGATGGTCTTCCGCTGAGTGGAAGGAATGGCGAGATGGCCGGCAGAGTCTCCACCCCGGGCGCGACCGTGGTGTCCCGCGCCCTCAGCCTCCTGTTCGCCTTCGACGACCAGCACCGCCGCCTCACCCTCACCGAACTAGCAACCCTCGCCGACCTCCCGTTACCCACCACCCACCGCCTAGTCGGCGAACTAGTCACCGGCGGCGCCCTCAGCCGCCGCCCCGACGGCCGGTACGTCGTCGCCCGCAAACTGTGGTCAGTCGGCCTACTCGCACCCCTGCCAAGCGGCCTGCGCGAAACCGCCGGCCCGTTCCTGAACGACATCCACGCCGCGACCCGCGCAACCGTCCACCTGGCAATCCGCGAAGGCATCCGCACGCTCTACCTGGAACGACTCACCGGACGCGCATCGGTCCCCATCATCAGCACCGTCGGCTCCTACCTACCCCTGCACTCAACCGGCGTAGGCAAAGTCCTCCTCGCCCACGCCCCCGCCGAAATCCAGGAGGAAGCGATGACCCAACTAACCCGCTTCACTCCCCACACCATCACCCACCCGGCCCGCCTCACCAGACAACTGGACGAAATCCGAGAACGCGGCTACGCCACCACCACCGAAGAAATGACCCTCGGAGCCTGCTCAATCGCCGTACCCATCCGCCCCACCGGCCCCGAAGGCCCAGTAGTGGCCGCCGTAGGCGTAGTAGTCCCCAACCTCCGCCCCCACCGAGCAGCCCTGCTAGCCGCCCTCCAAGTAGCCGCCCAAGGCATAGGCCGAACCATCACCCCGTAACCACCGTCGTCCGCAGAACAGGACGTATAGATGTGCTGACTGCCGCCGCCACACTCACCGTCGGCAACCAGCACGACCAGCAGCCGTAGACGTCCTGTCGATCGGAGGATCGGGGCGGCCCCATGGACGTCATTCAGCGTCGCCCGCACCCCCCTCGCACCCAAAGGTGGGTCGCCTTCTCTTTGTGCACGAGACCCAACTTTGTGCTCCCACCAGTCATTTTCGAGAGCTCCAAGTGGTTGGTGGGTTCTCAAAGTTGAGGGGGGTGCACAAAGAGCAGTGGGGTTGTCGGGGAGCGGGGGGCTGCTCTTTGGGGGCGGGGTGGGGGCGCGGGGTGGGGGCGCGGGGTGGGGGAACTTTTAGAGGGGGTAGGTGGGGGGTGTGGAGCGGAGGGTTATCCAGCGGGTTTCGGTGAAGGCTTCGAGGTTGGCGGTGGGGCCGCCGAAGCGGGCGCCGGTGCCGGAGGCGCGGATGCCGCCGAAGGGGGCGTTGGCTTCGTCGTTGACGGTTTGGTCGTTGATGTGGACGATGCCGGTGGGGATCTGTTCGGCGATGGCCAGGCCGCGGAGGGGGTCTTTGGTGACTATGCCCAGGGAAAGGCCGTAGTCGCCGGAGGTGGCTAGGTGGATGGCGTGGTCGATCGAGTCGACCTTGGTGACGGGGGCGACTGGGCCGAAGATCTCTTCGGTGAAGGCGGGGGCCTCGGTCGGTACGTCGGCCAGGACGGTGGGGCGGTAGAAGAGGTCGGTGTAGGTGCCGCCGGCAACTAGTTTCGCGCCGGCTGAGGTGGAGGCGTTCACGAGGCCGTGGATCTTGTCTCGTTGGCCGGCGTCGATGACGGGGCCGAGGGCGACCTGTTCGGTGGCTGGGTTGCCGACCGTCAATGAGGCGGCCTTCTCGGCGAGGGCTTCGACGAAATCGTCGTAAACGTGGGCGGCGACGAGGTGGCGGCCGGTGGTCATACAGATTTGGCCTTGGTGGAAGAACGAACCCCAGGTGGCCAGGTTGACGGCTGCTGAGACGTCGGCGTCGTCGAGGACGAGGAGGGCGGAGTTGCCGCCGAGTTCTAGGTGGGCTCGTTTGAGGTGTTCGCCGGCCAGCGCGCCGATGCGGCGGCCGACGCCGGTGGAGCCGGTGAACGAGATGACGCGGATGTTCGGATCGGTCACCAGCGCCTGGCCGACGTCGGCGCCACCGGGAAGCATCTGCAGTACGCCGGGAGGTAGTCCCGCCTCCTCGAAGATGCGGGCCATCAACGCGCCCCCGGTGACCGCTGTGCGCGGGTCCGGCTTGAGGATCACTGCGTTGCCGAGGGCAAGGGCCGGAGCGACCGAGCGGATGCCGAGAATGATCGGGACGTTGAACGGCGAGATCACCGCGACGACTCCAGCCGGCATCCGGCGGGCCAGCGAGAGTCGCGGTTCCTCCGACGACAACACCTCACCGAGCGGATGTCCTGGCAGCGCTGCCGCTTGATAGCACTCCTCGGCGGCGACGTGCAGGGAGAAGCCGACGATGCCGGCGGTCGCGCCGACCTCGCGGGTGTTCCAACCGGCGATCTCGTCGGCGTGCTGCTGCCACAGGTCGCCGGCTCGGCGCATCACCGCGGCCCGTGCCGGGTGTGGGAGCGCCGCCCACGCTCGCTGGGCGTCGGCCGCGGCCCGTCCGGCTTCGGCGACATCGTCGACGCCGGCCTGACCCATGCGGCCGAGTTCACGGCCGGTGGCGGGTTCGATGACGGCGTACGCGCCGGCCTGGCCCGGCTGCCAGCTGCCGGCCTTGAAGACGTGCCCCGACCAGTCGGCGGTGTCCAGAAGCGTCATCTCGCTGCCCTCCAGTGGCGTGCCTGGGCGCCGCAAGCGCCAAAGGACTTTCGACGCGGGTCGCTCAGTTGGTGGCGTCACCGTAGGAGCCGCCCGGAGGGCCTTCAACGCTTGCTTCCACTCAGTGAGAGACGTTCTCCCGCAGTGCGGCCGCTACCGCGTCGACCGCTGGGGTGCGGGCTCGGCGGGTGAGCAGGTAGACGGCACGGCCGACGTCGGCTTCGGCAGGTCGCCGTACGACGACGCCCGGGGTGCCGTGGCGGAGTACCAGATCGGGGAGCAGGGCCGCGGCACCCGTCGTACGGACGAGTTCGAGCAGGATGAGGAAGTCGTCCGAGCTGTAGCGCAGGTCTGGTTCGAAACCGCCGTACTCACGGCAGACGCGGACCTGCATCTCGCGGTGGCCGGTACCGGGCTGGCAGGCAGCCCAGGGGATGTCGGCGAGGTGGGCGATCTTCACGCGGTCCGCCTTGGCCTCCGGATGGTTCTCCGGGAGCACCACCCGGATGTGCTCACGCAGTAAGGGCTCTCGCTGCAGATCCGCGTGGACAGGTCGCGGCTGACCGTCGTACTCGTCGCCGACCACTACGTCGAGCTGCTGCAGCCGGAGCGCCGGTACTGCCTGCTCGACCTCGCCCTCGGTCGCCTCGACCCGGATGTTCGGGTGGGTGACGGCCAGCGCCCGTACGGCGGGGGCCACGATCCGCAGAAACGCCGACTGGAACGAGGCGATCCGAACGACCCCGGCGACCCGGCCTGCCGCGACGGACGCCAACTCGGCCTCGGCCGCCTCGACCCCCTCCAGGAGAGTGGTGGCGTGCCGGACCAAGACGTGGCCGGCCGCGGTCAGGCGGACATTGCGGCCGACGCGCTCGAGCAACGGCGTACCGGCTTCTCGCTCCAGCACGGACAGTTGCTGGGAGACCGCGCTGGGCGTGTAGCCGAGCGCGCGGGCAGCGCCGTGGACAGTGCCGCGGTCGTGCACCTCGCGGAGCAGTCGGAGGCGATGCAGATCCAGCATCTGTTCAGGATAGCTACACAATCATGTCCACGAAGCCGTGATGGACGTGAACAGTTGAACAGCTTGATCATCGTTGTCGTGGGCGCCCTCTTCTGTCTCCTTTCCGCTGCCGCCTTCGGCGCGATGGCCGTGTTCGGCAAACTCTCGTACGACGAAGGTGCGTCGGTGGACGCACTTCTGCTGGTCCGGTTCGGGCTGGCCGGGTTGGTTCTGCTGGCGATCGCTCTGGCCCGCGGGGTGTTCCGGGGTATCCCGCGGCGCGCGGTGCTGGTCAGCCTCGGCATGGGCGTGTTCGGGTACGCCGCTCAGGCCGGGCTCTACTTCTCCGCGCTGACCCGGATCGATGCATCCCTGGTCGCGTTGCTTCTCTACCTCTACCCGATCCTGGTGATGGTCGGCGCGGTTTTGCTCGGTCGTGAACGTGCCTCTCGCCGTCGCGTCTGGGCACTCGGCCTGGCGTTCGGCGGGATCGTGCTGGTCCTCAGCGGCGCCACCTCCGGCCGCTTCAACCTGACCGGCGCGTTGCTGGCCGCCGGCGCGGCTGTCGTCTACACGTGTTACATCCTCGTCGGCGATCGGACGACGGCCGACGTACCACCGCTCGCTCTCGCGACCCTGGTCTGCATAGGTGCCTTCGGCACCTTCTTGGTGAACGCCATCCTCCGCGGGAACGCAGGCGGGATCACCGAGATCTCCTCGGCCGGGTGGTTCTGGTTGGCCGTGTTGTCGCTGGTCAGCACGGTCGCCGCGATCCTGCTGTTCTTCGCCGGAATGGCCCGCGTGGGACCGTCGGTCGCGTCGATCCTGTCCATCCTCGAGCCGGTGGTGACGGTCGCCTCGGCCGCCCTCGTCTTCGGTGAACACCTCAGCCCGCTCCAGTGCATCGGCGGTGCGATCGTCCTGTCCGCCGTACTGATCGTCCAATGGCCGACCCGCATTGTCCGCGAAAGTGAGATGCGGCCGACCGAACAGCCGGAGATCATGCTCACGTGAACGACCTCGATTTCTTCGCCGGACTGGCGATCACGGGCACGGTGCTGGGTGTCGACGCCACCAGCGATCTCGCCACCGTGCAGGAGGTGCTCGGCAACGAACACTTCTATGTGCAGCCCGTCGCGGAAGGATCGACCTGGGAGTACGCCAACGCGGACTACGGTCTGATCGACTTCGGCTGGGGTCGCGAGCGCGGGAGCAGCGAGTGGACCTGCTTGTACGCCGGTACGCAGAACCACCGGGTCGAGCCGGTACTGCTTATCGACGAGCTCCGGGGCGCGGTGACTGAGCGCGGTTTCACGATGGACAGCAGCCCGCAATGGCCTGGGGCCGACTTCTCCGAACACTGGGTGCCCGGTGTGTCGATCAGCGCGCTGGTCGCCGATTCCGACCCTGAGTGGGGACCGCCGGGCACCGTGATCAAGATGCTCGGCGGGGTCGGCGACCGCCATGACATCTTGAAGGCACGCGCGGTCTTCCACGGCGAGGAGAAGAAGTTCAAGGCCTACAGCAAGGACTTGCGGACGCTGAGCGATGAGCAGCTCGCGCGCTGGCTGGACAAACGTGAACCCGCGGCAGACCGCGAGCTGTGGTGGACGTTCCTGCGCAGCCACTGCCGCGATCAACTTGGCCTCGCGCTGGATCTTGCGGCGGCCGAGCGCGGTGTCGACTCCCCCGATCGCGCTGCACTGAACCTGGCCGGCTGGTCCTCGATCGAGAGCGCACCGCCGCTGGATGACGCCGTCACACAGTGGCTCACCACCACTCCTACTCTCGACGAGGGACGCCGACTGGCCGCTGCGACCACGTTGACGCCGGACGAGATCCGCCTGTCTCGCCGGCTACGCGACCAGGCTTTTGAACTGCGGGGGTACCCGCCGTCGATCCGTGCCGCTGAGGTCGCGGACGAGCTGCGCGCGTGGGTCGAGCTCGGGCCGCAGCTCCTGCGCCGCCTCTAGACTAACCGGACTGCGGTCCGTTAAAGTCGCGGACATGGATATTGGTGCGGGACTTGAGCGGATCCAGGCGCTGGGGCGGCAGGACTTTTGGCTTGCGGTGTTGGTGACGCAGCGGCGGTCCGGGGAGCCGGCGGCCTCGGTGGTGAATGCGGGGGTGCTGAATCACCCGTTGACGGGTGAGCCGGTGGTTGCGTTCGTGGCTCGAGGCGGTACGGCGAAGTTGGCGAATCTGCGGCGGAATCCGCAGGCCACGCTGGTGTTTCGGGCCGGCTGGGACTGGACCGGCGTGACTGGACCGGTCGAGTTGGCCGGACCCGATGACGAACTACCCGGGCTCGATGCGGAAGCGCTGCGGTTGGTATTGCGGGACATCTATCACGCGGCCGGCGGCGAGCACCCCGACCTGGACGAATACGACCGAGCGATGGTCGAGGACCGTCGTACGGCGGTCTTCATCCGGCCGGAGCGTTTTACCAGCAACCCTGCGGGCGCTGACCACGAGGAGGGCGAATGAACGCGATCCAGGTCTGGTCGGATTTGCTGTGCCCGTTCGCTCATGTGGCGATCCACCGGCTGCGGGAAGCGCGGGAGGAACTGGGCATCGACGTACGGCTGGACCATCACACGTTTGCGCTTGAGCTGTTCAACGGACCGCATCCACGGCCGGGTACGGACAGCGAGGCGGTAGGGCTTGGTCAGGTGGCGCCGGAGGTCGGGTTCCGGTTGTGGTCGCAGCCGGACTGGGCTTATCCGTCGACCGTGCTGCTCGCGGCCGAGGCTGTGCATGCGGCGAAGGAGCAGGGACTGCGGGAGTCCGAGGAGCTGGATCATGCGCTGCGTAAGGCGTTCTGGTTCGAGTCGCGGTCGATCGGGCATCGGCAGGTGATCCTCGATGTCGCGACTGAGGTCGGTATCGACAGCACCGCATTGGCTGCGGCCCTCGACGACGGGCGGGCGCGGGCCACGATGATGGCCGACCATGCGGTCGCCGTCACCGATGCGATTCAGGGCAGTCCGCAGTTCGTGCTGCCGGATGGGTCGAGTGTGCACAACCCCGGGATCAGCGTGCGCTGGGAAGGTCCGTTCGCGGAGGGCTATCCGATTGCTCAGAACGTCGACCCGGGATGGGCCGAGCGACTTCTCAAGCAGGCCGCATGATCCGGTGCGAACGCCTGGTGGTCGGCTACCTCGACACCAACTGCTGGATCATCGCGCCCGACCTCCCCGGTCGCCCACCCGCCCTGATCGTCGACCCCGGTGACGACCCGGACTACCTTGCCGCGGCGGCAGCGTCGTACGACGTCGTCGGGCTCTTGATCACGCACGCCCACGCCGACCACGTCCTGGCCCTCCAGCCCCTCGCCGAATCCCTCAACGCCCCGATCATCGGCCACCCCGCCGAGCGCGAGGTCTGGACCGCCGAGCTCGACCACCTAGCGAAACACGGCTACCTGGACGCCGGCACCGCCACCGCCGACCTGGTCGCAACCGGCAACGCCCCGCGCCCGAACCCCGACGTACCCCTCTGGAACGGCCACCTCGACCAGGAGATCCAGACGACCACCACGCTCAAGCTAGGCCCCCTCGACGTCGACATCATCCCCACCCCAGGCCACTCCCCCGGCAGCCTGACCGTCCACGCCGCCGGCCACCTCTTCACCGGCGACACCCTCTTCCCCGGCGGCCCCGGCCTCACCAGCCCGGTCTATCCGCTGACCGACTTCGCCGCCATCATGACCTCGGTCCGCAACCTCCTCACCTACCCCGAACACACCACCATCCACCCCGGCCACGGCCCCGACACCACAGTCGGCACCGAACGCCCGTACGTCGAAACCTGGCAAGCCCGCGGCTGGTGAGCTCTGGACGACGGACGCCCGGCGTAGGACCCTGTTCTCCCACCGCCTCGGGCCTACGACGGGAACACCACCTTGTCCGACTCAGTGCTTACTTCGGTTTTGTTGCCGATCGCGTTGGCGATCATCATGTTCGGGCTGGGGTTGAGCCTGACCACGGGGGACTTCGCGCGGGTGGCGCGGATGCCCAAGGCGGTACTGGTTGCGTTGGGCACCCAAGTGGTGTTGTTGCCGGTGATCTGTTTTGGGATGGTGAAGGTCTTCGGGCTGGCGCCGGCGTTGGCGGTCGGGATGATGTTGCTGGTGGCCTCGCCGGGCGGTACGACGGCCAATCTGTTCAGTCATCTCGCCGGAGGTGATGTTGCGCTGAACGTCACGCTGACCGCGGTGAACTCAGTGCTGGCGGTCATCACGCTGCCGATCGTGGTGAATCTGTCGATCGCGCATTTCCTCGGCGACTCCGGACAGCTCGGGTTGCAGCCGGCGAAGATGCTGCAGGTGTTCGCGATCGTGCTGGTACCGGTTGCCCTGGGCATGCTTGTCCGCAGCCGCAAGCCCGGCTTCGCCGACCGGATGGAAAGGCCGGTGAAGATCGGGTCGGCCGTCGTACTGGCGCTGGTGATCTTCGCCGCGATCTACACCGAGCGGGACAACTTCCTCGACTACCTGGCCGCGGTCGGCCTGATCGCCGTACTGCTCAACGTGATCAGCCTTGCTCTCGGGTACGTCGTCCCGCGCGTGGCCGGGCTCGGTGAGCGGCAATCCATCGCCTGCTCGATGGAGATCGGCATCCACAACGCCACCCTCGCACTCACCATCGCACTCAGCCCAGCCCTGCTGAACAACAGCGAAATGGCCACTCCGGTAGCCGTCTACGGCATCGTCATGTTCTTCCCGACCGCCCTCGTCGCGTACATCCTCGGCCGCCGCGCAAAGTTGCGTGGAGCAACTACTCCGGCGGTCTAACACAATCGACAGGCCAACGCCAGACCCTTACGGCACAGGTCGAAACCCTGGAACGGCCCGTCGGGAGCTCCTACGTTCATGCGCAACGGACACGAGCTCGAGGGGAACTGTATGAAGAAGAAGATGATCGCCCGCACGCTGACCGCAGTCATCGTCGGCGCGACGGCGCTGGTCGGCGCCACCGCCGTACCGGCGGCAGCTGACCCGCCGTGCAACGACGGCGAGGTCTGCACCTACTACAAGGGTGCACTCGTCTCCAAGAACCGCGCGATGAATCCGGGCGAGTGCCACTTCGTTTCGCACGAGTTCGACTTCGTGAAGAACCGGTCGCGGATCCAGCAGACCGCGTACTCCGGGACCAACTGCACGGGCCGCAGCGTCCAGATCGGCGCTGGGGGCAGCTCCGGCGTCAACCTCTTCTGGAGCATCGGCTACTGAGCCGTCCCGAAGCGCCCG
>NZ_BAAANF010000017.1:568664-583059 GCF_039529655.1 Kribbella yunnanensis | reverse complement strand
GTGTCAGCCGAGTAGCCAGTCGAAGACGCCGGCACCGCCGAGGCGGGAGACGGCCACCTCGGCGGTAGTGCGGTTGAGGTCGGCGACGACGATGACGTTGGGCTCGTAGAAGAGGCCGTCGTTCTCGGTTTCGCCGGCGGCGTCCTGGGCGAGCCGGACCGGGTCGTAGACGATCACCGGGAACGTCCGGTCACCGTAGGCCAGGTGACCACCCATGAGCAGGCCGCGGTTCTCCACCTCGAACCAGTCGTAGTCGCCGAAACCGTCCGGGGCGACGAGCCGCCAGCCTGCCTGGGTCATTACTTCTCCTTCGATGGATGAACGACAGCTAGAAGAACTTGACCTTGTCCAGCAGACCCAGGAACTTCTCCGGGGTCATCGGTGCCCTGGGCATGATCTCGAAGTGCCCGGGGGTGTTGCCGGTCCGCCAGACCATCAGCTCGTCACTGATCGTCGCACGGTCGACCTGGAGAATGGGTTTGAAGGCCTCCGGGATGCTGCTGGGGCTCCGGAAGACGGACATGCCGTGGGTCGGTTTCACCAGCCCGGTAGTGGCGTCCACCTTGTAGTCGACATTGGGTCGCATGACCCGCGGGTTGCCGTTGCTGGTGCCCCGGTACAGCGGAGCGTCGGTGGTGTCTTCGTACTTCATCCGGCTCGGCCGCTCCGCCGCCTCGGGCTTCGGCTTGTTGCCGTTCCCCCGCGGGGGCTTGCCCGGCCCGTCCGACTTCCCCTTGCCGCCCCTATTGGTGCCCTGATTACCCTTGTTGCCCTGGTTTCCACGGTTCTGCTGGCCCCGGCTGTTGCCTCTGCTGTGGCTGTTGCTGTTGTTGTTGCGTTGGGCCTTGTGGTTGTTTCTCGGTTTCTTCTTGTCCGCAATGTGTTTGATGATCGTGTGGTAGATCACCACGGTCTTCGCGACGAGGCGCATCACGAGCACCTGGATCAGCCGCCACATGGTGACGATCACGGTGGTGACCACCTTGACCAGCTTGACGGTCGTGTGCCAGGCCCATTTGAGAACATCCCAGATGTTCTCGACCTTCTCCTCCCAGCTGATCGTCGTGACCGGCTGCTGGTAGGACTGCAGCATCGCCACCAGCACCAGGACGACGAGCAGCACCACGAGGATCACCGGGATCGTGATCACGATGACGAAGTTGCCGTCGGAGTCGTTGTAGCTGACCGGGTTCTGGTTCGCGTAGGCGTAGCCGTTCATCTGCCGGGGATCGCTCATGTCGATCAACGCGTCGACCGATATGAACCGTCCGGTGCTCTTGTCGTACTCCCGAGCCCCCAGGTGCACGAGTCCGGTGTCCGGATCGCTGGTCCCGCCGTGGAAGTCGCGCTGCCCCGGCCAGTTCGCCGGCGCCGTGCCGCGGGTCTCGCCGTACGGCAGCACCCGGCGCTTCTGCACGACCTGCGAGACCGAGTCGATCGCTGTCAGCGGCGTCCCCTGCAGGTCGCCGAGCAGCCAGCTCAGCTTGCTGTCCGAGGTCCGTACGGCGACCACCCGGTCCCCGAAGCCGTAGTACCGGGTACCGGTCACGTTCTGACCGGCCTTGTCCAGGTGCAGCTCCGTCTCACCGACGTACAGCGTGGTTCCGGACGAGTCCCGGCGGATCAGCCGGCCACCGTCCGCGTCGTACACCGCACTGGTCGAGGCGGTGCCCTTCGTGGTTGCGGCGAGCTTGTTCTCCGCGTCCCATTCGAGGACCTCGTCCGTACCGTTCGCGGTCCGGCGGGTGGTGTTGCCGACCTCGTCGTACCCGAAGGTCTTCGTCTTCGTCCCGGCCGGACCGGTGCTGGTGACACTGGTCAGCGCATGCGGTTTCGCGCTGCCGTACTCGTAGGTGCTCGTCGTCGTGCCGACAGGTGTGGTCGTCTTCTCCGACTTGCGGTTGCCCGACTTGTCGAACGTCCACTCCTGCGCGTACGGCGCCGGTCCGCCGAGGTCCTGGGCGGCCGTACAGTCGCCGCCGGTGTTGTCCGCACCCGGCTTGGGGGTCCAGGCCTTGGTCAGCCGGCTCAGGTAGTCGTAGTCGAAGCACTGGGTGTCGGTGGCCTCGTTCGACTCCGCCGGGGCGATGTCGGTGATCTTCTTGATGTTGCCGCCCGGGTCGTACTCGTAGCGGGTGTCGGAGACCCGCTTGGGCGACAGCTCCTTGTCGACCACGACCCGGCTCACCCGGCGGGTGATCTGGTCGTACTCGAACTTCTGCTGCACGAACGGACCGGACGCCGTGCCCAGCGTCAGGATGTCGGCGTCTTCGAACGGCGTGTACGCCAACTGCCGGACGTAGGTGTCCTGACCCGCCAGTGACGTCGGCAGGCCCTGGCTGTTGTACCCGAGCGTCAGCGTCTCCGCGCTGAGCCCACCGGCGGCCGGGAGCGACCGCGTGGCGATCTTGTCGTCGTCGTTGTAGGTCTGGCCGACCGTGTAGCTACCGGCCAGCTTCCCTTCCGACGCGGGCAGCGTCAGGGTGGTCCCGCTCGCCCGCCCGGAGGCGTCGTACCCGGTGATCGCGGTCGTGTAGGCCTCGGTCTTGCCGTCCTTGGTGACGTACCGGGTCGAGGACGCCGGCCGTCCGACGGCGACCGAGTCGTACTTCCACTCGCTCTGCATCGGCCCGTCGGGGGCGTTCAGGCGGGTAGCGGTCCGCCGGCCGTTGTCGTCGTAGTTCGTGTACAGCTTGACGCCGCGGGCGTCGGTGGTCGCCACCAGTTGGTTGGCGGCGTCGTACTCGAACTTGGTGATGCCCTTGTCCGGGTCGTTCTCCTCGATCTTGCGGCCCTGGACGTCGTACTTGTAGCTCCAGACATTGCCGCCCGGGTCGGTGACGCTCTTCAGACTGCCGGTCGGGTAATAGGTGTACTTCGTGCTGTCGTAGTCCCCTGTCGCGCTGTCGCCCTTGTACTGGCGAAGCTCGACCAGGCGGCCGTCGGCATCCATGATCCGCGTCGTCGGGGTCTGCCCGGTCGGCGGATCGATCGTCTGCCGGCCGGTCCTGATGTCGTGCTCGACCGACCACTTCTGCACGCCCATCGACCGGAAGGTCTGGCTCTTCGGCAGCTCGGCCTCGTCGTAGACCGTCACCTCCTGCTTGGGCAGGGTGGCCTCGTCGACGATCTTCAGCTCACCCTCGGCCAAGGTGGCGGTGTAGTACGGACCGTTGACCTTGGTCTCGAGACCCCGCGAGTCGTACCGGTTGTCGGTCACCAGCCAGCCACCACGCGGCGTCTGCTCGTGCGTCTGCCGGACCCGGCCCAGACCGTCGTACAGGTCGTAGCTGATGTCGTAGACGCCGTTCTGCACCCGGCGCTTCGTGGTCACCGTGGACGGTCCGTCGTCCCGCAGCTTGTACTCGAACTCCAGGTCGGCCGGACCGGTGACCGGGTGCCCGGAGTTCCAGGTCTTGCTGACCCGGCCGATCGCGTCGAGCTGCCGGACGCCCCGGCGGCCGTCGGCCATCTGTACCGCGGTCTCGGCACCGAAGGCCGGCTCCAGCTCGGTCACCACCTGCTCGCCGTTCGGGGCGATGTCGGTGAGCTTGGTGATCGGTCCGTACGCCGGGCTGTACGTCCGGCGGGTCGGCCGGTTCAGCGCGTCCACGGTCTCGGTCTGACGACCCTGGGTGTCGTACTTGGCCGTGTAGACCAGCTCGTACTTCGGCTGCCCGGCGGTGTCGAACCCGGAGAGCCGCTCGGCCCGGGTGACCCGGCCCCTGGTCGGTACGGCGGTCACCGAGGTGGCGTCGTCGTAGAACAGCCGCTCGTCGGTCAGCACGTCGGCGTTGGTGAACGGCTGGTCGCAGCGCTTCGCGGTCTGCTGCAGGCGGGCCGGCAGCTCGCGCAGGTTCTTCGCCGGGTTCTCCACGTAGGTGTAGCGCGTGCAACTGTCGTCGGTGGAGTCGGCGAGATCGCCGGCCTCGTCCTTGCTGATCAGCCGGCCACCCGTGTCGTAGTTGTTCTGGGTGTCGATCTTCAGCGTGCCGGTGTCGGTCGGCTGGTACTGCGTGAGCTGCTTCTGACCGGAGTACCGCGAGGTCAGCGTTCCCCACGGCCGCGTCATGGTCGCGGTCGGCGCGGAGAGGTAGTAGTCGGCGATGCTCTTGTTCAGTACGGCGGCGCCCCGGTAACTGATCTGTTCGCGGGCCTGACCGGCGTTCTCGTTGATGTCGTCGACCGCGGTACCGGTGGAGTCGGTGACCTTGACGTCCTTGGTCCCACCGGCCGCCGTCCGGTCACCGTCGAGGCCGCGGAAGTACAGCGTCTCGCTGACCGACTGCGGCTCGTCCGCACGCCCTTTGATCACCTTGACGCGACCGAAACCGCGCCACTGCGACCAGGTGGACTCCTTCAGATCCGTCCCGGCGTCCTGCTCCTCGAAACGCCAGGCCGGCTTGTCGAGGTACTGCACGGTGGTCACGACCGGCACCGGCGCCTGCCACGGGTCGTTGGCCGCGACCGTGCGATCGGTCTCCTGCACGGACGTGACGACGTACTTGTGGAACCAGTCCGTGCGGTCGGGTGAGGTGTCCAGCAGCGACCACTTCTGCGGACGGCAGCGCCGGTCGTTGTTGTCCGGGGCCGGCAGACCTGTCGGCTGACAGTCGATGCCGCTGTAGTTCACTGCGACGTCGCCACCGGTCCCACCGTGAACGGCGTTGATCCGGAACCACTCCAGCGGCGGAACCGTGTCGCTGCCGGTGTCGACCCGGTTGGCGAGCGGGATGCCGTCGAAGCTGGTCGTGGGCATCTGGACCGGCGTACCGACTAGTCCGGTCGGGGTGATCTCCTTCAGCCACAGGGACGGACTGCTGTTGTCACCGCGCAGGTACTCCTGTCGCAGGGACCACGACTGCACGTCCTCGTGCTTGCTCGTCGCGGCCCGCCACACCTGGGTCGTCACCTTGTCCAGCCGCAGCTGGGTCCAGAACGTCGCCGTGTAATGGTTCTCGCAGTTCGTGGTGCTCGCGCAGGTCAGGTCCCATGGCGTGTCCGGGTACGTCGTCTTCTGCGTCGGACCGCACGGCAACGGCGTACAGCGCTCCGCCGTGGTGAACAGGACCTGAGCGACCGGCTTCTGGGTGAAGACCTGGCCGTCGGTCTGGCCGTACTCGATCCGCTTGATGTTGCCGGCCCGCACATAGGTGCTGACCGAGGCCTTGGTCAGGTTGCGGGCGTAGCGGTCCGTCTCGATGTCGTAGAACAGGCTCATCGTGTTGCCGTTGGGGTCGACGACGTAGTCGAGGTTCCACTCGTAGGCCTGCTGACACCACGAGTCGGCGAACGCGGTCTTGTTGCACTGCTCACCGCTGTTGTTGCCGTAGACGGGCACGGTGAAGGCCGACTTGGTCTCCTCCTTGCCGGTCGCCCAGCCGGGCAGGCGGTTCAGGCCGAAGTAGTACTTCGTCCCGTTCGACGAGGTCATCCGCCAGTACTCACCCTTGTCGGCGGCGGCGACACCCTCGTCGCCGTTGGTCGCGCCGCTGAGCCGCTCGATGATCGCGCCGTCGTCGCCGCGCATCCGCCAGACCTCGCCACTGGCGTCCTTCTTGGCCAGCACCAGGTCGCCGGACTTGCCGTTGACGGAGATGTTCATGCTGTCGCCGGCGAAGCAGAGGTCACCGGTCTTGCGGGTGCCGTTGTTGCCGTTCAGGTCCTTCCCGCAGCTCTTGTACCGGCGCTCGATCGAGCCGCCGCCGCTGACCGTGAACCCTTGACCGATCTGCGTGGTCTGGTTGTTCGTCGCGGACGACAGTCCGTCGAGTGCGCCGGACGAGTAGTTCAGGCCGATCGACGGCTCCGGGCCGCCGGTCGCCGGCGGCGTGTCGAGCGGCATCTGCCACTCGAAGTCACCGGAGGAACCGCCGATGCTCCAGGTCGCGCTGCCGTCGCCGGAGCCCGACTTCTTGTAGTCGCCGGCGCCGCTGGAGTCGCCGGCCGCGACCATCAGGGTCTGCGGCTGGGCACCGACCGGTACGTCGGCGATCGCGTCGCCGTTGCCGTTGTTCCGGGTCGGCAGTACGACGGTCTTGCCGTCCTGCTGGGTGGTGAAGCGCAACCGGGTGGCCCAGTCGCCGCCGTACGTGTCGCGGAATTCTCGGTAGTCGACGCCGACGGTGACCTGGCCGGACTTCGCCGTACCGTCGGCGCGGGTGACCTTCAGCTCGAGTGCGTCACCGCGCCGGCCGACCAGGTCGACCTTGACCTTGGCGGGGGCGGTGGTCGCGCCCTTGGCGAGGACCTCGCGCGCGGTTGCGGCGGTCGGTGCGACCCAGACGGGCAGCTGACCGGCCTTGGCGCGCTGGTTGACGCGGCCGCCGTTGAGGGCGAGCTGCCAGGTGCCGTTCGCAGCCGGCGCCGGTACGGCGACCTCGGCGGAACCGGCGGTCGGCCACTTGGTCGCGGTCGTGCCGTGGAACTCACGCGCGGCGGTCTTGGCCGCCGGACGGGGATCGGCCTTGGCAGTCCGGCCGTCGATGGACTTGTACTCGGTGGACTTGAACGCGGGATCGGGCCGGGTCGCGGCCGCCGCGGTCAGACCTTGCTGCTGAGTGGACAGGATCAGCGTGATCGCGAGTCCGGCGGCGATCGCCGTACTGGCGGCTTTGAGTCTCGAGCGGAACCGTCGAGAGGGCATGGGCGGGCCTCCTGGGTAGACGCCCACACCTTGCCGCCTGCGCACGCACGGTCACCAGGTAAGAAGTGGACAACTTCCGGAACTGGCCAGTACCTAACGCGCCAGAGCCGTCGCGCGTAAACGAGGAACATGACAGGGTCGTCCTCGTCCGGCGGAGAACTCTGATGTGAGGGTGGTGGGGGGATGCGTCGGCGACGCCTGCCCGTAAAGAACGCTGTCTTGGGTGCTGTCTTGATTGCAATCGGTGCCGTTCTGGTGTCCGGCCCGGCAAGTCCGGCTCAGCCGGCGCAGGCTGCCGAGGCGCCCGCGATGATGGCTCCGGAGTTGGCTTCCCCCGACGCGCGGGCGATGGCCACGGCGTTGCGGACCGGGCAACCGGTCGAGTTGACCGACCAGCGCACCGAGACCGGTCAGGTGTTTGCGAACCCTGACGGCACCAAGACCATGGAGCAGCACAGCCAGCCGGTCCGGGTCCGCAAGGGCCGCGACTGGGTCGCGCCCGACCCGTCGTTGCGGCTCGAGGCCGACGGGCTGATCCGGCCGGTCGCGACCATCTCGCCACTCGTCCTGTCCGGCGGTGGCGACCAGAACCTGGTGTCGATCGGCAAGCCCGGTTCACAGATCCGGCTGGGCTGGCCGGCCACCCTTCCGAAGCCCGTGCTGAGTGGGAACATCGCGACGTACCCATCGGTGATGCCCGGTGTGGACCTGCAGATCACCGCCGAGGTCGACCGGTTCTCGCAGCTGCTCGTGGTGCACAACCGGGAGGCCGCTGCCAATCCTGCCCTTGCCACGTTGAGTTTTCCGATCAGTGCTGATGGTCTGACGCTGCGGGTGAACCCCGACGGCTCGACCTCCGGGACCGACAGGGACGGCAAGCTCGTCTACACCGCCGATCGACCGACCATGTGGGACGCGTCGAGCGTCGAGAAGCCGCGGTTCGCGAAGCTCGGCATCAAGCATGTCGGTGGGCGCTTCGTCATCACGCCGGACCGGAAGCTGCTCACCGACCCGGCCGCGAAGTACCCGCTGTCCATCGACCCGTCGATCTCCGGTACGTCGGTCAACTGGCTGCACATCAACAAGGAGTCCAGCCAGGCCGACGGCTGGACGTACGACCGGAGTAGCAGCGCCAGCGATCCCCTTCGGGCGAAGGTCGGACCGCGGTACGGCGAGCCGGCCAACGTCTACCGGTCGATGTTCCTGATGCGGACCGTGAGCGGCGCCCAGGCGATCGCCGGCAGCACGATCCTGAGCGCACAGTTCCGGATCACGCTGGACTGGAGTTCGTCGGGTACGGCCAAGCCCGTCCAGCTGTGGAGCCTGACCGACCTGGACACCGCGAACAAGAACATCAACTGGGGCACCACGACCCCGTCGTACTGGAAGACCTTGCTGGACACCCGCAGCGGTGCGGCGTGGCCGGAGGAGAAGTCCCTCCCGATGGAGTTCGGCGAACCCGATGTCTCCACCCCGCTGCGGACTCTGGTGCAGAACGTGGCCAACGCGCGAAAGCCGACTCTGTCGCTCGGACTGCGGTCGCCGAACGAGGGCACCACCACGGAAGCGCAGTACCACTGGAAGAAGTTCATCCCCAGCTCAGCAGCACTAGCGGTGACGTACAACACCGCGCCGAAGATGCCGAAGGGTCTCAGCCTGACCCGACCGCGCCCGTGCGGTACGGCGGCAGCCCCGACGCCAGTGTTGACCGCGCAGCCGCAGTGGGCCTCGGTCGCGGACGACCCGGACCTCGGTGACAACGTCACAACCACCTTGCAGATCAAGGATCCGGCCGGTGCGGTCGTGCACGAGAGTGCCGTTGGACCGACCGTCAGCGGTGCCGCTTTCGCGTGGCCGGAAACCCCGGTGGGCAAGCTGACCAACGGTGTCGTCTACAGCTACACCGCCTTCACGAAGGACGCCGCGAACGCGACCAGCCCGAGTACGCCGGCCTGCTACTTCGTGATCGATACGGTGGCACCCGCCGTACCGGTAATCGAGTCGACCGACTTCCCGGATGCCGGCGATCCGGTGACCGAGGCGCGCAAGGTCGGGAAGGTGACCTTCAAGCCGGGCGGTAGCGAGACCGACGTCGACGAGTACGTGTACGGGTTCCAGGCCGATGCGATGGTCAGCCGGGTGAAGGCGGTTGCGGACGGATCCGCGACGATCCCGATTACTGTGCATCCTGATCCGGTGACCGGCGTACCGAGCGCGCGGCTGTATGTGCGGGCGGTGGACCGGGCTGGCAACAGCAGCGGTTCGCGGCAGGCGTGGGAGTTGACGGCGAAGTCGCCGACCGGACCGGCTCCTTCGGTGCGCGGTGACAGCAATGGCGATGGCCGGGCTGATGTCACTGCAGTGCTGGACCATGGGTTCGGACGGACCGGGATTTGGAACGTCGTTTCTGCCGGATCTACGTTCTATGCCGGTCAGATGGCGTGGGACACCGGCGAGGGCACGGGATTCTCGCTGGCGAAGGTCAAGCCGGTGCAGGGTGACTTCGACGGTGATGGCCGGACCGATATGGCGGTGTTCCGTTCGGGTGCCGGTGGGCGGATGTGGCTGTACAAGCTGCCGTCGGATGGGAACGAGTACCAGAATCCGCCTGCGGTGTGGACCACCGAGACGGCCGGGTGGCAGCTCAACACGGCACGCGTGGTGGCGGGCGATGTGGACGGCGATGGGAAGGACGACATCGTCGTACAGAACGCCGGTACGGGCGACAACTGGCAGGCACAGATCTTCCGGGCCGCCGACAACTTCGCCGTACCGGTGAACTGGGTCGCGGCAACGGCCGGCAACACCTGGTCGCGCAGTGCGCCGCTCATCGTCGACATTGACAAGGACGGCAAGTCCGACCTGCTCAGCGTCCGCAACCTGACCGACTGCCGAACCGCGGTCGACCTCTACCGATCCACCGGTACGGCGTTCGCCGCGGCGACCACGATCTACGACTCCGGCGTGGACGGGTTCTGCTGGGACAAGAGCCGGTTCACCGTCGCGGACCCGGATGGCAACGGCCGCGACGACGTGGTCGCGTTGACCGAGAACACCTCGACCGACGGCACCGTGGTCGTCTTCGCTTCCAACGGAACGAGCCTGACGAAGTCGGACTGGCGCCGGGTGACGGGGTTGGAGCTGGCGAAGATGACGAATGTCAGCGGTGACTATGACGGCGACAAGCTCGAGGACATCGGGCTGCTGTATGCGGCGGCCGACGGTGATCGCGAGGTGTACACGCTGCACTCCACCGGGACGTCGTTCAACGACAAGGTGAAGACGTGGTCGGGCGAGGTCGGTGCGGTGACCGGGCCGAAGTTCGACATCGAGCACCGGCAGTACGAACTGGTCAACAAGAACAGTGGCAAGTGCTTGAACGTCAAGGGCAGCGCGGTGACCGACAACGCGCAGTTCATCCAGTTCGGCTGCGTCGGGACTGCGCTGAACGAGCGCTTCCGGTTGATGCCGATCGCGGGGACCGACCAGTACAGCATTCGCCCGGTGCACACGGCGGTCGACACCGGCCCGGTCAAGTGCCTGAGCGCTGCGGCCGGCAGCTCGCAGGACGACACGAACGCCGTACAGTCCACTTGTGGCGGCGGTCTCGGCGAGCCGCGCGCGTGGGAGCAGGTGACCTTCGACTACGTCGACGGCAGCGCCTACGAAACCGTCGTCCACCTGCGATTCGCGCACAGCAACAAGTGCCTCGACGTCGCCGGAGCCTCCTTGGACGACAGCGCGTTGATCCAGCAGCAGGAGTGCGGTCAGTCCACGAGTGAGCAGTGGATCCTGCGTCCCGCCTTCAACGCAACGCAGTTGGGCGGCACCGGCACGACCCGCTACCGGATCGACACTCCGGTCAGCACGACGACGGTCCTCGAAGTACCGAAGTGCGTGACCGCCGCCAGCACTCAGATCAAGATGGGCACCTGGTCCAGCGCCAGCCTCTGCCAGAAGTGGACGTTGAAGAGTCTCGGCGACGACATGTACAAGATCGTCGACGGCAACTCCAAGACCCCGCTCGACATCAAGGGCTGCTCGAAGTTGCCCAGAGCAACCATGATCATCTTCCCCGACAACACCTCCGAGTGCCAGAAGTGGCGGATCGAACCCACCCCCGGCGGCACCTACAGCGTCATCGCCGTCAGCTCCGGCCTCTCCCTCGACATCGCCAACGGCAGCTCCGCCGCCGGCGCCGAGGTGATCAGCTGGTTCTACCACGGCGGCAAGGGCCAACGCTGGGCCTTCAAGCCGCAGTAACTCTTCGGTACGGTCGGGCGGTGAGATTCTTCAGCCGCCCGACCGACCCGACCGAGGCCACCCTCCGCCGCCTCTCAAAACGCCTCCGCTGGTTCCGGCCTTCACTCGCCGACGCCCCCTCCGCGAGCGAGCAGCTAACCCACCTGGCCCAACACCGCCTCTGCCCAGCCATCGACGCCGGCGACCCCGCTCCCCTCATCACCGCACTAGCCGTCATCGAAGAGGCCCTCACCCCATTGGCGGATGACGACCTAGACGACGCGCTCACCCACCTCGTCGAGCTGATCAGCAACTGGACCTCCTGGCCCGAAACCCCGCCCGCGATCCTGGACGCCCTCGAGTCCTCCCTCGGCCCGGAAACCCGCGACCGCTGGAACCGCATCCGCCGCCAGGCCACCCTCGTAGCCGGCTGGCTCGACACCCCCAACCCCGGCGCCGACCACCGAGCCGTCCAGAACGCCGACCTCCGCTTCCTCATCCGCTCCAGCCACCAGTACCTGGACGAAACCGTCACCATCAGCACCGCCGACCGCCTCCGCCACGAACTAGCCACCGGCCAAGGCATGTAGCACCTCTGTGGAAACTACTGGTCTCTCTGCGACTGCGAACTACCACAGAGGTGGGCTATGGCGCGCTCGGATGCGGCCGGTTGCTTTGGTGCCGGGTCCTCGCCGCCGCGGCCGGCTTACAGAGGAGGTGTGGCTGGGCCGGGCGGGTGGCTAAGCGGGATGGCGAGGCCGCGACCGAGGTGTACGCCGCCTGTGGCTAACGGGCTTCGGTTGCGGTTGAAGAAGGGGTTGCCGTCCAGCTGACCGTCGCGAGTGGTTGGCGACACGGGGACGTCGGGTGGTTGGTCGGCGCCGGGAATGCGGTCGTCACCGGTCCCACCTGAACCGGTTTGGGGCGGACGACGGCCAGTACCGAGTCGGTTTGGGGTGGATTCCGGACGTATTTGGGCGTGGATCCTCCCCGGACCGCCGCGGGATCCTCCCCAAACCCACACTCCGCCTCCCGAGGCGAAATCGGCTCCCGGCGAGGATTCCCGGAAGATCACTGCCGCTCCGTGGCAGTAACACTCCGATGATCGACCAAACCCAACTCCCACCACCTGTCCCAGCACCCAAGCCAACAACCACACGCAACGCGCACCCCGATCGCGGCTTGGCCATCCCTCTCTCGCAGCAACCCAAGCCCGTCAGCCACATGCGATGTGCACCCGATCGCGGCCTCGCCATCCCCCTCAGCCACCGCCGAGCTCAGCCACACCTCCTCTGTAAGCCGGCCGCAGCGGCGAGCATCCGGCACCCACGACACCGGCCGCATACCAGCGCACCCCAGCCACCAACCCACGTCACCGCACCGCCCACGCCGAACCATGTGAGGGCATCCACGGATGCGGCTGCGCCGGAGGCGCCGAAGGAAGAGTCGCCGCCGGAGGTGGTGCCCTTTTGTACGTCGGAGGGTGTCGTCGCCGGAGGTGGTGTGCTTTGACTCCGCTTGTGCGGGGATAGCGTGCGGGGATGGAGATCTTCTTGGTGGGTGGCGGGCGCGAGGCTCGGGTGGCGCATGAGGGGTTCGTGGGGGCTTGTGGTGGTGGGCGGATTGTGGCTTATGCGCTTGATGATGCTGACCTGGATGTCGGTCGGTGGGAATCGACGTTGAAGGAGGCGGGGGCGGCGGAGGTGACCGTCGTACCGGTGTCGGCCGCGCGGCCGCCTAGTGCGGACGACCTGGTCGGCGCCGCGGGGGTGTACGTGGCCGGCGGGCTGACGCCGGCTTATCGCGACGTGATGGTTGACGGTGGCACGGAGTGGTTGGACGCAGCCCGTACGGCGGGATTGGTGTACGGCGGGTTCTCGGCCGGTGCCGCGATTGCGGCGGAGCGGGCTGTTGTCGGGGGTTGGCGGACCGAGTTCCAGGGGCGCACCGTGGATGTCTGCGATTCCGAACTCGGTGAAGACCTGGAACCGTTGACAGTCCTGCCCGGGCTCGGTCTGGTCCCGTTCCTGGTGGACGTTCATGCTGCCCAATGGGGCACGCTTTACCGTCTGACTCACGCCGTCCTCGCCACCGGAATCGAAGGCTGGGCGATCGACGAGAACACCGTCCTCGCCATCGGCACCAACGGCACCCCAACCGTGCAAGGCACCGGCGCCGCCACCCACGTACAACCAACCGGCCCAACATCAACCACGATCACCGTCGTCACCCCCTCCTGACCCAGGCACCACCAACACCAAATGCGCCGAGCCGGACCTGCATCACCCACTCGCAGCAACCCCACGCGACGCGCACCCTGATCGCAACCTGGCCATCTCCTCTGTCGCCGCAACCCAAGCCCGTCAGCCACAAGCAACGTGCACCCGGTCGCCGACCTCGCCATCCCCTCAGCCACCCATCCAGGCCAACCACACCTCCTCTGTAAGCCGGCCGCAGCGGCGAGCGCCCGCACCAACACCACCGGCCGCATACCAGCGAACCCCAGCCACCAACCCGACGTACCGAAGTTGACGAAACCGCCGAGGGCGGAACCGCCGGGGAGGCTGCGCCGGAGGCGCCAAAGGTCTGTCGCCGCCGGAGGCGGTGTCCTTGTGGTCCGGCGGTTAGGCGCCGGTTGTGGCGATGATGGCGTTGGCTTGGGTGGTTAGGGATTGGATGGTGGGGGTTAGGGCGTCTAGTTGGGGTTTCACGTGGCGGATTGTGGTTGCTTGGAGGGATAGGGCTCGGGTTAGTTGGTAGCGGGGCCAGCCGGCTGTGGTGGTGCAGTCGTGCCAGGCGGCGGCTAGGGCGGACTCTTGGGTGGTTGGGATGTAGGGGCGGGCTGGTTTGGCGGGGCGGACCTGGAGGACGCCGCGTTTGTCCCAGCCTTGTGAGGGCTCGGAGCCTGCGGATCCGAAGGGCACTCCGAAGGTGCGGACGTCGGCGGTCTTGCTCGTGAAGCCTTTGCGCTGCAGACAAGAGAGGACCGGTACGGCGAACCGGGCCGGCATCTTGTCGGCGTACACGGGCCGCAGTGCCATCCGCAGTTGGTTCCCGAGGTCGTAGTACCGAGCCTGCACATCGGCAGCGTTCGGACCAAGGCGATCGTTCGCCGAGGCCATGCAGCGGTCCATCGCATCCGAGAACTTCTGACTAGTACTGCGAACCGCCGGCGGCTCAGCCGTCACGTCTCGGCCGAACCCGCGCCGACGCGCGTCCTCAACGCTCGTTGCGCCGAAGGCAGCCGCGGTGAGCTTGAGGTCGTCGAAGGCGCCCGAAGCGGGTCGACCGCCGACCTCCTGGAGTTCGGGGAAACCAGCCGCAGCCATGCAGCGGTCGCGTTCGACCAGTACGGCGGCTGTGATCACGTCGAGCAGGTCGCCGCGGAAGGCGTCGTACGGCTGGCTCGGGGCTTGTGCCTGGGCAGGTGGCGTCGGTACGACGATGGCCGCCGGCGGGGCCGGGGTTCCGCAGGCGGACAGAAGGAGTAGGGGCAGGATCCAGAGC
>NZ_BAAANF010000017.1:565664-568633 GCF_039529655.1 Kribbella yunnanensis | reverse complement strand
TTGTCGGGTGAGCTCATCAGCAGCGGCTGTGGCCGTTGTTGCGGTTCTGCTTGCCGACCGAGCGGAGGTCGCCCTTCCAGCCCATCGGGGCGGTGAAGGTGACGAACCAGCCGCCGGTGCTGGTGATGTCCCAGATCTTGATCGCGCACTCGGTGTCGCGGTTCCAGAACGAGCCGGCGGTGTCCATCAGCCGGATCGACGACTGGCTGCCGCTCGCGCGGTCCCAGTAGTAGTCGTTGCTGTGGTCCATGTCGGGGTTCCAGAACTGCCGGCTGAGGTTGCCGAGGGCGTAGTCGTAGTAGAAGCAGATCTCCCCGCTGTTGCAGGCGACGTTGCCGTCGCCCCGGTCAGCGTTGGCCGGCACGGTGGTGATGGCGGCCGCACCCCCGGCGAGGGCAAGCACCGCGGCGAGACGAGGTAGAAGTTTCACGGGTGGTTCCTCCAGTACGTCGGCGATTTCGGGGCGGAGGCGGTGATCGCCTCGACACCCGGAAACGTAGAAGCCTGGCCCGGTGGTGCGGTAAAACTTCGGATGGGGCCGAATTGTTTGCGCAGGTCGGCAAGGGGGAGCCATGTGGCGCATACATCTGAGTACGGACGACGTCAGGCGGATCCGGATCGCACCGGATATCGATCCGCTCTGGGAGCTGGTGCACAGCATCCAGCTGCTCGACAACGGGGGTCCGGTGATCTTCGGCCCGTGGCGGCGCCGGGTCCGGCTGGCCGGTTTGGCGCGGTGGAGCATGCTGCGGCATCTGTCGCCACCGATGGGGTATTTCGCCGACTTCCTCACCCCAGCGACCGGGACGACCGACCTCCGGGCCGGTATCGAGGAGGTGCTCCGGACGCCGCGCTCGTGTCTGCGCAGCGATCTCGTCACGCTGCACGAGCAGTGTCCGCGAGCGGCCGGCTGGACGCGTGACCTTGCGGCCGGTGATCAGCAAACCCTGCGTGCGCTCGGCGCCAACCTGATCCAGTTCCACGAGGCACATCTCAAGCCATCCTGGGCAGAGATCCGCAGTCAGGTCTCCGAGGAGCTGGTACGACTACGCCGGCTGCTGTGCGACGAGGGCGTCGACGCTCTGCTCGCATCAATCGGCGGCCACGTCCATTGGGAAGCGCCCGCGCTCGTCCTGCGCAACAAGAAGACCGACCGCGACCTGTACGTCGAGGGTCGCGGCATCATCATCCAGCCTTCGTTCTTCGCGCTCGGCGACACGTCGATCCTCGATGTTCCCGGCGAACCGTTCGTCCTGGCCTACCCGATCCCGCATCGCGTCGGCTGGTGGGACACCCGCACCGAAGGCACCCGGCTCGAGGCCGTCATCGGCAAAACCCGCGCCGAGGTCCTGGACTGCCTCGCGAACGGCGACCGCACGACGACCGAGCTGGCCCGCGCCCTCGACCTCTCCTCGGCAACCGCCAGTGAACAGACTAAAGCGCTGCGTGAAGCCGGCCTGATCACCAGCCGCCGTACGGGCAAACGCGTCCTGCACGCGCTCTCCCCGACCGGCGCCACTCTCCTGGGCGCGTAACCCTCAGGCCTCGATTTGGGAACGCTCCCACCGAGCTATTGACAGACCTTCACCTTCCCTCGATTCTCGTGGGAGCGCTCCCAGATGAGGGGGTGCACAGTATCGAGGAGGGGTCAGGCGATGAGCCAGACTAAGCGGTTCCTGGCGGTCACGGTGGCTGCCGTGACAGCACTGGGCATGGTCGGGGCATGCAGCAAGAACACCGAGGGCAGCAAGCCCGCGGCGGACGGCAAGATCACGCTGGTGGTCGACACCTTCGGGGACTTCGGGTACAAGGCGCTGGCCGCCCAGTACGAGCAGGAGCACCCGGACGTGAAGGTCGAGCTGCGCAACGTGCAGAAGCTCGACGACTACAAGCCCAAGCTGGTCCAGTACCTGGCCGCCGGCAGTGGCGCCGGAGACATCGTGGCGCTCGAGGAGGGTGTCCTCAACGAGTTCAAGACCCAGCCGCAGAACTTCGTCAACCTGCTCGATCAGGGTGCCGCCGAGCTGCAGCCCAACTTCCTGCCGTGGAAATGGGACCTCGGCCGGGTCGGCGCCGACGGACCGCTGATCGGGCTCGGTACCGATGTCGGCGGCCTGGCGGTCTGCTATCGCAAGGACCTGTTCGCGAAGGCCAAGCTGCCGACCGAGCGGGACGCGGTGTCCAAGCTGTGGCCGGACTGGAACTCGTTCATTGCCACCGGCAAGAAGTTCGGCGCCGCGAACACCGGCGCGAAGGGGTTCGTCGACTCGGTCACCACCAGCTTCTCGGCGATGCTGTCGCAGGCCGGTGACACCAACTTCTACGACCGCGACAACAAGCTGATCGCCGACTCGAGCCCGGTCGTCAAGGACTCCTGGAACACGTCGATGGCGATGATCTCGGAGGGCGTCAGCGCCAAGATCCCGGTCTGGTCGAAGGACTGGGAGGCCGGCTTCAAGAACGGCAGCTTCGCGGTCACCATGTGCCCGTCGTGGATGCTCGGCATCATCAAGGGCAACTCCGGCGCCGAGAACGCCGGTAAGTGGGACGTGGCCGCCGTACCTGGTGGAGGTGGCAACTGGGGTGGTTCGTGGCTCGCGGTCCCGACCCAGAGCAAGCACCCGAAGGAGGCCTACGAGCTGGCCAAGTACCTGACCTCGCCGGCCGGCCAGGTGGCCGCGTTCAAGGAGGCGGGACCGTTGCCGACGGCACCTAAGGCGCTGGACGACCCGGCGTTCCTGGCGCTGACCAACGACTACTTCTCGAACGCCCCGGTCGGCAAGATCTTCGGTGACGGCGCCAAGACGCTGAAGCCGCTCGTCCTCGGCCCGAAGCACCAGGCGGTCAAGGAGCGTGCCTTCGAGCCCGCGCTGCAGGCCGTCGAGCAGGGCAAGCTCACCCCCGACAAGGCCTGGCAGCAAGCGCTCAGCAGCGCTGTCAAAGAGGCGAAGTGACCTCTTCCAGCGTCG
>NZ_BAAANF010000017.1:308950-565646 GCF_039529655.1 Kribbella yunnanensis | reverse complement strand
TGGCGCTCCCGATTGACGCGCGCGGATGTGAAGTTCGCGCCGTACATCTTCATCGCGCCGTTCTTCGTCCTGTTCGCGATCTTCGGGGCGTTCCCGCTGGTCTACACCGGCTGGGTCTCGTTGCACGACTGGCATCTGATCGGCGAGCACACGTTCGTCGGGTTCGGCAACTACAGCACGCTGTTCGCGGACCCGGACTTCTGGAACCCACTCCGCAACACCGTCGGCATCTTCGTCCTCGCGACTGTGCCGCAACTCCTGATGGCACTGGCGATCGCGAACCTGCTGAACCGCAAGATCCGCGCCCGGACGTTCTTCCGGATGGGCGTGCTGATCCCCAACGTCACCTCGGTGGCCGCCGTCGGCATCGTCTTCGGGCAACTGTTCGCCCGTGACGTCGGCCTGGTCAACTACGTGATCACCCGCCTCGGTCTGGACGCGGTCGACTGGCAGGCCAACACCTGGTCGAGCTGGATCGCGATTGCCGTGATGGTCGACTGGCGCTGGACCGGTTACAACACGTTGATCCTGCTCGGTGCGATGCAGGCGATCCCGAAGGACCTGTTCGAGTCCGCCTCGCTGGACGGTGCCAAGCCCTGGCAGCAGTTCTGGCGGATCACCGTGCCGTTGCTGCGTCCGACACTCGTGTTCACCGTCGTCATCTCCACGATCGGAGGCCTGCAACTGTTCACCGAGCCGGTGATCTTCGGGAACGGGAGGATGCTCGGTGGCACCCTCGGTCAGTTCCAGACCGTCACCATGTACATGTACGAAACGGCCTTCCAGCGCTTCCAATACGGGTACGGCGCCGCGATCGCCTGGGCGTTGTTCGGGCTGATCGTGATCTTCTCGCTGATCAACCTGCTGCTCGTTCGGAGGGCAGCGCGGTGAGCCGGCTGCGCGCTGCCTCGGTGCGGCTGTGGCGGGCCAGCCCGTTGACGTACCTGGCGCTGATCGTCGGCTGCGTGACGTCGCTGTTCCCGATCTACTGGATGTTCGTCGTGGCCACCCGGTCCAACGACGTGATCAACGACGTCCCGCCGCCGTTGCTGCCCGGTGCCGAACTCGCCGCCAACATCGAGCGGGTGTTCGCCAACGAACATGCCGCCTTCGGCTACGGGCTCGTGAACTCACTGGTGGTCTCGAGTGTGGTGACCCTGTCGGTGGTGTTCTTCTCCACGCTGGCCGGGTTCGCGTTCGCCAAGCTGCGCTTCCGCGGCCGCAACGCGATGCTGCTGGTGATCGTCGCGACGATGATGGTGCCGGTCCAGCTCGGGCTGATCCCGCTCTACATGCTGATGGTGAAGATCGGCTGGAACGGCAGTCTGCAGGCCGTGATCGTGCCGTTCCTGGTCAGTGGTTTCGGCGTCTTCATGATGCGCCAGTACGCCGCCGAGGCGATCTCGGACGAACTCGTCGAGGCGGCCCGGGTCGACGGGTGCTCGACCTTCCGGATCTACTGGAACGTCGTACTGCCGGTGCTCCGGCCGGCCGCGGCCATCCTCGGCCTGCTCACCTTCATGCAGACCTGGAACGAGTTCATCTGGCCGTACGCCGTTCTGGACGCCAACACTCCCACTGTCCAGCTGTCGCTCAGCCTGCTGGCGACGGCGTACTACACCGACTACGCGCAGGTCTTCGCGGCGACGGCCCTGGCCACGCTGCCGCTGCTCGCGGTGTTCATCGTGTTCGGCCGCCAGATCATCGGCGGCATCATGGAAGGTGCGATCAAGTCGTGACGACCGACAGCCAGACCGAGCCCGGGACCGGGTTGCAGTTCCCCACCGGCTTCCTGTTCGGCGCCGCCACCGCCGCCTACCAGGTTGAAGGGGCTGCTACCGCCGACGGGCGCGGGCCCTCGATCTGGGACACCTTCTCGCATACGCCGGGCCGGGTGCTGGGCGGCGACAGCGGCGACGTCGCGATCGAGCACTACACGCGATTCCGCGAGGACGTCGCCCTGATGGCCGATCTCGGCTTGCAGGCCTACCGGTTCTCGATCTCCTGGCCGCGAGTCCAGCCGGACGGTCGCGGCCGGCTCAACCAGGCCGGCGTCGACTTCTACTCGCGGCTGATCGACGAACTGTTGGCGGTCGGTATCGAGCCGTGGCCGACCTTGTATCACTGGGATCTGCCGCAGCCGCTGGAGGACGCCGGCGGCTGGCCAGTACGCGACACGGCCGAGCGATTCGCCGACTACGCCGGCGCGATCACCGGCGTACTGGGTGATCGGGTCCGGCAGTGGACGACGTTGAACGAGCCGTGGTGTTCGGCCTTCCTGGGGTACGGATCCGGCGTGCACGCACCCGGCCGGACCGACCCGGCGGCAGCTGTCCGGGCCGGACATCACCTGATGCTCGGCCACGGCCTGGCGGCGAACCTGCTCCGGTCCAGCGGCCACAAGGTCGGCGTGACCATCAACCTGTACGACGTCGTACCGGTCAGCGAGGCGGAGACCGACCTCGACGCCGCGCGACGGATCGATGGTCTGCAGAACCGCTTCTTCCTCGATCCCGTACTGCGAGGGTCCTACCCGACCGACGTGATCGAGGATCTCGCCGCCGTCACGGACTTCTCGCACGTCCGCGACGGCGACCTGGCGCTCATCTCGACTCCGCTCGACATGCTCGGCGTGAACTACTACAGCCGGCACGTCGTGACGGGCACATCAGGCGGCGGTGACGACGGCCATGGTGGTAGCGGTGGCGCCTCCCCCTGGCCCGGCAGCGAGCACGTCGGCTTCGAGAAGGGCGATCTGCCGCTGACCGCGATGGGCTGGGAGATCCATGCCGAAGGGCTCACCAGCGTCCTCGTGCGACTGGCGACGCAGTACCCCGCGGTGCGGCTGTACGTGACCGAGAACGGTGCCGCGTTCGCCGACGTACCGGACGCGGACGGTTCGGTCCGGGATCCCGACCGGATCAGCTACCTGGACGGCCACCTCCGGGCCTGTCAGGCGGCCATCGATCTCGGTGTCCCGCTGCACGGCTATTTCTGCTGGTCGCTGTTCGACAACTTCGAGTGGTCCTGGGGTTACTCCCGGCGTTTCGGGCTCGTCCACGTCGACTACGAGACGCAGACACGAACCCCGAAAAGCAGCGCGTATTGGTACGGCGATCTGATCCGAGGCAGGCTAGCCACATGATCGAACCCCGTCCCACCATCGAAACCGTTGCGGCTCGGGCGGGGGTGGGGCGGGGTACCGCGTCCCGGGTGGTGAACGGCTCGTCGCAAGTCAGTCCGGCGGCGCGGGCCGCCGTACTGAAAGCCATCGACGAGCTCGGGTATGTCCCGAACCGCGCGGCCCGGAACCTGGTCACCCGCCGTACCGACTGTGTGGCACTGGTGATCTCCGAGCCGGGCGAGCGGCTGTTCACCGAGCCGTACTTCGCCGGGATCGTCCGAGGCATCAGCGCCGCGCTGGCCGAGACGCAGCTGCAGCTGTGGTTGTCGATGGTGCAGAGCCCGGCCGAGCGCGATCGCGTGAACCGGTTCCTGACCAGGGAACACGTCGACGGCGTGATGATGCTGTCGCAGCACGCCGACGACCCGCTGCCGGGCAAGGTCCTGGCCAGTGGGTTGCCGCTGGTTCTCTGCGGGCGGCCACTGGCCGGGCCGGAGATGCCCTTCGTCGACGCCGACAATGCGAGCGGTGGACGGCTGGCGGCGCAGCATCTGCTCGATCTGGGTCGACGCCGGATCGCGTCCATCGCCGGACCGCAGGACATGTCCGCCGGCGTGGCTCGGTTGCAGGGTTTCCGCGAGATCGCCGGGGACGACCTGATCGAGTACGGCGACTTCAGCGAGGAGAGCGGCGCCCGGGCGATGGCGGCGTTGCTGGAGCGCGAGCCCGCGCTGGACGCCGTCTTCGCCGCCTCGGACCCGATGGCCTTCGGCGCGATGCGAGCGCTGAAGGCGGCGGGCCGGCGGATCCCCGAGGACGTCGCCGTGATCGGTTTCGACGGCTCACCGGGTGGGCGGCACTCCGACCCGCCACTGACCTCGGTCTTCCAGCCGGCCGAGGAGATGGGTCACGAGATGACCCGGCTTCTCCTCGCCCAGCTGGCCGGCGATCAGCCGCCGGAGACCCAGGTCATTGTCGACACCCGGCTGGAGCTCCGCGGCAGCGCCTGAGCAGCTGGACGCGCCCCCGGTCAGGTGGTCCCGGGGGCGCGCGTCAAGCAGGGCTCAGCCGAAGAGCTCGGCGTGCAGCGAGAACGCCGTGGCGATCTCGGCCTGCGCCCAGAACCGGTGATAGGTGAAGGTCGGTGCCGGACCGCCGTTCAGGTATGACTGCACCTTCGGCCAGTCCGGGTCGGTCTTGAAGTACGACCGCAGCGACAGGAACGTCGAGTTCTGGCCGATCGCGTCACCGTTGGGCATCGTGCCGGTCCAGCCCGGCGGGACGTACGGGCCTTCACCGGTCGCGGCGTCGTACTGTCGTCGAACCGGTTGTAGTCGGTCCGCGTCTCCGGAGTCGCGATGCCCTTGGCGTCCTGATGCGCCAGCAGCGCCGTGAGCAGACCTTCACCCGTGGTCCGCGCCGGGACATTCCCCGACTTGGCCGCGTAGTTCAGCAGGGTCTTGGCGAACGACGCCGCCACGCCGACATCCTGGCTGTGGTTGAGAACGCTCACTCGCAGGTTCGCGTTCGCACCCGGTGAGCCGGGGTTCCAGGTGTCGGGGGCTCCAGTCCAGGCCAGATCGGACGGGATCTGGAACGCCCCGTTCGCACCGACCGTCGTGTTGGCGAGGGCCCACGGCACCCACTTGTCCAGGATCTTCTTCGCCCTGGCATCACCGGTCATCTGGTACAGCGATGCCGTCCGCTCCAGCTGCCACACCTGGAAGCCGAACCACCGGTTCGACGGCGGGTCGCGCCATACCGGATGCGCGTCGAAGAACATGCCGTAGAAGGTCGGCGTACCAGCTGGAGGTGTTCCGTAGTGGCCTTCCCAGCTGTTCGTGACACCGCCGGCGATCCCACCGTCGGCTGATTGCAGCCACTGCAGGACCTCCAGTTGCCGGTCCATGCTCTTGGCCCAATCCTGTTGCCCAGTGGCCGACTTGGGCTTCAGCGCCGGTACCTTCGCGAGGGCGTAGGCCGCCAACGGGTTCTGGTAGCCCTGGTGCGAGGCGCCATCACCGATGCGCCAGGCCCAGCCGGCGGACGTGTCCGTCGCACCGCCCCAGGCGTAGTACCAGGACATCAGGTAGTGATCGCTGTCCTTGCCGGTGCCCGCGGGACAGGCAACCGGTCCGACGCAGTTGCCGATCTTCTTGAAGTACTTGTCGAACATCGCGTATCGCAGGTAGTCGCCCATCTTCGCGGCCTTCGCCACCTCGGGCGCGATTTCGGCCTGCTTGCCCTGCGCGGTCGCCCACTGGCTGGCCAGCAAAGCCACCTGTACGGCGCGCGCGTCCGCATCCGGCGCGTTGGTGTACTTCCACTGCTTGGCGTAGGAGTTGTCCTTGGTGAACAGGTCCAGATAGCCGTTGGGACCGCCGTGCTTGAAGGTGTCACAGGACGGCTGCGGGATGGTCTCCCACACCGACTCCGACGAACCGCGCTGGTAGGTGTTGATGTACGACGGCGCCGTGGTGCCGTCGCCGCACCGCCCGAACCCGAGCGTGTTGTCGACGTCGAGCAGCCAGTGCATGCCGTAGATGTCATCGGTCCCGTACGCCGTCTTGAGCTCGGCCGCGATCGGGTCGGAACCGACCGCGATCGACGTGTCGAGCTGGGACGGATACCCGGTCATCGCGGGGTGCTCGGGTGCGTACGTCGCCGGCTTGGAGGCGTTGTACTTGTCGTTGGTGGGCTGGTCGGCCTTGGCCGGGATGATGAACTTCTCCATCGACGCCCAAGCCGACTTGAACGGAGCCCAGTTGCCGGTGATCTTGCCGTAGCTCGCTTCCAGCCAGAGGTAGTAGCTGAAGGCCTCCGACGTGGTCTGGTGCCCGTGGTCCGGCGCCTCGACCATCAGCGTCTCCACCGAGTGATACGGCACCAGTAGGTCGCCGAACTTGCGGAAGTAGCCGCTCGCCGGGTCCTTGATCTTGTTGTACTGCGTGAGAAACGCTTCCTCGAACGGCGAAGTAGTTGCCGACAGCTCCTTTGCGGTGACCGACGCCGCGGTGTAGCCGGTGGCCGTCGCGGAAAAGACGGCAGTCACCAGGTCGCCGCCGTTCGCCGCTGAGCTCACTGTCACGTTCTGCGGGGTATTCCAGTTCGACGTGGTGAACGTCAGCGAGGCCGGTGAGGCGGTCAAGTCGGTACTGCCCGACGACCGGGCCACCGCGACAGTCACCGCGGCCGGCGGCTGACTCGCCAGGGTTACGCCGAACTTCGCCGTACCGCCTTGCTTGACGGTCAGTGCCTCCGGCGTCGCGACGATCGTGGGCTTGGCGGCGCCGGCGCATGATGTGCCGTTGACCGCGAAGTCCGTGGGCTTGCCGTTCGTCGCTCCGCGCATGCCCTGGAAGCCGAAGTTCGCGGTACCACCGGTGCCGATGTTCCGGTTGTGGTCCGCGGCCAGGACGGTGACCTTGGCGCCGGACTGCGTGTAGCTGCCGTTCCACAGGTTCGTCACCTGCTGGCCGTTCGGGAAGGTCCAGGTGAGGGTCCAACCGCTGATCGGGTCGCCTTCGTTCTTGATGGTCACGTCCGCGACGAAACCGCTGTCCCACTCGCTCGCCACGGTGTAGTTCACCGAGCAGGCCACCGCGGCCTGTGCCGTCGGCGCGACGAGCTGCAGCAGCCCGGCTGCCGTGACGATCGCAACGGCCAACGCACGCAGCCGACCGCCTCTCTTTCGAAGCCTCATAGGTTCTTCCCTCCGTCGGGACGCCAGGTGGTGTGGGGCGACACTGATGGGAGCGCTCCCAATTGCCGCAGCGTAAGAGGCGGACGAGGTGCTGAGAAGACGGCAGGGCGGACCTAAACGTTTCAGATGCGGGAGTGCGCGAGGCTGGCTACATTCCATCGCGATGGGAGTGCTTCCGATGTCCGTCCCCCGACATTGGAAGGTGCGTTTCATGCGCTCAAGACACCTGGCGTACGGCGGCCTGGTCGCCGCCCTCACGCTGTGTTCCGGCCTACTGGTCGTGACCGCTCAGGCTGCTGCCTCACCGTTCTTCGTGGATCCGGGCAGCAGCGCGGCCAAGTGGGTCGCAGCCAATCCGGGCGACTCACGGACGCCGATGATCCGGGACCGGATCGCGGCGACCCCGCAAGGCAAGTGGTTCACCACCACCAACACCGGCACGGTCCGGGGCGAGGTCGACGCCTATGTCGGCGCCGCCGCGGCGGCCGGCAAGGTGCCGATCCTGGTCGTCTACGACATCCCGAACCGCGACTGCGGTGGCGCCAGCAGCGGCGGAGCGCCGTCACACGAGGCCTACCGGGCCTGGATCGACCAGGTCGCGCTGGGAGTGGCCGGCCGCCCGGCGGCGATCGTCCTCGAGCCCGACGTACTGCCGATCATGACGAACTGCCAGTCGGCGGATCAGCAGAACCAGACGAAGGCGTCGATGGCCTACGCGGGCAAGAAGCTCAAGTCGGGCTCGGCGCAGACCAAGGTGTACTTCGACATCGGCCACTCCGCGTGGTTGGCACCAGCCGAGGCTGCGGCGCGCCTGCGTGGCGCGGACATCTCGAATAGCGCCGACGGCATCTCCACCAACGTGTCGAACTACCGGACCACCGCCGACGAGGCCGGCTTCGCCAAGGCCGTGCTGAACGCGGTCGGCGACTCACGGCTGCGTGCGGTCATCGACACCAGCCGTAACGGCAACGGGCCAGCGGGTAGCGAGTGGTGTGACCCGGCGGGCCGAGCCATCGGTACGGCGAGCACTGACCAAACTGGTGATGGCCAGCTCGCCGCGTTCTTGTGGGTGAAGCCGCCGGGTGAGTCCGACGGCTGTATCGCCCCAGCAGGCCAGTTCGTGCCGCAGCGCGCCTACGAGCTGGCTGCCGCCGGCAACTCGACACCCACGCCGACGCCGCCACCTGGTGGGTGCAAGGTGACGCATCGGGTGACCAGCACGTGGAGCACCGGTTACACCGGCGAAGTCGTCATCGAGAACCGCGGTGCGCCGGTCAACGGGTGGACGCTCACCTTCGCGGCACCAGGTGTGACGGTGACGCAGGGCTGGAACGGCACGTGGACCGACACGGGAGACGTCGTACGGGTCGTCAACGCGTCCTGGAACGGCAGTCTCGGCACTGGCGCTTCCACAACGGTCGGCTACAACGCGGACTACAGCGGCGGCAATCCGCCGTTCTCGGCCGCGACTCTGAACGGCGTTACCTGCTCCTAGCGGCACGGCTCGGTGCCTCTCCTCAGCGGGGAGGCACCGAGGCCCTGGTCTGCGCGCGGAGCAGAGCGATGTCCGCAGCCCGCAGCGCATCGTCGGCGTCCTTGAACTGCTGGATGCCCGGCAGCACTCCGACCGCGACTCCCAGTGCGGGCTCAGCCGCCAACCTGGCAAGCACTTCCTGGATGCGGACCTCATCCGGCCGCACGTCTTCCAGCAGTACGCCGAACTCGTCCTGCCGAAGCCGGGCGGCCGAATCGCCGTCGCGCAGCACCAACTGGAGTCGCCGTACCACCTCACGCCGTACGTCGGCCCGCACTGGAGGCTCGACAAGGCGCGCGAGCAGTACGGCGCAGTCATAGTCGCCAGGGCGGTTCCGTGCTCGCTCCAGTGCCTCGCCCAGCCGATCGAGGAAGAGCACTCGGCCGGCCAGACCGGTCTCCGGATCCCGCAGCGTGTTCCGGCGCAGGGCGAGTTCGGCCTCCTTGCGCTCGGTCATGTCGACGAACGCTCCGACTAAGCGAGCCGGGCAACCAGCGTCGTCGAGAACCGCCACGGCCCGGCACATCATCCACCGGTAGTCCCCTGAGGACGTCTGCACCCGATGCTCGATCTCTAGCGGCGCCCGCGAGCCGCCCAGTTGCGCTGCGATCGCTGCGGACAGGTCGAGGCGGTCGTCGGGATGCACCCGGTCGAGCCACTCGGACGGCGTACCGCCGATCTCGTCCTCGCCGTACCCCAGCGTCTGCTTCCACCGCGGTGAGTAGTAGACCGTCCCGGCCGAGACATCCCAGTCCCACGTACCGTCCTGGGCAGCCATCGAGGCCAGGGCGTACCGCTCTTCGCTGGCACGCAGTGTGTCCGCCAGTGCGCGCTCGCGGTTGGCCGCCTCTGCCAGCGCCTGCCGCTGGTCGTGCAGCGAGCCCAACAGGCGCTCGTGATCCAGTGCGACAGCCAGCAGCGTGGCCCAGTGGTTGTACTTGTCCCGGCCGCTGGTCATCCGAGTGTCGACCGTGCCCTCAATGGCGAGCAGACCCCAGTCGCTGCCGCGCGACGTGACCGGCAGGACCAACGTGAGCCGGCTCGTGCCGGTCCCTGCCCGAGTCATCGCGGCGGGTGGGAACTGGCTGGCTCGGGACCTCGATCCGACCAAGCGAGCCAGCGCACCGGAGCTGTCATCCACGCCAACGATCTCCAGCTCTCGGTCGCCCACCGCCGGACCAGTCCACAGCCCGAGGCAGGCGGCGCCGCGGCCGGCGCGCGGTAACCAGGTCAGGGCGCGCGGACCGCCGCCGTTGCCACGCAGCAAGTCCAGGTCGACCTCGTACTGGTCGGCGATCGCGCGTTCCAGGTAGCCGCTGCGCGCGAGCAGCGGCTGGGTGCAGCCTTTGGTCAGAGCCAACGTGACGTCTGTACCGGTGCGGTACAGCGTGGGCAGGTGGTCCGATCCCGCGGCGAGCTCCCACTCGAGATCGCGGACGACCGCGATCAGTTGCTCCAGCGTCTCCGGATGCGGTCGGCGTGCCGAGGTCAGCCTTGCCAGACTGCTGAGTGCGGGGCCGGTCGGCGACCGCCCTTGTTCAGCGGCGGCGGTGAGCGGCTCGACAACCGCTTGCAGCCACCGCTCACGGGCCTCGTCGTCGATCTGCCGGCTGTCCGTGACTGACGTCGGGGCCGCGAATCCGGTGTCGGCCAGGTGCAGCAGCCGGGCCCCTGCGGGCGTCGTACCGGGCTCGTCGCGCACACCTGATTCGCCGCACCCGCAGGACTCGCGGATCACGAGGGTCGAGGGAGCGCGATGTACGCCACCGCTCACCGCCTCCCCGCGCAGCTGCGCCAGCAGGAGATCGACGGCCAGCGCGCCGACCCGGTCGTTGTGCGGGTCGACGGTCGACAGCCTGGGCTGGAATCGCGCACCGCTGTCGGTGTGGTCGAACCCGATGACCGCGTGGTCCCGCGGCAGCACCAGTCCCGCCGTACGCAACGCACGCAGGAATCCGATGGCGTTGCGATCAGTGGCAGCGACGGTCGCTGTGGTCGGCAGCCCTGCGGCGAGAAAGCGCGAGGCCGCGTCAGCACCGGCCTGCTCATGGTTGTCAGCGGTTTCCTCGAACCACTCCTGGTCGATCCGATGCTCGGCCAGCGCCGCGAGGTAGGTCTCGTACCGCTCCCGGATGTCGCGCTGAGCCGGATTGCCGATGAACCCGATCCGGGTGTGCCCATGGTCGATCAGATGCCGTACGGCGGCCCGCACGCCACCGGCGTTGTCCGGAACCACCACCGGCACATTCGGGCCGACCGTGTCCGTACTCAGCACGACAACCGGGCAGCCCCACTCCTGAACCGCCGCGAGCCGGTCCTGCCGGACGGCACTGGCCAGAATGATCAGACCGTCGACCGCACCGAGTGCCACCGGCACCTCTAGCAACGGCTCGTCGGGATAGCGCTCACGATCCAGACCAGCCGGATAGGTCTGTACGGCGACCACCCGGTGCCCGGTATTGCGCGCGGCCCGGGCGATCCCGGCGATCAGCGCGCCGAAGTAGAACCCGCCGACAACCGGCGAGAGCACGCCAATCGTCCGCCGCGGGATCACGTTCGCCGCACCACGCCGTACTGTCCCCATCCGCACTCCCCTCCGCGCGCCGAACCGGGCGGAATGCGGTCCGGTCCGCCAGGCGACACACTGGTCATTGTGGTCTCACCGCCAGCCGACCGCCCCGGCTCGCCCGCGCGCCGCGCCACGATCGCGGACATCGCCCGGGCGGCTGGTGTGTCGATCGCTGTTGTCTCGTACGCCGTCAACGGTCGCCCCGGGGTCTCGGCCGCGACACGTGAGCGGGTGCTGCGGATCGCCGAGGAGTACCGCTGGCAGCCGAGTGCCGCCGCCCGGTCGATGCACACGGGCCCGCGGGCTGTCGGGCTCGTGGTCAGCACCGCGGCCGGCGGGGTGTCGTCGGCGACCTTGTTCCTCGACCTCGTCACGGCGATCCAGGACGTGTTCGCGGATCACGGGTATGCGTTGCTGCTGAAGGTCGTCGACTCCGCCGACGCGGCAGTGTCGACGTACCGGACCTGGTGGGCCGAGCGGCGGTTCGACGTGATGATCGTGACCGACGTACTCAGCCAGGACCCGCGCGTCGAGGCGTTGCGGCGACTCCGGGCTCCGGCCGTCGTGGTGGGGCCGCCGGCCGCCGCGCAGGGGCTGACCTCGGTCCACCTCGACGACGAGGAGGCGTACGGACGGGTGGCGTCGTACCTGATCGGTCTGGGGCATCGCCAGGTGGCGGCGGTGACGGGACCGCCGGACCTCCAGCGCACGCAGGTTCGAATGGCGGCGCTGGCGCGGGCACTCGAGGCTTCCGGAGGCTCGCTGGTCCGGACGACGACCGACGCCGGACCAGAAGAGGCTGCTGCCGCGACCCGGCAGCTGCTCACCGGCCCGGTGCCGCCGTCCGTCATCGTGTACGACTCGGACCAGATGGCGCTGGCTGCGCTCGATGTGGCACGACGGCTCGGTCTCGCGGTGCCGTGGGACCTGTCCATCCTGGCCGCGAGTGACTCGGCACTGTGCAGGCTCAGTACGCCGGCGATCACCGCACTGCCGGCTCCATTGCGAGAGCTGGGTACAGCGGTCGGAGCGGCAGTGCTGGCGGTACTCGACGGGAAGGCTGGGACCGGTCACGTCGTACCGGTCGGCGGGCTGGCGATTCGCGGCAGCACCGGCCCACTGGCCCGCAGCACTAACGTGCCACGACCTTAAACGTTTCGGTCCATCCCGAACGCGGAGTCCCTTGTGTGAGGTTCAGGGCAGCTATCGACCGATCCTCGAGGAGGACCGCGTGTCCAGAACTCCCAGGCGGCTGTTCGCCGCCACCACCGCCCTAGCGACCGCCCTGGTCGCCCTGCCGCTTACCGCCCTGAGCGCCAGTGCTGCCGAGCCGCACGTCGACAACCCGTACGCCGGCGCGACCCAATATGTGAACCCCAGCTGGGCAGCGCTCGTCGAAGGCGCGGCCACCCGAGCCTCCGATCCTGCCCTTGCCACCAAGATGCGCGCGGTCAAGACACAGCCGACCGCAGTCTGGATGGACCGGATCAGCGCGATCGCCGGCAACACCGCCGGTAACGGGCTGCGCTTCCATCTGGACCAAGCCCTGCTGCAGAAACAGTCCGGTACGCCGCTGGTCGTGAACCTGGTGATTTACGACCTGCCCGGCCGTGACTGCTACGCCCTCGCGTCGAACGGCGAACTCCCCGCGACCGCCGCCGGACTGGCGCGGTACAAGACCGAGTACATCGACGCGATCGCGGCGATCCTGGCCGACCCGAAGTACCAGAACCTCCGGATCGCGGCCACGATCGAGCCGGACTCACTGCCGAACCTGGTCACGAACATCTCGCATCAGCCCTGCCAGCAGGCAGCGCCTTTCTACCGTGAGGGCGTCAAGTACGCGCTGGACAAGCTGCACGCGATCCCGAACGTCTACAACTACCTCGACGCCGCGCACTCAGGCTGGCTCGGCTGGGACAGCAATGCCGGACCATCCGCGAAGCTCTTCGCCGAGGTGGCCCGGACGACCCAGGCCGGCTACGCCTCCGTCGACGGCTTCGTGACCAACACCGCGAACACGACGCCACTGGTCGAGCCGTACCTGCCGAACCCGTCGCTGACCGTCGGCGGCAACCCGGTTCGCTCCGCCAAGTACTACGAGTGGAACTTCGACTTCGACGAGGCCGACTGGACTGCGCATCTCTACAACCTGCTGATCGCGGAAGGGTTCCCGGCTACCACCGGCTTGCTCGTCGACACCTCCCGGAACGGCTGGGGTGGCGCAGCCCGCCCGACCGCCGCGTCGACCAGCACGGACCTGAACACGTACGTCGACCAGTCCCGCGTCGACCGGCGCATCCACCGAGGTGCCTGGTGCAACCCGTCCGGTGCCGGTATCGGCGAGCGTCCGCAGTCCACGCCCAGTGGCTACGCCGGGTCGCATCTCGACGCGTTCGTGTGGATCAAGCCGCCGGGTGAGTCCGACGGCGCATCCACCGACATCCCGAACGACGAGGGCAAGGGCTTCGACCGGATGTGCGACCCGACGTTCGTCTCACCGAAGCTGGGCAACCAGCTCACCGGTGCCCTGCCGGACGCGCCGCTGTCCGGTCACTGGTTCGAGGCACAGTTCGTTCAACTGGTCCAGAACGCCTACCCGGTGATCGGCGGCGGCCCCAGCCCGACGGACCCGACACCGCCCTCGGCACCGACCGGGCTGACGGCCGGCTCGGTCACGAACACCTCGGCCGCACTGACGTGGACCGCTTCGACCGACAACGTCGGCGTCACGAGCTATGACATCTACCGCGGTACCACCCTGGCCGGTAGCTCCGCGACCACGAGCTTCACCGCAACCGGCCTCACCGCCAACACGACGTACTCGTTCACCGTCCGGGCGAAAGATGCCGCAGGCAACGTTTCGGCACCGTCGGCGGCCCTGTCGGTCACCACGACCGGCTCGACCACCCCACCAGGCGGCTGCAAGGTCGGCTACTCGGTGAACAGCTGGAACACCGGCTTCACCGCCTCGCTGAAGCTGACCAACACCTCAACGACACCGCTGACCAACTGGGCACTCTCGTTCGACTTCGCCAACGGCCAAACCGTCCAGAGCGGCTGGAACGCCAACTGGACTCAGTCCGGCACAAAGGTCACCGGAACCCCGGTGCCAGGCTCCTGGAACGCCACCATCGCTCCCGGCGCGACAGTCGACATCGGCTTCAACGGCACTCACACAGGCACCAACAACCCGCCAACCACGTTCACCGTCAACGGGCAGACCTGTGCTCTCGCTTGACGATCAACACTCCTAATCCCGCACCGACGGCGTACCAGAGGAGGTCGGGTGCGTTGAAAGTCGACCCCAGCACCAGGTGGGCGAGACTGCTGCGCTCTTCCAGCTCAGCGGGGATGCCGGTGAGCTGGAAGAACTCCACTGCCCAACTGAAACCCGTGGCCGCGACTGCTGCCCACAGTGGACGCAGCCAGAAGGACACCAGCGCGTAGATCAGCGTGGTGTAGAGCGCGACGCCCGCGTACTTGGCGAAGTCACCATCGGCGAACGCCCGAACGCCGAGACCCAACGCCAGTACGACGGGTATCGCGAGCCAAGGTCTGAGCACGACACCGATGATCTCGCATGGTCAGGTCTGATGATCGTCGTCGGGGTGATTCGCCTCCACCAGATCGACCCGCCGGCTCCGCACCATCCAGAAGGTACCGGCTCCGATGATGACGACCACGGCTACGGCTCCGATCACCACCCAGGACGCGCGGTTGTAGTCGTCAGCATCGGCGTCCTTGGGGTTGTTCGGTGTTGCCGTCGGCGTGGGCGTGGGTGCCACGGCCGCTGCGGCAAGGCCGGCGGTCAGGAAGAATCCGCTCAGCACGACGACCAGCACCGCAGCGACGCCGGCCAGGCGCCTGCTCAGGTAGCTCATGCCTCCCGGTACCCGATTTCCAGGTATTCACCGGTCGAGCAGTTGGCGGGCCTGGGCGGCCATCGTAAGGTCCTCGCGAGCCGGTACGACGTACGCCCGGACCGGCGACCCGGTTGCGGTGATGAGGTGGGCGCCGGTCTCGTTCGCCTCGGCGTCGAGGACGATACCGAGCCAGTCGAGTGCGCGACAGGCAGCTGCCCGCACTGGCGCGGAGTGCTCGCCGACACCGCCGGTGAAGACCAGCGCGTCGACACCTCCCAGCGCGGCGACCATCCGGGCGATCTCGCCGACGAGTCGATGCAGATAGACGTCGTACCCGAGCCGATTGCGGTCGCCATGCAACCCGGCCAGGATCTCCTCCAGATCGCCGGAGCCGGTCAGCCCAAGCAGACCGGACTCGTGCTCAAGAGCATCCGCAATCTCGTCGGCCTTGAGCCCGCCGGTCGTCTGCAACCACAGCAGCAGACCGGGATCAACCGAACCCGATCGCGTCGCCATCACCAACCCGTCGACCGGCGTGAACCCCATCGTGGTGTCCACGGAGATCCCGTTCTTGATAGCGCACAGCGATGCACCAGCACCGAGATGGCAGCTCACGATCCGCGGTGCGTCGACCGAGTGCGCGACGTACTCGTGGGAGAGGCCGTGGAAGCCGTACTTGCGCAGGCCGAATCGCTCCCGCCACTCCCCCGGCAGCGCGTACGTCGCCGCGGCCGCCGGGAGACTGCGGTGGTACGACGTGTCGAAGCAGGCGAGCACGGGACGATCGCCCTGCCGCGACGCCCGGATCAGTTCGAGGGCTCGCGGTTGATGCAAAGGGGCCAAGGGCACCAATTCCTCGATCGCCGCCTCCACCTCGTCGTCCACCAGCACCGCGCCCTCGAACCGCGAGCCGCCATGGACGACTCGGTGGACGATCGCGTCCGCCTTCAGCTCCGACAACGCGTCGCCGGATCCGTCCCAGTCCGAGATGGATCGCTCGTCCAGTACGGCGTCGTTCGGGCCGAGCACTCGCAGTTTGAGGCTGGAGGACCCGGCGTTGACGATCAGGAGGTCCATCGCCAGTCCCGGACCTCCGGCATGTCTTCGCCGTGTTCGGTGACATACGCGCGATGCCGAGTCCGCTGATCCGCGAAGTACTGCCGGGTCGACACCGCCCGCGTCCCGAGTGACGGCACCCGGTCGATCACGTCCATCGCCAGGTGATAGCGGTCGAGGTTGTTCAGAACCACCATGTCGAACGGCGTGGTCGTCGTACCCTCCTCGATGTAGCCGCGCACGTGCAGGTTGTCGTGCCCGTTCCGGCGGTAGGTCAGCCGATGGATCAGCCACGGATAGCCGTGGTACGCGAAGATGATCGGCTTGTCGGTGGTGAACAACGCGTCGAACTCCCGGTCCGGCAACCCGTGCGGATGCTCGGTCGCATCCTGCAAACGCATCAGGTCCACCACGTTCACCACGCGGATCCGCAACTCTGGCAGGTGTTCTCTTAGCAGGCTGACCGCAGCAAGCGTCTCCATCGTCGGTACGTCGCCCGCGCAGGCCATCACCACATCCGGATCACCGTTGTCGTTGCTGGCGAAGTCCCAGACCCCGATGCCCCGTGCGCAATGCAGAGCGGCCGACTCCCAGTCCAGCCAGTTCGGCTGCGGTTGCTTGCCTGCGACAACGACGTTGATGTAGTTGCGGGTCCGCAGGCAGTGATCCATTGTCGAGAGCAACGTGTTCGCGTCCGGCGGCAGGTAGACCCGCACGACCTCCGCCTTCTTGTTCACCACATGGTCGATGAACCCTGGATCCTGATGCGAGAAACCATTGTGGTCCTGGCGCCAGACATGCGAGGTGAGCAGGTAGTTCAGCGACGGGATCGGCTGCCGCCAGCCCACCCGATTGATCGTCTTCAGCCACTTCGCGTGCTGGTTCACCATCGAATCCACGATGTGCACAAAGGCCTCGTACGACGAGAAGACCCCGTGCCGGCCGGTCAGCAGGTAACCCTCCAGCCAGCCCTGACACGTGTGCTCACTGAGGATCTCGAACACCCGGCCGTCAGCAGCGAGGTGCTCATCGGTCTCCCGGCGGTTGGCCAGCCAGGCCTTGTCCGTCACGTCATAGACCGCGTTCAGCCGATTCGACTCGGTCTCATCCGGCCCGAAAAGCCTTAAATTACTGGGATTCAGCACGACGGTGTCTCGGAGGAAGGCTCCGAACACCTTCGTTGGCTCACCATCCTCGGCACCGGGTGCCTTCACCGGTACGGCGTACTCCGCGACCGGCGGCAGCACGAGATCACGCGCGACCAGCCCACCGTTGGCATGTGGCGAGGAGCCCATTCGCAACTGCGGACTCGGCGCGAGCTCCAGCAGGCTGTCAACCGGTCGACCGATGTCGTCGAACAACTCTTCCGGCCGATAGCTGCGCAGCCAGGACTCCAGTTGGCGCAGATGGTCCTCGTCCGTGCGGACGCCGGACAACGGCACCTGATGGGCCCGCCAGGTGTCTTCGATCGGTTCGCCGTCAACGATCGCCGGACCAGTCCACCCCTTCGGCGTTCGCAGCACGATCATCGGCCAGGCGACTCTCGTCGGTGGCGTGTCCGCCGACCGTGCCTCGCGCTGGATCTCGTCGATCCGATCCAGACACGCGTCCAGCGCGGCCGCCATCGCCTGATGCACGACCGCCGGATCCGAACCCTCGACGAGATACGGCTCGTGACCGTACCCGCGCAGCAGCGACGTCAGCTCCTCGTCGCCGATCCGCGCCAGCACAGTCGGGTTGGCGATCTTGTAGCCGTTCAGATGCAGGATCGGCAGTACGGCGCCATCCCGCGCGGGGTTGAGGAACTTGTTCGAGTGCCACGACGCCGCCAGCGGGCCGGTCTCGGCCTCGCCATCACCAACCACACAGGCCACGATGAGGTCCGGGCTGTCGGCAGCAGCGCCGTACGCGTGACTCAGCGAATAGCCCAGCTCACCGCCCTCGTTGATCGAGCCGGGGACGTCGGCCGCGACATGGCTGGGGATGCCGCCGGGGAACGAGAACTGCTTGAACAGCCGGGCCATCCCCTGCTCATCCTGCGTGGTGTTGGGATACGCCTCGGTCCAACTGCCCTCGAGCCAGGTGTTCGCCACGATCGCCGGGCCGCCGTGACCGGGGCCGATCACCGCCATCAGGTGCCGATCACGCTGCCGGATCACGCGGTTGAGGTGGGTGTAGACCAGGTTCAGCCCAGGCGTCGTACCCCAATGGCCGAGCAGCCGCGGCTTGATGTGCTCCGGCCGCAACGGCTCCTTCAGCAACGGGTTCGCCAGCAGGTAGATCTGACCCACCGACAGGTAGTTGGCGGCGCGCCAGTAGGCGTCGATCCCCTGCAGTTCGTCGTCACTCAGCGGCCGGGCCTCGGCCTGCGGCATCGTCACGAATCTCCTCTTTCCGTCAGAAACCCAAGGTCTCCAGCAACTCCGAGACCTCGGGAGTGGACGCGGTCACGTCCAGATGGCAGCTGGCCGACCAGCAACGCCGTTCGGCCACGTCCAGCAGGTGCGGCAGGATCTCGTGATCGACCGGACCGAGCCCGGCCTCGAGCGAGATCACGATCCGGCGGGTCCGCCGGTCGCAGGCATCCACCAGGAGCTCGCGAGTCGCGGACGACACCACCTCGCTCAGCTGTGCGTCGATCACTATCCGTACCTGGGTGCCGGCGCGCTCCAGGCGCACCCCCGGATCGTTCGCTGGTTCGTACGTCTCGTGTTCCAGAACCGTCATGGTTCGCGACCTCCGCCACTACATGCCAAACCCGCCCCTGCCTGACGAGTCGTCTGCCGGTACCCAGACCGCCCGGCGGCAATCGCCGTACGGAGGGTCAGCGGGAGTCGCGGTCGAGGAGACGGTTGGTGGCGCGTTCGAGAGTGGCTCTGGTCTTGGGGTCCTCGAGGTCGGTGCCGGCGCGGTGGACGGCGGTGGTGATGGTGTGGCCGTGCTCGTACTGCTCGATCACGCGAGGATCGACGTACGACGTCCTGGCGACGGCCGGCGTATTGCCGAGATGGTCCGAGACCTCCTCCAGCATGTCGCCGATCGCCTCGTTGAGGGCCTTCTTCGTGGTCGGCGGGTCGGCTTCGGCCAGGTCGACGGCGGCATGCACGGTCGCCGTCCAGGTCCGGAGGTCCTTCACGGTGTAGTCGTCGCCGACGAGCTCCTGGAAGCGTTCGTTGACATCGTCGGCGTCGATCTCGTGGTAGCCGTCCTTGTCGCGGTAGACGAGCAGGAGCGGACTCTTGTGGCGACCGCGTTTCAGCGAACGCACCGCGGTGGCGAGGCGGGTGTCCTCGAGTTCGAGCGTGCGCTGCACACCGCCCTTCGCGACGAAGTCGAAGACCACCTTGCCCTTGCTCACCCGCACGTCCTCACGCAGCAGCGTGGCGGCACCGCGGCTGCCGTAGTCGTCGGCGTACTCGGTGTTGCCGGTCCGGAAGACGCCGTAGTCGAGCATCCGCAGCGCGACGGCCAGGACCTTCTGGCGGCTCAGACCGCGGGTACACAGATCCGCGTCGACCGATTCCCGGAACGCCGGCAGCCGGCGAGACAGTTGGCGGACTCGATCGTGCTTGTCGGCATCCTGCGCCGTACGCCAGTCGTCGTGGTACAGGTACTGCCGCCGCCCGGCCTCGTCGGTGCCGAGCGCCTGGAGGTGACCGTTCGGGTGCGGGCAGATCCACACCTCGGTCCAGGCCGGGGGAATGGCCAGCGACCGGATCCGCTCGACGACATCGGGATCGCGGATCACGTTGCCCTTGGCATCCAAGTAGGAGAAGCCACGGCCATGCCCCCGGCGACTGAAACCGGGTTTGTCGGGATGACTACGACGAAGTCGCATTCATTCCCCTGTTTGGCTGTTGGGCGCATGAACGGGTTTGGACTGCGACGACTTCCGCTGCCGCAGGTAGATGGATCCACCGACGATCGCGGCAACCGCGAGGAACTCGCTCTGCCAGTTCTGGAACGACTCGAACCAGAACTGCGACGTACCGACGTACTGCCACGCACTGACCGCCGTACCACCGTGAAGCTGTTGATCCTCGCTGTAAGCGCCCGCCCCGGTCACCGCATGCAGCCAGAACGACAGCAGGAACACGATCCCGAACGCGATCGCCAACGAGTTCTCGTACAACCGCAACACCAACTCCGACCCATGCCGCACCGGCCAAGGGGCCTGCGGATCATCGCGGTGATCCCGCGGATCCTCGTCCTGCGGCGAAGCCTCATCGATCGGCCGCGACTCCGCAGAGCCCTTCTGGATCAGGAATGTCGTGAGCAACACGTACATCCCCATCTGCAAGAACTCCGACTCCCAGTTCTCGAAGACCGTCTCCCCGAACGACGAAGAACCGGCGTACTGGACCAACGACTGCGCCGCCTGCCCATGATCAGCCAGTTCCCCGTTCTCATGCGCATGCCCAGTCAGCAGGACACCGATGAGGAAGAGCGCGAACAACCCCAGATTCACCAACAGCAACGCGCGCACCCGCGCCCAACGCCTCATGGCACCGTTTCGGCTACGTGAAGATGCTGACGCCACCTGGGCCGACCAGCAGTCCGACCACGATCAGCACGATCCCCCAGGTCAGCGCGCCCCGCACGATCGAGACGATCCCGGAGATCACCAGGATCGCGGCGATGAGCCACAACACGAACATCATCAGATACCCCTTCGCTCAGGCCCCGTGACTGATCCACCGGTACCCGGCCCTATGCGTGATTGAGGGATGGGTACCGCCCTCGCAGGGCTTCATTGCGGTCGCGTGAAGGTCCGGAGTCCCTGTAACGAACGCTTGACCTCCAGCGATGTCCAGACGAGAGCCCGCACCGGCAGTTCGGACTGACTTGTTGAACGAGACCAACGTGCCAAGCCCCACCGGCACCACGACCGGTCACGACTTCGTGACCGATCCGGGCGACGGCCTGCTCTACTGCACCCGCTGCCCGATGGTCGCCTACGACCTCGCCGACGCCGCCACCGAGCCGGAGTGCCCCCTCCCCCTGGACATCTGGTCGGTCTAGGGGCGATCTGTCAGCTAGCTGCCATAGGGTGCTGCTGCCAACGGTCAGCCGCCACCTGGGAGTCCAATGTCTGTCGTCCAACGGGTGGCCTGGGCCGCCCTGGCGCTCTTCCTCCTGGCGTTCACCGTCCTCGAGGTCATCAACCACGGCATCCCCGCACTGATCGCCGCACTCCTCTTCCTGATCGCCCCCGACCTCCCCCTGCTCATCGGCGGCCGCTACTACAACCTCGTCCACCGACCATGGATCCCACTAGCTGTCCTAGTGATCTACAGCGCCGGCCTACTAGGCGACTGGGTCCCCCTCTTCACCGCACCCCTCGGCTGGCTGACGCACATAGCCCTAGACCGAACCTTCGGCTACAGCCTCCGCGATCGCGACGGCAACCGCCGTACATGACAGCTAGCACTTCCCCGGGCGGAAGATGTGTTCCGGCCCCGTTTCGTAGGCGTAGCGGCGCAGGCCGGTGGTGTACTCCACGCGGACACCCTCCAAGTACCCCTCGCCGAGAACGTCAGGCCGCTGAACGTGAACCACCAGCGAGGTCTCCGCTTTCCCAGCGAGCTCGGCGTCGACCGCCAACCTGACCTGGCTCGCATCGCCAGTGAAGGGCCCATCGCCGAAGTCCCAACCGGACTTACTGCCCGACTCCATCGGATCGGGAACGAGGAACGCACCCGCGTTTTCGAGATTACGAGCGCCGATCAGCTCAACCGCCGTGATCCGAACCGCCGCCGAGCTACCGTTCCTCAGGTACATATGGCCGACAGTCGCGTCCACCGACTCGCCGGCTGGGGCGCAGACCTTGCTCCCCCGCCCACTGTCCCCCAACGGCCCATCACCGTGCCGCACCCCTAAAAACCAGCCCCCTGCTGCAACCACCAGCACCAGCAACCCCACCACAAGAACCCGTGTACGCATCAGCCCCCCCCCCCCAGACTTTGCCCCCATTATCCGGATCGAGGGGTCCGCCAGCGCACCACGACGTGTCGACCGAACCCCGCAATCCGAAGCCGACAGCTCGTTGGTCGGTAACTTTTGGGCGCCATTTGCCCATTTCTTTCCGACTAACGCGTACGTCGAATTCGCGGCCATCCTCGGATCGGTCAGACCCGCCGCCAGCCGAGCCGCCTCACCGCGTGTTCCCGCGGATCGGCGGTGGGCGGGATCGCGTTGCGTGCCCGCGCCGGAGGCGCCAGAAGTACTGTCGCCGCCGGAGGTGGTGTCCTTTAGGCGAGGCCCTTGAGCAACTGGCGGGCCATGACGATTCGTTGGACCTGGTTGGTGCCTTCGTAGATTTGGGTGATTTTGGCGTCGCGCATCATGCGTTCGACGGGGTAGTCGTGGGTGTAGCCGTAGCCGCCTAGGAGTTGGACGGCGTCGGTGGTGACGGCCATGGCTACGTCGGAGGCGAAGCACTTGGCGGCGGCGCCGAAGTAGGTGAGGTTGGCGTCGCCGCGCTCGGACTTGGCGGCGGCGGCGTAGGTGAGCTGGCGGGCGGCTTCGATCTTCATGCCCATGTCGGCGAGCATGAACTGGAGGCCCTGGAACTCGGCGATCGCCTTGCCGAACTGCTTGCGCTCCTGGACATAGCCGAGCGCGTAGTCGAGTGCACCCTGGGCGATACCGAGGGCCTGGGCGGCGATCGTCACGCGGGTGTGGTCGAGCGTGGCCATCGCGGTGGCGAAGCCCGTGCCCTCAGAGCCGATCAGGCGATCGACCGGGATCCGGACGTTGTCGAGGTAGACCTCGCGGGTCGGGGAGCCCTTGATGCCGAGCTTCTTCTCGGGAGCACCGAACGACACACCGTCGTCGGACTTCTCCACCACGAACGCCGAGATGCCGCGCGAGCGGGCGTCCGGGTCAGTGACCGCGAAGACCGTGTAGTACTCGCTGACGCCGGCGTTGGTGATCCAGCGCTTCACGCCGTTCAGGACGTAGTGGTCGCCGTCCAGCACCGCGCGGGTCTTCATCGACGCTGCGTCCGAACCGGCCTCGGGCTCGGACAGGCAGTACGAGAACATCGCGTCACCGGCGGCCACCGGCGGCAGGTAGCGCTGCTTGACCTCCTCGGAGGCGGACAGCAGCAGCGGCAGCGAGCCGAGCTTGTTGACGGCCGGGATCAGCGAGGTCGAGGCGCAGGCCCGGGCGACCTCCTCGATCACGATCACGGTCGCGAGTGCATCCGCCCCGGCGCCGCCGTACTGCTCGGGGATGTGCGGGGCGTGGAAGTCCGAGGCCTTCAGCGCGTCGTACGACGCCTTCGGGAACTCGGCCAGCTCGTCCACGTCACCGGCGTTCGGCGCGACCTTGGCGTCGCAGACGTCGCGGACCGCCTCCCGGATCGCCTCGTGCTCCTCGGACAGCGCGTACAGGTCGAATGAGTTACTCACGAGTCACACAGTACGACGGACCGCGCCGTACCGGGAGTTGCCGGACGCCGAAAGTGACCAACAGCGCACGGTGTGATGGCCTTTGGCCATGAGCCGGTCACCGGGCGATAACCGCGGTGGGTAGAGTCCCCGGCATGAGTGAAGCGACCTCCCGCCCGCTGCGGATCGCCGTGATCGGCACCAACTACCTCGGCGCGAACACCGCTGCCGGGATGGCCGAGTTCGGCTTCGACGTCGTCGGGGTCGAGATCGACGAGCACCGGCTGAAGCTGCTGAACGACGGCAAGGCGCCGCTGTACGAGCCCGGCCTGGACCCGCTGCTGAAGAAGCACGTCGACTCCGGCCGGCTGCGGTTCACCAAGGACTACACCGAGATCGCCGACTGGGCCGACGTGCACTTCATCTGCGTCGGCACCCCGCAACTGGAGGGCAGCGAGGCCGCCGACCTGACCCAGGTGCACTCGGTCGTCTCGATGCTCGCACCGCTGCTGACCCGCCCCACGCTGGTCGTCGGCCGCTCGACCGTCCCGGTCGGTACGTCGAAGGTCGTCGAAGCGCGGCTCCACGCCGAGGCCCCCGCGGGTACCGGTATCGAGATCGCCTGGCAGCCGGAGTTCCTCCGCGAGGCGCACGGGGTCGACGACACCCTGCACCCGGACCGGCTGGTCTTCGGTGTGCAGTCGGCGGAGGCGGAAGCGCGGTTGCGCGAGGTCTTCGCGACGCCGATCGGCGAGGGTACGCCGGTAGTCGTCTGCAACCTGCCGACCGCCGAGCTGGTCAAGGGCGGAGCGAACGCCTTCCTGGCCACGAAGATCTCGTTCATCAACGCGCTCGCCGAGATGGCCGACGCGACCGGTGCCGATGTGACCCAGTTGGCCGACGCGCTGGGTTACGACAAGCGGATCGGCCGCGGGATGCTGTACGCCGGTCCCGGGTACGGCGGTGGCTGCCTCCCGAAGGACCTGCGCGCGTTCATGCACCGCGCCGGTGAACTCGGTGTCGAAGAGGTCATCACGCTGCTGCGCGAGGTCGACGACATCAACCAGCGCCGCCGCGCCGGTCTCGTCGACATCACCCACGAGATGCTCGGTGGGGTCTGGGCCGGCAAGAACGTCGCCGTCCTCGGTGCCGCCTTCAAGGCCGGTACGGACGATGTCCGCGACTCGCCCGCCCTCGACGTGGCCGGCCGCATCTCCCTGCACGGCGCCACCGTCACCGTCTACGACCCCGAGGCCATGGAGAACGCCCGCAAGGTCCGCCCGACCCTGCGCTACGCCTCCTCCGCCGCCGAGGCCTGCATCGGCGCCCACGCCGTACTCCACCTGACCGAGTGGCCCGAATTCCGCGAGCTCGACCCAGCCGCCCTCCGCGGCTCCGTCGAGTCCCCCGTCATCATCGACGCCCGCCTCCTCCTGGACGCCGCCAAGTGGCGAGCCGCCGGCTGGACCTACCGAGCCCCCGGCAAGCCCTAACCCTCCACACAAGCCGGTACGACGTTGAGCACGGTTCACCCATCTGCGCGCCCGAAAGGTGGTCAAGAGGTGCTCAAGGTGAGCCGCCCCGGTCGACCTTGAGCACCGTTCAACCGTTTCGGCGGGGCTCAGATGGTTGATGGGTGCCCAAGGTGATCGCCGACCCACGATCTCGGTCCCCCGGGGCGGTGACCGCGGCTCCACGCTGCCTGGGGTGACCGGGCTTTGGTTGCCGTGCGGGGAAGACTCGGTCGGCAGGTGACCCGACTCCGGCCCGGTCCATCTCGTAGGTTCCCCCATGAGGTTGCGGGTTCCCCACCCGCATGCGAGTACAGAACCCACAAGCGGATGGGTGAACCCAGCAGATGGGGAAGGGGGCGGGCGGGGTTAGGAGACGGTGGCGGTGCGGATTACTCGGCGGCTTAGGGCTACTGCGCCGATTAGGGCTACGGCCACTCCGATTCCTAGGCAGACGCCGGTGATGCCTACGGACTGGTCGGAGATCCAGCCGAGGAGGGGGTTCATGACTACCAGGGCGAGGCTTTGGCAGAGGACTATGACCGACTGCAGGCGGGACTGGTAGCCGCGTTCTACTGAGTTCATCAGGAGCGGCAACACGTGGCCTGTGAAGGCGCCTACGCCTATTCCGCTGATGATGGCGGCGGCGATGGTGAGGGGGATGGAGTCGACGATCGAGAGGCCGATGTAGCCGATGGCGGCGCCGAAGAGGCCGAGCATGGCTACTACGCCGGGGCGCTGGAAGGCGCCGCGGACGAGGATGCGGACTGAGACGACGCCGACGCCGAGGCTGCGGGTGGCGATGACCAGGCCAGCCGTCTTGGCGTCCCATTCGTGGTGACGGGCTAGCAGGGGCAGGACTAGGGAGTCCATTGGCATCAGCAGGCCGGCCGCGAGGGTCATCGTGATCAACAACGCCCGGGTCAGGGGTTTGCCGAAGGCGATTCGGAGGCCTTCGGCGATTGACTTGAAGATGCCTGCCTGGTTGGGCGGGGCTGGAGCGGTGGACGTCCGCAGGACCAGCAGTACGGCGATCATGATCGCGAAGGTGATTGCGTCGAAGGCCGCGGCCGCGGTGAGCCCGGACCACGTGACGAGGATGCCGCCGACCGCCGTACCGGTGACTGCGAAGACGACTCCGGTCACCTGAAAGCTGGCCAGGGCCCGCGGGACCTGCTGCGGCGGGACCAGGAGCCGCGGCATCGCGCGGGACGACGGGAGGAAGAACGCGTCGATCACACCGACGACGAGCGCCAGGCAGACCAGCAGCCACACCGGCTCACCAGCGGCCAGCGTCGCCGGAACCAGCGCGCCGGTGACGAGGAACATCGCCGTACAGCTGATCAGCAGCACGCGCGGTGCGCCGAAGCGGTCGCCGACTGCGCCGCCTACCAGCAGCAGCGCAGCACGTGGCGCAGCGGCGAGTAGCAGGATCAGGCCGGCCACGCTGCCGCCGTGCTTACTGGCTGACCAGCCGATCGCAAAAGTGATCGTGAGGTCGCCGAGGAGGGACACGGCAGCACCGAACAACCAGATCCAATACCGGACCGGTATGCGTTGCGTGTCCGAATCAGCGGGCGGAGTCACGATCGACGACCTTAGACGACAAACGGGTGGGATCTGACGACTACCCCACGAAGCCGGTCAAAAACCGGCCGAGGTCAGGATTTACGCAGGTCTGTCGCCCCGTCACGCACCGTAGCACCCTTGCCCCGGGCAAGTTCGGCGAGCGACTCCTGGAACGCGATCATCTTGTCCCGCAGCTTCTCGTCCGAGGCGGCCAGGATCCGTACGGCGAGCAGCCCGGCGTTCTTGGCGTTACCGATCGACACCGTCGCGACCGGTACCCCGGCCGGCATCTGCACAATCGACAGCAGCGAGTCCATCCCGTCGAGGTATTTCAGCGGCACCGGCACCCCGATCACCGGCAGCGGGGTCACCGACGCCAGCATGCCCGGCAGGTGCGCGGCCCCGCCGGCGCCGGCGATCAGCACCTTGAGACCGCGTTCGTGAGCTGACCGTCCGTAGTCGATCATCTCGGTCGGCATCCGGTGCGCGGAGATGACGTCTGCCTCAAAGGGCACATCGAACTCGACACACACCTCGGCCGCCGCCTTCATCGTCGGCCAGTCCGAGTCCGACCCCATCACAATCCCGATCATCAGGAACCCTTACTCGTCAATCGTTCCGGTCAGATAAGCCGCCGCATGCCGTGCCCGCTCCCGCGTTTCCTCCAACGAGTCCCCGTACGCCGTCACGTGGCCGACCTTGCGCCCCGGCTTCACGGACTTCCCGTAGAAGTGAACCTTCAGCCCCGGATCGCGCGCCATACAGTGCAGCAACCCGCGATGCATGTCCTCGACATCACCGCCGAGCACATTCACCATCACCGTGTACGGCGCTCGCGCAGCCGGCGACCCGAGTGGCAGATCGAGCACCGCCCGCAGGTGGTTCTCGAACTGCGAGGTGACCGCGCCGTCGATCGACCAGTGGCCGGTGTTGTGCGGACGCATCGCGAGCTCGTTGACCAGCAGTCGCCCGTCCCGCGCCTCGAACATCTCGACCGCGAGGATCCCGACCACACCGAGCTCACCAGCGATCCGCAGCGCGGTCTGCTGAGCCTGCGCAGCCTGCTCAGCAGCGAGCCCGGGAGCAGGCGCGGTGACCTCGACACAGATCCCGTCCCGCTGAACGGATTCGACGATCGGGTACGCGACGGCCTGCCCGTGCGGCGAGCGCGCCACGATGGCCGACAGCTCGCGAACGAAGTCGACCTTCTCCTCGGCCAGGATCGGTACGCCGCTCCTGAAGGCGACCGCGATCGCTTCATCGTCCGGCCCGTCGACGAACCACACGCCCTTGCCGTCGTACCCGCCACGAGTGGTCTTCAGGATGATCGGGAACCCGCCGACCCGCTTGGCGAAGTCGGCCACCTCAGCCGCAGAGGACACCACCTGATGAGCCGGCGACGGCGCGTCGAAGCTGTCCAGCCGGCTCCGCATGACCGCTTTGTCCTGCGCGTGCACGAGCGCGTCGGGTCCCGGGAAAACCTTTACGTTTTCGGCCTCGAGCGCGCGAAGCAGATCGGTCGGCACGTGCTCGTGGTCGAACGTGACCACGTCGCACTCCGCCGCGAACCGCCGTACCGTCTCGGCGTCCTTGTAGTCGCCCACGGGCGCATCCGCCACCGCCTGAGCAGCCGAAACCGTCGGCCCCTCGGCCAGCACCCGCAGCTGCACGCCGAGCGCGATCGCGGTCTCCTGCGTCATCCGGGCCAGCTGCCCGCCGCCGACCATGCCGACCACGGGAGTTCCGACCGGCAACTCATCTCGCGAAAACTTCACGAACGTGAGCCTAATGTCCATACATCACCACCCGTACGGCGGCCACCTGAGCGCGCCGACGATTTCGGCGCAGGACTGGTCGCCGGGTACCGTGGGACAGCCCCCGCCGTTGCGGCTTGATCACAGAAAGTGCCGGAGACCGTTGAAGCTCGTCACCAAGTTGTACCGCCAGGTCGAGCACCTGGTGCACGAAGTGGCCAAGTTCGGTCTGGTCGGTCTGCTCGGTCTGGTCGTCGACCTGCCGATCTACAACTGGCTGGTCTTCGACAACCCGCTGGTGCTCGCGGACTCCGGCGAGGGCATGCTGCACCACAAGCCGCTGACCGCGAAGCTGATCTCCACCACGATCGCCACCGTCGCGACGTACTTCGGCAACCGGTACTGGACCTGGCGGCACCGCGAGCGCAGCGGCCTGCACCGTGAGTACGTGCTGTTCTTCGTGCTGAACGGCATCGGCCTGCTGATCGCGGCCGGCTGCCTGGCCTTCTCGCGCTACGTGCTCGACCTGCACACCTGGCTGTCCGACAACATCGCCGCGAACTTCGTCGGCCTGGGGCTCGGCACGCTCTTCCGGTTCTGGTCGTACCGCAAGTTCGTCTTCCGCGAAGAGATCCTCCTCGACGAGATCGAGCACCCGGAGCACGCCCCCGCCAAGGACCTCGACCCCGATACCGGAGAGCTGCCGGTCGTCCGCTAGCGGTCGGAGCTGAAGATGGTTCCACCCTCGTCCGGATCGGCCGGTTTCGCGTTGCGACGCTGATGTTCCGGCGGCTGCTCGTCGTCGAGGATGCCGTCACCCGGCCGCCCTTCGGGGCCGCCGAAGAGCAGGTCGGACATCTGCAGGTGCACGTGCTCGACATGCGGTACGTCGGGCAGTACCACCTGACCGCGTTCACCGGCCGACTCGATGTGGAGGGTTCCGCAGCGCAGAATGCGGTCCATCAGACCGTGCTCGTACGAGACGTCGTTGATCCGCATCAGCGGGATGTCGCGGCCGGTCCGGGTGAGGATGCCGTGCCGGGTGATCAGCCGGCGGTTCGTCAGCGTGTAGGTGGAGAAGAACCAGTTCAGGAACGGCTTGGCCGCGAACGCCACCAGCAGCACCACACCGACCGCCAGGATCGCGATCCGGGCCGGGGTCTGCAGGTTCCCGGCCGGCACGATCGCCGCCAGGAAGCCGCCACCGCCGGCCACCACGAGCAGCAGGAACACCGGGAAGATCAGTGCCTTCCAGTGCGTCCGGGTGCTGACGACGACGTACTCGTCCTCACCCAACAGTTTCGCCGAGATCGCCATGGCCCCAGTCTCACAGCTCACAGGGGCGCTGTCTCGCGCCGACACGAAAGGGCAAAGGAGGTAGTACAACACTTCACAAATTGCATACAGGTCGGCGAGGATGCGCGAGGGATACATGCGTTTGAACTGACAAACGCAGTTCTGAAGAAGGAGCCGTGATGGGCATCTTGTCGGTACTCGACCGGGAGCACACGGTCGCGCCCCCGGGATACAGCCGCTGGCTGATCCCGCCGGCCGCGCTCGCCGTCCACCTGTGTATCGGTCAGGCGTACGCCACCAGCGTCTACAAGACGTCGCTGGTGAAGCATTTCGATGCCAGCCTGACCTCGGTCGGAGTCGTCTTCAGCATCGCGATCGTGATGCTCGGCCTGTCCGCCGCCATCGGCGGCACCTGGGTCGAGCGCAGCGGTCCGCGGAAGGCGATGTTCGTCTCGGCCTGTTTCTGGGCCACCGGATTCCTGGTCGGTGCGCTCGGCATCGGAACCGGCCAGCTCTGGCTGCTCTACCTCGGGTACGGCGTGATCGGCGGCATCGGGCTGGGAATCGGCTACATCTCCCCGGTCTCGACGCTCATCAAGTGGTTCCCGGACCGGCCGGGTCTGGCCACCGGTCTGGCCATCATGGGCTTCGGCGGTGGCGCGCTCGTCGCCAGCCCGCTGTCGCGCCAACTGCTCAGCCTGTACGACTCGGGCTACGACCCGAACAACAGCAAGTCGCTCGCCGACGGCGGTGCCCTGGTGGCGCTGTTCCTGACGCTGGGCGTCGGCTACTTCGTGATCATGATGTTCGGTGTCTTCAACATCCGGGTCCCTGCCGACGGCTGGAAGCCGGACGGTTTCGACCCGTCGACGGTCAAGCAGAAGGCCCTCGTCACAACAGCAAGCGTCTCGGCCGCGAACGCGATCAAGACCCCGCAGTTCTGGTGCCTGTGGGTCGTGCTGCTGTGCAATGTGACCGCGGGCATCGGCATCCTCGAGCAGGCCAGCCCGATGATCCAGGACTTCTTCCGCGGCGCCGACGGCAAGTCGACGGTCGCCGTGGCGGCGGCTGCAGGCTTCGTCGGGTTGCTGTCGATCTTCAACATGGCCGGCCGGTTCATCTGGTCGAGTACGTCGGACGTCATCGGCCGCAAGCCGATCTACGCCATGTACCTCGGCATCGGCATGATCGCCTACTTCCTGCTGGCGACCGTCGGCCACAACGGCACCGCGATCTTCGTCCTGTTCGCGGCCGTCATCCTGTCCTTCTACGGCGGCGGGTTCGCCACGGTCCCGGCGTACCTGCGGGATCTCTTCGGCACCTACCAGGTCGGCGCGATCCACGGCCGGCTGCTCACCGCGTGGTCGGTGGCCGGTGTCGCCGGTCCGCTCATCGTGAACGGCTTCCTCGACCGTGAGGGCAAACCGGGCACGCTGACCGCCGAGGCGTATCGACCGGCGCTGTTCACGATGGTCGGCGTACTGGCCATCGGCTTCGTCGCCAACCTGCTGATCCGGCCGGTCGCCGCGAGGTTCCACGAGAAGTCCACAACCAGCGTGGAGGCAGCGAAATGAACCAGACCCCGCGCCTAGTGATCTCCTGGCTGCTCGTCGCCGTCCTGCTCGGCTATGGCATCGTCCAGACCCTGATCACCGCAGCCAAGCTGTTCACTAGCTAGTACGGAGATGTGTGACGTCCCCGGCGGCGAGAGTCCGCTCACCGTCGGGGGTGTCCACGATCAGCCGACCGTCATCGGCCAAGTCCCGGGCAGTGCCTTCCAGGAACGTCCCGTCCGGCAGCTCGACCCGAACAGCTCGGCCCAGCGTCGCCGACAGTTCCCGGTACTCCGGTAGCAGCCCAGTGGGATCGTCCAGCCAGCTGCGGTAGCGGGTCTCGAGCTCACGCAGTACGGCGGCTGCCACGGTGACCCGGTCGGTCGTGGCCGCGTTCTCCAGCGCCAACGAGGTCGCCGCGGGATGCGGCTTCTCGGACTCGCGCAGCGTCACGTTGAGTCCCACACCGACAACGACTGCCGGACTGTCGATCCGCTCCAGCAGAATGCCGGCCAGCTTCCGGTCCTCGACCAGTACGTCGTTCGGCCACTTCACCTGCGCGGGAATCTCCGCCACTCGCCGCACTGCCGCAGCCACCGCCAACGGCACCAGCAAACCGAGCCACGGCCACCGCTCCGGGTCCACTGCTGTCGGACGCAGCAGGGCTGACATCAACAGCGCAGAACGCGGTGGTGTCGTCCAGGTACGCCCGAGCCGACCACGGCCGGCGGACTGGTACTCAGTGAGCACCACAAGGCCTTCAGCAGCGCCCTCAGCCGCAGCCTTGGCCACGTCTGCGTTGGTCGACGGTGTGTCGGCCAGTACGTCGATCTGCGTCCACAGCGAGCCGGGGCGCACCAGCCGCCCACTCAGATAGCGTGCGTCGAGTGGCGGCCGTTCCAGGTCGTCGAACATCAGCCGGTGTTCTGCAGGCCGGCGGCGACACCAGAGACGGTCAGCAACAGCAACCGCCGGGTGCGAACGATCTGCTCCTCGGTGAGCGTGTCATCGGTGCGCAGCGTCCGCAGTGCACGCAACTGCAGGTAGCTGAGCGCGTCGACGTACGGGTTCCGCAGCTCGACCGCACGGCCCAGCACGCGGCGTCCGGCGAGCAGGCGCTCCTGGTTGAGCACCTTGAGCACCCACTCGGTGGTCAGCGCGTGCTCGTCGAGCATCAGCTGCGTCAGGTCGGCCCGGTCGCCCAGCTCCAGGTAGCGGCCGAGGATACGGCGGTCTGTCTTCGCCAGCGACATCTCGGCGTTCTCCAGCATCACCTGGAAGAGCGGCCAGTTCTGGTTCGCGTCCTGCAGTACGGCGACATCGTTGACCGCGGCCAGTGCGGAACCGAGGCCGTACCAACCCGGTGCGTTGACGCGCGCCTGCGACCACGCGAACACCCACGGGATCGCCCGCAGGTCCTCGAGCGACGAGACCGCGACACCACGACGGGCCGGTCGCGAACCGAGTGGCAGCTGCCCGAGCTCCTCCAGCGGAGTCACCCGGCCGAACCACTCCGCGAAGCCGTCCGCCTTCACGAGCCGGTGGTACGCCGTACGTGCCGCCTCGTCGAGTGTCTTCTCCATCACCGCGAAGCGATCCGCAGCCACGGCCGCGCGCTCCTCGATGGCCGGAGTGGACGCCAGCAGCGTTGCCGCGGTGACCTGCTCGATGTGCCGCTGGGCGATCGGTGCGTTGCCATAGCGAGCCGGAATGGCCTCGCCCTGCTCAGTCAGCTTGAAACGACCAGCCACCGAACCAGGGGCCTGGGCCAGCACCGCACGGTTCGCCGGACCGCCACCGCGTCCCAGTGCGCCACCACGGCCATGGAACAGGGTCAGGCGGATCGCATTGCGCTGGGCCCATGCGGTGATGCGCGCCTGGGCGTCGTACAGGGCGAGGGTGGCCGACACCGGGCCGACATCCTTGGCCGAGTCGGAGTAGCCGAGCATGACCTCGAAGCGGCGGTCATTCGCCGTGAGGCGGTGCCGGACCCGGGTGAGCTGGATGGCGTTGTCGAGCACCTCTACCGAGTTCTGCAGGTCCTCACCGGTCTCGAACAGCGGTACGACGTCCAGCTCGATCGGACGGCCGTCGAGCGCCGCATCGGCCAGCTCGTAGACAGCTGCCAGGTCACCGGCGTTCCGGGTGAACGAAACGACGTACCGGCGGCAGGCCTCGGGGCCGAAGCGCTGCTGGATCTGACCGATCACCCGCAGGGTCGCGAGGACCTCTTCGGTCTGGTCGGACAGCTCGCCGCCACCGAGCACCTCTTCGAGGGCCTTGGCGTGCACCGAGGAGTGCTGACGGACCTCCAGCTCGGCCAGGTGGAAGCCGAACGAGTTCACCTGCCAGATGAGCTGCTGCAGATCGCCGTACGCCTGCCGGGGCGCGCCTGCGGACACCAGCGAGTCCTGCAGCACCTTGAGCTCGTGCAGGAGGTCAGCTGCCCGCGGGTAGCCGAAGTCGGCGTCACGGGAGCGCGTAGCGGCCAGGCGGCGAGCCGCCAGCAGCAGGAGCTGCCGGTGCGGCTCGGACGGCGACCTGGTCTCGATGTCCGCGATCAGCTCGGGGTTAACCGCCCGGGCGTCCTCGAGGATCCGCCGTACCGGTGCGGACGGCGGAGTGGTCGCCGCGTCCAGCGTCAGCGCGCGGCCGAGCTCGTCGGTCGCCCGCTCAAGCGCGCGGAGCACGTGGTCGGCCTGGATCTGCATGGCCTCGCGGGTGATTGCCGCGGTGACGTTCGGGTTGCCGTCGCGGTCGCCGCCGATCCACGAGCCGAGGCGGACGAACGGCGCAACCACGGGCTGCCGCAGACCGGCGCCCTCACCGGCCAACGCGTCGTCGAGGCGCCGGTACACATTGCCGACCACGTCGAAGAGCGTCTCCTCGAACACGGCCATCGCCGAGCGCACCTCGTCCAGCGGCGACGGGCGGCTCTCGCGAAGCTGCGCGGTCCGCCAAAGGATGTCGACCTGCTCGATCAGGCGGCGCCGGTTCTCGGCCAGCTCGCTGTCGCCGGCCCGCGGGTCGTGGCGCTCCTCGAGCAAAGCGGAGATCCGCCGGATCGTCGCCAGTACGGCGCGCCGACGCGCCTCGGTCGGGTGCGCCGTCAGCACCGGGCGGAACTCCAGCCCGTTGAGCAATGCGCGCGCCTGCTGCTCACCGCTGTCACGGGAGATCTGCTCGACCGCCTGGGCCAGCTCCGAGGTGACCAGCGCGTTGTCGTCGCGGTCGCGCTCGCGCAGCACCCGGGCGCGGTGCAGCTCCTCGCTCAGGTTCGTGAGGTGGAAGTAGCAGCTGAACGCGCGGGCGACGTCCTCAGCCCGCTCGTGCGGCCAGGAGGCGACCAGCTGCTCGGCCGCTTCACCATCGCCGGCGATCGTGAGCTCACGGAGCCGCTCGACATCGTTGAGCAGCGGCTGACCGGCGTACTCGACGAGCACTTTGCCGAGGATCTCACCCAGCAGACGAACGTCGGCCCGCAGCTCTTCGGGCACCTCGAACCGCGCGCGGGTACGGGTCTCACTACCGGTCTCGGTCACGTTCGCCCACCCTAGCGAACGCACCCAGCTCACGCCCTGCCAAGTCCGCCAACTGGATGCCTATCGTGACCGTATTTCACGCTACTTGACAGTACGTCACTTAGACGTTGCCGAAACCGCCGCCGACGACCTTGGAGACGACCTTCGCGAGCTCTGCCGGAGTGCGGTCGGTGCCGTCGACAACGAGCATCCGGGCCGAAGCTTCGGTCATGCTCGCAAGGAGCTCGGCGAGCACGGGCAGGTTGGCGTCCGGGTCGGTGACGCCGGGCAGGGACTTCACCAGGGTCAGTCGCAGACCCTCGACCAGAAAGGCCCGAGCGGCCCGGACCCGATCGGCCACCACGGGAGCAGCGCCGTACTGGGCTCCGAAGACGATCCGCCAGGACTGCGGGTTCTCGGCGGCCGTGCTGAGGAAGGCGGTCAGGCCGTCGAGCACGTGCTCCTCGGGAGTGCCGACGGTGGGGTCGGCCGGTAGCGCGGCCACGATCGAGATGACCAGGTGCTGCTCCTCGCGGGCCAACAGCGCGAGCAGCAATTCATCGCGATTGGCGAAGGAGTCGTAGACCACCGGCTTGGTGACACCGGCCGCATCCGCGACCGACTGCATCGTCGTACCGGCGAAGCCTTTTTCGGAGAAGACTTCGAGTGCCGCATCCAGCAGCATCGGCCGTCGCCGCTCCGGCCCGAGATGCTTCGCCCGCCGGCGTCTGTCGGAGGGCTCGACCACTTGACAAAGCTAACAGATCAGGGGAAATTCCTACGGTCCGGTAGGAACTTCCACGGGGGTGGTCGATGACCGATCGAGGGAGTGCCGGCTGGCTGGATGCCGACGGGCTCGCGGACCTCGACGCGAGCGAGCTGGCCCGGCTGGTGGACCGGACATCGGAGCGGGAGCTTCGGCATCGACTCATCGGGGGAGTACGAGAGATCGCGTTGCGCGAGATCTTTCGGCGGATGCCGGAGTACCTCCGGCCTGCCCGCGCGGCCGGGTTCGACGCCGTCGTCGCCTGGCACATCACGGGGGCGGGCGGTCCCGAAGACTCCGACGCGTTCTGGATCCGGGTCAGCGACGGCCGCTGCGAACTCATCGCCGGCGCCACCGACCCCGACATCTCCATCCGCACCGACCCCGCCACCCTCCTCCGCGTCGTCACCGGCAACGAAGACCCCGTGAACGCCGTACTGAAACAACGCCTCTCCGTCCGAGGCGACCTGGCCCTAGCCGCCCGCCTCACCAAAATCTTCGCCGTCGGCCCCGCCTGACCCGCGTTGCGGCCGATGTCACAGGCAGCGAGGCCTACTGACGCGTAGGCTGCGCTGTCATGGGAGAGACGGTGAACATCCACACCACCGCCGGCAAGATCGCGGACCTCGAGCAGCGGCTCGACGACGCGGTGCACGCCGGATCGGAGCGCGCGGTGGACAAGCAGCACGCCCGGGGCAAGAAGACCGCCCGGGAGCGGATCGCGCTGCTGCTCGACGAGGGGTCGTTCTCCGAGCTCGACGAGTTCGCCCGGCACCGCTCGACCAGCTTCGGGCTCGAGGCCAACCGCCCGTACGGCGACGGCGTGGTGACCGGCTACGGCACCATCGACGGCCGTCAGGTCTGCGTGTTCGCCCAGGACTTCACGGTCTTCGGCGGCAGCCTCGGTGAGGTCTTCGGCGAGAAGATCGTCAAGGTGATGGACCTGGCGATGAAGATCGGCTGCCCGCTGATCGGCATCAACGACTCCGGCGGCGCCCGGATCCAGGAGGGTGTCGTCAGCCTCGGCCTGTACGGCGAGATCTTCCGCCGCAACGTCCGTGCCTCCGGCGTGATCCCGCAGATCTCGCTGATCATGGGCCCGTGTGCGGGCGGCGCTGTCTACTCCCCCGCCGTCACCGACTTCACCGTGATGGTCGACGAGTCGTCGTACATGTTCATCACCGGCCCGGACGTGATCAAGACCGTCACCGGCGAGGACGTCTCCCAGGAGGAGCTCGGCGGCGCCCGGACGCACAACACCAAGTCCGGTAACGCGCACTACCTCGGCAGCGACGAGGAGGACGCGATCGAGTGGGTGAAGTCGCTCGTCGCCCACCTCCCGCAGAACAACCTCGAGGACCCGCCGGTCTACGACGCCCCGGCCGACCTCGAACCTTCCGACGTCGACCTCGCGCTCGACACGCTGATCCCGGACTCCCCGAACCAGCCGTACGACATGCACACCGTGATCGAGTCGGTCGTCGACGACGGCGACTTCCTCGAGGTGCAGTCGCTCTTCGCCCCGAACATCGTGGTCGGCTTCGGCCGCGTCGAGGGCCGCCCGGTCGGCGTCGTCGCGAACCAGCCGATGCAGTTCGCCGGCACCCTCGACATCGACGCCTCCGAGAAGGCCGCCCGCTTCGTCCGCACCTGCGACGCGTTCAACCTGCCGATCCTCACCTTCGTCGACGTACCGGGCTTTCTCCCCGGCACCGACCAGGAGTGGAACGGCATCATCCGCCGCGGCGCCAAACTCATCTACGCCTACGCCGAGGCGACTGTCCCGATGATCACCGTCATCACCCGCAAGGCCTACGGCGGCGCGTACGACGTCATGGGTTCCAAGCACCTGGGTGCGGACATCAACCTCGCCTGGCCGACCGCCCAGATCGCCGTCATGGGCGCCCAGGGCGCGGTCAACATCCTCTACCGCCGCGAACTAGCCGGCGCCGAAGACCCCGAGGCCCGCCGCCAGGAACTCATCACCGAGTACGAGGACCAGCTAGCCAACCCGTACGTCGCCGCCGAACGCGGCTACATCGACGCGGTCGTCAGGCCGAGCGAAACCCGCGCCGAAATCGTCCGCGGCCTCCGCCTCCTCCGCACCAAACGCGACACCCTGCCCCCCAAGAAGCACGGCAACATCCCGCTCTGATCGGAGACCCCCGATGAACCTGCAAATCCTGAAGGGCGACCCAACCCCCGAGGAACTAGCCGCCCTCGTAACCGTCCTAGCCGCCCGCCCGACCGCCCCGGAGCCCACGAACACCGAGCGCGCCAGCAACTGGTCGACGTACTGGCGCAACGCCCGCCAGCCCTTCCACCCCGGCCCCGGCCAATGGCGCGCCAGCGCCCACCCCTAACCCGGCCGGCGGCGCGCATCCACCACCCCTAACCCCGGCGGTGCGCATCCACCACCCCCAAAACCCCGGCGGTGCGCCCACCCCTCCCCTCGGCAACCACCGACGGAGCGCCCCATCTCCCAGCGCCACCTGATGGGTTCCCCCATGAGGTTGTGGGTTCCCCACCCGCATGCGGGTCCATAACCCACAAGCTGGTGGGTTAACCCATCAGATGCGCAGGTCAGGTGCGGCGGAAGCGGATGAGGGGGTAGAGCGGGGCGTTGCCGTTCGGGCGGGTGGGGCCTGGGAAGGTGGTTGCGCCGTCCAGGGCGAGGCCGTGGTGGGCGGCTTCGGCTACCAGGCGGGTGAGGGAGTCGGCGGCTCGGGTTTTGTTGGGGTCTCGGGATTCGGCGTAGCGGGTGGCGTCGTTTTTTTCGGTGGTGGTGAGGAAGACGCCGCCGGGGCGGAGGATGCGGGCTACTTCGGCGAGGATCGGGGTGCTGTCGTCGAGGAGGTGCAGGAGCCAGATCGCGATCACTGCGTCGGTACGGCGGTCTGCGACCGGGAGGCGGGTTGCGTCGGCGGCGGCGATGTGACCGGGGAGGCGGATCTTGGCGTGTTGCAGCATGGCCGTTGAGAGGTCGAAACCGTGCACGAGGTTGCCTAGAGCAACGAGCTCGGCGCCGACGATTCCGGTGCCGACGGCAAGCTCCAGCACGCGCTGCGAATCCGCGGGCAGCAGCTCGGCGACCGCCCGGGCCGCGGCTTGGGCGCGCTCCACGCCACCGCGAGTTTCGTCGTACCGTGCGGCCTCGGATTCGTTGTAGTCAAGGCGATTCTTCGGCGGGGCCCACAACGACGGCCAGGCGATGCCGACCTGGGCGAGCATGGTGCGGACGAGCGGCAGCGAGAGGCCGACGACGTTGTGGTAGTCGCCCTCGATCCCGGTGACGAAGGGTCCACCGATGCCGTCGACGGTGAATGAGCCGGCCACGACGAGCGGTTCGCCGGTCGCGACGTACGCGTCGATCTCGTCGTCGGTCAGGTCGGCGAAGTAGACGGTCGTCGACGCCAGCTCGCGCAGCTCTGTCTTCGACTCGGTGTCGAACAGACAGTGGCCAGTGTGCAGTACGCCGGACTTCCCGCGCATCGCGCGAAGCCGCTCGCGCGCGACTTCCGGCGTACCGGGCTTGCCGTAGGCGACCCCGTCGATCTCCAGCACCGAGTCGCAGCCGAGCACAGTCGCGTGATCGTCCAGCTCGGCCACCACGGCTCGCGCCTTCAGGGTCGCGAGCAGGCGCGCGAGCTCGCCTGGGCTCTCCGCGGTGACGTTGTCCTCGTCGACCCCGGAGACGATCACCTCCGGCTCGACTCCAGCACTCCGCAAGGTCTGGAGTCGCGCCGGGGACTGCGACGCGAGGACGAATCTCACAGCTTGGCCAGCGCGCGGCGCAGCGGGTCGAGGCCGATCGAGCCGAGGTTCAGCGCGTCGGAGTGGAACTGCCGCAGGTCGAACGCGGATCCCTTGCGCTGCTTGGCTTCCTCGCGCGCCTGCAGCCAGAACCGCTCACCCACCTTGTACGACGGCGCCTGTCCCGGCCACCCGAGGTACCGGTTCAGCTCGGACTTCAGGAACTCGGTCTCGAGGCCACTGTGCGCCCGCATGAACTCGAACCCGAGATCCGCATTCCAGGTCTCACCCGGCCGCCAGCCGAACGGATTGTCCCGCGGGACCTCCAGCTCGAGGTGCATGCCGATGTCAACGATCACCCGCGCGGCCCGGAAGCCCTGCGCGTCCAGCATGCCGAAGCGGGCACCCGGGTCCTCCAGGTAGCCGAGCTCCTCCATCAGACGCTCGGCGTACAGGGCCCAGCCCTCGCCGTGACCCGAGACCCAGCAGGCGATTCGCTGCCAGCGGTTCAGCAGGTCGGCGCGCAGCATCGTCTGCGCGCACTGCAGGTGATGCCCGGGCACGCCCTCGTGGTAGACCGTGGTGACCTCACGCCAGGTGGCGAAGTCCTCGACACCGTTCGGCACTGCCCACCACATGCGGCCCGGCCGCGTGGTCAGGTCCTCGCTCGGCGGGGTGTAGTAGATCGCCCCGTCCGAGGTCGGCGCGATCATGCACTCGAGGGTGCGGATCGACTCCGGTACGTCGAAGTGCTTGCCGGCCAGCTCAGCGACGGCTTGGTCGGACAGCTCCTGCATCCAGTCGCGGAACGCTTCCTTACCGCGGATCTTGCGAGCCGGGTCGGCGTCGAGCAGCGCGGCGGTCGCCTGGATGTTGCGGTCCCCGCCATTGAGATCGGCGGCGATCTTCTGCATCTCGCCCTCGACGCGGGCGAGCTCCTCCCAGCCCCACGCATACGTCTCGTCGAGATCGATCGTCGCGCCGAGGAAGTTGCGCGAAGCAAGCTGGTAGACCTCGCGACCACAGGCGTCCCGCTCCGGCGCTCGCGGCGCCACCTCGGCGGTCAGCCAGGAGCCGAACTCCGCGAACGCCTTGCGCGCCGACTCGGCGGCCGCCGCCACGCTCGGCTTGATCGCAGTCTCCGGAGCCTGCCGTGCGAGCCCGCCGAAGTAGTCGTCGCCGGCCGGGTCGGTCCAGGTGGCGATCTTGCCGGCCAGGTCCCGCACCTGACGCAGCGCCGAGACCCTGCCCTGCGCAGCCTGGTCGAGGACCGTCTCGCGGTACCCGTCGAGCGCCGTACCGACGAGGTTGAGCCGGATCGCGATCCGCTCCCAGTCGTCGTCACTCGCGGTCGGCATCAGGTCGAAGACCTGCCGCAGGTTCGCCGGGGTCGACGAGATCGCGTTCAGCTGGTGATGCGGTACGCCGGCCTCGTACGTCTCCTGCTCGAGTCCGAGCCGCTCGACGAACGCGTCCTTGGCCACCTCTTCCCGCGGAGTCGCCGGCTCGATCGCGGCGGCCTGCGCCAGCGTCCGCCGGGTCAGCTCCAGTACGGCGTCGTACCCGGCCGGGGTGTAGTCCGGCAACTCGTGGTCGTGGCCCTCGATCCCCATGAACGTCGCCTCGGTCGGATTCAGGGTGATGAATTCCTCGAGGTAGCTCTCGGAGAGCTTGTCGATCGGGCTGTCGGTCGCATCAGTCACACGCCCGACCCTACCTCGCACAGGGACTGCGATCCTGCCGTTTTCGCTTAGCGGGCGGCTGGGAACTGCACGCCGTAGCGAGCATGTGCTCGGTGCGGTAGCTCGGTGCGCTGGGGCGGAGGCCTCGATGTTTTTCCATCGTGGCCTTTGCACCAGTGCGGCGAGGTGCCGTGCCGAGTGCAGCGCAGTAGGCGTGGAGTTTCCAGCCGCCCGCTTAGCCCGGATGGAGTTCCGGCGGAGCCACTTGCCGCCAGGAATCCAGCAGGATGTCGCGCAGCTCGTCCGCGTCCTCGAGCGCGGCCAGCCGGGCGCGGACCCAGTTCGACCCCGCTTCGTGCCGCGGGACCCAGAACTTGTCCGGCTCGGCGAGGATCAACTCGTCCCGCTCCAGTTGCGGGCAGCGCACCGCGAACGACGTCTGATCGTCCGGCACGGTCACGAACATCCGCCCGGCCACGTCGAAGGTCGGATGCCCCCACCGCTGCTTCTCCCGAGTCTCCGGAAGGGACAGAGCGATACGGCGGACATCGTCGGCGTCGGGCACGGTAACACTCTCTCAAACGCCGGGGACACCTTCCGGCCGGATCCGGCCACTGCTCTTCGACACCGACGAAAAGCGTTGTTAGCTGCGCGCAGAGCTCGCACTGTAAGCACTATCGAACAGTGAGGAGCATCGCGATGAAATCTCCCGGCCTTCTGACGGCTGTCGGCTGCGTGGCGCTGGGTCTGGTGGCCGCCCAGCAGACCCTGCCGGCCAGTGCCGCCGCCCCGGTCGTGTGGGTGGTGAACAACGCCGACCACGTCTTCTCGTCGTCCACGCGCCCCGCCGGCGCCCCAGCGACCGTCGAACTCGACGCCGCCCGCGGCGAAGCCGAAGGGGCGCAGATCCTGATCCGCCCGGACAGCAGGCTCACCGGTGTCCAACTGGGCGCGGCTCAGGCGCTCACCGGCCCCGGTGGCGCGCAACTCCCCGCCGGCGCGATCACCGTACGGCGGCAGTACAACCATCCGCGGATCCTCGTCAAGGAGGGCGACGCGAATCTGCAAGACGGACAGTTGCCGCCGGACGGCAGCCGCAACTATTACGACGCGCTGGTCGACAACACCGCTGTCGAGGTCGCCGCGAACTACACACAGGCCTTCCACTACGGCGTCACGATCCCGGCCGGACAGGCGCCCGGCGTCTACACCGGCTCGATCGCAGTGCGGAACAGCGCCGGCGACATCACCGTGCCGGTCCGGCTCACCGTGCACAACGTGACTGTGCCGCCGGCGAACCAGTCGGCGTTCAAGATGAACAACTGGTTCACCTCGGTCGGCTGGGACTACACCGGCACCGAGCGCGCTATCCCCTTCCAGTACGACGACGCAGCGCCGTACTCGGCGAATTGGTGGCGAGTGATCGCCAGCTTCGCCCGGATGCAGGCCAAGCAGCGCAACAACGTCGTGTACGCCGACTTCCAGGCCCTGTTGATCCGGGGTACCACGATCGATGCCAACGGCAACTACAACTTCGACTGGACGAACTTCGACCGGTTCGTGCAGCTGTTCGTGGACGCCGGCGCGATGCAGTACCTGTACACACCGACACTGCTCGAGTCCAGCCCGGACGCCGCGCATCCCAAGCTGGAGATGCTGAAGAACGTCGACGGCGTCACCACGAAGGTTCTGGTGGAGCCGAACACCAGCGAGAGCACGGCGTACCTGAAGAAGGTCTTCCCGGCTCTCAAGGCGCACCTCGACGCCAAGGGCTGGACCGACAAGTTCTACATGAGCGCGCTCGACGAGCCGACGCACCCGAACCAGGCGGTCGCCGCTCGCTGGCTGTACGAGGTGTACGACGACTACTTCCCCAAGCCCCTCACCAACGAGGCGCACGGCTACACGTTCCTCCCGGACGCGGCCGAGAACATCACCACGATGACGCCGTACACGGAGAACTACGAGGACCACGCCGGCTACTGGCAGAAGGCCCGGCGCGACGGCAAGGAGCTGTGGCTCTACACCTGCATCGTGCCGCAGCACCGGCACATGAACCGGCTGATCGGTGAGCCGCTGGCCAAGACCCGGCTGCTGCCGTGGCTGGTCTGGAAGATCGGTGGGCAGGGGTTCCTGCACTGGGGCTGGAACTACTGGCACCGCTCGACCGGCGACAACAACCGGCCGTACAACACCTTCGACGAGGACCAGACCGGCGACAACTACATCGTCCGGCCGAACAAGGCGGCGTACGACGTCTATGACAGCATCCGCGGTGAGGCGCAGCGCGACGGCCAGGAGGACTTCGAACTGCTGAGCCTGCTGGCCAAGACCAAGCCCCGGACCGCCCAGGCGATCGCGGAGTCCCTGATCACCGACTTCTCGGTGTACGACCGCGCCGGCGCCACCGTGACGAACCGGCACCAGCAACTGCTGAAGGCGATCGCGTCGACCGCACCGGACGACAACGCAGTCACCCCGCTTGCTGACGACTTCTCAGCTGGGTCCGACAACTTCCGCTTCGGCGTGAACCGCGAACCTGGGAAGCCGGCCGGTCAGTGGAGTGTCCAGAACGGCGAGCTCGTCCAGTCGTACGTCGGCGACTGGATCGTCGGGTCTGCCGCCGTGGAAGGCCGCCGGTACCGCGACGCGGTCGTCGACGCCGACGTCCGGATCACCGCGACCGGGGGCAACGAGGCGAACTGGGCCGGGCTGACGCTGCGCAGCATCAACGGCACCGACTACCAGACCGGCTATCTGGCCGCGATCCGCAACAACGGCGAGCTGTTCCTCTATCGAGGTGACAAGGAGCTGGCCAAGATCGCTGTTCCTGGCTACCAGGCGGGTCAGTGGACGCACCTGCGACTGATTGCCGAGGGCACCAAGATCAGGGTGTACGCCGGGAACTCGCCGGCCGCGTTGATCACCGTCACCGACGATTCGTACGCCGAGGGTTCGGTCGGCCTGGTCACCGGTGGAACCGCGGCCCGGTTCGACAACCTCCGGATCAACCCGGGGACCAATCCGGCCGCCGGCGGGACTGTGACCGCGAGCAGTTCGTACGAGAGCGACGGTTGGAGCAAGGCCGCACTGGCCGATGGCAATCGCGGATCGTCTTCGTTGAGCAACGGCTGGAGCAGTGACGCCAACGTGTCGGTGAACCACACCGAGACCGTCACAGTCGATCTCGGGAAGGCAGTGCCGGCTGGTCGAGTCGATCTGTTCCCGCGGACCGACACGGCCGCCGGGTTCCCGGTCGACTACATCGTCGAGATCTCCACGGACGGCTCGGCGTGGACCAAGGTCGCGGACCGTACTGGGGCGGCGCAGGTTCCCCAGTCGGCCGACTTCGCCGCTCAGCAGGTGCGCTATGTCCGCGTCACCGGGACGAACCTCCGCAAGGATCCCTTCGGCGCCTACCGGATGCAGCTGGCTGAAGTAGAGGTTGCTGGCGGCAACTACGCCGCGGGTCGACCGGTCACGACGACGACCTCATCGGAGTACCTCGACAACGGCTGGCGGCGGAGCGCACTCACCGACGGCATCACCACCTCCAACCTCGGCTACTCGATGGGCTGGAGCAGCGAGGTCGGCCCGGCCGACGGTACGGCGTCAGCCACCGTCGACCTGGGTGGCGCCACCCGGATCAGCCAGGTGACGCTGGCACCGCGGACCGACCTGAAGGCCGGCTTCCCGATGGACTACGCGATCCAGGTCTCGCCGGACGGCACCACCTGGACGACGGTCGCGAGCCGGACCGCCCAACCACAACCGCTCGAGCCCGTCGAGCTGACATTCGCCAGCACGACAACCCGCTACGTGCGGGTGGCCGGGACCAAACTCGATCCCGGCCCGTCCAACGAGTACCGCATGCAGCTGGCTGAACTAACGGTCCGCTGACCGACGACGGCCTGGGAGAAGCAGGGAGAGCGCCGCACCGACTGCCACGACTGCGGCGCCGACCCACACTGCAGGCACCAGGCCGTCGACGTACCGATCGGGGGTCTCGTACGAACCGGCCGAAGCAAAGACCGAGGCCAGTACGGCGACGCCCATCGCCACGCCGATCTCGCGGATGGTCGCGTTCGTGCCGGACGCGACACCGCGGTCGATCTCGGCCATCCCGTTCATCACCACACTCGCCGACGGGGCGAACGTGAGCCCCATCCCGATCCCGGCCAGCACGAACGGGACGACGTACTGGCCGTAGGTGACGTAGACCGTGGTGACGGCCGCCATCCAGCCCAGCGCCACGGCCAGGAACACCTGCCCACTCCCGATCAGCACCCGCGGCCCGACCCGGTCGACGATCAGTCCGGCGATCGGCGCAACCACCATCGGCACCATCGTCCACGGCATCGTGCGGACACCGGACTCCAGCGGGCTGTAGCCCTGCACGACCTGGAAGAACTGCGCGAGCAGGAAGACCGAGCCGAAGGCGCCGAGCGAGAAGGTGAACGACACTGCGTTCACGACGCCGAACGAACGCACCCGGTAGAGCCGCATCGGCAGCATTGGCGCGGGTGTCCGCCGTTCCCAGGCCACAAAGGCGACCAGGAGCAGCAGTCCGGCGATCAGCGAGCCCAGCACGCCACCGGACGTCCAGCCGTCGTCAGCTCCGTTCACCACACCCCACACGACGGACAGCACGCCCACGCTCGCCAGCAGCAGGCCGAGCAGGTCCAGCCGCTGCTTCGCTCCCCAGGACTCAGGCAGGACCCGGGCGACCAGTACGACGGCGGCGACGCCGATCGGCACGTTCAGCCAGAAGATCCACTGCCAGTTGAGGCCCTCGACCACGGCCCCACCGACGACCGGGCCGAGCGCGACCCCGAGCCCCGAGATGCCACCCCAGATCCCGATCGCCGCACTGCGCAGCCGGTCGGGCACCGCACCGGCGAGCAGGGTCAGCGCCAACGGCATCACCGCGGCACCGCCCACGCCCTGGACCGCGCGGGCCGTGATCAGCATCCACGGCTCGGTCGCGAACGCACAGGCGGCCGAGGCCAGTGTGAACAGCGCGATGCCGGCCAGGAACATCCGGCGCCGGCCGATCCGGTCGCCGAGCGCGGCCGCGGTCAGCAGGAGCGCGGCGAACGCCAGGGTGTAGGCGTTGATGAACCACTGCAGGTCGGACAGCGACGCGCCGAGCTCGGTCTTGATCACCGGCAGCGCGTTCGTCACGACCAGGTTGTCCAGCGTGACCATGAAGGTCGGGATTCCGACAGCGGCCAGGACCGCGCCCATCCCATGACTGCGGCCCGGCCCCGCGGCGACCGGTACCTGCTCATCGAGAGCGGTCGACGTCATCGTTCAACTCCTAGTTGTAATCCACTGATAACAAGCTCGATCACCAAAGTATGCATCGACTGATAACTTGTCAACCCGGTCCATTGGGGCGGCCGAGTTCCGCCTGGCGGGAATTTGTTCCTACAGTTCTGGTAAGCGCTTGCCAAGACCGCCGCGTGACCGCATGATGGCCACCTGATTCCGCCATCAGGCAGTTCTGATTCCGCCAAGAGATAGGTGCTCGATGACGAACCTCTTCAGTCGACGCAGCGTGCTCGGAGCCGGAGGAGCAGCGGTCGGAGCGGCCGCCCTCGGTTCCCTCGGTATCGGTCAGGCCGGCGCGTCGCCCACCGGCCGGCTTTGGCAGTCCGAGCGGGTCCGGTACGACTCGAAGTACCGGCTGGTCTACACCGCCGACGACGAGGGCAACCGGATCCCCGACTTCAGCCACGCGGGCTACCGGAACGGCGACAGCCCGATTCCGCACGTCCGCACCGTCAAGACCGTGCAGCCGATCGAGGGCGACAACACCGCACATCTGCAAGCCGCGATCGACGAGGTCGGCCTGCGCACCCCCGACCGCAACGGCTTCCGCGGCGCGCTACTGCTCGCCCCCGGCATCTACCCGGTCGCCGGAACACTGCGCGTGAACCGCTCCGGCGTCGTACTGCGTGGCTCCGGCGACGGGGCGGATCCAGCCAAGAACACCGTGATTCAGGCAACCGGCAACACCCCGGTATCGCGCGATGTCGTCGTACTAGGTGGGTCGGTCAGCACCGGCTGGCGCGGTGAGGTCGCCGGAACGCGGACCGACATCACCAGCGACTGGGTGCAGGTCGGGTCGCGCTCGTTCGACGTCGCCGACGCGAGCGGGTTGAAGCGTGGCGACAACATCGTGCTGATCCACCCATGCACGGAGGCTTGGCTCGCTTCCGTCGACCACGGCGGTACGGCGAAGGACGCCGGCTGGACGGTCGACAGCCAGCCGATCACGTACAACCGCTTCATCCGCTCGATCCGCGGCAACACCGTGACAGTCGACGTACCGATCTTCGAGCACATGCGACGCGCCCGCTCGCAGTCCTACCTGTACGTCTGGGACCGCGCCGGCCTGGTGACCGGCGTCGGCGTGGAGAGTCTGCGGATCGACATCCAGTTCGCGGGCGATCCGGATGTCGATGAGGCGCACGCGTGGGTCGGCGTGAAGGTCCGGCAGGTCGAGGATGCGTGGGTGCGGGACAGCACCTTCCTGCACTTCGCGAAGGCCGGTGTCGAGACGACCGAGGCGACACGGGTGACGGTACGAAACTGCCGGGCACTGGATCCGGCCTCGGTGATCACCGGCGGACTGCGCTACAACTTCAACTGCGAGTCGTTCTCACAGCAGGTGCTGTTCGTGGACTGCTACGCCAGCAAGGCGCGGCACGCGTTCATCTCGAATGGCGCGAGCAGCGCTTCAGGCATCGTGTTCCTGCGCGGTACGTCGGAGGGTGCACTCGCCTCGAGTGAGGGCCACCGGCGGTGGAGTCAGGGCCTGCTCTGGGACAACCATCGCGAGGTCGCCCCGAAGGTCGATCTCACCCTCGGCATCTACAACCGCGGCGACTACGGCACCGGCCACGGCTGGGCGACCTCCCACTCGGTCGGCTGGAACTGCGACACCGGCACGACCAAACTCGTCGTACAGAAGCCGCCGACCGCCCAGAACTACGCGATCGGCTGCCACGGCATCATCACCGGCGACGGCCCTTTCACCCAACCCGCCGGCTACATCGAGGGCGCGAACCGCACCGGGTTGGTCCCGCCGTCGCTGTACCAGGCGCAGTACCTCGATCGGCACCGCTGACCCACGTTGTATGCATTGACTGATAACATCACTGGTGGGGTGATCGCTCACTGATTGAGGAGGACCGGATGACGAGAGTACGGCTGACCGCCGCCGAGCGCGGCGAGGAGGTGCTGCGGGCCGCCGTCGTGGCCTTCGCCACCTCGGGCTACCAAGGCACCAAGACCGACGAGATCGCCCGCCTGGCCGGCGTCTCCCAGCCGTACGTCATCCGGCTCTTCGGCACCAAACAGCAACTCTTCCTGGCCTCGGTCCGCTGGGTCTGCGCCCGCGTCGAACAAGTCTTCCGCGACGCCGCCGCCGAATCCCCCGACCTCGCCAGCCTCGCCCGCGGCTACGAAAAAATGTCCGAGGAACGCGAACTCCTCCTGGTCCTCCTCCAAGGCTTCTCCGCCAGCGCCGACCCCGACATCGGCGACTGCGTCCGCGAAGGCTTCGGCAGCATCTACCACCTGATCCGGGACCTCACCGGCGCCACTCCCCTGGAAGCCCGAGAGTTCCTCAGCACCGGCATGCTCCTCACCGTCATGTCCGCCATGCAAGTCCTAGGCCCCAACCCCCACCCCGCCCCCTGGGCCGACGAAATCACCACCACCTTCACCATCAACCCCAACTAGCCCGACGCAGGCTCGGCCGGCGACGTACGTGGATGGTTGCTCACCGCTCCGGCCGACTAAAAAGCAGCACGGCTGGGCGATCCGATGGCTGAGGTGGATGGCGAGGCCGCGACCGCGTGCACGTTGCCTGGGGTTGACGGGCTTCGGTTGCCGTACGGGAGCTGTGTGGAAAATGTGCCCGCAGGTGACGAATAGTTGCCCCAAACACCAGCAACCAAAGGCGAAACGGCGCTTGGCGGATGCTTACTGTCTCTCCGTGGCTGCAGAGCGGCAGTGACCTTCCGCGAACCCTCGCCGGAGGCCGACTCGCCTCCGGAGACGGAGCGTGGGGTACATATTGGCCCGCTCAGGCCCAACACATTCCCCACACCGGCCGAACCACCCGCGACGGCACCTGGATGGCGACCTCTTCTTCAACCGCAACCAAAGCCCGTCAGCCCCAGGCAACCTTCACCTCTGGCCGCCGACCTCGCCATCCCGCTCAGACACAGGCTCGCCCAGCCACACCCCCTCTGTAAGCCGGCCGCCGCGGCGAGCAACCACCGCCGTAGATCCCCGGCCGCATCCGAGCGAGCCGCCAGCCGGACCAAACAACCGGGGTCAGTTCAGTCGCGGCCCAGGCGTTGGCCGGCGGCGAACCAGATGGTGATGGTGGCCAGGACTAGTGCGCCGACTGTGACGAGCAGGGAGCCCGGTACGTCGGCACCCTTCACAAGGGCTGCGGCGATAGCGACCAGTGGGGCGATGATCAGCGCGATCGCTCCCGGCACGACCCAGCGGCGTACGGCGCGACGCTCGACCCGGACGTACGACGGCAGTTGCGCGGCGAACGCGGTTGCCAGGTGGGTCACCACCACCGCGATCGCGGTCAGCACCAGTTGCCAGCTGAGCTCGGCTGGCGCCCGGATGAGCCAGCCGAGCGTGACCGTCAGCAACAACACCACACCGGCCAGCGAGTCGGGGAGGATGACAGTTGCCGCGAGCAACGGAATTGCCACGAGTGGGATGAGGTCGAGTTGGTCCCATGCGGCGGTCCCCGGGATCGCGATCGCCAGTGCGCCAGCGGCGGCGATCACGAGTCGTGCCACCAGTACGCCGCGGCCGGTGTCGCGTAGCTGCGCCAACCACAGGGTCAACTTCTCGGCAGTGGTCACGAGCGCATCCTGGGGGCGGAGGCTAGGCGGGCGGCGTCTCGGAGGACTTCGTCGAGGGTGCCGGAGCCTCGCCAGGGGACGGTGGGGACACCTAGGTCGCCGAGGCGGTCCAGCTCGCGGCGGCGTTCGAGGAGACGTAGGCGCCAGGCGAGCGGCCAGGAACGTTGGTCGTGTTCGTCGAGGTCGATGACCGAGGCGACATCCGGGGGCAGCGTGTCTACGGCGATGACTGTGCAGCCGGAGTGCACGAGCGTGACGACATAGCCGAGGACGACCTGACGGAGGAGTGGGCTCAGCACCAGGACGAGGCTGTCGGACTTGATGCGGTTCCGCTGGGCTAGTTGGTCCTGGTCCGGCTGGCGGCCTCGGCGGTCGGCGTGCACGAGTGCGTCGAGGATCCGGCGGAGGTGACCGCGTCCGCTGCCGGAGCGAACCCCGCGCACCAGGTTCCCGGTGTCGACCAGGCGGACCCGGTCGCCGTGCCGCAGGTAGTGCTCCGCGATCGAGGCAGCCGCGCGGACTGCCGTGTCCAGACTGCTCGACCGGCCGTCGATTCCTTCACTGATCCCGATCTCGCCACCGGTGTCGAGCAGGATCACCACCTCAGTGTCGCGATCCGACCAGGTCGAGGTGACGTGCAGCTCGCGGGTTCGTGCCGAGACCGACCAGTTGATCCGCCGCAACCGGTCGCCGGTCCGGAACGGCCGGACCCCGGCCAGCTCCGTCCCTTCGCCCGGCCGCCGCGACCGATGCAGACCGACCAGCCCAGCCGGCCGCGGCATCGCGTCCACCGCCTCGAAACCTTCGCGCAACGGCAACGTCGTCACCGTCGACGCACCAGCCGACGTCAACCGGATCCGATAAGCCCCCAGCACCGACGTAGCCACGACTGTCGGCTTCTCCAAGGCCCGCAACCCCCATCGCTTGGCGCGGACCCCAACCTCCAGCGCCACCCCATCCGAGTCCGTGTGCCGGCCGGCAGGCTCAGCGACGGCCGCCTGACGAGGTGAGTACTCGAACCACTTGGATCGCGGCAACGCGGCAACGACCAGATCGATCTCCGGATCCACCGTCCCCTCGACGCGCAGCCGGTACGTCGTTGCCTGGCCCTCGAACAGCACATCGGCATCCAGCTCGGTGTGCACCTCAGGCTCGGCACGCGGCCGGAAGAACCGACCCCACACCGCGACGAACGCCAGTGGCAACCCGAACACCGCAGCATCCGGTCGTCGCGCCAGGACAGCGATGACGAGCAGCACCGCGGCGACCACGATCACGCGGACGTGCGCGTGCGTGGGCTGCCACTTCATGATTCAACCGCGCAGGATGATCCGAATCCCCCGGACATGGCGCGTCTCAACGACCTGCGCCGACAACAGTGGGCGGCGTCGGCACGGCCCCGAGCACAGCCCGAACCACCGTCGCCCCGGTCACGTCGTGCAGCCACAGCTCCGGCCGCACGGTGATCCGATGCGCGAGCGCAGGCACCGCAACCGCCTTCACATCCTCCGGTACGACGTAATCGCGCCCCTGGATCACTGCATACGCCCGGGCGGTCAGCAGCAGCGCCAGCGAACCACGTGGTGACGCACCAACCAGCACCTGCGAGTCACGCCGGGTCGCCGCGGCCAGGTCAACGCAGTACTGCCCGACGGTGTCGTCGACGGTGACAGTCTCAACGGCCTGCTGCGCGGCGAGCAGACCGGCAGCGTCCGTGACGGCCTCGACCCTCTGGTCCTCGGTCCGGCGACTCATGCGGCGCCGCAGCACCTCCCACTCCTCGGCGGCGGTCGGGTAGCCGAAGCCGATCCGCAGCATGAAGCGGTCGAGCTGCGCCTCGGGTAGCGGATACGTGCCCTCGTACTCCACCGGGTTCGCCGTGGCGAGCACGTGGAACGGAACCGGCAGCGGGAAGGTCTGCCCCTCGACCGTGACCTGGTGCTCCTGCATCGACTCCAGCAGCGCGGCCTGGGTCTTCGGTGGGGTCCGGTTGATCTCGTCGGCCAGCAGCAGGCCGGTGAAGATCGGCCCCGGCCGGAAGACGAACTCCGACTCCTTCTGGTCGTAGACGAACGCACCGGTCACATCGGACGGCAGCAGGTCCGGCGTGAACTGCACGCGCCGGAACTCCAGCCCCAGCGCCTGCGCGAACGATCGCGCCGCCAGCGTCTTCGCCAGCCCCGGATAGTCCTCCAGCAGCACATGTCCACCGGCCAGGATCCCCGCCAGGACCAGCTCGAGCGCCTCGCCCTTACCGACGACTGCCTGGCCGACCCGCTCCAGCACCCGCCGGCTGAGGTCGGAGACCTCCGCCAGCCCGAGCTCCCGGCTGCCTGGACTGATGACGTCGACGGGTCGGGTTTCGGAATCGGTCACGGTTCCTCACAGGTTCTCGATGGTCTGGATCGCGGCCTCGATCTCGGCGAGGGTCGCGATGCGTTTGTCGTCGGAGGTGATCAGGTCCCACACTTGCTCGCCGACGAGGGCCCGGGCGCGGTCCGGGTCGAGGTCGGGATCGATCCCGTGCCGGTGCACGAGCCGGTCGACGGTCAGCTCCAGCAACAGCGGCTGGATCCGTCGGGCGAACGTGAACGAGCCTTCGCCGTTCCGGCGCTCGCGGCTCGACTCCTGCAACCACGTCGCGATGAACTGCGTCCGGTTGTCATTGCTGTGTGCCCGTGCCGCCGCGAGCTCCTCGTCGTGCCGCGCGGGCCAGTTGGTCTCCAGCATTTGCGGGCCCAACTGCCGCAACGCCACCGACCCGAAGCCGATCGCCAAGGCAGCGGCCACGAACCACAGCGGCCGCGGCGCCATCCCGGCCGCGCCGAACGCGCCCACCAGCAGCAAGCTCGCCACGACGGTGAAACCGACGTGCTGCACCAGCACCTTGTTCAGCCGCATCGAGCGAATCGTCGGCTTCTGCACCGGACGCTCATCCTCGTCCAGCGGAGTCCACTTGTACGACGTCATCCGCGCACCTCCCCGCCGTCCGACGGAGCTGCCACGGCACCGACGCGCTGATCGGCCTGAGCCGCGGCCAGGTCGTCCCGCAGCCGGAGCAGTGCCGCTCGAGCCTCGGCCCGGGAGTCCTCACTGGAACCATGGGTCGAATAGCGAGCCTCGCGGTACAGCTCGCCCAGCCGGATCAGATGCGGCTCGGAGATCCCGCCCACGCCAAGCACGCGCACAGTGAACTCAGCCGGCGTCTCGGACGCCTCCCGCGCAACTCCGGCCGATGCCGCCGCTTGCTCCAACGCCACCCAGCAAGCGATCACCGCATCGGTCGCCCGACCCGAATCGATCGCGGCCAGGCCGGTGTCGACCGCCTCCGCAAGCTTCTCCGCGGCGATCCGCTCCCAGTCCGGTTCGGACTCGGTCACGACAGGCAACTGCACGCGCCGGATGACCCGGTAGATCAGCAGCGCGATGAACACGAGCAAGGCCGCGCCGGCCAGCCAGAACAGGGCCGCGAAGAGACTCTGGATCCAGGCCGGCGCCTCCCGGGACTTGGCCGGCGGTCCGGTCTTCTCCGAGAAGGACGGCATCGTCGGCGCCGTGATGGTCCGGGTCACCGTCGGCGCCGGCTTCGGCGACAAGGTGCTGTCGCTGACCGGCCGCACCGAACCGCCCGCCGAGGCCAGCACGACGAACCCGGCGCCGGCGATCCCGAGGATCAGCACGACAACCAGCGCCAAGCTCCCGCGACGGTGCGTCAACATGCTGGGCAGGCTAGCCGATGAAAAGCGCTTACCAAGCCCGATTTCCCCTTTGTGCCAGAACAGTGCGCAAGGAATGCCACCAGAGTGCGCACAGAATGCCGAGAGCACCGCCCGCCGCCCCCCCTCGTGCCCAAAGGTGGGTCGCCTGCTCTTTGTGCACGAGATCCAACTTTGTGCACCCACCAACCATTTTCGCGGTCTCGAAGTGGTTGGTGGGTTCCCAAAGATGAGTGGGGTGCACAAAGAGCAGCGCGCCCACCTTTGGGGGGTGGGGGCGCGGGGCGAGGGGGGTGGGGGTGGGGGTTAGAGGGTGATCGACCAGTTGGTGAGGGTGCCGGTGTCGCCGGGGCCGTTGTCGCCGATGCGGAGGGTCCAGGTGCCGGCCGCGGTCTCGTTGGCAGTGACGTCGTACGTCTTGCTGGCCGGCAGCGGGTGGCAGCTGAATCCACCGCTGCGCTGCAGGTAGTACCAGCGGCCGCTCGGGGAGACGAGGCTGATATTGAGGTCCTCGAGGCAGGTGTGGTTGCCCTCGACCTTCACCTTGACCGGGCTCGTGGTGCGGCCGGTCGCGGTCGACTTGACCGTGCTGATCGTGGTCTGGAAGTCGCGGATCGGGTAGTCCGTCGGGTTGGCGAAGGTCCGCCCACCTGGGTCCGGCTCCGGGTCGGGGTTACCGGTCCCGGTGAGCAGGGTCAGGTTCCACTTCGCGAGCGCCTCGGAGACCGGCTGGAAGATCGAGTTGTCCGTGTCGCCTTGCTGACAGGTCGAGTTCCCACCGGAGTGCAGACCGACGGCCTTGTCGCCGCGCAACCAGCCACCACCGGAGTCACCACCCTCGGAACAGGCGGACGTCAGCGTCAGTCCCTCAACCACAGTGTTGCCATAGTCGATGGTCTGGTTGACCGCACTGACCGTGCCGCACTCCCAGTTCGGCGCGGTGTTGCCGGAGTGGCAGACCGTGTCGCCGACGATCGCCTCGGCAGCACCCGTCACCGTGACGGCGGGCGAGCCGTAGGTGTTGACGTTCGGCGAGATTGTCCAGCCGGCTTCGGTGACCGCGACGACACCCATGTCGCCCTCGCGCGCGTTCACACTGCGGCTACCACCGACGTTCGACGTACCAAGCCGGTTGGACTGCCCACTAGCGCCGTACGCCGCCTGGTTCGCATCGTTGGTGCAGTGCCCCGCGGTCAGGAAGTGCTTGTTGCCCTGGGCATCCGTTGCCGGGAAGCCGACGGAGCAGTAGGTCTCGCTGCCCGGCCACCACCCGTCACCCGGGTTCACTTCGCCGGCCTGCTGGTGGAACGTCGTCGCCACAGACTCCACCCGTACGCCGTCCAGTCCGCGGAACGCATCGCTGCCCCCACGCGCCTTGACCACGACCTGGTTCGTCACCGGGTCGATTCCCCAGCTGCGCAGGTTGTTCTGGCTGCGGGCGATCTGGTCGACCTTGGCCAGCAACCCGTCCAGCTGCTGCTGGCTGCGGGTGACGTACTTCGGGTTGGCCCCGGCGGCACGGACCTGCGCGGCGGCCGCATCACTGGTCACGGCGACCGTCAGGCGGCCGTTTTCGATCCAGCGACCGGCCTGGCCGGCACTCGACGCGAGCCCCTCCGAGACCTGATGCGGTTCGGGCGGCGCCGCGTTCGATTGGGCCGGCAGGACGACCAGGCTGCCACCGAGCAGCAGGATCGCGGTGAATCTCGTTCGCATGGTGCACTCCTCCGATTGGGACGGTGCACCGAACCTAGGAGGGTGACCAGCAGGTGAAAATCGCCGGAACGCCTTTCACAGTTAAGTTTCCGGCGTTAACAGTTCACTCCCAGCTCCACCGGAAGCCGTGCCGACCGGGCCCGAAATTCAGTACGACGTCGTGCACCTCAGGCGCGACGTCGACCGCACGCGCCTGCTCCGCACCCTCGTCGAGCTGCGAGAACGCCGTACAGGCAGCCGGAAGCATGTCCGGGTCGAAGCAGACCTCCAGCACGAACTCGCGCACCGGCAACCGGAACTTGCGCTCGTAGTTCGTCGCCGGTGGATAGGGCGCCACGTTCACCAGCTCGTGCTCGGTGATCACCGTCTCGCCCTTGCGCAGCGGGCGGTCGAAGAGCAGTTCGGCAACGAGCAGTCCGTCCTCAGGACGCCGTACTGTCCGGCCAAGCGAGCAGTGCCGGAGCGGCCAGATGTCCGGCAGCGGCCGGTCATGCTCGTCCAGATGCATGATCACCACCCACCTGTCCGGCCCGGCCGCCTCAGCACGCAGCACCTGCCGTGAGTGATACGAACGCTCACCGCGATCCGCACCGATGAACACCCGGTCGTGCTGGCTGATGCGGGTCAGCCGCTCATCCCAGCGGATGTCCACCTCGCGCACCGCCGCTTCGACCGCGCCAGGACGAGGCCAGTACGCCGCTACGTCGGGTCGATCAGGCACAGTGCTCAGCCAGCGACCACGCGGGCGCGGTGGCCCCAGTGAGGCGGACAGGTAGCCGGCGGGGACCTCCAGCACCTCCTCCAGCAGTGCGACCGCGGCCAGCGAGTCCCGGCGCTCCGGGCGTGACCGGCCGGACTGCCAGTAGCTCAAGGTGGCCATGCTGACCGACACACCCTGCACCAGCAGCCGCTCGCGGATCCGCTCCAGGCCGAGTCCGCGCGCCTGGATGGCCGCGCGCAGCACCTCGGCAAACTCGCGCTCGCCCATGCTCGCGACCTTAAGCACGAGCGGCCTGGGTGACCAGAGCCTGGACGCTTAACTGTTAACACGCAGGGCGGAGCGATTTCGCGGGAAGGCGGGAAATTTCCCGTCCTGGCGGGAAAGTCGGCCCACCCCAGCTCTGGACTGATGAAAACCGTTTTCATATACTCCTGCCATGACCGCCCATCCGAAGACTCCTCTGTCCCTACTGGTCGGGCTGTCCACGACGCTCCGGCAGCCCGTTCTCGACGCGATGCTGGACGCGACCACGGTGGCCGTGGTGGTCGATCAGGACGACCTCGCCGACCGCGGTGTGCTCACCTGGCGCGTGCTCGACGCAGCCGGTCCGATCGACGCCGGTGAATTCACCGTCGGCGACGACTGCGGCGCCTGCCAGCTGATCGAGTCCCTGATGCCACTGCTGGAGACCCTGGTCGCGCGGCAGCACTGGGACCACGTCGTACTGTCCGCTCCCCCAGCCATGGAGGCGCGTCCGCTGGCGTCCACCCTGGTCGCCCTGCTGCCGGAGATCACCGTCGACACGGTCACCTGCGTAGTCGACGCCGTACTGCTGGTGGAGCAGCTGTCCGGAGACGAACTGCTCGACGAACGCGGTCTGGCACTCGGACTACCGGACCGGCGGAACGTGGCCGAGCTGACCGCACGACAGATCGAGTACGCCGACGTCTGCGTGCTGGCCAACGCTCATCGCAGCAAGGCGCCGGACCGGCTGCACAACCTACTGCTGCACCTGAACCCGCGAACCACAGTGGTGATGGCTGACGCGAGCGGCGTACCGGATGGTCCGGTGGCGCGGACTGGGCTGTTCAACTTCGCGGCCGCGGAGTCGTGGGCCGGCGACCTGGCTGCGTCCGACCAGGTGCAGCCGAGCGGTGAGGGCGTGACCACCGTGCTCTGGCGGTCGACCCGGCCGCTGCACCCCGCCCGGTTGAACGAAGCCCTCGAGGACATCGTCGACAACGTCGTACGGAGCAGAGGCGTGGTGTGGCTGGCGAATCGGCCCACGCAGCGCGTGCGTTGGGAGTCTGCCGGTTACAGCGCCTCGCTCGGCACACTGGGCGAGTGGTCGGACACTGAGCACCTAGCTGAGTGCACGGTGGTCGCTACTGGCATGGGACTTGACCCCGCACGTCTGCAGTCGATTCTGGACGCCTGTCTGCTCACGGAGTCCGAGCTGGCCAGTCTGGACTGGAAGGAGCTCGAGGACCCGTTCGCTGGAGTGCTACCCCAGTAGCGGCAGCCGGTCTGCGTGCTGACCGAGCATGTCGAGGTCTGAGTCATCCAGCGGCAGCCGGCCGGTGCCCTTGAGCACGTACGTCGTGGTGTCCCAATCGATCACGTCCCACGCCTCAGGTCCGAACAGGCCGTCCAGCGTGCGCGCGGTGACGCGGAGCGCCTCAGGATCGGGCTCTGGTGCGTCGGGAAGGTTCAGTGTCAGATCGAGGTGGTGAACCGTCGCCTCCAACACCAGCGTCGCGATGAAGTCCCTTACGTCCAGCACATGCCCCTGCGTCTCGACACGGCCCTCAGCGACCGCAGCAGCCCGTACGGCGGCCTCCGACACCTCACGCCAGTGCTGGACCAGTACGCCGGGCTTCCGGTACGCCGCCGCCACACCGCGCACGAAACTCGTGTCCTCGTCCGAACCCGGCGGGAAGTCACGCCAGTAGCTGACAAAGTCGCGGTCCGGGTCAGCCACGGCAGGGCTGGCAAAAGCGATCAGGGCGCGCTGAGCGTCGTACAGGACATGCACCAGCAGCGGACCGACCGGCATACCGGAGCATCTGGTCTCGCGGGCGAAGTCAGCGGTGCTCAGACCCTGCACCGTCTCGGTGAGCCGCCCGTACGCCCGGCCCAGCGTGCCTGCGAGTCCTCGCGGCAACGCACCGCGCTCGGGTGCTCTCATCCCGGCCTCCTACCTGACTAGCTGCGCGCAATCCGTAGATGCTCAGCCGCGACGGCCTCCAGGTGACTGAGGTCAGAGGAGACCGTGGCGAACGTGTATCCCTGCTCCAGACGCAGTCTGGCGTTCTCACCGTCGAACGTGTGGATGCCAACCGCTATTCCAGCGGCCGTCGCAGTCTTGGCGATCAGTGCGAGCGCCTCCTCGAACGGACCGGCGATCTCAGGGTCCCCCGGGTAGCGCGCACCGAGCGACAGCGCCAGGTCGGCCGGACCGACGTACAGACCGTCCAGTCCGGGCGTCGCACAGATCTCGGCAACGTTCTCGAGCGCCTGCGCGGTCTCGATCATCGCCAGGACAACAGTGGTCTCGTTGGCCTCCGCCGGCACCGCACTGATCCGCAGTGCCGACCGCATCGGCCCAAACGACCGCCTACCAAGCGGCGGGTACTTAGCCGACCGCACCGCCCGCGCCACGTCCTCGGCCGTATCGATCAGCGGAATGATGACTCCGAACGCACCTGCGTCGAGAGCACGCCCGATCGGCGTCGGGTCGTTAGCCTCCACCCGCACCAGCCCTGTCGACCCACCGGCATCAACAGCGAGCAGTCCGTTCAGCAGCCCCTGGTAACCGATCAGACCGTGCTGGCCGTCCAGTACGACGTAGTCATAGCCCGCCCGCGCGATCCGCTCGGTAGCGGGTGGCGCATCCAGCGTCACCCAGTACCCGACCTGCTGCTGCCGATTCCGAAGCCGCTCTGCGAAGGTCACACCTCTACCCTAGACCGGCGGGACTCCGTGCCGTCTGGTGGAGAAGTGCCGGTCCTTCGACTGGGCGGCGCCGAGGCGGGCGATCAGGTCGTTGCGTAGGTCCTCCGGTTCGACGATCGCGTCGATCACCAGGTCGGCGGCCAGGCGGAGGATGTCGATGTCCGTCTCGTACTCCTCGCGGAGTTTCGAGACATACTCGACTCGCTCGGTCTCGTCAGAGATCTCCTGGATCTTGTTGTAGTACACGGCATTGATCGCCGCCTCCGGGCCCATCACCGCGATCTTCGCGGTCGGCAGCGCGATACACGCATCCGGCGAGAAGCCGGGACCGCACATCGCGTACAGACCGGCGCCGTACGCCTTGCGGACGATCACCGAGACCGTCGGGACGGTCGCCTCTGACACCGCGGTGATCATCTTCGCGCCGTGCCGGATGATGCCGGCTCGCTCGACCTCGCTGCCGATCATGAAGCCGGGCACGTCGCACAGGTAGATCAGCGGCACGTTGAAGGCGTCGCACAACCAGATGAACCGGGCCGCCTTGTCGGCGGAGTCGACGAACAGTACGCCGCCCTTGACCGCCGGCTGGTTCGCCACGAACCCGACCACCTGGCCGGCCAGTAGCCCGAACCCGACCACCAGCTCCGGCGCGTACGCCGGCTTGATCTCGAAGAACGTGTCCGCGTCGGTGATCGCGTCGATCACGTCGTGGATGTCGAACCCGACACTCTCCTCGACCGGCACCAGGTCGCGGGTGAAATCGCGACCCGGCTCCGAGGCGTCGTACGACGGAGGCCGGGCCCGCCACGAGCCGGGCAGGTACGAGAAGTATTGCTTGGCCAGCTCGATCGCCTCGGTGTCGTCGGAGGCGAGCAGGTCACCGCAGCCGGACACGCTGGTGTGCATCCGGGCGCCGCCCATCTCCTCCAGCGTCACCTTCTCGCCGACGACCATCTCGGCCATCCGCGGTGAGCCCAGGTACATCGACGCGTTGCCGTCGACCATGATCACCAGGTCGCAGAACGCCGGGATGTACGCACCGCCGGCCGCGGACGGGCCGAACAGGCAGCAGATCTGCGGCACCTTGCCGGACAGCGCGACCTGGTTGTGGAAGATCCGCCCGGCGCCGCGACGGCCCGGGAACAGCTGCACCTGGTCGGTGATCCGCGCACCCGCGGAGTCGATCAGCCAGAAGATCGGCAGCTCGTCGCGGAGCGCGATCTCGGTGATCCGGACGATCTTCTCGACCGTCCGCGCACCCCACGAGCCCGCCTTCACGGTCGGGTCGTTCGCCACGATCAACGCCGGCCGCCCGTCGACCAGCGCGCGTCCGGTGACCACGCCGTCAGCCGGCAGACCGGCGTTCAGCGCGTTGGCGAGCTGCGCCTCCTCGACGAAACTCCCCTCGTCGACAAGCAGCGCGATCCGGTCGCGGACGTACAGCTTGTTCTGAGCCGCTAGCTTGGCCGCCGCCTTCTCGGGTGGTGCGAGAGTCGCCTCGCGAGCGACCTTGACCTCAGTCCAGTGATCATGGGTCATGGGGCCCATCATTCCACTGGGAGGCCGAGGCCTCGGGCGATCAGCATGCGCTGGACCTCCGACGTACCCTCGCCGATCTCGAGGATCTTGGCGTCGCGGTAGAACCGGGTGACCGGGTACTCCTCCATGAAGCCGTAGCCGCCGAAGACCTGGGTCGCGATCCGGGTCGCGGTCACCGCGGACTCGCTCGCGTACAGCTTCGCCACCGACGCGGCCTGCTTGAACTCCTGCATCGGCGCGCCCGCATCCTTCAGCGCGGCCGCCTTGTAGACCAGCAGCTCGGCTGCCTCGGCCATCACCTTCAGGTCAGCGATCTGGAACGCGACGCCCTGCTTACGGCCGATCGGACCACCGAACGTCTGCCGCTCCCCGGCGTACTGAACAGACATGTCCAGACAGGCCCGGATACACCCGAGCGCGACCGCGGCGATCGCCACCCGCCCGTCGTCCAGCGTCGCCAGGAACTGCGCGTACCCCTTGCCGCGCTCCCCCAGCAGGTTCGCCTCCGGCACCCGTACGCCGGTCAGCGCCAGCGGGTGCGTGTCGCTGGCGTGCCAGCCGAGCTTGTCGTACGCCGGTTCTGCCACGAACCCCGGCGTTCCGGCCGGGACGATGATCGTGGAGATCTCCGGCTTACCGTTCTCCCGCGTTCCTGTCCGTGCGGTCACCGTCACGCACGACGTGATCGTGGAGCCCGAGTTCGTGATGAACTGCTTCGACCCGTCGATCACCCACTCGCCGTTCTCCAGCGTCGCCCGCGTCTTCGTCGCCCCCGCGTCCGACCCCGAATCCGCCTCGGTCAGCCCGAACCCGGCCAGCTTCTCCCCGGCCACCAGCTCCGGCAGCCACCGCTGCTTCTGCTCCTCGGACCCGAACGTCAGGATCGGGTTGATCCCGAGACCCACCGCGGCCTCGAGCGTGATCCCCATCGACTGGTCGACCCGGCTGATCTCCTCGATCGCCACACACAGGCTGGTGAAGTCGCCGCCAGAACCGCCGTACTCCTCCGGCGCGGTCAGCCCGAACAGCCCGAGCTTGCCCATCTTCTGCACGACCTCCACCGGGAAGTAGTGCTTGCGATCCCACTCCGCCGCGTGCGGCACGATCTCCGCCTCCGCGAAGTCACGCACACTGCGCCGGAACTCGCGGTGCTCCTCGGACAACTCGAACATGCCAACTCCTCTGTACTTGACGCTTACGTAAACGTAAAGCACAGTGGGCCGGGTGCACAATATCCGGGTGCCCGAAACGTGGACGATCGCCGAACTCGCCGCCGAGTACGACGTCACCCTGCGCACCATCCGCTTCTACGAGGACCGCGGCCTCCTCACCCCCGAACGCCGCGGCACCGTCCGCATCTACCACCCCCGGGACCGCGTCCGCCTAGGCCTCATCCTGCGCGGCAAACGTCTCGGCTTCTCCCTCGACGAGATCGCCACCATCGTCGACATGTACGACGCCGAACCCGGCGAAGCCGGCCAGCTCGAATACCTCCTGGCCCAGATCACCACCCGCCGAGCCGACCTCGAACAACGCCGCCAAGACCTCGAACAAACCCTCCAGGACCTGGCCGAAGTAGAAGCCCGCTGCCAAGCCGACCTCAAAGCCCTCCGAAACCGGTCCTGAATGCCTGACGAGCTCTCCAACAGCTCAATCCTGGGCCGTCTCCTCGAAGAGATCTCCTGGGAAGGCAGACTTGTCCGCGGCTACCGCCAAGGTGGGCGCGGCCGTGAGAACGTGTTGACAGCCGAGGTCCTCGGGCCCCTGTCCTACCTGCCGCGCGCGACCTTCCTCGCAGCCGTTCTGCGCAAGGCCCACGGCGCCGACGAAACCCGCGAACTCGTCGCGACCGAAGCCGAGGAAGCAGCCATCACGTTGCTCCCCGACGAGTCCCGCCTGTCACCCGGCGGTGTCGTCGTCCAGCCAGACGGCATCCTGGTCACGCCCAGCTGCCATGTCCTGATCGAAGCCAAAGGCATGGGCAAGTCCGCCTTCCAGTCCGAGCAACTGTCCCGCGAGTTCGTCTGCGTCCATCGGGACGCCGGCCAATCCCGCCCGCTGCTCCTCCTCATCACCCCCGAGCCCCCACCGCTCCCCGTCAAAGGCCACGGCCGCCTCACCATCGAAGCCGCGATCGCTCTCCACCTCGAGAGCGTCCTGGCCCGCACCACCGGCCTCACCACAACACCCGAAGACCTGGCCGCCACGATCCCCGACACCGTCGCCTGGCTCACCTGGGACGACCTAGGCACCGCCGTGGCCGACGCCGGTCAGAACCTCCCACCCCTCCCACCGAGCGTCGCCGCAACCATCCACCGCCTCCGCGACGACCTCCTCCGAGCCCTCGCCTGGCACAAATCCAAGCCGTGAGGTCAGGACCTCAGAACTGAGGTCGGCGGGACCAGCCGGCGGTCGGTGCGGGAAATCAGCAGGGTTGTACGGGTTCGGTCAGGGGTGAACTCGATGCCGAGGATCAGCACCGGCGTTCGCTGATAGGTGTACAGCGTCATCCCCGGTGCGATCCGGCCGGCGCCGATCCGGCCCGAAACCAGCAGACCCGGACGGTCGGCGAGATCAAAGATCTCATCGACCGTGTACACAACGAACCCCGGCGGATCGGGCCGAATCGGATGCTTCCGAGGAAAGCCTTCCTCCGTCTCGGGCCCGTGGGACACGCCCGTCATGACGTAGTCGCCACACCGCTCACAGATGTAGCCGTCACCTAACGACATCCCGTCCTCGGCGCCGTACATGTCGTCCAGGCACTCGTGCTCGTCCTCAGCCATGCAGCAAGGGTCAGACCCACCGTGCGCATAGCAAGCGACGTCCGACCGGTGCGGACAGAAGTAGGCCACTGGGCAGCAATACTTCACAGCAGCATCCTAGGCAGCACCAGAGCTCGGCCTCGTTGGGCCGCAGCGAGATCGGCGTCGAAGGCTTCGACGCGTACGGCGAACTTGTCCGGCTCGTCGAAGTGGACCCGGCGGCGCATCCACGGAGTACCTGGGGAGGCCAGGAGGACTGTCACCCCCTGTGGGGCACCAGAGATCATTGAGGCGCCCGTCGAGTACCGGATCACCAGTGGCTGGGACTGTGGGTCTGGTGGGCCGCTTGGTTGCGGTAGGTGTGGCTCGCCCTGCAGGCCTTGCTCGAAGTAGGGCGCCAGAAGGTCACCGCCGGCAGCGCGCCAGCGATCGATGAGGCGCCGGAACGCGGCCTCGCGGCGGAGCGACGTACCGGCGGCCACGATGTCGCTGCCGGCGCCCGCGAAAGCTTGCGCGAACTCGTGGATCGGCGTTATGGCGGCCATGCTCAGCGACCACGTCGAGCGGACAAAGATCATCGCGTCACGAACCAGCACACCGGCGGCTCGAGCTGCGGCCGGCCTCCCGTCCCACCGTCGACGGTGGAGGTTCTCCTCGGACCAACCGGATGGCCGCTTGGCGACATCGACCGGGAGGATCGCGTCGAGCGCGCGCCCGGCGGCCGACAGATACCACTCCGGATCCCAGATCCCGACTGTGGCGGACCTGGCTCGGACGACACCATGCTTGCCGATGGCAACTGATGGCTTCCCGTCAGGCCATTCGAACCTCGCACCTGACCGGTCGTTGTGCTCGAACCGCAGAGCCTCGATGTCGGTGAACTCCACATGAAGCTCGGCAGGCTCTTCCTGACTGGTGGCGAAGCGGCGCTCGGCGAGCAGTGTGACGGTGGCTTCGAACCGAGCTTGGGTCCGCTCGACAGTCACCGCCGTAACCTGGGCGGTTTCCAGCTGGTAGTCCACCGCGAGTTCGGCGACGACGGAGGAAACCAGCTGTTGTTCGGCTGGCCACACCACACCCGCGCCGTCTCGCGCGGAGACAGCGGCACTGGCGACCGCAGGCAGCGGCCAGCCGGCCGGACAGCCGACGTGCTCGATCGCCCAGCGGTATCGGTCCGGCTCGAACTCGGCCATCCAGCGGATGCACCGATCGGCTTCCGCCTCTCGACGCGCCGCGCCACGCAGGCAAGCAGCGACGAAGAGTCCGGACGTGTTGTTGTCCCAGAGATTCGCGATCCGGTTCACGACTACACGGTCGAACGTCCGAGCATCGGCCGAGACCGACCCGATCCGCTCCCAGGACTGATCGAGCAGATCGGCCCAGCCATCGAGTAGTTGTCCCATGGGCTCAGACGGGCAGGCGGCGTTGCCAGTTGAGGGGGCCGACTTGAATGCGCTGGCCGGAGGTACCGGACCAAGTGACGGGGAGGTCGTGCGTGCGGAGAGTGGCGACGATCTGGTGGCCGACCTCCACTGCACGGGTCTCCCAGGTGGTCTCGTCGGCGTCGAAGGCGCCGTAGGCGAGGAACACGACGGCGGGATTGTCAGCAAGCTGCTCAGCGTCTTGCTGGTGGAAGAACGTATACGCCGAGGACTCCCGATCAGCAGGCCGTTCGTCGAAGATCTCGCTGGCCCCGCAGCCCTGGCAGCAGGTGAAGTTCATTCGGGCGACAACCCCGGCTGCCTCGAGGTCTGCGAATGCCGCAGCAAACCGGTCGGCGTCCGTGACCTCTGCCCACTCTTGCTGCTCGCGGAGCCGCTGCTGCCACACCTCGTCGACGAGTTGAGTCACCTGCTCATCCGTCAGCACGCCGTCGTCTTCGGCGTACTCGATCGCATATTCCACAACCTCCGCACGCGAGTGGAATCCAGGGATGACCCAGCCCGCAACCTGCTCCCGCAGCTCTTCGACTTCTTCCATGCCCGGAAGCGTAAAGGGCGCCACGGACAACCTCAGCCGAGTGCCCACTGACCGTCGGGCGTGGCTAGACGGCCAGCGGCACTCTTCGGAGGGCTGCGTCGTAGCGAGCCAGGGCTAGGCGAGCGAGTCTTGGGTCTGCGCCTAGGGGGGCTGTTACGCGGTGGGGGGCGGCGTGGTGGTGGAGGCGGTCGGAGAAGTGGCCGGGGGCTAGGAGGTAGTTGGCTACGGCTAGGCGGCCGGGGGTGGTGGCTAGGACTGCGGGGAGGCGGCGGCCTCGGCCTGCTAGGTAGCCGATGGTTACGGGGCGGTGGATTCGGGCGTGTAGGAGGGCTGCGGTGCGTTCGCAGTCTGCTTGGGCTCTGGGGTCGGAGGAGCCTGCGGCGGCTAGGACTACGTGGTCGGTGCGGGAGAGGTCGCCTAGGCGGTCTACGAGGATGTCGGCGATGAGGGGGTGGGGGCCTAGGGCGGGGGCCGCGGTTAGGCCGGGGTGGCGGGCTACCTGGTCGGCTATGTCTACGTGGACGTGGTAGCCGCTGGAGAGGAGGAGGGGGACTAGGACCGCCTCCTGGGTGTCGGTCATGACGCGGTTTACGAGGCCGGGCATGGCTGGTACGTCGACGTCTACGAAGCCGAGGGACATTGAGAGCTCGGGGCGGAGGCGGGCCATTTGGCGGACCAGGTCGTGGACTACGCGGATGCCACGGGGGTCTGCGGTGCCGTGGGCGATTGCGATCAGGTCGGTCATGAGGGGACCCCGGCTGGTTCTACGGCTAGGCGGTAGCCACGGCGGACTACGGTGCGGACTAGTTCGGGGCGGCCTACTGCCGTGCGTAGGCGGTTGACCGTCACCTCTACTGCGTGGACGTCTTCGGCGCCTGGCAGTACGGCGAGGAGGTCGGGGCGGGAGACCACGTCACCGCCAGCGGCTACTAGGGCTGCCAGTACGGCGCGGGGGCCCGGGCCCAGGGGTAGTACGACACCATCCAGTACGGCGGCGCCCCCGCGAATCACGAGTTGGCCGAACTCAGTGTCGATGGAGCGGGCGTTGTCGTCGGTGAGGCGGTCGGTGACTATGCGGATGAGGGCGCCTAGGCGGTAGCGGTCGGGGACCAGGGGTTCCAGGCCTAGGTGGTGGAACGGGGCGGCCGTGACTGGGCCGACGCAGGCGTTCAGGACGCGGCCGGTTCGCAGTGCCGACACCAGGGCGTCGTACTGGCCGTTTAACGCGGCAGCGTCCAGCATGGCCTGCGCACCGGGCGCGGACGTGTGCACTACGGCGTCGACTGCACCTGTGCAGACCTGTCCAATCATTCGCTCGACGATGACCGGATCCGGCGCCGGCCCCCAGCGATACACCTCAAGACCGCGCACCGACGCCCCAGCGCCCCGCAGCGTGTCCATCAGCCCCGGGTCCGACAAACCATGCAGCTGTACGACGATCTTCCGCCCGCTGACGCCCTGAGCGCGCAGCCACTCGACGACCTCGATTGTCGTCTCGGAGCGTGCTGACCAGTGCTCCACGAGTCCCGCGGCCCGGATCGCGCCTCGCGCCTTCGGACCGCGGGCCAGGATCCGCGACTGCTCCAGTGTCACCAGGAGATCCGCAGCGAGCCCAGCAGTGTCCGCAGCCTCGATCCAGCCACGGAAACCGACCGCAGTGGTGACCACGACATCGTCCGGCGGGTTGGCGATCACTCGCCGGGTCGCCTCGATCAGAGCGTGGTCATCGGCGACCGGAGTGATCTGCAGGGTCGGTGCGTGCAGCACTTTCGCGCCCCGGCGTTCGAAGGACGCGATGAGGTCGTCCGCTCGCCGGTGCGCGGTCACTGCGATCGTGCAGCCGCTGAGCGGACCTGGCTTGCTGTTAGCCGTCACCGTTCTCCCCCACCCGAACCATCCCGTCGACAATCTCGACCGGATAGACCGGCAGCGATACCTCCGGGTCATCCAGACACACGCCGGTGCGCAGATCGAAGACCTGCTTGAACATCGGCGACGCCACCGTCGGGACGTCGCCGCGACTACCGACGATGCCTCGCGACATCACGTTGGCCCCACTGAACGGGTCCTGGTTGCCGATGGCGAACACCGTCCCGTCGTGCAGCCGGAACAGCGCGATCTGCACCTCCCCGACCAGCGCCGCGACACCACGGTCCGGCAGCAGTACGTCGAACCGGCAGAGCACTGTGGACTCGAAAGCAGTCATGGTCATCGCCGTACCTCCAATCGGGGACCGGCGAGCAGCACCGGCTCCAGCTGTCCGCGCTCGGCCGGGGTGGCCGGGCGCGGCTGGTTGCGCTCGACCACGTAGCGCAGGTCGGCGTCGGGCTGATCCGGAGCGTTCACGAACGACACGAACCGGGCCAGCTTCGCCGGGTCGTCCAGCGTCGCCCGCCACTCGTCGACATACGCACCGACGTGCTCGGCCATCGCAGCGTCCAGGTCGGCGCCAATGCCGAGGCTGTCGTTCAGGACGACGTCCCGCACGTGGTCGAGGCCGCCTTCGATCTCCCGGACCCACACCGAGGTCCGCTGCAGCCGGTCGCCCGTCCGGACGTAGTACATGAGGAAGCGGTCGATCGCCTGTACCAGCTCCTCTTCCGACAGGTCAGAAGCGAGCAGTTCGGCGTGCCGGGGCGTCATACCGCCGTTGCCGCCGACGTACAGGTTCCAGCCCTTCTCCGTCGCGATCACACCGACGTCCTTGCCGCGTGCCTCGGCACACTCCCGCGCGCACCCGGACACACCGAGCTTGAGCTTGTGCGGAGACCGCAGCCCGCGGTAACGCAGTTCCAGCGCGATTGCCATGCCCACCGAGTCCTGTACGCCGTACCGGCACCAGGTGGATCCGACACACGACTTCACCGTGCGGAGCGCCTTGCCGTACGCATGGCCCGATTCGAACCCCGCATCGACCAGCCGCTTCCAGATAGCCGGCAACTGCTCGATCCGCGCGCCGAACAGGTCCACGCGCTGCCCACCGGTGATCTTGGTGTACAGACCGAAGTCCCGGGCCACCTCGCCGATCGTGATGAGCCCCTCCGGCGTGATCTCGCCACCGGGGATACGCGGGACGACGGAGTACGTGCCGTCCTTCTGCATGTTCGCCATGACGTGGTCGTTGGTGTCCTGCAGCGGCGCACGCTCACTGTCGAGCACGTGGCCGGCCGGGTCCACACTGGCCAAGATAGAAGCGACTACCGGCTTGCAGATGTCACAGCCGCGCCCTGTGCCGTGGCGCTCGACAATCTCGCTGAACGTGCGCAGACCGGTCACCCGAACCACATCGAACAGCTCTGCCCGCGACAACGCGAAGTGCTCGCACAGTGCCTTGCTGACCTCGACACCAGCCTTGGTCAGCTCACTGTTCACCAGGGTCTTCACGATCGGCAGACAGGAGCCACAGCTAGTCCCGGCCTTGGTGCGACCGCACACCGACTTCACATCGCCGCAGCCCTCGTCCCGCACGGCGCACCGGATCGTCCCGGCCGACACGTTGTTGCAGGAGCAGACCGGTGCGTCGTCCGGCAGCTCCAGCTGGGCCGGTGCGGCGCCTTCCGGCAGCAGGAACCCGGCCGGGTCCGCACCGAGCTCCCGGCCGACCATGGGCCGCAGACCCGAGTACGCCGACGCGTCGCCGACCAAGATGCCGCCGAGCAGCGTCCTGGCGTCGTCCGACAGCACGAGCTTCTTGTAGACGCCGGCCACCGGGTCGGCGTACACGATGTCCAGTGCGCCCTCGGTGGTGCCGAACGCGTCACCGAAGCTGGCCACGTCGACCCCGAGCAGCTTCAGCTTCGTCGACGTGTCGGCGCCGGGGAACGTCGCCTCGCCACCCAGCAGACGGTCCGCGACGATCTCGGCCATGGTGTTGCCAGGGGCAACCAAACCCCAGACCCGGCCCTCGATACAGGCGACCTCACCGATCGCCCAGACCCCAGGGGTCGAAGTGCGGCAGGCCTCATCCACCACGACGCCGCCGCGCTCGCCAATCTCCAGACCGGCGGCCCGGGCCAGCTCGTCGCGCGGCCGGACACCGGTCGCGAACACGACCACGTCGGCCGGCAGATCCGGTCCCTCGGCCACAGCCATCGCCTTCGCGGCACCCTGCGAGGTGAGCTTCACCCGCGTGGTCGCCGTGGACGTGCGGACGTCGACATCCAGACCGCGGATCAGCCGCGCGAGCGCCGACCCACCGCCCTCGTCGACCTGCAACGGCATCAGCCGCGGCGCGAACTCGACCACGGTGGTGGCTGCACCGAGCGCGCGCAGCGCACCAGCCGCCTCCAGCCCGAGCAGACCGCCACCCACCACGACACCGTTGACCTGGTCGCGTTCCGACTTCAGCCGCTCGACGTAGACCCGCAGTGCGGCCACATCGTCGATGGTGCGGTACACGAAACAGCCCTGTGCGTCGCTGTTCTTCACCGGGGGCACGAACGCCGACGAGCCTGTCGCCAGGACCAGTTCGTCGTAGTCCAGCACTTCACCGCGGGCAGTGCTCACGGTCTTGGCAGCCGCATCAATAGCGGTCACCTGAACGCCCTTGCGCAGCACGACCGCAGGGTCGTCCCACAGGTCCGGATCGCCCAGTGCGAGGTCGTGCGGGTCGCGTCCGGAGAAGTAGCTGGTCAGTGCGACACGGTCGTACGGAAGGCGTGGCTCTTCGGCCAGCACGGTGATCCGCCACTGGACGTCGGTGTCACGCGCGCGCAGCGCCTCCACCAGCCGGTGGGCGACCATTCCGCCACCCACCACCACTACGTGCCGGGCCTTGCTCAGCTCTGTCATCGTCGCCCTCCTGGCCGGTACTGGTTCGGTCTCGCCGCGGCGGAACCGGTCAAGCAGGTCACCGACGGCACCGGTGCAACTGCCGCACCCGGTGGTCGCCCGTGTAGTGGCGGCGATGCCGGCGACACTGTCGGCACCTCCACGCCAGGCCGCTTCGAGCGCAGCCCTCGTCACTCCGTTGCACCGACAAACGGTGACTGTCTTCTTCGCCGGTACGGCGGGCTCCGCGAGCAGCCCGTCCGCCACGACCGGCGTACCGCGGTCAGCCAGCAGCACCAGCTCCGCCGCAACCTCCGGCGCACCCACTGCGACCGCCGACCGCACCACACCATCCCGCAGTACGGCGCGCACCAGCCGCTCGTCGTCCTCGAGCCGAACCTCTTCGCCAGCCTCGTCGGCAGCCCCCAGCACCAGTACGTCGAGCGCCCCGGCCGTCAGCCGGATTACCTCCGGCCGCAGCGCCATCGCCGTACCGGTCAGGTGTGCCGCCAGCGCTTCGGCGTGGGACCAGGCGGACTCCACGGTTCCGGTGACGCGGCCGTCGATCTCGGCGCAGTCCCCGATCGCATGCACCTGTGGGTCGTCCGGGCTGGTCAGCGTCTCGTCGACGACGATCCCGGTCCGGACGGTGAGCCCAGCAGCTAGCTCAGTCCGCGGTTTCACCCCGCAGGCCACGACTAGCTGGTCACCGAAGACCTGCCGCCCGTTCTGCAGCAGCAGGGCCCGGAACGCGCCAGGTGTGTCGACAACCTCGGCGTTCAGCAGCACCTCGACACCGGCACGCCGTACCGCCCGGGTCACTCGCCGTGCGGCGGACAGCGGAACCGTCTTGTCCAGCAGGGCTTCCCCGTCGTGCACCAACGTCACCGCAACACCACGCTCGCGGAGCGCACACGCAGTCTCGACACCGAGCACGCCGCCGCCGAGCACCACCACACGCCGGACCCGGTCGATCGCATCGACCAGCGACCGCGCGTCCGCCGCCGTCCGCAGCACCTGCACACCAGCGGCGAGCGTCACCGGCACCACAGGCTCAGCACCGGTTGCGAACACCAGGTGGTCGTAGCCGTGCGAGACACCCGCCGAGTCCGTCACCACGCGACGTGCACGGTCGACCGCCACTGCAGTCACCACGGGCTCGTCACCCACGACAGGCGCCGAGGCGCGACCGGCGACGTACTCGGTCAGCCGGCTGCGGTTGTACGAACCCTCGTCGCCCAGCACAGTCACGTCGTACGACGGCAGCAGCGCTGCGAGCCGTCGTCCGGCCATCCCGCCGCCAACGATGACCACCTTCATGCGGACACCCCCGTCACCGGTAGCGCAGCCGCGCGCAGCGAAACCGCACAGGCCTTGAACTCCGGCATCCGCGACACCGGATCGAGCACGTCGTTCGTCAGCTCGTTCACCGCACCCGCACCGCCGTAGTGGAACGGCACAAAGACGGTGTCCGGCCGTACGTCGGTCGTCACGCGCGCCGCGAGCACCATGGCGCCACGGGCTGTCCGCAACTCGACCGGACGGCCGTCCGAGATCCCGAGCTGCGCAGCGACGCGCGGGTGGATCTCCGCGAACACCTCCGGCTCGGCCTCGGCCAGCTCCGGCACCCGACGTGTCTGCGCACCACTCTGGTAGTGCTGCAGGAGCCGCCCAGTCACCAAGTACATCGGTGCTGCGCCGTTCAGATCGTCAGCCACCGGACGGTGGTCGACCGGAACCACATGCGCGCGACCGTCCGGCGTACCAAACCTGTCTGCGAACAGGCGCGGCGTACCGGGGTGGTCTACAGCAGGTACCGGCCAGAACAGTTCCTCGTTGTCGAGCCGCGACCAGGTGATCCCGGAGTAGTCGGCCTTACCGCCTGCGCTGGCCAGCCGAAGCTCCTCGAACACGGCGGCCGGGTCAGTCGGGAAGGACGCCGTACAGCCGAGCCTCGAGGCCAACCCTGCAAACACGTGCAGGTCGCTGCGCACCTCACCAGGGGGTGTCACAGCGGCCTGACGCCGCAGCACTCGGCCTTCGAGGGAGGTCATCGTCCCGTCCTCCTCAGCCCACTGCGTGACTGGGAAGACCACATCGGCGAGCAGTGCAGTCTCAGACGGTACGACGTCCGCTACGACCAGCAAGTCCAATGCAGCAAGGCGTTCCCGGACCGATGCGAGGTTCGGAGCCGACACCAGGAGGTTGCTCCCGTGGACAAGCAGAGCGCGCGGACCGTCCGTCGTACCCAAGGAGTTGATCAGCTCGACTGCGCTCTTGCCCGGTCCTGGCAGGTCAGCCGGGTCCACGCCCCACACTGCTGCGACGTGCGCACGCGCTGCCGGGTCCGCGATGCTGCGGTAGCCCGGGAGCTGGTCGGCCTTCTGACCGTGCTCCCGGCCACCCTGGCCGTTCCCCTGCCCAGTGATGCAGCCATAGCCGCTGCCGAGCCGCCCCGGCAGCCCGAGGGCCAGTGCGAGGTTGATGCAGGCCGTGACCGTGTCGGTGCCCTTGCTGTGCTGCTCTGCGCCACGACCAGTCAGGATGAACGCCCCGGCACCACCATGGACCGGAGCTGCCGCCGCCAGTACGCGGGCGGCTCGTCTGATCGTCAGAGCCGGCACACCAGTCACCCGCTCGGCTCGCTCCGGCCACCAGGCCGCGGTCGAACGGTAGAGCGCGTCTGCGTCATCCACTCGCTCTGTCAGGTAGCTGGTGTCAGCAAGCCCTTCCTGCAGCACCACGTGCGTGAGTGCGAGCACCAGCGCCAGATCGGTGCCAGGCGTGGCCTGCAAGTGCAGTGCGCCCGGCAGAGCTGCAGTCGCCGAACGACGCGGGTCAACAACCAGCAGACCACCTTCAGAAGGCAGGTGCGAGACGGCCGGCGGCATGGTGTCGGCGATATTGCTTCCAACCAGCAGTACGGCGTCCGCACCGTCCAGGTCCGCCAATGGGAACGGCAGACCGCGGTCGATGCCGAAGGCACGGTTCGTGGCCGCTGCGGCCGACGACATACAGAATCGGCCGTTGTAGTCGACGTTCGCCGTACGGAGAGCCACCCGCGCGAACTTGCCCAGCGCATAGGCTTTTTCGTTGGTCAGACCGCCGCCACCGAACACAGCTACCGCATCCCGACCGTGGGAAGCCTGCAGCGACTGGATGCGGTTGGCAACGAAGTCCAGTGCGTAGTCCCAGGTCACCGGGACCAGCTCACCGGATGCGTCGCGCACCAGGGGTGTGGTCAGGCGGTCCGGGACTGTGAGGACCTCTGCGGCCGTCCAGCCCTTCCGGCAGAGCCCGCCTTCACCGCGCGGACGCACCTCCACCGCCCCCGGCCGGTCGGCCGGGAGCAGGCTGGTGGCGCACTGCAGCGCGCAGTACGGGCAGTGAGTGGGGACTGCGGTCACACGCGCTCCTGGCTGAGCGGGCCACCCTTGCGCAGGTAGCAGAAGTACGTGACGGCCAGGCAGACCACATAGAAGCCGCAGAAGACGTAGAGCGCCGGAATCAGCGAGCCGAAGTTGCTGGTCGACATCGCGAACCCACGCGGTACCAGGAAGCCGCCGTACGCGCCGATGGCCGAAGCGATACCGATACAGGCGGCCGCCTCCCGGCGAGCCCGGCCCAGGTCTCCCGGCGTGGTCAGCCGGAACACGGCGGGGATCATCCGGTACGTCGATCCGTTCGCGGCACCGCTGGCGACGAAGAGGAACAGGAAGCTGACCAGGAAGCCCGCGAAGCTGCCCGCGTTCAGTGCGACGATCGCCGCCAGGATGCCCAGCCCCATCACCACGAACGCGCAGACGGTCACCCAGGCGCCGCCGAGTATGTCGGCCAGCTTGCCGCCGAACGGCCGCGCGATCGACCCGACCAGTGCGCCGAGGAAGGCGATGTGCGCCACGGTGATCTCGGGGAATGTCGTCTTGATCAGCAGCGGGAACGCCGCCGAGAAGCCGATGAACGAGCCGAAGGTCCCGATGTAGAGGAACGAGATGATCCAGGTGTGCGGGCGCTTCGCCGCGGTGATCGACGTACGGAAGGAAGAGGTCGCGACCGACAGGTTGGCCATCACGCGCCAGGCCACGAATGCGGCGACCAGGATGAGCGGGAGCCAGAGCAGGCCGGCCCGGTTCAGTGTCAGACCGGCGCCGATCGTGATGGCCACCGGCACCAGGAGCTGGACGACCGCGACGCCAAGGTTGCCGCCGGCCGCGTTGATACCGAGCGCGAAGCCCTTCTCCTTCTCCGGGTAGAAGAACGAGATGTTGGTCATGCTGCTCGCGAAGTTTCCGCCACCGACACCCGCGGTCGCCGCGACCAGCGCCATCAGCCAGAACGGCGTCTCCGGCCGGCTGATGAAGAACGCCAGCCCGGCGGTCGGGATCAGCAGCAGCAACGCGGAGACGATCGTCCAGTTACGGCCACCGAACTTCGGTACGGCGAAGGTGTAGGGCAACCGGAGCGTCGCGCCGACCAGGCTCGGCAGCGCGACCAGCCAGAACAGCTGGTCGGTGCTGTAGGTGAAACCGGCCTTCGGCATCGACACCACGACGATGCTCCACAGCTGCCAGACCGAGAAGCCGAGGAACTCGGCGAAGATCGACGGCCACAGGTTGCGGCGCGCGACAGCACGGCCCTTGGACTCCCAGAACGTCGTGTCCTCGGGGTCCCACTCGTCAATCCAGCGCCCACGCCGCGGCGCTTCGACTGTGCCGACCGTACCTGTCCGGTCACCGGTGGTGACCTGCGGTCCTGCCTCGAGCGTCATCGTGCGTCTCCTGTCATCCGACCTCACTGATTAGGCCAGGACGCTATGACCGGGGTGTTTCCACGTGGTCATCTCGTTGTTACGCCGCCGAAACGGCTCCCGCACACCTGTCGTGGGGTGGTGAGAGACGGTGGGTACTGTGCCCCTATCACCGGGCGGAGGGGACCACCGTGAAAGAGCAAGGCAGATCAGGCAGGCGTTGGGCGTGGCGGGGAGCGATCGCCGCGGTGCTGATCGGGTGGCTGGTGCTGGGCGCGATCGGCGGGCCGACGGTCGGGAAGCTGAGCGAGGTCCAGGAGAACGACAACGCCAACTTCCTGCCGAAACAGGCCGAATCCACGCTGGTGGCCAACGAATCGGCCAAGTTCGTCGACTCCACGGCGCTGCCGTACTTCGTCCTGGTCGAACGTGATGCCGGGATCACCCCGGCGGATCTGACCGCGGCTCGCGGGTTCCTCGCGAAAGTGCCTGCGCTCGATCTCGGCGGCGGCAAGAAGCTCGGCGACTACCTCGCCTCGCCGCAGCAGACCGTCATACCGTCCGCGGACAAGAAGGCACTGCTGCTCACCGTCGAACTGGACGGTGATCGGGCCGACGAAGTGGTCGCCGAGGGCGAGACTGTGTTGTTCGCCACTGCGGACACGATGCGTGACGAAATCAAGAAGGATCTCACTCCGAGTGGTCTCAAGGTCTACGTGACCGGGCCCGGTGGGGTGTTCGCGGACTTCGTCGTCGCGTTCAGCGGGATCGACGGGATCCTGCTCGGGGTCGCGCTCGCGGTGGTGTTCCTGATCCTGCTGATCGTCTACCGCAGCCCGATCCTGCCGATCGCCGTGCTGCTGACCGCCGTCTTCGGGCTCGCGCTGGCCGCCTCAGTCGTGTACCCGCTGGCGAAGAACGGCGTACTGGAACTGAACGGGCAGAGTCAGGGCATCCTGTTCATCCTCGTGGTCGGCGCGGCGACGGACTACTCGCTGCTGCTCGTATCCCGGTACAAGGAAGAACTGCACGACTACACCAGCAAGTACGACGCGATGCGGATCGCCTGGCGGGCTTCGATCGAGCCGATCGCGGCGAGCGCTGCCACGGTCATCCTCGGTCTGCTGTGTCTGCTGCTGTCGCAACTGGGCAGCACGAAGGGGCTCGGGCCGGTCGGGGCGATCGGGATCTTCGGGGCGCTGGTCGCTTCGATGACGTTCTTGCCCGCGATCCTGCTGGCGTTCGGACGGCGGATCTTCTGGCCGTCCATCCCGCGGCTCGACCACGTGCACGCGCGCGATCAGGTCGGCGGCCGCAAACTCTGGGGTCGCGTGTCCGGGCTGGTCGGGCGGCACCCGCGACGGGTCTGGGTGATCAGCGCGCTGGCGTTGCTGGCGTGCGGGGCGTTCCTGCCGACGTTCAAGGCGAGCGGCATCTCGCAGGAGGACCTGTTCCTGAACAAGGTCGAGTCCGTGACCGGTACGGAGGAGCTGGGCAAGCACTTCGACGCCGGCGCCGGTACGCCGGTGCAGATCCTGACCCCGGTTTCGCAGGCCGAGCAGGTCGTGCAGATCGCGACCCAGGTCGACGGGGTCGCCGCTGCGTCCGCCTCGGCGGCTCCCGGCGTACCGCCGAAGGTTGTCGACGGCAAGGTTCTGGTCCAGGCAACGCTGAAGGTGAAGGCCGACTCCCCCGCCGCGACCAAGGTCGTCGAACACCTGCGCACCGAGCTCGACAAGGTCAGCCCCGACGTCCTGGTCGGCGGCAACACCGCGATCAACCTGGACGTCCTCGACGCCAGCAACCGCGACCTGCGGGTGATCATCCCGACCATCCTCGGCGTCATCTTCCTGGTCCTGATGCTGCTGCTCCGCTCGGTCCTGGCCGCGATCCTGCTGGTCGTCGCCAACGTGATTTCGTTCGCCGCCACCCTCGGCGTCAGCGCGATCGCCTTCAACCACATCTTCGGCTTCCCCGGCGCGGATCCGGCCATCCCGCTCTACGGCTTCGTCTTCCTTGTTGCCCTGGGCATCGACTATTCGATCTTCCTGATGACCCGGGTCCGCGAGGAATCCGCCGACCAGGGCACCCGCCCCGGCATCCTGATCGGCCTCGCCGTCACCGGCGGCGTCATCACCTCAGCCGGCGTGGTCCTGGCCGCCACCTTCTCCGCACTGGCCGTCCTCCCCATCCTCTTCCTCGTCCAAACCGCCTTCCTGGTCGCCTTCGGCGTCCTCCTCGACACCACCATCGTCCGCTCCCTCCTCGTCCCCGCCCTCGCCCACGACATAGGCCCCAAGATCTGGTGGCCCAGCAAGCTGTCGCGAGGCGTACAGACCGACTGTTAGTACGCGTATGGACGGACTGTTAGCAGCGGGTCCGCAGGCGGGGGCGGGGTGGCGCAGGTCTGGAATCGCGGACTACTAACAGTCCGTCGGTACACCTAGTCTCGGGGGATGGAGACATTCGAAGGTGTGATCGAGGTGAACGACGGGGGCGGGGCTTGGGTTGAGGTCCCGGACGGGGTGATCAAAGGGCTGGGTGGGGGTGGGCGGATTCCGGTGCTGGCGACGTTCGACGGGGTCGAGTACCGCGGTTCGATTGCGTCGATGGGTGGATGTATGGCGCTCGGCGTGCTGAAGGGGATTCGGGCTGAGCTGGGTAAGGGTGCCGGCGACAGCGTCACCGTGACGGTTGAGCGGGACACGGCTGAGCGGACGGTCGACGTACCGGAGGACTTTGCTGCTGCGCTTGCCGAGGCCGGACTACGTGACGCCTTCGACAAGCTCAGCTACAGCCATCGCCGCGAGCACATCCAAGCGATCCTCGACGCCAAGAAGCCGGAGACCCGCACCCGCCGCATCACCAAGGCACTGGAGATGCTCCGCTAACTCTGCTCCCGGAACGCGGTCCAACCGGTAGGTGGGAGTTCGGGTGGCTCGGGGAGGAGTTGGCGGATGGTGGTGGCGCCGGGGGCGTACGCGGCGTCGGGGAGGCTGCCGAGTACGTCGGCGTAGACGGAGCGGAGGACTTCGGCCTGGGCTGACCAGGAGAAGCGGTGTCGCAGCTCGGGATCGTTCGTGATGCGTTGGGAAATGCGGTCGCGGTCGGCCAGCACTTTGCGGACCGCTTCGACGAAACCGTCGACGTCGCCGGCCGGGTAGACCGCGCCCAGGTCCAGCTCGTTGACCAGGTCGGCCTGGGCTGGGGTGTCGCTGGTGATGATAGGGAGGCCGGCAGCGATGTACTCGCAGAACTTGTTGGTCACCGCGATGTCGTGGTTCGGGGCGTGCAGCAGCGGGCTGATGCCGATGGTCGCGGAGCGGACGTAGGCCGGGACGAGTTCGGCGTCGACGAACGGCAGCACGTGGACGCGGTCGCCGACACCCAGTTCGGTGGCGCGGGCGCGCAGTTCGGTGGTGAAGGAGTTGAGCCGCGCGACAATCGCGAGGTGAGCGTCGGGCAACTGCGGTAGCGCCTCGACCGCCGTACCGACGCCGCGCGCCCGGTGGACTCCACCGAGGTACACGAGCAGCGGGACATCCGCGGCCAACTGCAACTGCTCGCGCAGCCCCTGAACCTCAGCGTCCTCCGGTGGCTCGATCGGCGCATTCAGTACGACGTCCGGCAGCGCAGCCAGCTTGTGATCGCGCTGCAGCCAGTGGGCCAGCGGCTCGGACACCGTGATGATGCGGTCGACATCACCGAGGAACTCGCGCTCGAGATCGCTGTACGCCGCCACCCGTCGCGGCGGCACATTCGGCACCCCGGGGACGTACTCGTGCGCGTCGTAGATGATCTTGACCGTCCGCCCGTCCAGTGCCGCCCGATGCGCCGCACGCGCCGCGATCCCCAGCATGTAGACGTCATGTACGTGGATGACCTCCATCTGCATGCGGTCCAGCAGCGGCCCGAGCGTGAGCTCCTGGTCGACCACCTCCGGCAGCACGCTCCGCCAGCGCCCCGACGGCAGAGCGCGATGGAGCGCGATCCGCCGCGCCCGCTGCTTGCCATTCCCCAGTCCGGCCTTGCGACTCGCCCGCCGGACCAGGACCGCCCGGGCGTCGAGAACCGCGCTGTGGAGGCGCAACGACCGCCAGCGCACAGCCCGTCGTACCCGATCAAGAGGGGACCGCCGGACCGCGCCCGTACGCTCGCTGTCGCGCTTGTCGCGACCGCGGTCACCACGCAGCTCACGAGTCGCGTACTGCCAGCGGCCCTTGGCCAGCGTGTATTCCGCCTCGGTACTGAACCACGGCTTCAGACTGGCCAGCCGCTTTCGCCACCCCGTCAGCGTCGCCTTCGACGGCACCCGCGGCGCGACCACCTGCACCTTGCCGAGCGCGCGGGAACCCCGATGATGACGGCCGGCGATACCGACGCAGGTGACATCGAGATCCCAGTTCGCCACCGTCTGCGCGTATTTCAGCACGCGCGAGTCGATGACGATGTCGTTCCCGGCCATCATCACGACCTTCCGCCGTACCCATGGCGGCTTCCAATCAGCCGGTACGGCGCTCGCTCGGTCGACGAGCGCGGTCAGCGCCTGACCGGAGCGGCGGCCGTCATGGACCTCCGCCACGAACGTCGGGCCGAGCGTGGCGATCGCGCGGGCGCGGTCCCGATCCGCGATGAGGTCGAGCAGAACCTGTTCCAACGTGTCCGGTGTCGCGTCGACGATCGGCAGTTCTCGCCCAGTCGCATCGACCACGCGACCGCGGACCGACTCGGACACATACGACACGACGATCCGCCCGGCCGCCATCGCCTCGCAGGCCGCGACACCGTAGTTGCCGATCCGGAACTGGTCGATCACGATGTCGGCGTCGCCGTACACGGCCGGCATCTCCGACGGGTCGACGCCCTGCACCCGGCGATAGGTGATCAGGCCTCTGCGATCCAGGTCCACCATGATCGGGTCGATCAGATCGGACCCCTTGATCGCGGCCTTGCTCGGCGCGTGCGCTACCACCGGCCGTTTGCGCTCCAGCACCGGGGAGTCGCTGCGCCAGGCCGCGACATCGACCACGACCGGACACCAGATTGCCTTGGGCACGTAATCGAGCAGATCCGGTGTGGAGACGAAGACCGGGCCCGGGTACGACGTGAACAGCTCGACCGCGCGAACGGCCTTCCGCTCCAGCACCTCCACGGTCGCGTCCTCCATATCGGGGAACGGCGACCAGCGCTCGGTCTGCACGTGCTGGCTCGGAATGCGCACGTCGGTGCCATGGGCAAGCAACCCGACCTGCACGCCTTTGCGCAGCAGGTGCTGCATGTCGCCGGCCGCGTCCGGACCGTGCACCACGCCGAAGACCGGCCGTGCTGCCTCGATCAGCACATGCGTGTAGTTGCGTACGACGTGGTGGTAGAACTCCAGCTGCCAGGGCCGATGCCGCCGATAGGTGCTCCACGAAACCCGATAGTCGACCGGGTAGTCCAGAACCCCGTTGGCAAAGGCGAATGCGGTCACCTTCGTCGTCGGCGACTGCCCTTCGAGCGCGCGAGCCCACTGAGTCCCTTGCCCCGCGAAGTTGACCGGACCGATCAGCACGCGCGCGGCGGCATCGAGCCGCGCCGGCATCGCCGCCCCGTTGTTCTCCACACCTATGTCTGTATTCCGAACCACGTGTCGTCTTCCGCCCCTCACAACGTCGCTCGACCCGGCATCGGGGCGGCTGCCGGGCCGTTCGGTGTCTGCGTTTGGCTCCAAACACGCTTCAGCGCGGCGGAACGGTTGCTTTTGGCCGAGAAGTGGTTCTCGGTACTCCACAACCGCTAACCTCACCGAAAGAGTCGAGGATGTGAGGAGCCCCGCATGGCTGACAGCACCACGACGGACCACGGCACGTTCGCGTTGCCGACCAAGAACCTGCCCGCCCCACAGGTCCGGGACCTGCCCGATCCACCCACCAGGACCTGGAAGGTGATCGGCCCCGGCATGGTCGGTGCGGGGGTGGGACTGGCCTCAGGAGAGTTCATCCTGTGGCCGTACATCTCCAGCCAGGTCGGCCTGGTGTTCCTCTGGGGCGCGGTGGTCGGCGTCGTGATCCAGTGGTTCCTGAACATGGAGATCGAGCGGTACACGCTGGCCACTGGTGAGACAGCGTTGACCGGCTTCAACCGGTTCGGCAAACACTGGGGCCTGTTCTTCGCGATCATGACCTACTTCGCGAACATGTGGCCCGGCTGGGCGACCAGCTCGGCCGCGATGCTGACCTACCTGTTCGGCGGCGGCGACCCGCGCTGGATCGCGATCGGGATCCTGCTCACCATCGGCCTCATCCTGACCTTCGCCCCGGTCGTCTACGTGATGCTCGAGCGGCTGATCTTCGTCAAGATCCTCGCCGTCGGACTCCTCGTCGTACTGGCCCTGATCTTCGCCATCCGCGGCAAGACCTACGCCGCCCTCGGCGACGCGGTCACCGGCCCGCAGTTCCCGGTCGAGCAACTCGGCTTCGCGCTGATGATGGGTGCCATCGCGTACGCCGGTGCCGGCGGCGGCCAGAATCTCGTGCAGAGCAACTGGATCCGCGACAAGGGCTTCGCCCAAGGCATCCACGTCCCGCGCCTCACCTCACCCGTGACCGGCCAGACCGAAGCCGACCCGAACGCCAACGCCTACACCTTCACCCCCAACGACGCCAACATGGCCCGCTGGAAGCGCTGGTGGAAGTTCGCCAACATCGAGCAGGCGATGACCTTCGTCGCGATCACCGTGCTCACCATCGTCTTCACCTCGATGCTCGCGCACGCCACCCTGTTCGGCGACGAGAACGTCAAGAACAACATCAGCTTCCTCAAGATCGAGGGCACCACCCTGCAGACCCTGGTCGGCGGCTGGTTCGGCTACCTCTTCTGGGCGATCGGCGCCTTCTCCCTCTTCGCCGCCGCAGCCGGCATCGTCGACTACACCTCCCGCCTGACCGCCGACATGATCAAGGCCCGCTACCTGCGAACGTCGACAGTCACCGAATCCAAACTCTACTTCGGCCTGGTCTGGGGACTAGTTGCCTTCGGCATCATCGTCCTCCTGGCCGGCCTGACCCAGCCCCTGGTCCTGCTCGTCATCTCGGCATGCACCGCCGGCACCATGATGTTCGTCTACTCCGGCCTGCTCTGGTACATGAACTCCCGAGCCCTCCCCAAGCCCATCCGCATCACCCCACTCCGAACCGCCGTCCTGGCCTTCGCCTTCCTGGCCTTCGGCTTCCTAGCCGTCTTCACCATCATCGACCAACTCAAGAAGCTCTGACGCCTGCGGTAATCCGCATCGTCGGTACAACTCCAGCGCCAACCGCCACTGCTCCCGAGCGGGCTCGGTCTCTCCGAGCCCGCTCAGCGCCGTACCGAGGGCGTGGCGGATCTGGGCTTCGAGGTCGTCGTTGCTGCCTTGGATCAGCTCGAGGGCTTCGGTGAGGGCAAGGCGGGCCGCGTCGTGGGCTTTGAGTGCTGTTTCGGCGACACCCAGCTCGTGGAGGTGTTCGGCGATGGCGTTGTTGTCGCCTGAGCGCTTGGTGTCGGGGAGGTGGTCGCGGAGCCAGGTGCGGGCGGATTCGGGGCGGCCGGAGCGGAGGTAGCTGGCGCCGATGTCGGGGAGGAGGAGGTGGAGGATTTCTGGGCGGCTTCGGCGGAGGGTGGCGGCTGCCAGGTCGAAGGCTTGGTCCTGCTCCGCGAAGCGGCCGAGGCGGCCGGCCACGGAGCCGATGCTGAAGTGTGCATCGCTCTCGATGATCTCGCTGGCGACCTGGAGCGCACCGTCCAACCCGGACCGGGCCAGCTCCATCGCTTCGTCCAGCTGGCCGAGTCGCTCCAGGTCCTGAGCGAGAGTGACCGTGCACGCGACGTTGTTCAACGGATCGGTCTCCATCGGTGCGGCTGCGATGGCGGCCCTCAAGTGAGTTACCGCGGTCTCGGAGTCCGACCTGGCCGAATAGTGCGCTGCCACGTGATAACTGATCCGGCTCAGGGCGAAGACAGAGGCACAGGTCGGGTCGTCGCGGAGCGCGGCCAGGGCGAGTTCGCCGAGTTCTGTTCCCTCGGTGTGCCGACGACGGATGATCCAGAACCGCATCATGCCGCCCGCGAGATTGACGAGGGTGCCACGGGGTGTCGTCGGTCGGCGGGCCGCGGCGAGGATGTCGCCTGCCTCGGCGTCCAGCCACGCCATGACTTCGTCGAACTCGAGGTGCTCGACACCGGCGGTCCACTGCTCGTCGTACCAGAAGGCTTGCGAAACGCCCAGCTTCACTCGCGCCTGCCAGGCCATCGCCACGTAGAGCGCCAGCACCCGCTCGCGGGCCGCTGTGCGGTCAGCGGGTGCGAGCTCCCGTGCGTACGTGCGGACCAGGTCGTGGAACTGGTAGCGGCGTGGGCTGCCCGACTCCAGAAGATGCAGGTCGACGAGGTGTTCGAGCAACGGCTCGACCTCCGCCTCCGGGCGATCGACGAGGCGAGCGGCAACCTTCAGGTCGAGTTCGTCGCCTTCGTGCAGGCCAAGCAGCCCGAAGAGCTCCGCTGCGGCCACGTCCTGCGCCGACGCACCCGCCAACGACAACGCAATAGACGCCCGTACGCCGGACTCCGCGGCGCCGAGCACGTCCAGGCGAACCGACTCATCGGCCAACCGCCTGGCCAAGTCGGCCACCGTCCAGGTCGATTCGGCCGCGAGCCGGGTGCCTGCGATTCTGAGTGCCAAGGGCAACGATCCGCAGAGAGCCACCACCTTCAGCGCTGCCTGCGGATCGCGCTCGACCCGCTCCCGGCCGGCTGCCGAGGTGAGCAACGCCATAGCCTCGTCCTCCGCTAGGACACCGAGTTCCAGCGGCCGCGCGCCCGGCAGACCGACCAGGGCACGCCGACTAGTGACGATCACCGCGCAGGTCGCCGTACCGGGGAGCAGTGGGACGACCTGTTCGACAGCTGCCGCGTTGTCCAGGACGACGAGCAGGTTGCGGGTCGCGCAGGCCGTGCGGAAGAGGGCGGCAGCCTCTTCGACGGAATCCGGCGGGCGCTGGAGGGCGAACCCGAGCTGCTGCAGCAATGCACTCAACGCTTCCAGCGGCGTCATCGGTCCGCCGACACCGAAGCCACGGAGGTTCACATAGAGGACGCCATCGGCGAACCGACTGGCCAGGTCGCGGGCAACACGCACCGCCAAGGCGGTCTTGCCGACTCCCCCCATACCGGCGATCGCCGTGATGACGACGACGCCAGGCGTCTGATCACCACCGCTCAAAAGATCGGACACCTCGGCGATCTGCTCCGCGCGACCGACGAAGTCCACCACATCGACAGGCAGTGGATCACTGCCGGCCTTGGGCCGGGTGGCCGCGGCCATCAGTTCGGCGCGCTCGTCGGCATCCAACGGCAGACTGTCAGCCAGTAGCTCGACGGTCTGTGCCCGTGGATACCGGCGACGACCAGCCTCCAGCGTCTTGATGGCCTCCACACTGACCCCCGAAACCCCCGCAAGCCCCTCCTGCGAAACCCCAGCCGCCTTCCGAAACCTCCGCAGTACCGGCCCGAACTCAGTCACTCGAATCTCCCAACAACGAACTGACCTCGTCAGCCTGCGGCAATCCGTAACGCCGATAGAGCTCCAATGCCAACGACCACTGCTCCCGAGCAGGCCCGGCCTCCCCGAGCCCGCCCAACGCGCGCCCCAGCTGGTGCCGGATCCCCGCTTCCAGCTCACCACTGTTGCCGAGGTTCAGGTCGAGTGCCTCGGTCAGAACAATCCGAGCCGCGTCGTACGAGCCAACCAATATTTCTGCAGACCCGAGATGCTGAAGATGTTCGGCTACGGCGGACTTGTTGCCGCATGCCTCGACCTCGGCCAGCCGCTCGCGCAGCCAACTCCGGGCGCTGTCAGCCCGGCCGCAGCGCAGGTAACCTTCTCCGATGGCGGGCAGCAGCCAGTCGAGGTGCGCCGGACTGCTCCTGCGCATCAGCGACGCAGCCAGGCCGAACGACTCGTCTTGCTCCGCTGCCCGGCCCTGCCGACCGGCGAGGACTCCAAGGATCAACTGTGCCTCGCTCTCGATCATCTCGTCGGCGATGCTCTGTGCCAGCTCCCGTCCGGCCCGCGCGAGCCTCGTCCCCTCGTCCAACTGGTTCAGACGCTCCAGGCAATGGGCGAGCTCGAGCATGCACAAGATCGAAAGTGGCTCGTCACCCTGTGCCGCGCTCACCTCGATCGCCGCCCTCAGGTGAGCGCTCGCAGTCTCGAAATCCGACCTGGCCGAGTAGTGCTGTCCCAAGTTGTACCTGATCAGGGCCGCCGCCAGTGGAGGTGCGCACGCTGGGTCCTCCTGTAGCGACGTCAAGGCCAGCTCGCCCAACTGGACTCCCTCCGTCTGACGATGGCGGTGGAACCAGAAGGCCGGCATGCCGGTTGCGAGCCCGACGACCGCACCGCGGTCGGGGTTCGGCCGTGCCATCATTCGGCCCGCAGCGGCGAGGAACTCGCTGGCCTCTGCATCCAGCCAGTTCATGACCTGGTCCGACTCGAGCTCCTCGACTCCGCTCAGCCTGTGCGCGCTGAACCATTCCCTCGCTACCCCGCCCGAGCCCAACTTTGTCTGGGATTGCCAGGCCATCGCCACATAGAACGCGAACACGCGATCACGAGCCGCCGTTCGTTCATCTGCCGTCCGGGTGGCTGCAAGCTCCCGGGCATAGGCCCGCACCAGGTCATGAAGCTGGTATCGCCGCGGGTTGGGCGACTCCAGCAAATGCAGGTCGATCAACTGCTCCAGCAACGGCTCGATCTCCGTCTCCGGGCGATCGACCAAACGAGCAGCGACCTTCAGGTCCAGTTCGTCGCCCTCGTACAGACCGAGGAGCCCGAACACCTCCGCAGCCGCCACGTCCTGCGCCGACGTCCCCGTCAGCGAAAGCGCAAGAGACGCTCGTACGCCGGACTCCTCACCACTGAGCACATCCAGCCGAGCTGTTTCGTCGGCCAAGCGTCTGGCCAGATCGGCAACTGTCCAGGTCGGCTCAGCGGCGAGGCGGGAGCCGGCGATTCTGAGGGCCAGCGGCAACGATCCACAGAGTGTCACCACTTCACGCGCGGCATGAACATCGCTCTGGATCCGCTCGTGGCCGGCTGCTGAGGTCAGCAAAGCCAATGCCTCGTCCGGAGGCAGTACGCCGAGCGCGAGTGGCTGCGCACCGGGCAGGCCGACCAGAGCACGTCGGCTGGTGACGATGACCGCGCATGTCGACGTACCCGGGAGCAGTGGAATGACCTGATCGACGGTGGCCGCGTTATCCAGCACGACGAGGAGCTTCCGCGTGGCGCAGGCTGTCCGGAAGGTGCCGGCGGCGGCGTCCGCGGTCTCGGGCGGTCGCTGAAGTGCGAAGCCGAGTTGTTGAAGCAGGGTACTCAACGCCTCTAACGGCGTCATCGGGTCACCGACACCAAAGCCGCGCAGGTTCACATAGAGGACACCGTCGGCAAACTGATCGGCCAGCTCACGAGCGACGCGCACAGCGAGAGCGGTCTTGCCCACGCCACCCATCCCGGCCAGCGCCGAGATGACGACAACACCAGGCGCCTGGCCGCCACCAGTCAGCAGGTTGGACACGGTGGCGACCTGCTCGGCGCGGCCCACGAAGTCGGCCACGTCAACCGGTAGGCGGCCACGTGTCTTGGGGCGCGCAGCCGCGACCTTCAATTCGGCTCGTTTGTCGGCGTCGAGGCCCAAACCGGCCGAGAGCAGGTCGACGGTCTGCACCCACGGATAGCGCCGGCGGCCTGCCTCGAGGGTCTTGATCGCGCCCACGCTGACCCCCGACACCGCCGCCAGCCGCTCCTGCGACAACCCCGCCGCCTTGCGGAACCTTCGTAGTACCGGCCCGAACTCAGACATTGGAGTTCAGGAGCTTTCGGACATTGTCGGCTTGGAGGGAGCCGTGGCGGGTGAGGAGGTCCAGGGCGGACTGCCATTGAGCGTGGGCGGCGGTGGGGTGGGCGGCGGCCAAGAGGACGTGGCCTAGGCGTTCGCGGACGCGGGCTTCAGCTTGCCAGGTCCCTTGGACTACTTGGAGCGAGGCTCGGAGGTGTTGTTCGGCCAGGTCGAGGTGGCCGCGGCCGAGTTCGACTCGGCCTAGGCCTTCGAGAGCTTCGGCTACGGCGAACTCGTCGCCGTCCTCGATCGCGGCAGCCCGGGCCTCCTCGAGGTACGACGAGGACTCGTCGAGGCGGCCGAGTTCGAAGTACGAGAGGCCCGCTAAGCAAAGCAGCCAGTAGCGCTCGTGGGATGTGCCCAGCCGGCGCATGACATCTACGGCACGGGCGAACTCGCGGTCGTGGGCGGCGGTGTCGCCGCGGCGGCCGGCGGCGAGGGCGAGGACCAGACGGCCCTCGGCCTCGGCGACCTCGTCGCCGCTGCGCAGCGCGACCGCTACCCCGCGCTCAGCCGAGGCGATGGCTTCATCGAGACGGCCGAGCTCGACCAGGTAGTGACCGAGGAAGACCTCGGCCTCTATGTACGCCCGATCGTAGGCATGGATCTTCGGGGCCGCCAGTGCGGCGGTCATGTACTCGACCGCTCGCAGGTGCAAGCCGGCCGAGGCGCACTGTTGCGCGACCTCGAACGACAGTAGAGCCGCGGCGAACGGATCGTCGGCCGATTCCTTGACGCCCATCGCCATGGTGCCGAGGAGCACACCGTCGGAGTGGCGGCGGCGGACGTAGCAGTACGGCAGCAGGCCGAGGACGACTCGGGCGACCATCGCGCGCTGCCGCGGACCTGCGACGACAGCACGTCGTACGGCGCCGATGATCTCCTCAATCTCCTCGTCGAACCACGCGAAGATCTCGTCGGTGCTGAACTGCTCCGCCGCGGCTGTCCAGCTGTCCTCGTGCCAGGCATGCGAGACGTCGTCGCCGAAGCGGTCCATCCGGGTCCGCCAGCCCATCGCGAGGCACAACTCGAGGACCCGAAGCTGAGCGGCCTCGCGGGCCAGCTCATCGGTCAGTACGGCGGTCGTCTCCTTGACGTAGCTGCGGACGAGGTCGTGGATTCGGTATCGGTGTGGGCCTACGGACTCGATCAGGTAGAGGTCGACCAGGCGTTCCAGGCGGCGGCTCGCGTCCTCGACGGGGAGGTCGAGTAGGGCCGCGGCGACGCGGACGTTGAGCTCGTCGCCCTCGTGGAGGCCTAGGAGCTTGAACGCCTCGACGGCTTCCGTGTCGCGGTCTGTTGCCGCGGACAACGAGAACTCGATGCTCGCCCGTACGTCGCGATCGGCGGTCGCGAGTTCGTCGAGCCGGTGCCGGCTTGTCTCCAACCGGTGGACCAGGTCGGCGACGGCCCAAGTCGGTTCGTCGGCGAGGCGGGCTCCGGCGAGGTGCAGGGCGAGCGGGAGACCGCCGCACAACCGGACGATCGCCAGGGCGTTGGCCGGGTCGCGCGCGATCCGGTCGTCGCCGACGATCTGGGTCAGCATCTCGATACCGTCCTGGTCGGGCAGGACGTCGAGCAGCACGTGGGCGACGCCCGGCAGGGCGGTCATCGCGCGGCGACTGGTGATCAGTACTGCGCAGGTCGATGCCCCCGGCAACAAAGGTGCGACCTGGGCCGCGTCGGCTGCGTTGTCGAGAACCACGAGCACCCGGCGGCCGGTGAGCGCCGATCGGTAGCGAGAGGCGGCTTCGTGGGCGTCGGCCGGATTGTCGGGCCCTTGAACGCCGAGGCTGTCCATCAACCGGCCGAGCGCCTCCGGCACTGTCAGCGGCCGGCCCGGACCGAAGCCGCCAAGGTTCAGGTATAGCTGGCCGTCCGGGTACTGATCGGCGATCAGGTGCGCCATGTGGATGGCCAGCGCGGTCTTGCCGATACCGCCCATCCCGCCGATGGCGGAGGTGACCACGACGCCCGGCCGCGACTCCTGAGCGGTGAAGGTCTTCTCGAGTTCCGCGACCTGGTCTTCGCGGCCGACGAAGGCGTAGACGTCGTCCGGCAGCTCGCGCGGGATGGTGACCCGCGCCTTCGTCCGGGCGCCGGCCGTGAGTAGTTCGGCCCGCTGCGCCGCGGCCAGGCCCAGGCCGTTGGCCAGCAGCTTCAGCGTGCTCGACCGCGGGTACCGCCGGCGGCCCGACTCCAGGGTCTTGATCGCCTCGACGCTCACGCCGGACGCCGCCGCCAGCCGCTCTTGCGACAGACCGGCGGCCTTACGGAACCTTCGCAGTACCGGGCCGAACTCAGGCATGTGGGTCGTAGGGCTGGGCGGCGCCATTGACCGTGGTGAAGAGGGAGTAGACGGACGTGGTGGCGGTGATGAAGAGGCGGTTCCGCTTGGCGCCGCCGAAGGTCAGGTTGGAGACGGTCTCCGGGACCAGCAGCTTGCCCAGCAGCGTCCCGTCCGGGTGATAGACGTGTACGCCGTCCGCGGCCGACGCCCAGACTCGACCGGCGGTGTCGATCCGGATGCCGTCGAAAGCGCCGTTCCCGCACTCGGCGAACACCTCGCCACCGCTGATCCGGTCCCCTTCGACCGCAAACACCCGCATGTGCGCGCGTTCGGTGTCAGTGATGTACAGCAGCGATTCGTCCGGCGAGAACGCCAGACCGTTCGGCCCGTCGAAGTCGTCCGCAACCCGAGTCAGTACGCCGCCCGCGACGCGATAGACGTGACAGCCGCCGGTCTCGATCTCCCCGGCATACCCCTCGTAGTCACTCTGGATCCCGTACGACGGATCCGTGAACCAGACCGAGCCGTCGCGCTTCACCACAACGTCGTTCGGACTGTTCAGCCGATGACCGTCGTACCCGTCGGCGAGCACGCTGATCCGCCCGTTGTGCTCGGTCCGCGTCACCCGCCGATTGCCGTGCTCACAACTGACGAGCCGCCCCTCCTGATCGAGCGTGTGACCGTTCGTGTTCCCGGCCGGCGCCCGGAAGGCCGAGACCTGGTACGACGTCTCGTCCCACCTCAGAATGCGGTCGTTCGGAATGTCGCTCCAGAGCAGATACCGCCCGGCCGGGACGTACACCGGCCCCTCGACCCACCGCCCGCCGGTCCACAGCCGCTCCAGGTGATGGTCGCCCCGAATCCCGTCGAACCGGTCGTCGAACTTCTCCCACTCCGCCGGAACGGTCCCTGCCAACGGTTCGAGGATCGTCATGCGCCCACACTTTCAGGTCGAAGCGCGGACCGCCACCACCGTCCAACCTCCGCGCGACACGCCCGGCCACGCTCGGCGTCGGCGTGATGTGGACCGCTCGGCGCGGTTGGACGGTGGTGCAGGTCCGCCGACTGTGACCAACACCCTCCCCCGTGTCCACGGTTTGGACTCTAGAGTGGGCCCAGGCTTGAAGGGAGTCGTCCGTGTCGAACAAGCAGATCACCAAGGTGCTGGTCGCCAACCGCGGCGAGATCGCGGTCCGGGTCGTCCGGGCGGCAGCGGATGCCGGGCTGGGCAGCGTCGCCGTGTACGCCGACCAGGACCGGGACGCGCTGTTCGTCCGGCTGGCCGACGAGGCGTACGCGCTGGACGGGTCGACGCCGGCCGACTCCTACCTGAACATTGCCAAGATCCTGGATCTCGCGGCCCGCTCCGGCGCGGACGCGGTGCACCCGGGGTACGGGTTCCTGGCCGAGAACGCCGAGTTCGCCCAGGCCGTGATTGACGCCGGGCTGATCTGGATCGGCCCGCCGCCGTCGGCGATCGACTCGCTCGGCGACAAGGTCAAGGCCCGGCACATCGCCGAGAAGGTGGGCGCGCCGCAGGTCCCCGGTACGCCGAATCCGGTGGCCGACGCCAACGAGGTGGTCGCATTCGCCACGGAATTCGGCCTGCCGATCGCGATCAAGGCGGCGTACGGCGGTGGTGGGCGCGGCATGAAGGTCGCGCGCACGCTGGAGGAGGTCCCGGAACTGTTCGAGTCCGCGACCCGCGAGGCGGTCAGCGCGTTCGGTCGCGGCGAGTGCTTCGTCGAGCGGTACCTGGACAAGCCGCGGCACGTCGAGACCCAGTGCCTGGCCGATGCCCACGGCAACGTTGTGGTCGTCTCCACCCGGGACTGCTCGCTGCAGCGCCGGTACCAGAAGCTGGTCGAGGAGGCGCCCGCGCCCTTCCTTTCGCCGGAGCAACTGGAGACGCTCTACAGCTCGTCCAAGGCGATCCTGCGCGAGGCCGGGTATGTCGGCGCCGGGACGTGCGAGTTCCTGGTCGGCCAGGACGGGCTGATCTCGTTCCTCGAGGTGAACACCCGACTGCAGGTCGAGCACCCGGTCTCCGAGGAGGTCACCGGGCTTGATCTGGTCCGGGAGATGTTCCGGATCGCCAACGGCGAAGAGCTCGGGTACGACGACCCGGTGGTGACCGGCCACTCGATCGAGTTCCGGATCAACGCCGAGGACGGCGGCCGCGGCTTCCTGCCCGCACCCGGCACACTGACCCGCTGGAAGCCCCCGAGTGGCCCGGGCGTTCGGATCGACGGCGGGTACGACGAGGGCGAGACCGTGCCCGGCGCGTTCGACTCACTGGTCGCCAAGCTGATCGTGACCGGCCGCGACCGCACTCAGGCGCTCGAGCGGTCCCGTCGGGCACTGCGTGAGTTCGTCGTCGAGGGCATGCCGACCGTGATCCCGTTCCACGCCACGGTCGTGTCGGACCCGGCGTACGTCGGGTCTGACGGGTTCAAGGTGCACACGCGGTGGATCGAGACCGAGTTCGACAACCAACTCACGCCGTACGACGGCCCGACCGCCGAGGCGCCTTCGGACGCTGCCCGGGAGAAGGTCGTTGTCGAGGTCGGCGGCAAGCGGCTCGAGGTCGCACTGCCCGCCGGGTTCGGGATGTCGGCCGGTGGTGCTGCCGCTGCGAATGGCGCGAAGAAGAAGCCGACACGCCGTACCGGTGGTTCGGGGAAGGCGGCCGCGTCCGGCGACTCGCTGACGTCCCCGATGCAGGGCACGATCGTGAAACTGGCCGTCGAGGAAGGCGCGACAGTTGCCGAGGGCGACCTGATCGTCGTACTCGAGGCGATGAAGATGGAGCAGCCGCTGAACGCACACAAGGCCGGCACCGTGACCGGCCTGTCCGCCGAGGTCGGCGCCACCGTCTCGGCCGGCGCCGTCCTCTGCGAGATCAAGGACTAGTAGCTCAAGGTGCCCTTCACGATGTAGCCGCCATTGCCGGTCACCGGTGCGAGCAGGACGATGAAGCACTCGCCCTTCTCGACGCCGGTGGCCAGCGTGTGGCTCGGCTTCTTCTTCGTGAAGGTCTGGACGTCACCCAGATCCGAACCCTCGCACCGCTCCACGAAGACCTTCGTGTGCTTCTCCAGGGTGGTCAGGTTCAGCTTGATGTCCCCGCCGGTGGAGACGTACGTCCCGCCGCTGCCCCAGTTCTTGCCCACGACCAGGTGCTGATACGGCTGCGTCGTCTGCGCCTGCACCGGAGCCGCCTGCGCCGCCACCGGAACCGCCGCCAGCGCCAGCACACCCAGAGTCGTCCCGATCATCTTCATGTCACCATCCCCTTCGCTATACCGAGTATATAGATACTCAGTATGCACGACAGTGGGTCACTTGGTGACGTTGGGCGAGTAGGCGTACCAGACCGTGGCCGACGACGCGACGTACGCGCGATACGCCCGGCTGCGGTTCGTGGTGATCGTGAAGGTTGCAGTGCCCGCGGAGCTCGGTACGACGTACCCGAGGTCCTTCCAGACCGAGGAACCCGGGTCCTTGGACTGGAACAGCACCCGCCCGTGGTGACGCACGAACCCCTTGGCCTTGGCGCTGTAATACGTCGGCCGCGCAGTCAACGCGGTCTTCGTCCCCACTCGACCGGCCGCCAACTTCACCGCCGCGCCGTACTTGGTGAGCGACTTCGCAGATCGCAACTCGGCCACCTTCCGACCCTGCTCATCTTGTGCATACCCGCTCGGGTTCCAGTACATCGTCGATCCCGGGTACGTCCCATCAAGCGCGATCGCACACTGCGGGTACCCCCATGTGCACATCACCGCGGCTGACGACCCCGACACCCCTGCCGCTTGCCCCACCCAACTGGCCTGGAACGCCGTCTTCGGACATCCGGCACCCCACCCGAACGACACCAGGCTGTCGCGGTGGCTGATCGTCAACTTCGCGGGAACCTCGAACCGGCACACAGGGGTGGCCGCCGACGCGACTCCCGGAACGCCCACCAACCCCGCGGCCACCACGCCGACCGCCAGCACCAACCCACGAACCCGCATGAACCCTCCCCAGCCCGAACGAATCGCCGCAGCATACTGGTCTACACCCGAACCACCAACCACCAACCACCGTCAAGCCGGACCTCCGGGCCATCACAATCGCCACCGGCCGGGTCAGCCACGCGTGAACCCGCCTCGAAACAGCAGTTGTGATGGCGTTCCGGTCCGGACCCCACGACTGCCTCGCAGTGGTCCACCAGTTCACGGGCGGTTGCCGCCGCCGGTTTGATCAGTCGCACGCGTCTGGACTACCGCGCCGAACACATCTGCCGCGCAACCACCTGGGCTGCTCGCGCCGAAGGCGCCATCAGATCTGCCGCCGCCGGAGGCGGTGTCCTTTCGGTCGCCTATAGTCACCGGGTTCGGGTGACGGTGAGGAGCTGGATATGTGGCGGGCGCGGGCTCGGTATTGGTTCGACAGCACGATGTCTCGGGGTACGCCGGCGTTGGTCGGGTGGCTGGGGTTGGCGTCGACGTTGCTGGTGCTGGTGGTTTCGGTGCTGGTGATCTGGCTGGTACCGGATGACGTGCAGCAGCACGGTGGGTGGCCGGATGTCTTCTGGATGACGTTGATGCGGGCGATCGACGCGGGGACGGTGAGCGGGGACTCCGGGAGTCCGGTGTTCATGTTCCTGATGCTGGCGATCACGGTCGGCGGGATCTTCGTGGTGAGTGCGTTCATCGGGGTGCTCACCGCGGGCTTGGAGGGCAAGATCGCCGACCTGCGGAAGGGTCGGTCGAAGGTCGTCGAGCGTGGGCACACCGTCGTACTGGGGTGGTCCGAGCAGGTGTTCACGGTGGTGACCGAGTTGGTGCAGGCCAACCACAGCAAGCGGCGTTCGTGTATCGCGATCCTGGCCGACAAGGACAAGGTCGAGATGGAGGACGCACTGCGCGCCCGCGTTCCCGACCTCGGGCGGACGGTTGTCGTCTGCCGGACCGGGAACCCGTTGCGGCCGACCGATCTGGACCTGGTCAACCTGGCCGAGGCGCGGTCGGTGATGGTGTTGCCGCCGCCGGTCGAGGACGCCGACATCCAGGTGATCAAGGTTCTGCTTGCCCTCGGCAACCGAGCCGCCGGCGGTCCGCAGGTGGTGGCCGCGGTCAACGATTCCGACAACCTCGCGGCGGCGCAGTTGGCCGGTGGTCCGCGGACCCAGTTGGTCGGTGCTGACGACCTGGCGGTTCGGCTGATCGTTCAGGCGCATCGGCAGTCCGGGCTGTCCGCGGTCTGCACCGATCTGCTCGCGTTCGCGGGGACCGAGTTCTACCTGCGGTCCGATCCGTCGACTGACGGGCACTCGTTCGGTGAGGTCGCGCGGAGCTTCGACCGCGGTGTGCTGGTCGGCCTCCGGACAGCCTCCGGGCGGGTCGACCTCAACCCGGCCGAGGCCCGGATCGTCGACGCGACCGACGAGCTGATCCTGCTCGCGGACGACGACAGCCTCATCCACCGGGCGCCGACACCGCTCCCGGTCGTCTCCGAAGCGATCGCTCCGGAAGTACGCCGTACGGCGGATCCCGCGCGCACGTTGATGATCGGCTGGAACAAGCGGGCGCCGAAGATCGTCGCGCTGCTCGACGAATTCGCCGCCCCGGGATCACACCTGCAGGTGGCCGGGCCGGATGAGGTCCGGCTGGGCGAATACGACCACCTCACGGTTGGTACGACGTACTGTGACCCGACGAACCGGGTTGAGCTGGAAGGGCTCGACGTGGGCAGCTATCAGCACGTGATCGTGCTGTCGGCCGATGCGCGCGGTGAGCAGGAGGCCGACGCGCGAACCTTGCTGACGCTGTTGCACCTGCGGGATCTCGGGCAGCGGCTCGGCGATCCGTACTCGATCGTCAGCGAGATCAACGACGAGGCGAACCGCGAGATCGCCCAGGTCACGCGGGCCGACGACTTCGTGGTCAGCGAGAAGCTGATCAGCCTGCTGCTCACGCAGCTGACCGAGAACCGGCATGTGGCCGGGGTGTTCGCGGAGCTGCTCAGCCCGGACGGGGCCGAGATCTACCTGAACCCGGCGACCGACTACCTGCTCCCCGGGCAGACGGCGAATTTCGCCACGCTCGCCGAGGCGGCCCGACGCCGCGGGGAGACGGCGATCGGGTACCGGGTGCATGCCGAGTTCCACCGGCCCCCGGCGTACGGGGTGGTGCTGAATCCGGCTCCGGACGCTCCGCTGACGCTCGGACCGGCCGACCGGGTGGTCGTGCTGGCTGATCACGGTGCGGGAACAGCTGCGGGATTAACAGACAGTTCTCAGGTTGACGCTGTAAGTTCCCTCCAGACATCTCGGTGAGGGAGGGTTTGCATGTCCAAGAGGACCCACGAGCAGCAGCTCGCGGCGCGGAAGGCCAAACGGCAGGCCGAGCGGCAGGCTGAGCGGGCCCGGCAGCGGCGGAATCTGGCCATCACGGTCACGGCCGTGGTCGCCGTCGTCGCAGTCCTGGTCGGCGTCTTCGTGATCTTCGGTCCGAAGGGCAGCGACACCCCGGCGGCGAGTTCGGACACGCCGTCGGCGCCGTCGTCGGACGGCGGTGGTCCGGACAACAAGCCGAAGAGCATCCCGACCGCTCTCGCCGCCCCGCTGAAGCGCCCGACGCCGCTCCCGGCCGAGGTCGACTGCAGCTACAAGAAGGGCGCCGAGGCAGCCAGCAAGAAGGTCAACCCGCCGGCCGACGGCAAGGTCAAGTCCTCCGGTACGTCGAAGGTCAGCCTGAACACGTCCATCGGCGACCTGCAGGTCACGCTGGACAGCGCCCTGGCGCCGTGCACGGTGAAGAGCTTCCTGAACCTGGTCGGCCAGAAGTACTTCGACAACACCTCCTGCCACCGCCTCACCGTCGGCGAGGGCCTTCAGGTCCTGCAGTGCGGGGACCCGAGCGGCAGCGGGAGCGGCGGTCCGGGGTACAGCTTCGCCGACGAGGTCTTCCCGACGCTGAAGTACGGTCGCGGCATCCTCGCCATGGCGAACTCGGGGCCGAACACCAACGGCAGCCAGTTCTTCGTCGTCTACGGCGACGCGTCCGGTCTAGGACCGCAATACACCGCCTTCGGCACCCTCGACGAGCCCAGCCTCAAACTCATCGACAAGGTCGCCCAGGCCGGCGTCAAACCCCAGAACGGCCCGACGGACGGTTCCCCCATCACCCCCGTCAAAATCAACACCGCCACCGCAGCAGCCTGACCCACCACAGCCGCCGCCGAAGGAGCACCCTTCGGCGGCGGCTGTCTGCTGCCCCCGGGAACGCCCAGCACGTACCCACTCCATCCCCACCCCACCTCGCGCCCAAAGAGCAGCCCCATCCCCCGGCAACCCCTCTGCTCTTTGTGCACCCCGCTCATCTTTGGGAACCCACCAACCACTTCGAGCTCACGAAAATGGTCGGTGGGTGCACAAAGATGGATCTCGTACACAAAGAGAAGGCGACCCACCTTTGGGCGGGGAGGGGGCGGTGGGGAGGGGGCGGTGGAGGGGTGCGGGGTCAGGCTAGGAGGTGGTAGCGGGAGCGGGGCCAGGCTAGGAGGGCGTGGACTTGGGTGATGCCGGACTGCTGGAGGAGTTCTACTGGGCCCTCGCGGAATTTGTAGAGGTTGGTGGCGGGGTCTCGGGTGGTGTTCCAGTTGTCGTCGGCGTAGGCCTGCATGGCTTTGCGGTAGCGGGGGTCGTGGGAGACCGAGTCCAGGATGAGGAGGTTCTTGAACCAGATGGAGTTGAAGGCGGCGCCGTTCTTGGCGAGGATCTCGCGGGTGTTGTAGAAGGCGAGCGAGGCGTTCGCGACCGACTTCGCGTCGCGGAGATAGCGCTGGTCACCGGTTGCCTTGTACAACAACACGCCGGCACCGAGCATGACGCCCTGGTTGTAGCTCCACTGCGTCTTCTCGATGTTGCCGGCCAGGTCGATGTGGTCCCAGTAGAGACCGTTCGGCGCGAGCATGCAGTCCTGCGCCCATTGGTACATCCGCTTGGCCCACGTCAGGTACGTCCGGTCCCGGGTCAGCAGATACAGGTGGGCGCCGAGCTCGGCACCCGGGCCGTTCGACACCGTGTTGCGGTCCTGGCTCCACGGGGCCTGGGTCCAATAGACACCACCGGCACACGGGTGCGCCGGGTCGGTGTCCCACCCATGGACGACGAGCGTGAAGATCTCTTTCGCCCGGGCAAGCGCCGTACGGTCGCCGGTGCGTTTGTAGTTCTGGATCAGGTGCAGACCGATCCATTCGTTGTCGTCGTAGAACTTGTCGCCACCGCCGCCGAGCGGCGCGCGCACATAGGAGTCGTACCCCTTCGGCGTTGTCGTCGCGTTCCAGTACGGCGAGTAGGCGTCGATCCGGCGTTCCGCCTCGGCGGACGCCTTCTGGCCGGAACCCGGGATCCCGGCGATGTCCTCGGCCGCGACCGCGGCCTGGGAGTACGGCCAGATGTACGAGTAGGGGTTGGGATGCTGGTTCGGATACTCCTCGAGCAGCAGCCCCTGCCCGGCATCGAAGTACTTGTTGATCGCGTCGTACGACGCCTTGGCGCGGGCCGCGTTGCTGGTCACGGCATCGGCCGTGGACACCTGCAGCGTCCCGACGATCGCGGCCGCCACCAGGCCGGCCACGATCCGAGTTGATATACCCAATTTCCTGCGCATCGACCGGCTCCTCTGTGGGCGGTGACGGATGACATCGATGTCAAGTTCTAACCGTCGCAGGGAGAATTCGTCAATGGGTCAGCGACCGACCGGTGCCACGGGAAGACTTGGCATATCAAGTGGAACGACCGGGAACACGATCCACGCGGACTTCAGATGCAGCCGTCCTCGGAGCTGATCGGCACTCAATTCACGACGCCCCTTCGACCCGACTGCCTCCACCCGCGCCGCGCGACCGCCGATCGGTCCGACCCCGGTACGGCGGATCACCCGCAGCGTACGAATCGTGCCGACGTCGAACGCCGCCTGAATCGCGGCCGTCTTCCGCGTGACCGTCCACGTCACGTTCGGATTCCCGTTTCCCGGGTACGCGTCCCAGCTGTCCAGCTTCATCACCTGATACGGAACCTGGCCGGCCGCAGTCGCACCACCGTTCGACGACGAGAACTCGGCGATGATCGGCTTGCCCTTGTACAGCCGCACCTGCCCGGCCGTCGCGGTGATCGCGGCATTCGTCGAGTTCTTCTCGTCGTTGTAGCCGCCGTAGACCTGGCAGGCGATCGTGTCACACAGGTCGTAGGCCCGCCTGGCACTGCGATTCCGATGGAAGACCGAATAGGTGCGTGCAGCAACCGCCTGAGCCTGCAACGCGGCCGGACGCCAGCTGGACAAGGCCTCTCGCGGTACGACGCCGCGCAGGTAATGCTCGAGCGAGACGACGTTGACCGTGTCCAAGTGCTTGCCGGGCGCATCGATCGCCCGCAGTCCGCCCCGATACCGCCGTACCGCACCGGACGGCAGGATCAGACTCGTCAGCGTCGCGCCCTCGAACTGGGTCATCGAGCTGAACTTCTTCCACAACGTCCACTGGCGGGTCTTGGTGTTGTACGAACTGACCTTGGTCCCGTGCTCACCGTGCGGGTCGATCGACCACTGGTTCCGAGTCGATGCCTTGGGCAACGTGTAGAGCCTGTCCCGGGCCAGGTCGCGGATCCGCAGATTGTTGACCGCGGCAACCCGTACGCCGTCGGTGGTGTCGGCGCTGATCCGGATCCGGACCCGGCCGGTCGCCTTCCCGACGGTCGTCCCCGGGTAGTAGAAGTCGAGGATCTCCTTCGCCGACTTCCCCGCGATGGCCGCACCCTGAGCGCCGTACTGCGACATGCCGCGACCGTGGCCGAAACCGCGCCCCGTGATCGTCGTGTCGGCGCCGGCGGTGGGCTCGAACTCCCTGGCCTCAGCGGTCGCGCTGATCACAGTTGACATGATGATGACGGCGGCAACGACACGCTTCATGAGCCACTCCGGTATTGGACGAGAACCGTACGGCGGTGTGCGTGGTACGTGAGCCAGCCGTGCTGGTACTTCTGCCGCAACCCGCCTTTCACCTGGTAGATATCGGTCATCGGCAGGCCGAGCCGCGACCGCTCCGCACCGATCGCGACGTACTTGCGGTAGATCAGGCCGGTCACCGGACGGACGCCGTACGGCTTGGTCCAGTAGAAGCCGCCGTCGCGGAACGACTGCACTCGCGTGCCGCCGACGCGGCCGTTGTGGACCTCTGTCGTCGGCAGGCCGAGAGCGGTGTCGGGGCCCATCCGGCGGTACCGCTGCCGGAAGACACCCGCGGTCGAGTGGGCGCCGGTGGAGACCGAGTAGAAGATGTCGCGGGTGCCGAAGTACGTCGCCCAGCCGGTCCGGGTGCGGTGTTCACCCCAGAACGGTTGCCCAAGGCTCCGGAATCCGATTGTCTTCGCGAACCGGTAGATCGGGGTCGACACCGTGCCACCCATCAACGTCTGAACTCGTTGCTTCAGCCAAGGGAGCTTCGCGTACAACTGTTGCCCAGGGCATGCGGTCGCCTTGGTGTCACGATGGCCGGAGATCGTGTTCACCCGATGCCGGGCGAGCACGATACTCGCGGTCGGCGAGCGATAGTTGGCGTCGAGCTTCCAGGCGATTACCCGGGCCGTTGCCTCCAGCATCGAAGCCGGTGGCGCGACCTTGTCGAAGTTGCCGATCAGCGAGACGCCGAACGAGTTCGAGTTGAACGACTCGGTGTGCGCACCGAGGACGGGCAGCTGCGCGCCGCCGTACCGGCCCTCGAAGGCACGACCGAAACGGTCGACGAGGAAGTTGTAGCCGAGGTCGCACCAGCCGCGGCTCTTCACGTGGTACGCGTACGTCGCGCGCAGCATCGCCGGGACCTGCGCCCGCGTGTAGTCGTTGCGATCGGCGGTGTGGTGGACGAACGCGGCCAGCACGGTCCGGGTGTACTTCGGTCGCGAGCAGCCTTTGTTGACGTTGCGCAGCTTCTCGTCGGCACCCCAGCGCTTGCGGCTCCAGACGTTCGGCATCGGGTACGGCGTTCGGCTCGCGGCCGGCTCGATGTCCTGCGCGTCGGGCGACTCAGCGCTGTCGGCGGGGAGCACACCCGGTTGGATCAGAGTGACTTTGGCCCCGCGGATCGTCGTACCGGCGGCGTCGACGGCGCTGGCCTGGATACCGGTCGCATCGCCGACCCACAGTGGTTCGGTACCGGGGTTGCCTTCTGGGGTGTCCGGGCCGTGGCCGTCCTCGACGTGCAGCGCCTGCCAACCGGTCCATTGGTCGCCGTGCTTGATCCGGACCCTGGCCTGAACGTTCTGCACGCCGGCCGGCCAGGTGACACCGACCATCGCGAACGGCGTCGTCTCGGCGGCCACCGACGGTCCGGTGATCGCAATCTCCTGGTACGTCGGCATGATCGGATCCGCCGGCGTGGTGAGGGCGGCCGGCGGGTGCGGGGCGACCAGTGCGAGGCCGGTCGCGGTGAGCGTGAGGAGTCGGAGGGTCTTGCTCATCGAACAGCCTTCCGGCGGGGGCAATGCGGTCGCTGGGCGGCGGTAATCGATTATGCGCGCAGCGTGACGGCATTCCGGGGATTGAGGTCACCCTGCGTGGCGTGCCGGGTTGGCGGGGTTCGATAGGCTCGTACCAAAGCCCGTCAAGGAAGGCCCGGCCAATGTTGACCGTCATCCTGATCGCCGCACTCGTGGTGATCGCCGTCCTGGCGTTCCGCTCCTACCAGCGGACGCAGCTTCAGACCAAGAAGCAGCACGAGATCACCGCGGCCGAGCTCGAGTCGGTCAAGCGGACCGCCGACGAGGACATCACCCGCTTCGGCGAAGAGCTGCAGGACCTCGACCTCGACATGGTCGGCAAGGACCTCGGCGACGGCGCCCGGCAGGACTATCAGCGCGCCCTCGACGCCTACGAGTCGGCCAAGCAGGCCGTCGGCCAGGTGACCGAGGCCGAACAGATCAAGCACGTCATCGAGATCCTCGAGGACGGCCGCTACGCCGCGGCCTGCGTGCGCGCCCGGGTGAACGGCGAGCCCCTCCCGCAGCGGCGCCCGTCGTGCTTCTTCAATCCCCAGCACGGCCCGTCGGTCGTCGACGTGATGTGGTCGCCGCCCGGCGGCGCCCCGCGCGAGGTTCCCGCCTGCGCCGCCGACGCCGAACGCGTCCGCGCCGGCGCCGAACCCGACGTCCGCAAGGTCATGGTCGGCCCCCAGCGCGTCCCGTACTGGGAAGCCGGCCCGGCCTATTCGCCGTACGCCCAAGGCATGTTCGGCGCCATGGGCGGCGTGATGACCGGCATGTTCCTCGGCACCATGCTCGGCGGCATGTTCGCCGGCGGCGGCTACGGCGACTTCGCCGGCGGCGACATGGGTGGCGGTGACATGGGCGGTGGAGACATGGGTGGCGGCGACATGGGCGGCGGTGACTCCGGCGGCTGGGACTTCGGCGACTGGGGCGGCGGCGACATGGGCGGCGGCGACTTCTAACCCTCGCTTCCAGGCCCCGGCAACCCCAGGTGTGGGTTGTCGGGGCCTTTTTCTATCCCCTCGCTCCGGGCACGCGCGCTCCTCCGTCGCGTACTCCGCCCGTGCGCCCCGCCCGCCCGTCCACGCGGCTGCCGCCGCTTCCCTTCAACAGCAGTTCCGCCGACCGTCCATTCGCAACCGCCGCCGCTCCAGCCCGCTCCTCCGTCGCGTGCAACGCGGCTAGCGGCCAGGTGGTTGGGTTGGGTGGGTTCGCAGGGGGTGTCGGCCCGGTGGTCGGTGGTGCACGTGGTGAGCCCCCTCGCTCCGGGCACGCGCGCTCCTTCGTCGCGTACTCCGCCCGTGCGCCCCACCCACCCCTTCACGCGGCTACCGCCGCTTCCCTCCGACAGCAATCCCGCCGACCGTTCATTCGCAACCGCCGCCGCTCCAGCCCGCTCCTCCGTCGCGTGCAACGCGGCTAGCAGCCAGGTGGTTGGGTGGCGTGCCCGGCGACGTACGAATGCGCCCGGTCGAGCGGACCGCAAGTACTCCACAAATGAGGTTGCCGAGGCGCGGCCAGGCGTAGCAGTCGCCATCGAGGGCAATTGTGGAGCCCTGCAGGTCCGCCCTACACACGGAGATCCCGCCGTTCCGGGCACGCGCGCCTCGTGCTTTTGCATCAACGTGCAAAGCGGATTCGCAGACAGCGGCTACGCCCGAGCGGTAGTCTCCGCCTGCGCGATCGTGGGGTGACGGTCGCCTTTCTCAAGGAGACCCAATGCGTTACCGCACGCTGCTGCTGGCTACCGGCGTCCTGGCCTCCGGTCTGCTGGTCGGCCCGAACGCCGCCGAGGCGGCGCCGCAGGCGATCACCGCGCACTGCTCCTGGATGCTTCCGGCCAACCTGACGCTGCGCGCGCCGAGGCAGAACATCTGGGTCAGGAAGGGCCCCGACTGCCCCAAGACCGCGAACACCGCGACGTGGATGGGACGAACCGCGGCCGGCACCGCCATCTACGGCGCTGGCTTCGGCGTGGACGGCGGCGGTTGGATGGACGTCGCGTACACCGCCCCGTGCGGCCAGGCACTCATCTGGACCGGCTGGGAAGACGGCTACGCCTACGACGCCAACAACCGCCCGGTGGCCATCCTCCGCTCCGCCAAGACGCTCACCAAGTGCGGCGCCGCCGTACAGCTCACCGGCGTTCGCAAGAGCACGCGAACCACGTTGACCGCACGCGCGACGTACTACAACGAGAAGACCGGCAAGTTCGTCCGCCACCACGGTCGCGTCCTCTTCCAGAAGCGCGACGTCGGCTCCAACACCTGGACCGATCTTGGGTGGGCGTACCCGAACGCGACGACCGGCGCCGCGTCGTACACGATCACCACCAACCGCAGCCGCGACTACCGCGCCTTCGTCCCCTCGGGCAAGACCGTCACGTACGCCTACTCCCTCACGAAGCGAGTCTGAAATGCGTCTACGAAACCTCATCATGGGCACGGCGCTGATCGCGTCCGGCCTGGTGGTCGGCCAGCAGTCGGCCCAGGCGGCCCCGGTCTATCCGAAATGCGCCTTCGGGATTCCATCGAAGCTGTCGCTCACTGCGCCGGACGCCTACGCGTCGTTCCCACTCGGCTCAGGCTGTCCGAGGACGTTGTTGAACGGGACCTGGAACGCCGTCCTTCCGGATGGCACGTCCCACCTCGGCGTCGGCTGTTCGGGCGACACCCAGCCGTGCAATTTCCCGATGCGGTGGATGGAGATCGGAGTCACCTTGCGCTGGGTCCCCGAGAACCCCGGCCTGGGCTACAACGGACGCAAGGTGGCCGACCTGCTCCCCACCTCGTCGCTGACGAAGTGCGGCGCTGCCATCAAGCTCACCGGCGTGCGAAAGGGTACGAAGACCACGGTGTATGCGCGGGCGACCTACTACAGCACCAAGAGCAAGGCGTTCACGCGCCACCACGGGCGGGTGTTGTTCCAGAAGCGGGACGTTGGTTCGAACACCTGGACCGATCTCGCGTGGGCCTACCCCAACACCAAGACCGGCGCCGCGTCGTACACGATCACCACCAACCGTAGCCGCGACTATCGCGTGTATGTGCCGTCCAGCAACACCGTTTGGTACGCCTACTCCGCGACCAAGCGGGTGTGAGTTACTCGGCGTCTGCTGGTGGGCGGCAGATGATGCCGGAGCAGGGGTTTTTGTCGGGTGGGGTGTAGGCGGGTGGGGCCATCAGGAACCATTCCTCGTAGTCGGACGAGGGGTTCTGGTACTGCTCGCTCCAGGGTCTTGGGTTGGCGTTGACCGGGGAGCCGGGGTCGCCTCGGCTGTCCAGGAAGCTTTGGGCGTCTTCGGGGTAGTCGGAGGTAGTACCGACGCGGCGGAAGGGGGCGCCGATCAGGCCTACGCGGTTGCGGGTGGTGGTGCCGGCGCGCTTCCAGCGGGGGAAGGTGGCGCCGCAGGTGGTAAGGACGACGTCGCGGCGGTACATGCTTGCCTGTGGGTCGCTGACGCACTTGTTGTAGTGCAGGTTGAGGTTGGTGAGGTCCCAGCCTTGGGAGTACTTGCCGCCGGAGCAGGGCTGGAGGGTCACGCGCTGGTTCAGGTCGTCGACGTCTAGGCAGAGGTTCTCGCGGGCGTCGCCGTACACGCCGGCGGCCTTGCGCCGGTGGCGGCGGTGGCCGGGTTGTCGGTGGCCGCGATCAGGGTTCCGGCGACGGCAACGGCGGCGGCCCCGAGGACCGCCAGCCGCTTCCACATCTTGTACATCGGGTGCTCCAAGCTCGGTCTGGCATCTTCCGGACCGAGCCTGGAGCAGTACCGTTTCAGGGCTGCTTCACAGCAGTCTCATCGGGTGATCTTGATCGGGACCGACAGGGCCGAGGGGGCAGTCGTTGGCCCTAGCAACAACTCTCCGGTGTAGGTCTGGCCTGCGGTCATTGGTTTGTTGTAGGTGACGTGGAGGGTGACCGGGGTGCCGGCTGGGACCGGGCCGGTGGGGAGGCCGGTGACGGTGAGGTCGTTGCCTTGGATGGCGTTGACGTTGAAAGTGAAGGACGGCGTACCGGCTACGGCGAAGCCGTGGACCCAGATCTGGTAGTTGCCGTCGGGTGGGCTGATCAGGTCGACCGACTCGTTCGCCGTACCACCGGCCGACGAGGCAACGATCTCCGACGGCGCGAACACTCCGTCGTTGTTGGCATCCCGGACGACGTACAGGTCGAGGTCGTTACCGGCCATCGCCGTGCTCACGCTCAGCCGGGAGGCATGTGACAGCGTGATGTTCCGCTTGAAGGTCGAGGACGCCGGGTCGTCCGGGTTGTCCTGATGGGCCGCTTCGGTCGTCGTACTGGGCTGGCTGAGACCGAACGCCGCCGCCTTCAACCCGTCCAGCGCGACGCTGGATTCGAACTTCACGTCGAAGGCACCACTGTCCCCACTAGCAGTCTGTACGACGGATGCCGGGGCGACCGACGCGCTGCCGACCTGCACCTTGAACGGGGCGTTGAACTTGTCACCCTGCCAACCAACCTGGTGAACCGCGAACGCCTGCAGGCCCTCCTGCGCCGGCGCGGTCACCACATCGGCCGGTCCGCCGGTGGCTGTGTCAAACCGCCAGACACCCGCGCGGACGTTGGTGTTCGGGCTCTTCCCAACCGTGTTCAGCGTGTACGGTGCGCCCCACACCGAGTCGGGGACCACCTGGAAGTGGTTCTCGGAGCGACCCATGATCAACGTGTCGAGATCGGTCGCCGGTCCGGCGTCGTTCCACGAAGTGTTGACCAGGAACTTCGTCCCCTCGGCCGGCGACTTCGGCACATCCAGGTAGAAGAAGCGCCAGTCACCGGACTCGGCTCGCCAGGTCCAGTCGTTCGCACCGAACACCGAACCGTTGTTGTAGGTGTAGTTCTGCTGAGCCCGAGCGACGTCCTCACCACCGAAAGTGGTTGCCCCGGTCAACTTCCCGGCCGCGTCCTGCGCCGCCTTGGCCGCGACCGCGACGGACACCGGCACCACCATCGAGTCCGAACCACGGTTCAGTACGACAGCACCGGAGTACATCCCGTACGGCGTCTTCGCCGGCACCTTGATCGACGCGGTGAACGAACCAGTCGTATACCGCGGCGCGGTGATCCACTTCCAGTCGCTGTTCTTGTACCAGTCGATCGAGATCTTGAAGTGCGTCACCGGAATCGCAGCGTTCTTCGCGGAGTGCTGCAGTCCCAGGAAGAGCCCGTCGGCCATCCGTGACGCCGGGTCGCGGACCAGCGACTGCAACGCGTTCGCACCGGCCCGGTGGTACATGAACCGGCCGTACTCGCCCTGCTGCATCTCGGACTTCGCGAAATCCAGATCCTTGAAGCCGTCGATAGTCGAGCTGGTCGTCTTGTCGGTGTGGTTGACGACGCCGTTGTGGTCCTTGTCGGTCCACAGCTTGCCGTCGTGGTTGACGTCGGTCCAGTTGTAGGTGAGCAGCCGCCAGCCCTGGTCCTCGGTCAAGTTGTTGTCGCCATCGAACTCCGATCGCGGATACTCAACCTTGATCAACATCAGATCGGCATCACGATGCTTCTTGACGCGAGCTGTCAGATCCAGCAGATAGTCCGGTGCGTTGAAGTTCGATGTGCTCTCTTTCTGAAGATCCTTGCTGGTGAAGGAGAACGTATCGTTCGCCGTGCGCACCAACTGCCGGTCGCTGACCTGCCAGACGCCCGGCCCCTTGACGTTGAACTTCTGCGAATCCGTGCCACCCGGTGCGATCACATTCGCGAACGCCGGGTACTCCGTCCCGCGGTAGTCGCCGACCCGCCACTCCGACGGGGAGACCACGGCCCGGCGGCCGAGGGCGCTCGCCACGGCCTTGCCGGCGTCGACCGACCCCGCGCCCTGAACGTTGGCGTCGTACCCAAGGTCCTGCGCCGATGTCTTCAGAATGTCCTTGGCAGTCTTGTAGAAGCCGGCCGGCAGGCTCGTGCCGTGCGCCTTCTCGTAGGCCTGGTAGATCAGCGCGGTCGCACCGGCCGCGACCGGGGTCGAGCGGCTGGTACCACCCCAGGTGGTCCAGGCCTCGCGGCCGTCGAGGATCGTGTTCAGCGTCGCGTCACCCGGCGAATAGGCGCCGTCGGCAACTACATCGACACCGTTCGCGGCGTTCGACTGGAAGCCACGGTTGGACCACTCGACCACGTCGTTGTCCATGATCTGCTTGGTCCGCACGATCGAGTCCCAGCCGGTACCACCGAACTGCGTCGACGCGCCGACCTGGATACCTGCAGTCGGCGACGAACCCGTCGTACCGAAGCCTGGAGCGCCGTTGCCGGTCGAGAACAACGGCGTCGTACGAGAGCCTTCGTGAATCACGTCGGCTTCCTGGCTGGCCGCGTCCCAGCCGTCGTTGTCGACGGTGGACTGCCCGTACGAGTTCGACGTGACGTCGACGCCCTGGCGGGTGGACAGCAGATACCCGAACTGCGTGGAGAAGTCGAAGCCGAGGTAGATGTCGCCGAACGGCGCCAGTTTGGCGTGCGGCGCGCCACCGAGGACGGCACCGGCGTACTTGCCACCGGGGATGTCCTTGAACGTCGGCGCCTTCCCGTTGATGACGGCCTGGCCGACGATGTTCGACGCGGTCAGCGTGCCGTGGCCCTCGATCTGCGGATCGAAGTCGCCCGTCCAGGCCAGCAGATCACCCGGCCCGTACGACGTGTCGTGGACTCCGAACGCGTCCTGGCCACCGGGGACCTCGGTCTTGCCGTCCGAGATGAAGTACAGCAGTCCGCCGGACAGGTCGGTGTACCCGTCGCCGTTCATATCCCGGTACGCCGCGGGCGAGGCCTTGGTGACCGGCTTCTCGTCGGCGAACGAGTGGTCGTCGTCGAGGTCGACGTACACGGTGTCGTAGACGCCCGCGGTGTGCGGGTCGGTGACCAGGTAGGCCGGGCGCTCGCCGTACAGCTGGAGCAGGTAGTCGTCCGGGTGGCTGCCGACCTTGACCTTGCCGGACTTGCTCCACGACGCCGGGAAGTCATAGGTGTGCTGCTTAGTCCCGGCCGGGGCGGTGAAGTTGCGCGACGGTCCGGTCTTGGTGGCGTAGTCCACTGAGCAGGTGGAGCCAGCAACAGCACAGGTCGTGGCTGTCGTCTTGGTGTACCAGGACAGACCGTCGTCTACCTGCGAAGGCGCGGACAGCCACTGCAGCGTGCCATAGGGGTCGAAGGCCTTCGGCCAGCCGTTCCACCCCGCTTTGGTCCCGGTCTGGCCGGTCCAGGTCTGCCACGTGTTCAGCAGGTCCGGGTGCCCGAAGTCGGTGCCACCATCCAGTACGCCGACAGTGATGCCCTGGCCGGTGATTCCGGCGTTCCACGCCCCGGTGAAGTCGTGGGTCTTGGCGTCCAGCAGGTTCTGCTTACGCAGCTTCTCGAAGTTCGAACCGCGCGGAGCCGGCGCCTCGTCGTACGGCACCTCACTGCTCTGCAGCTTGGCCCGAGCGGCCTGCTTCTCGGCCTGCGTCGGCGCCTTGTGCAGCTCCGGATCCGGATCGCCGAGCGGCTGCCCGGTCTTCCCGAGCTCCACCGGCCGCACCGATACCACACCCGGTACGGCGGCCAGTTTCGGCAGCGCCTGGACCGGAATCGAACCGAGCACCAGCCCGCTGTCGCCGGTCGCGGCCACCCGGGCGTTGTCCAGGACTGCCTTCGCCGCCGCCGGATCGCCCTGCACGGTCGCAAACACCGCCACCGGCGCGGTCTCGCCCTTCTTGACCTTCGCCTCGAGCTTCGGATCCAGCTTCGCCAGCAACGCGTCAGCCGCAGTCTTCACCTGCAGCGGACCCGGTGGCGGTGTGTCCGCCTGGGTGGCCGCCCGCACCGGCGCCGACACCGACGCCAGAACCAGACTCGTCACCGCCAGCACGGCAGCACCACGTGACACCTGTCGTCGTCTCATACGTTCCCCTCCGGAACACGCGCGGTCCCCCGACCGATCACCCGGAATGTAGACCCGCGCTCACCTTCGACGACAGCGATTGGAGCTGCGCATTTTCGGCGTACTCCGAGCATCAGTAACTATTCGTGTCCGATACAAATCGCCCCACCCGATTTCCCCCGGAACGACGCCCTTCACCCCGATCACACTCCGTAAAACAGGTGAACGAAGGTTTACCCCTGCTTTTTCTTCACCGGCTTCTTGACGTGGATGCTGCCGTCGTTGATCTCGAAGTGCATGAGGTCGCCGCATTCGGCCCCGAGGTCGGTCCCACCCCATTTCATCTCCGGATCGGAGGCCCGGATCGCCTCGACGATCTCTTTGCGGATCGTGAAGGTCCGATCAGCCGGATCGCCGTGCTTCTTGTCGGGGTCGAAGGGGCTGTCCATCATGTTCGGTGACTGCCCCTCCGGCGACTTCGAGGGATCGGGCTTCCAGTCGGGGTTCGGCTCGGGCTTGGCCGTCAGCTGCGCATGATCCGCGGCGATCAACTCCCGGAGCCGGTCCGCTCTTGCCGCGCCCGGAGGCGGTGGCGGGGTCCCGAACACCCCACGGACGGACAGGTCGGAGACAGCGCCGAGCCGCTCCTGCAGCGCCGCGGAGTCCTTGGCCAGCGCGAAGTAGTCACGCATGGCCTTGGCCTCCTCCTTGTGGGCGTCGTACGACCACGGCCCCTTGGGAACGGTCGACGCCCGGCCGAGCATCAGCCAGGAGATCCGGTGGTAGATCGGAGCCAGCTTGGCGTCCAGCGCCTTCTCGCCCTTCTCGTTCATCAGATACGGCATGGCGCCGTAGTCGACATCGACAGCCAGGCCGTAGGTATGGAGTCCGGCGCGGCGGTTCGCCAAGCCCCCGATACTCGAGATTCCCCAGTCGGAGGCCTCCATCGGACGCCCCTCGGTCGCCGCGATCTTCTCCCGAGCGCTGGCATCCGCGCGCAGCAGGGCGGCCGCCATCCGCGGATGAACCGCCGCCACTCGTACCCCGAAGGCATGCACGGTCTGCAACGACGCCAGTAGTTCCGCGTAGGACATCCCGGTCACCCGCTGGCTGGTTTCGTCGAAGGCGCTCGCCGGCTTGGCGCCGACCCGATCCTTGTCCGAAGCCGGTTCGGCCGTGGCCTCGGGGATGGTTGGGGCGGGGATGCCGAGGTACTCGCGGATGGCGTTCTTCTGGTCGATGGGGATGCCGGCCAGGGCGCTCTCGACCTTGGCGGCTTGGGCCGGCTCGACCTCGCCTCCCAGTCGCTTGACCTGGCCGGCGGTCAGCATCGCGCGCAGCCGGTCGGCGCCCACCTGACCGGCCGCCTTGAGCTTCTTCAGCATGAAGGCGAGCCGGTCGTCGGGCTGCTCCGCTGCCCAGGCTGCGCCGGTGGCGGCCTCCTGCCCATTGAGCCAGCTGTACGACGTCATCGCCGACGTGACCGGGGTCCCGCTGACCCCGGATAGCAGCGTGCCGAGCCACGGCGTGTCGACGCCTACCGCCGTACCGAGGCCGTTGGCCAGCGACTGCCAGTGCGCCTTGCCGAGCATCGCCAGCGCATTCTCCTGGTCGGCCACCGACAAGCCGTTCAGGAGCTCGTACGCCGCCTGCAGGTCGTCGCCACGGATCATGTCGTGCAACCGCTCGGCGCGCGCCGCAGCGGCCCCCGGCACGCTGGCCATCTTCAAAGCGAGCGAGAGCCGTGGAACGTCGACCGCCGGCGCACTGCTGCCTCCCAGGAGGTCCCCGAGCTCCTTCCGGTTCTTCGCGCTCGTCCCGCGCAGCACCTTCACGATGTCATCGGTGGAGAACCCGTTCAGGACCGTGAGCGCGGTCGGGAAGTCCGGCGGCTTCGCGGCCAAGGCTTCGATCGCGGCCCCGGCGTGCTCCCGCAACCACGGCCCGACCTTGCCGTTGGCCGCGTTACCGGCCTTGGCCAGCGCTGCCTGTGGCTGGGCCGACTCGTCTCCGGCAGGCCGCGGCACAGACGTCCGCGCCCGCTCCTCCTCCGCTACAGCGCGCTCCCCAGCCACCGTTCAATGCTAGGAAGCACCACCCCGATCGACAGTGCCCCGAAGGGCACTGTCGCGGGCAGTGTCAGCTCCGCAGATGCAGCCGGCGGGCGGCCTCGGCGATGGAGCCGGAGACCGACGGGTAGACCGTAAACGAGGCCGCGACCTGGTCGACTGTCAGGCGGGCGGCGACGGCCAGGGCGATCGGGTGGATGAGCTCGGAGGCGCGCGGGGCGACCACGACACCGCCGACGATGATGCCGGTGTTCGGCAGGCAGAAGAGCTTGACGAAACCGTCGCGGACACCCTGCATCTTGGCCCGGGCGTTGTCCGCGAGCGGGACCTTGACGACCATCGCCGTACTGCCGCCGGCGTCGAGCGTGGCCTGGGTGAGGCCGACGGTGGCGATCTCGGGGGCGGTGAAGACGTTCGCCGAGACGGTGGACTGGTCGAGCGGGGCGACGGCGTCGCCGAGGGCGTGTGCCATCGCGATCCGGCCCTGCATGGCCGCCACCGAGGCCAGCATCAGTACGCCGGTGCAGTCGCCGGCCGCGTAGACGCCCCGGGCCGTGGTCCGGGACACCCGGTCGACCTGGACGAAGCCGCCGTCGGTCAGCGACACGCCCGACTCGATCAGGCCCATTTCGTCGGTATTCGGCAGCGAACCGACCGCCAGCAGAGCGTGCGAGCCCTCGACCGTCCGGCCGTCTGTCAGGGTCACCACGACACCGTCACCCTGGCGCTTGACCGACTCGGCCCGGGACTTGCTCAGCACGGTCAGGCCACGCCGCTTGAAGACCTCTTCGAGGACCTCGGCCGCGTCGGCGTCCTCACCGGGCAGCACCCGGTCCCGGGACGAGACGAGAACCACGTCGCTGCCCAGGGCGTCGTACGCGCTGGCGAACTCCGCACCGGTGACACCGGACCCGACCACGATCAGCCGCTCGGGCAGCTCGTCGAGCTCGTAGACCTGCTCCCAGGTCAGGATCCGCTCGCCGTCCGGCTCGGACCCCTTGAGCACACGAGGCCTTGCACCAGTGGCGATCAGCACCACGTCGGCCTCGAGCCGCTCGTCGCCGACGACCACCGTCTCCGGCCCGTCGAGCCGGCCGCGGCCCTTGATGATCCGGATCTGGTCCGAGGCGAGCCGGCGCCCGATGCCCTCCGACTGGGCGGTCGCCAGCGCCTTGACCCGCCGGTTCACCACCCCGAGATCGACCGAGACGGAGTTCGCCGGGTCGTCGTCGCCGTCGTCGACCCGCAGGCCGAGCTCGCCGGCCTCCTCCACCTCCGTCATCACCTCGGCGGTGGCGATCAGCGTCTTGCTCGGAACGCAGTCGGTCAGCACCGCGGAACCGCCGATCCCGTCGGAATCGACGACCGTCACCTCCGCCCCTAGTTGGGCGGCTGCACTAGCCGCTTCGTACCCGCCTGGACCGCCACCGATGATCACAACTCGCGCCACGAGAGGCCATTGTTCCGTATCCTGATTTCTCGTGACCCTGTACGCCGCGTTTGCGTCGAATTTGGACCCGAACCTGATGGCCGAGCGGTGCCCGTACTCGCCGCTGCGCGGCACCGGCTGGATCGTCGGCTGGCGCCTGACTTTCGGTGGCGAGGAGCTCGGCTGGGAAGGCTCGATGGCCACGGTCGTCGAGGACCCCTCCGACCCCGCCAACCAGGTGTTCGTGGCCCTCTACGACATCCACCCCAAGGACATCGAGCGCCTGGACGAGTGGGAGTGGATAGACCAGGGCGTCTACCGCAAGATCCAGGTCCGGGTGCAGACCCTGGACGGTGAGCAGCTCGCCTGGATGTACGTCCTGAACGCCTACGAGGGCGGTCTCCCCTCGGCCCGCTACGTCGGCATCCTCGCCGAAGCCGCGGAGGCAGCCGGCGCCCCGGACGACTACGTCGCGGAGCTGCGCGGGCGTCCTTGCCAGTCGTCAGGGCATTAGGGCGGACCGCCCCCACTCACCAACCTCCGATCGCGGACGTCGTCCACGCTCAGCGAGGGGCCGACACGGGGCGTTTGTGCGAGTTGGTGAGTGTCAGCGGTCCGCCAGATAACCTGCCCTCGTGAACGATGAGCTGCGTGGTGCTGCCGAAGCCTGGCTGAGTGAGGATCCTGACCCGGATACGCGGGCTGAGCTGGAGGGGCTGCTGGCGGCGGGGGACACCGTTGAGCTGGCGGACCGGTTCGCGGGGACGTTGGAGTTCGGTACGGCGGGCCTGCGGGGTGCCGTGGGCGCCGGGCCGAACCGGATGAACCGGGTTGTCGTGATCCGCGCCGCCGCCGGACTCGCGGCGTACCTGAAGGCGAACGGGCTGACCGACGGCCCCGTCCTGATCGGGTACGACGCTCGGCACAAGTCCGACGTGTTCGCGCAGGACACGGCCGCCGTGGTCCGGGGCGCCGGGCTGGACGCTGTGCTGCTCGACCGGCACACGCCGACCCCGGTCATCGCCTTCGGCATCAGGCACCTGAAGGCGGTCGCGGGTGTCGTCGTGACGGCCTCGCACAACCCGCCGCAGGACAACGGGTACAAGGTCTACCTCGGCGACGGCTCGCAGATCGTCCCGCCGGCCGATGCGGAGATCGCGGCTGCCATCGCGGCCGTCGGACCGCTGGAGTCCGTTCCGCGTGGCGACGACTGGCAGACCACCGGCGACGAGCTTCTGAACGCCTACCTGGACCGCATCGCCGAACTGGTCCCAGCCGACGCACCCCGAGACCTGAACGTCGCCTACACACCCCTCCACGGCGTCGGCCGAACCCTCGTCGAAGACGCAGTAGCCCGCGCCGGCTTCGCCGCACCAGCCGTCGTCGCCACCCAGGCCGACCCCGACCCCGACTTCCCCACGGTCAGCTTCCCGAACCCCGAAGAGCCCGGCGCCATCGACGCCGCCCTGGAGTTGGCCCGCCAGATCGACGCCGACATCGCGGTGGCGAACGACCCCGATGCAGACCGCTGCGCGGTTGCAGTGCCGGACCCGGGATTGGGGGGCGCCACAGGAGCGGGAGCGGGAGGTGGCGCAGACGCGGAAACCGGCGCCGGGGTGGAGGGCGCGGCACCGGGCGGCGGCTGGCGGATGTTGCGGGGGGATGAGTTGGGCGCGCTCCTCGGCGAGTTCCTGCTGTCGCAGCGTCCGGAGGGCGTCGCTGCGTGCTCGATTGTGTCGTCGTCGTTGCTTGGGAAGATCTCCGAGGCTTACGGCGTGCGGTATGTCGAGACGTTGACGGGATTCAAGTGGATCGGGCGGGTGCCGGAGCTGGTCTTCGGGTATGAGGAGGCGCTCGGCTACTGCGTCGACCCAACCGCCGTGAAGGACAAGGACGGGGTCTCGACACTTGTCCGGGTGCTGGAGATGGCGGCGCGCGCGAAGGCGGAGGGCCGCACCTTGATCGATCTGCTGGATGATCTTGCGATCAAGTACGGGCTGCACGCGACCGATCAGTTGTCGGTCCGCGTCGAGGACCTGAGCCTCATCCAGACGGCGATGAGCAACCTGCGCGCGACTCCCCCGACGACGCTCGGCACGCACACCGTCGTACAGACCGATGACCTGGCCATGGGATCGGCAGAGCTGCCGCCGACGGACGGCCTGCGGTACACGTTGTCGGAGGGCGCTCGGGTTGTCGTGCGGCCGTCGGGGACCGAGCCGAAGCTGAAGTGCTACCTGGAGGTCGTGATCCCGGTGCAGGACGGCGATGTGGCCGCGGCAAGGGTCGCCGCGGCCACAGATCTCGCCGGTATCAAACAAGCACTCTCGACAGCCCTGGGGCTGTAGGGAGGAACCTCTCAGTGCGCCGCGGCGGCTTCGGCCTGCTCGGCGCGCAGGGAGGCCTGCAGCGACGAGTGCAGGATGCGCAGGGTGCTGGTCGACTGCATCAGCGCGTCCCGCTCGTCCGGGTTGCGGCCGGCCAGGCTGGTGATGTCGTTGATGGCCGCGTCGATCCGGCTGATCCGGTCGGCGACCGAACCCTCCTGGCTGCTGGCCCGGCGGATCGCCTCGGAGGTGACCGTCCAGACGTCCTCCTTGTCGTTGGTACGCCGCGACATGTCGACCATCTGGCTCAGTGCGGCCAGGTCGCTGCCGATCTGGGTGCGCTCCGCCGGATCGGCGATCCCGGCGGTCGCCTGGCGCAGCCGGGTGACCTGCCCGGACAGCTCCGACCAGGTGGCCCGACCGCTCTTGATCTTGTCCAGCACCTTCGCGTACTCGGTGTTGAACTCGTCGTAGTTCACTGTCCTTGACTCCTGCCGTTCGACCGTTCGACTCAGAACTGTAGGGCGTGCGGATCCGAAACAAGTAACCACACGATCGCAGATCGTAGGGTTGTCGCCAAAACGCAACAGCCGCCTGGTACGGCAACGCGTACCAGGCGGCTGAGTTACGTGTGAATCAGGAGACGCGGGCCGGCGCCGATTCGTAGGTGTTGCAGCGGGCCGCGGTGGTCGTCGAGCTGGTCGCGTAGAAACCGTGCTCCGACCACCAGCCGTGGTTCTTGAACGAGCCGTGGTCGCGCGGGTAACCCTTGGCGTCACCCATGTTGTTGACCATCCAGCGCCACTGGTTGTAGAGCGCGCCGGTCATCGGGTAGAAGCGGCGGTTCGCGCCGATGTAGGCCGAGCCGAGGCAGGACGCCTGCAGCTCACGACGCCGGCTCTCCTCGAGCTTGGCGCTCTGCGTCTTCATCGCGCGCTGACGCCACCAGGAGGCGTCCATGATGCCGGTCTGCTCCTGGATGTGGTGGCCGTACTCGTGCGCCATCGTGTTGGTGGCGTAGGTGCGCGCGTACGTCGAGTTCTGCTTCCACAGGCTGACCATCTGGTTGGCCGGGAAGTAGATGTTGTTCTCGCAGTAGAACGCCCGGGTCATCCGCTGCACGCCGCACCGGGTGTTGACCGTGGACGCGGTGGTGATGTGCAGCTTCGGCGCCGCCGTCGACCGCGCGCCGGCCTTCGCCAGGATCGGCTTCCAGGCGGCGTACAGGCACTTGTAGACCTGCGTGGCGTACTTGTTGACGCCGGCCACCGTCCGCATGGAGACGTTGACCTCCTTGCAGCGCGACGCGGGGATCGGCCCGGTCTTGTAGAGCTTGTTGTAGCGCACGATCTTCAGCGCCGACGGGCCGGTGTAGCCGGCCTTCGCGGTCGGCGCCTCGGCGTGCACGTGCTCGTCGGTACCCGACTCGGCGGCCTTGCCGACAACGGGAACCGGACGGGTGCCGGCCTCGTTCGTCGGGGCCGCCTGGGCGCCGGCCGGCACGACAACCGCGAGACCGGTCAGCGCAGCGACACCGGCCAGGCCGCGTCGGGTGGTACGGGAGAGGTTGACCATGAGCTCCACTCTCGAAAATTCAGGGACTGTCAGGGCCCATCTTGCGGGGACCGGGGGTTCATCCACCGGCCGGGACACGAACTCGGACGTCAACGATTCGGTCCCAGTTCCCACGAATTTTCATCAGCTCCGGAGTTGCCCGCCGAGAAACGCCAGCTGGGCCGGTAGCATCCGCCGCCAATATCCCTGTGTGTGCGCACCCGCTTGCTGCCCACCCGCGGCACCCAGTTCGGTCCGCAATTGCGCGGCTGCCTCGGCGAACGGATCGTCCCGCCCACAATCGATGCGTACGGCAACATCCTGCAGGCTGACCTGGCGGCCGAACAGCTGGCCGCCATCGAAGTCCTCGCGGCTGTCGAAGGAGCCTGGGGCAACATCTTCGTAGCGCCGCCACACCGCGGGACTGAGCGCCGCGACCGCGACCGCGCGAGTTCCCGGCCGGACCCGACGCTGCCAAGCATGCAGGGCCGTGTACAACAGGGCGCCGTACCCGCCCATCGACCAGCCGAGGACGCCGTACCGCGCGGTGTCGAGACCGCGATTCGCCAGCAGGGGCAGGAACTCCTGGTCGAGCATGAACCCCGGGTCCTCGTCGGTCACCCGGCGATGCCAGTAGGTGTCCGGCCCGCCGTCGACCGTCGCCAGCGCGAACGGCGGCGACCCGGCCTGTACGGCGGCAGTCAGGTACCGGTCGATGCCGAGATCGCGGACGGCCGAGGTGTGATCACCACCACGTCCGTGCAACACCAGTACGACGGGCAACGCGTCAGACGCCTGATACCCATCGGGACAGATGATCGAGTAGCCAACAGTCGTGCGGCGACCGAACGATTCGAATGTGCCCGACACCACAGGACCAGCCGGTACGTCGGGCACAACGCCATCCGGACCGGTCAGTCCGAGAACGTCGTGCACGCGAGCGCGTCCCGGGATCAGCCCGGTTTCCAGGCCGGCCACACCCGCGACGCCGACGACCCCGGCCGCCACACCTGTGCTCAGCAGCGCGCGACGGGAAAGAACCATCGTCAGCGGAACAACGCCGCCACGAAGCCGACCACGGCCAGCACACCGATCGCGATCAACTCGGGCCGGGCCCAGTTCGTCTTGACCTCACCGCCGTCGATCGCGCCGTACTGCTCCATGTGTGCTTCGATCCGGCCGACGACCAGATCCGCACGCGACAACGAACTGTCCGGCGAGAGCTTGCGGCCGCCAACCCGCTGCTTGCGCAGATCGCGCATCACGAGCTGTACGCCGGGAGCGCGGAACCGACCCACCGGCGTATGCACCCGAAGGATGTCGGCGACATCGGCACCGGTCACCTGGTTCCACGGAATCACCCGGTCCCGCAGGTGATTACGCAGTACGAGGGTTTCCTTGCCGAGTGTCACCGACGGGCGGATCAGACCGCAGTACGCGAGCACCATCAGGATCGCGATCACGCAGCCCACCAGGACCCCGGTGGCGGTCCGCCATTCGAGCACGATGTCCAGCAGCCCGACCGCTCCGATGACGATCACGATCACGCCGGAGATCCGGTTGGACGTGGACAGGTACTGCTCGGTCTCGGCCTCGTTCGACTTCACGTGCACAACGTAACCGGTTGGCTCGATGAGCACTATGCTGGCAAGGGTGACCACTACCGACACAGGCGTCGACAGTCTGGCCGACGTGACCTCGTCCGAGGACCGGCTGCGCCGGTTCCTGCTCGGGCTGCCGGGCGTCGACCAGGTCGGCGCCGAGGCGAGGGCCGCCACCTTGAGCACGCGGTCGATCAAGACCACGGCGAAGGCGTATGCGCTGGACCTCGCGATCCAGATGATCGACCTGACCACGCTGGAAGGCTCGGACACCCCGGGCAAGGTGCGTGCCCTGTGCGCGAAGGCCAAGCGCCCCGACCCGTCCGACCAGACCGCTCCCCAAGTAGCCGCGGTCTGTGTCTATCCGGACCTGGTGGCGACGGCGAAGTACGAGCTGCGCGGGACGGGCATCAACGTCGCGAGTGTGGCAACCGCCTTCCCCAGTGGGCGTTCCAGCCTGGCGATCAAGGTGCAGGACACCAAGGACGCGGTCGCGGCCGGTGCCGACGAGGTCGACATGGTGATCGACCGCGGCGCCTTCCTGTCCGGTCGCTACGGCCTGGTCTTCGACGAGATCGCCGCGATCCGCGAGGCCGCCGGTGACGCGCACCTGAAGGTGATCCTGGAGACCGGCGAGCTGGTCACCTACGACAACGTACGGCGCGCGTCCTGGCTGGCGATGCTGGCCGGCGCCGACTTCATCAAGACCTCCACCGGCAAGGTGTCCCCGGCCGCGACGCTGCCGGTCACGCTGGTGATGCTGGAGGCGGTCCGCGACTACCACGAGTCGACCGGCCTGCACATCGGCGTCAAACCGGCCGGCGGGATCCGGACCGCGAAGGACGCGATCAAGTACCTGGTCACGGTCAACGAGACCGCCGGACCGGACTGGCTGGACCCGGAGCTGTTCCGCTTCGGCGCCTCCAGCCTGCTGAACGACCTGCTGATGCAACGCACCAAGCTGGCCACCGGGCACTACCCGGGCCCCGACTACTTCACCTTGGACTGACAGGCATGAGCAGATTCGAGTACGCACCGGCCCCGGAATCGCGGGCCATCGTCGACATCAAGTCGTCGTACGGGCTGTTCGTCAACGGCGCCTTCGTCGAGGCGACGGACGGCAAGCCGTTCAAGACCGTCAGCCCGGCTTCGGAAGAGGTACTGGCCGAGGTCAGTGAGGCCGGACCGGCCGACGTCGACAAAGCTGTGAAGGCGGCCCGCAAGGCGTTCGAGAAGGTCTGGGGCCCGATGCCCGGCCGCGACCGGGCGAAGTACCTGTACCGGATCGCACGGCTGATCCAGGAGCGGGCGCGTGAGCTCGCCGTGCTGGAGTCGCTCGACAACGGCAAGCCGATCCGCGAGTCGCGTGACGTCGACATCCCGCTGGTGGCCGCGCACTTCTTCTACTACGCCGGCTGGGCCGACAAGCTCGAGTACGCCGGTGCCGGTGAGGATCCGCAGCCGTGGGGTGTCGCCGGTCAGGTCATCCCGTGGAACTTCCCGCTGCTCATGCTCGCGTGGAAGATCGCACCTGCGCTGGCCGCGGGCAACACCGTCGTACTGAAGCCGGCCGAGACGACTCCGCTGACCGCACTCGCCTTCGCGGAGATCTGCCAGCAGGCGGATCTGCCGCCGGGTGTGGTCAACATCGTCACCGGCGCCGGTCGTACTGGCCAGGCGCTGGTCGAGCACCCGGATGTGAACAAGGTCGCCTTCACCGGTTCGACCGCGGTCGGCCGCGCGATCGCGAAGTCCGTCGCGGGCACCGACAAGGCGATCACGCTGGAGCTCGGCGGCAAGGCGGCGAACATCGTCTTCGAGGACGCCCCGATCGACCAGACCATCGAGGGCATCGTCAACGGCATCTTCTTCAACCAGGGTCACGTCTGCTGCGCGGGTTCGCGGCTCCTGGTCCAGGAGAGTGTGTACGACGAGGTCCTGGCCCGACTGAAGCGTCGGATGAGCACCCTGCGGGTCGGCGATCCGCTGGACAAGAACACCGATATCGGCGCGATCAACTCGTCGGCCCAGCTGGCGAAGATCCGTGAGCTGTCGCAGATCGGTGAGGACGAGGGCTCCGAGCGCTGGTCGCCGGAGTGTGAGCTGCCGACCCAGGGCTACTGGTTCCCGCCAACCGTCTTCACTGGCGTCTCGCAGGCACACCGGATCGCCCGCGAGGAGATCTTCGGCCCGGTGCTGTCGGTGCTCACCTTCCGCACGCCGGCCGAGGCCGTCGAGAAGGCGAACAACACTCCCTTCGGGCTGTCCGCCGGGATCTGGACCGAGAAGGGTTCCCGGATCCTCTGGATGGCCAACCAGCTGCGCGCCGGCGTGGTCTGGGCCAACACGTTCAACCGCTTCGACCCGACCTCGCCGTTCGGCGGCTACAAGGAGTCGGGCTACGGCCGCGAAGGCGGCCGTCACGGCCTGGAGGCTTACCTTGCCCACTAAGGACACTGGACGGCTCGAAGTCCGCAAGACCTACAAGCTGTACGTCGGCGGCGCGTTCCCACGCAGCGAGTCGGGCCGGTCGTACGTCGTCAGCAACACCAAGGGCAAGTTCCTCGCGAACGCGTCCCAGGCATCCCGCAAGGATGCCCGGGATGCGGTCGTCGCGGCCCGCAAAGCGTTCGGCGGCTGGTCCGGCAAGACGGCGTACAACCGCGGTCAGGTGCTGTACCGGATCGCGGAGGTGATGGAGGGCCGGCACGAGCAGTTCAGCTCCGAGGTCGCCGCTTCCGAAGGTCTGTCGATCTCGAAGGCCCGCGCGGTCGTGGACGCATCGATCGACCGCTGGGTCTGGTACGCCGGCTGGGCCGACAAACTCGCCCAGGTCGTCGGCTCCAGCAACCCGGTGGCCGGCCCGTACTTCGACTTCTCGTTGCCCGAGGCAACCGGTGTGGTCGCAGTCCTCGCTCCCCAGGACTCCAGCCTGCTCGGCCTGACCTCGGTGATCGCCCCCGCGATCGTCTCCGGCAACACGGTCGTCGCCGTCTCGTCGTACGAGCGTCCGCTGCCCGCCATCACCCTCGGCGAGGTCATGGCCACCTCCGACCTCCCCGGTGGCGTGGTCAACCTGCTCACCGGCTCGGCCTCCGAGATCGGTCCCTGGCTGGCCGCCCACATGGACGTCAACGCCATCGACCTCTGCGGCATCGAGGACCCCGACGAGGCCCGCGACCTCGAAGCCGCCGCCGCCGAAAACCTCAAGCGCGTACGCCGCCCCGCCCCCGAGGACTGGACCGCCTCCCCCGGCCTCTCCCGCCTAACCCAGTACCTCGAACTAAAAACCGTCTGGCACCCCATCGGCGTCTGACCCGCCCCGGCCACCACTGGTGGCGCGAGACAGGCAATTGCTGCCCGAGCCCCCGCACCACAGGGCTCCAGCCACCACAACCTGTCTCCCGCCACAACCACGGCCCCCGGCCACCACTGGTGGCGCGAGACAGGCAATTGCTGCCGGGGACGGCGCACCACAGGGCTCCGGCCACCACAACCTGTCTCCTGCCTTCAGTAGTGGCCGGGGCTAGCTAGCGGATGGTGGTTCGGGTGAGGGGTGGGTTGGGGTTGGGGTAGCAGGTGACCGGGGAGTTGATGGTGACGAACTTCCACTTGATCTTGGCGGTCAGCGTCAGACCCGGGTTGTCGTAGGAGGTGCCCTGCAGGCGGGTTTCGACGATGGCGCCTCGGCGGCCTGCCTTGAGGCGGACGGTGAGGGTGGGGAGCTGGTAGGCGGCGCCGCCGGGGATGGGGCCGGCGACCGAGATGACCGCGGTGCGGCCGTCCAGGCGGACGCTTGGGGTGGAGTTGAGGCCGGAGCCGCCGGTCAGGGTGGCGCTCACGTACGACGAGTTGGGTGGGATCGGGACGCGGAGTGCGAGGTCCCGGACCTCTTTGAGTTTGAAGCCTTTGACCTCGCCGGGGAGTTGGCCGGGTTTGAGGTCGACGGTGATCGAGAAGCGGTGGTTCGGCTTGATGGTCGCGGGCGCCTTCGCGTCGACGCCTTGGCGCAGCGACAGCAGGTGCTTGCCGAACTTGGTGTTCGCCCGGCAGGAATAGCTCGCGACGGGTTGGGCTGCCGCCGGGACGCTGCCGAGGACTAGCGGAAATACGGCGGCACCGAGGATCAGCAGACTGCGGTGAGTAGCCATACAACTACCCTAAGCAATCATCACCGGCTGTGAGGAGGCTCGTCTCACTGTCCGAACAGGAACCAGCCACCGGCCCCGGCCGCCACGAAGAACACCGGCAGCATGGCGGCGAACCACACCCAGAGGCGACGGCGACGCCGTACCGGCGGGTTGGTGGCGATGGTCGTCGAGTCCTCGTCGTCGGTGATGCTGGTCCGCTCCTGGGCGCGCAGCGGCGCCTCCTGCTCCAGCCGGTACGCCTCGGCCTCGAGCCGCTCGGCGAGCAGCTCGGCCCGCTCCCAGCGATCGGCCGGGTTGTAGGCCAGCGCCCGCGCGAAGATGTCGTCCAGCCCGCCGACCCCGTCGTGCAGGACCGGGTAGAGGCTGTCCGGCAGCAGATCCGGGTCGCGGTTGAGCACGTCAGGAATCGAAGAAACGGAGTACGGCGGCCGCCCGGTCAGCAGCGCATAGGTCACCGCACCGATCGCGTAGATGTCCGCGCGCTCGTCGAAGCCACCGTCACCACGCCCCTGCTCAGGCGCCATGTACGACGGTGTGCCGACCGCCTGCGTGAGTCCGGACGCCTCGGCGGCCCGCTTGGCCAGCCCGAGGTCGGCCAGCACGATCCGGTGCGTACCGCCGCCGGACTCGATGCCCACGTTCTCCCGGAGCAGCAGGTTCGCCGGGGTGACGTCACGGTGTACGACACCCTCATTGTGCAGCGCGGAGACCGCCCGGGCCAGGTCCGCGCCCCACCACAGCGCGTCCACCGGGTCCAGCCGCCCCTGCCGCAACAGGTCGCCGAGCGTGCCACCGCCGACGTAGTCCATGACGAAGTACGGGCGGCCGTCCGGCAGCCGGCCCAGGTCGAAAACCCGGACCACCCGGTCGCTGGCGATCCGGCGCATCAGCCGCGCCTCGGAGAGGAAGCGTTCGCGCACGTCGGCGCGCGAGGCCCAGTTGTCGGCGAGGATCTTGACCGCGACGTCCACGTCGAGGTCGTCGTCATACCCTCGCCAGACCGTCGCGAACGCGCCCGCGCCGATCTGGTCCTGCAGCCGGTACCGTCCGATGACATCCATCGAGAGCTATTGTCGGTCACGACCGGTTCGCACGGGGACACCACTCTCTGGGGGAGTATGAACGAGGAGCTCGAAGCACTCGCGGCGCGCACTCTGGCTGACAAGTCAGCCATGCCCGAGCTGCTGCACGCCATCCGGCCGCTGGTCCAGCGCCGGGTAGCGAAGTTCCTTCCGTACCGCGAGGACGCCGAAGAGGCGGTCCAGGACACCCTGCTCACGGTGGCGAACAAGCTGCACACCTTCAAGGGCACCGGCAGCTTCGCCGGCTGGGTGACCATCGTGGCCACGAACCAGGCCCGCCAGACCTACCGCTCCCTGAAGCGCCGCTCGGTCGAGCAGACCGCCGAGTACATGCCGGAGGCCGTCGATCCACGCACCACGTCGGTCATCGCCGGCTCCCGCCTGGACCTGCTCGAAGCCCTCGAACACCTCGAGTCCAGCCACCCCCAGCTCGTCCAGCCCCTCGTCCTGCGCGACCTCGGCGCCCTCACCTACGCCGAGATCGCCGACGAACTCGACGTACCGCTGGGGACCGTGAAGGCCCGCATCCATCAGGCCCGCAAGGCCGTCGCGGAACGCCTCACTGTGCGCTGACCCAACCCCGCACGATCGCTGTCGCGGCGGTCCGCTGGGCTGTTGGCAGGTTGGCGATCGTTGCGTTGTGGTTGCCGGCCGGTACGACGTAGCGGTGGCAGTCGTGGGGGCACGGTTCGAACTGTTCGGCGGACCAGGGGTCGTTGGCGCCGTAGACGAAGAGGAGGCGGCTCGCCGTGGTTCGGACCCAGCGGTCGATGTCGGGCATGGCGTTCGGGTCGTGCTTGGGCGGCGCCTTCAGGGTCGCGGGGGCGGCGCCGGCTTCGGGGTAGTGCAGGAGGCCCTTGAGCCAGGTGGTGCCGGTGGAGACGTCGGGCCAGTTCAGTTGGGCGGCCGCTTGGTAGAAGTAGGCCTGGTACGGCGCGACTCCGGCGTCGGAGTACGACGACCAGTCGACGATCTGGTCGATGAAGGCGAACAGCTGCTGGTCGGTCGCATTTCGGCCCGGGACGAGCAGACAGCTCGCCTGGGTGCGGTACTGCCAGAACTTGAACGGTGTGTCGAGGACCGCGGCCTCGAAGGCGCGGTCGGCTGAACCGTAGGCCTGCGCGTAGGTCAGCTTGAGCTGCGTGAGTTTCGGGAGCAGGGTGGATCGGCGGTAGAGAGCGTTGCGCTGGAGTGTCCGGAGCGCTTCGTTGCAGGCGCGGTCGGTGCCGGCACGTTGGATGAAGTCGACGTAGGAGTCCTGGTCGTTGACTGTGTCCTGCGGCGCGACGTAGGCGATCGTGGCGTCGACGTCGGCGGGGTAGAAACGGCGGTGGTAGACCGAGGTCATTCCGCCCTTACTCGCGCCGGTCGAGAGCCACTTGCCGCCGTACAGGGGTTTGAAGGCCTCGACGATTCGGTGGTGGTCGGTGGCGGCCTGCCAGATGTCGAGCTTGGTCCAGTCCTTGCTTGCGGGCGTCGAGCGGCCGAAGAAGCGCTGCTCGACGCCGAGTTGGTTGCCGTCGGCAAGCCTGGTCGGTTCGGCGGCGGACGCGCCGGTGGTTCCGGCGTACCCGGTGGTCTGCAGGATCGTCGGGCGGTCGAATCCCTTGTGCCACAAGGTGATCCGCTGCTCGAACCGCTCGCCGCTGGTCTCATGGTGGTCGGTGGGTTGGGAGTACCAGAGGACGAAGAACGGCTTGCCGTTCATCATCTGGCCGCTCTCGATCCGGAGCCCGGCAATCGTCTCCAGCCGAGCCCGGACCACAGCCACCGAATCCATGGCCGCAGCGGGAGTCACCGGGAGCAATGCGACCACGATCAGTAGGCGGAACCATCGCATCCGGTGACTCCTCGAGCGTTAGCCGACACTCTGAGTGACCAGGCTAGCTGTATCGGCGGCGAACCTCCACTGCCCGTCTTAGGTCGTCGAGGTAGTTCGCGACCGCGCGCCGGATCCCCGAGGTGACGGTCTCGTCCTGGCTGAGGGTCTCGGCGGCACCGATCAGGTCGGCGTCGATCGCGTACTTCGGAACGATCCGGTTCGCGGTCAGCATCAGCACCATGCCGGCCCGGATGTCGGCTGTGGCGGCGATCTCGGTGAAGAACCTCTCGACGTACGGCGCAGTGATCGCGGCCTGCCCCGGATGCCAGAACCCCTCAGCCGTGGCCAGCAGTTCGCGCACCCCAATCTCCGGGTCGCTCATGATCCGGCTCCACGCCTGCTCCTTGCCGGCCGGTGAAGCCGCCCGGCAACGTGCGGCCTCAACTGCACCCTCGGACGACTGGTCACGCGCGTGCTCGGCAGCAATCTCCGCCTCGCCGGCCGCATCAAGCCGCACCAGCCGAAGCAAAATCGCCCACCGCAGATCCTGCCCAATCACCAGCCCCCGCGGCACCGCCCTCGCACCAACCAACCAGCCCTGCAACAACTCCACGTTCTTTGTGACTGCGACGAAACCTCGGGCGGTTGCGAGTTGCAGGCTGCTGCCCGGCTCGACCTTCGCCAGCTTGGCTTCCAGCGCATCCGCGACCACAGCGCGCGATTCGTCGTACGGGAGGTAGCCGCCGAGGACTCGCTCGGTCAGCCAGCGGACTAGTGACTCGACTGCGACGTCACTGTCTTCGGCACCGATGGTGGTGGCGAACAGTTCGAGCGCCCGACGCGGATCGAGGTCGCCGGTCAGGGTCGCGTCGCGTACGGCGTTCCAGATGACGGCTCGCGTCGTACTGTCGGCGATCTTCGGCAGTACGGCGGGGAGGTTGGCCAGCGTGGTCTCGTCGAGCCGGATCTTCACCCACGTGTCGTCCTGCGCGTCCGGCACGATCACCGCGATCTCGTTGCCCAACGCAACCTCAACGACATCCTGATCCAGCACCAGCTCGACGATCGTCGGCGTACCGTCGAAGTCGTACCCACCAACCGTCAGCGTGTGCGGCCGCCGCGAGTCGTCCGGACTCAACCGATGCAGCAGTACGCCGGAAGCCGTGCGTTCCGCGGTGAGCGTGTCCAGGCCGGACGTGCGCAACCACTGCTCGGACCAGTTCGCGAGACCGCTCGCCCCCGCCTCGGTCAGCTTCGCGATGAACTCGTGCAGATCCGCATTGCCGTACTCATGCGCTTCCAAGTGCGCATTGACACCCTTGAGGAACACGTCATCACCGAGGTACTTCGCCAGCTGCTTCAGCACCGCAGCACCCTTGGCGTACGAGATCCCGTCGAAGTCGTCGAGCGACTGCCGAGCGTCCTTCAGGCTGTCCGGCGCGACCGGGTGGGTCGAGCTGCTCTGGTCGGTCTGCATCCCCCACCACTTGCGGACGAAGGCGAAGTCCGTCCAATTCCCCTTGTACGACGTCGCTTCCTCGGCCACGCGGTGTGCCATGTACTCGGCGAACGACTCGTTCAGCCACATGTCGTTCCACCACTTCATGGTGACCAAGTCGCCGAACCACATGTGCGCCATCTCGTGCACCAGCACGCGAGACCGGGTACTGCGCTCGGCCTCGGTCGCCTGGGTGCGGAACAGGAAGTCGTCGGAGACCGTGACACAGCCCGGGTTCTCCATCGCGCCGAGGTTGAAGTCCGGCACGAAGACCTGCCAGTACTCACCGAACATGTACCGCTGCCCGAACATCCGGTGGTACGCGTCGAACGCGTCCCGCGTGGTCCGGAACAGGTCCTCCGCGTCCACCTCCAGCGGCTCCTTGAGCGACTGCCGGCAGGCCAGTCCGAGGGGGATCCCGTCGTACTCGCTGCGGATCAGGTGGTACGGACCGGCGGCGATCGCGACGAAGTACGTCGACAGTGGCTTGGTCTCGGCCAGCGCCCACTCCCCTGGCGCGGTTCGCGTGGCGGCGCCGTTGCCGAGCACCACCCACTCCTCGGGGCACTTCACCGTCACCGTGTACGGCGCTTTGAGGTCGGGCTGGTCGAAACACGGGTAGTACCGCGGCGCCGACTCCAGTGACGACATGCCGTAGGTGTAGACGAGCCCATCGGCCGCATCGACCGACCGGACCAGGCCCTCACCATCCACGGAGTACTTCTGCACGGTGTGGATCACGAGCTCGTTCTCGGCCTGCAGACCGGTCAGCGGGAAGCGACCGTCAGCCAACAGCCCCGGATCCAGCGACTGCCCATTCAGCTCGACCGACAGCAGGCGCTCCGGTTTCACATCCACCCAGCTCGTCTCGCCGGTGGCGGTGAAGGTGATCCGGCTCGTCACCTCGAAGGTGTCGCCGGGAGCGGTCAGGTCGAAGTCGATCAGGTAGGACCGAAGGCTCAGGTCCGCGGCCCGCTGCCGGGCTTCCTCTACTGTCAAGGCGCGCATGTACTGCACGCTATCCGAGCGGGGTTCCTTCCGCCGTCCTGACCGCCAGCTGCGCAACCGCCCGGATCTGCGGATCGGCGGTCCCGGCTGCGATCCGCTGCAGGACCTCGGTGTCCTCCGGCTTCGCCAAAATGCTCAGCACATTCAGTGCGCTGAGGTGGTCGAAGCCCGCCCGAATGTCCTCGCTGGCCTCGACAGGCGGGCGCTCGAGGATCTGCAGGGCTACCTGCCGGGTCTCGTCGGCCGACTCCTCGAGCGGGTTGCCGCCGCTCACCTGCGTGTACGCCGCGGCCACCTGGTACATGTTCAGCGCCCGGCAGACCATGGCGAGGTTGCTGCTGTGCAGCAGCGCGCTGTAGGCCTGCAGGGGAATGTCAGTCATGCCAGCACGCTAGTCGCTGCTGGTGGTGCACCTGCCGCCGCCCGGAGATGCTCGGCGAGCAACTGCGCTCCCTCCGGCGCGTTCGCGGCGTAGCAGAGGAGATGCGCGCGAGTGGACCACGCATCCTCCAGCGGGCAGATGTCGATCGAGGTGATCGCATCGACGGCTCGACGCGGAACGATCGCCAGACCGGCTCCGGCACTCGCCAGGATGATCACGGTGTGCAGCGTCGGCACGAGAGTGCGGTACCGCGGAACCGGGGCGTGCGGGCCGAGGCGCTCCTCCATCCACAGCGTCAGCGGGGAACCCCGGTCCAGCGCGATCAGGGGATGCTCGGCAACCTCGGCGTACGCGATCGAACTGCGCCCGGACAGGACTCCACCGGCCTGGCCGATCACCACGAGGGAGTCGTCGGCGAGCGGTTCGGTTCGCAACGGGGTCGGCTCGTCGTCCAGGATCACGCCGAGATCGGCCTCCCCAGCGGCGAGGATGCGGACGCTTCGGACAGTACGGCGTTCTTTCACATTCACGTCGTACTCCGGATGGTCGCGCAGGAAGGTGGCGAGCGCCGCGGGGACGAGTTGGTGCATCGCCGAACCACCGGCGACCAGGCGGACCGGTTCCGTGCCAGAGACGGCGTACGACGCGACTGCGCTGTCCAGGCGGGTGGTCTCGGCCAGCACCTCGCGCGCATGCCGGGCCAGCGTGGCACCGGCGGGAGTCAGCCGAACGCCTCGGCGCTCGCGGACCAGCAGCGGTACGCCAGCCTGCGCTTCGAGGGCTCTGACCCGCGCGCTGGCCGAAGGCAGGCTGAGGTGCATCGCCCGGGCGCCGCCGGTGATCGAGCCTTCGGTCGCTACGTGGGTGAAGAGGCGGAGGTCGTCCAGGTCGTACCGCATGGATTCAGCCTACGCCTCAGCCTTAGGCTGGCTACGGGGATCGCGCATTGTGGACTGCCTGGGCAGGCCTGATCCTCGAAGAGTGCTCATCATCCTGCTGGCCGGTGTCGCCGCCGGCGCCCTGAACGCCGTGGGCGGCGGCGGGAGCTTCGTGGCACTGTCCGCGCTGGTGGCGGGCGGCATGCCACCGGTCACGGCGAACGCGACCACCACCGTCGCAATGCTCCCCGGCAACGCGACCAGCGCCTGGGTCTACCGCCGCGATGTGCACACCTTCGCCAAGCCGTCCCCGGCTCGCCTCACCGTAGCCAGCGTGCTCGGCGGCGCCGTCGGCGCCGCGCTCCTACTGTTGTTGCCGTCAGCATCTTTCGACGCCGCGGTCCCCTGGCTGCTCGCGTTCGCCACCCTGGTGCTTGCCTTCGGCAAACGGCTGACCCGCGCGATCCGGCTCGGTACGCCGGGACCGGCCGCGATCCTGTCCGGACAGTTCCTGCTCTCGATCTACGGCGGCTACTTCGGCGGTGCCGTCGGGCTGATGATGCTCGCCTTCTGGACGGCCACCACCTCACTCGATCCGGCCAAGGGCAACCCCCTGCGCGTCCTCCAGGTCGCCGCCGTCTACCTGACCTCCGGGCTGATCTTCGTCTTCGCGGCCAACGTCCTCGACCAGCCGATGCGCCTGATCGCGATGCTGTGCGGCGCGATCATCGGCGGCTATCTCGGTGCACATCTGGTACGGCGACTCCCGCGTGTCGTGCTGCGCGCACTCGTCCTCACGACTGCGGTCGCGATGACGATCCTCTTCTTCGTGCGAGCATTCGGATGAACCGGGCTCAGCTCGCGATGGCCTACCAGGCCTGCGAAGTCTCCGACCTGGCCCGGTCGGCGGCTGAGCTCGACGATCCGGTGGCTGCGCTAGCTCAGGCCGAGCTGGTACTGACCGCGGCGCGCGAGCTCGTGGCCGCCGCAACCAGGCTGGCGTGCCCGACGGCCGACGTACCGACTGATCCGTTGCAGTTGTTTGCCTACCAGCACCCCGATGAGGCGGCCGGCGACGTCGCCGACTGGCTCGATCAGTCGAGAGGGCGCTGACCGACCTGCTTGCGCTCGTGGTTGATGAAGAGGCCGGCCGCGGTCGAGACGCTGGTCAGCAACCACACCGCGACTCCGGCATCGTCGGTCACCCCGATGATCGGGAGGAGATCCGGCAGGATGTCGAACGGCGACACCAGGTAGATCAGCGCGAGCACCCACAACGTCATCCGGCTCTTCGGCAACTCGCCGTACTCGCCCTTGCGCGCCGCCCGAATCAGCCGCGGCAACGCCCGCGCCCGCTCGATCACATCACCCACCGGCACTGGTTCACCCTTGGCGATCTTCCGCGCCCGAACCTTCCGCCGCCGAACAAACCCGAACGCCGAAACCCCGGCCCCGATCACCAGCAGCCCAACCCCCACCCCAACCGCCGGCAGCCCGACGACATCGCCGTCCCGGAACAGCAAAGTCCCGACCCCGAGCACCGCCAACAGCCCACCGAAATACACCATCCACCCACTGTAGAGCGCAGACCCGGACCTGCACGCCATCACAACTGCGCCCGCGCTCCCGCCCCCACGCTCAGCCGCCCCCAACCCACCCCACTTGTGATGGCCCCCCGGTCCGACTGAGCCCCGTCGGCTGCGACGACGAGGTCCAGCTGACACACCGTTCTCCCAACTGACACGCTGTTTTAGCCCGACCCGCATTCCGGTGGCTGGCCAGCGAAATTGGGGGTTCTGCACCGTTAACCAGAGTGCGGAACCCCCAACGGGAGTGGCTAGCCAGGGAAATGGGTCAGTCGATGAGGGACTCGACGATGGTGGTCATGCGGTCGACGGGGATGGCGAAGCCGATGCCGATGTTGCCTGAGCGGGAACTGCCGAGGGTGGCGATGGCGGTGTTGACGCCGACCACCTGGCCGGCGGCGTTGACCAGGGGGCCGCCGGAGTTGCCGGGGTTGATGGCGGCGTCGGTCTGGATGGCGGACTGGCGGGTGTTGTTGTCGCCGAACCGGGCCTGGCGGTCGACGGCGCTGACGATGCCGGCGGTGACGGTTCCTTCCAGGCCCAGTGGTGAACCGACGGCCAGGACCGGGTCGCCGACATGCAGCTGTGCGGACCGGCCGAGCGTGAGCGCGCGCAACCCCTCGGCGTCGGCCGGCGCGACCTGGAGGACGGCGAGATCGTTGTTCGCGTCCACGCCGAGAACGTCCGCGTCGACCTGGCGGCCGTTCGACAGGACCAGGGATACATCACTCGCTCCTTCCACCACATGGGCATTCGTCACCACGTGTCCTTGGGTGTCGACCGCGAACCCCGACCCGGTCGCCCGGCCCGCCCGCACCGACACCACCCCCGGCAACACACTCGCCGCAGCCGCCGAGATCGACCCCTGCTGCGCCCCACCCGCCGGAGCCGCCGCCTGCGGCAACTCCGCCGGCCCGGAGCCCGGCGTACCGTCCAACCACCCACCGGTCACCGCCCCCGCCAGCCCACCGGCAACCAACGACATCGCCAACGTCCCCAGTACGACGCCCGCCCGCAGGCGACCTGACCGGGGCGGTGGGGCGGGGAAGGTATTGAGCGGAGCCGTCACCCCGGCCTGAGGTGCCGCCGCCACCGGAGAGGGGGGAGCCAATGGCGAGGCGGAGGCCGAGGTGACGGTGAATGTGGGTGGTGCCGCAGGCTGCGGTTCCACCGGTGGAGGACCAGGAACATAGTTCGGTCCACGGAAAGGACTTCCTAGGTGTGGGGGCATGGGGGCTCCTACTACGGGAGGCGGGAGAACCAGAGGAGGGAGGCGAGGGCGGCCAGGAGGGCGGCGGCCAAGGCGATTCCTGCTACCAGGTTGGTGATCTCGCGGGGTTCGGTGGTCCAGCCGATGGAGGACTGGAGGTCGGAGTAGACGTCGCGGAGTTGCTCGTCGGACTCGGCTTCGTAGAACGAGCCTTTGGTGGTGTCGGCCAGTCGTTCCAGCGCTTGGGTGTCGGCCGGGACCGGGATCTCGCGGCCGTCGATATTGACTGTGCCTTCCGGCGTACCGTACGCGATCGTCGAGACCGGTACACCAGCTTGTACGGCGGCCTGCGCGGCCTCGTCGACTGGGCTGCCGGAGGTGTTGCCGCCGTCGGACAGCAGCACGATCCGGCTGGGCGGCGGGTCGTCGGGGTCGATGGTGCGAACCGCTTGCAGGCTGGTCAGTACGGCGTCGCCGATCGCGGTGCTGTTACTGAGCTGCAGACTGTTGATCGCGTCGACCGTGGCCTGGTGGTTGGTGCTCGGGGCCGCGACCACCGTCGCGGTCCGGGCGAACGACACCAGCCCGACGTTGAACTTCTCCGGCAGGTCTTGCACGAACTGGACCGCCGCCGCCTGAGCGACCTCGAACCGATTCGGCGCGACGTCGGTCGCGGCCATCGAGTTCGACACGTCCATCGCGACCAGCACGGTGGCGCGCTCCCGCGGTACGCGGATGTCGGCCACCGGGCGGGCGATCGCGATCGTCAGCACGGTGAGTGCGGCGAGGAAGGCCGCGGCCGGCGCGTGCCGGCGCCAGCCGGGCCGTTTGGGGGCGACCTTCTCCAGCATCGGCAGGGTCGCGAACCGGATGACGTACTTGGTGCGTCGGCGCTGGGCGATCAGGTACGCCGCGACCAGGGCCGCGACCAGCACCAGCAGCCAGAGCCACAGGGGTTGCTCGAATCTCATCGGATACCGGTCCTCGAAGTCGGGTGCCGGCGGACACTGGCCCGGCGGCGGGCGGTGGCGAACGCGGCGACGTCGCGCACCCAGTCGTTGTCGGTCCGCAACACCAGATGCGCGGCCCCGGCCCCACGAATCGCCTGCGTGGTCCGGTCCCGGTGCGCGGCCATCGCGTCGGCGTACCGGCGGCGCAGTTTCCTACTACTCGTCTGCACTTCCCGCCGCCTGCCCGTCTCGGGGTCGACCAAGGTGAGCAGCCCGACCTCGGGGAGTTCGAGCTCCCGCGGATCGAGCACCTCGATCGCCAACACCTCGTGCCGAGCGGCGAGTCGGCGCAGTGCATCGGCCCAGCCGAGTGTGCCTTCGGCAGACGCGGGATCATGCGGCGCACGCTCATCGCGGCCAAGACGGTTCCCGTACTGCGCGGACGCGCCCCCTCCGAGCACACCGCCGCGCGAGTGGGCGGCACGGCCGATGGATCCACCTCCTACGATCGTTGGCGTGAACGGGTCGTCGTGGAAGTCGGAGACGACTACGCGGAGGCCGGGGCGGGGGTGTTCGCGGTTGAGGCGGGTGATGGCTCGGGCCAGGTCGGTCGGTGGGTACTCGCCTGGCGTTGCTCTGGGCAACGACAGGAGGGTGCGTAGGGAACGGCGCAGCTGGACACCACCGCCGGCTGCCGGTAGTCGGCGTACCTCGTCGCCGACAGCGATTCGGACGCCGAGGCGGTTGCCGGGACCGCTGGCCAGCAGGCCGAGGGCTCCGATGATCGCGATCGCGAGGTCACGCTTCTCGCTGAGCGCGGTGCCGAAGTCCATGCTGGCCGACGCATCCAGTAGTGCCCACGTCTCCAGTTCCCGCTCGGCCAGCGGCGCCCGCACGTGCGGGTCGAGCGAACGGGCGGTCACGTTCCAGTCCATTCGTCGTACGTCGTCCTGCCCGGCCTGGTACGGTCGCGCCTCGTTCGGTTCACTCCCGGGACCGCTGCGCAGCCCGGTGATCTCACCGTGCAGAAACCCTTCCAGCTTCCGCTTCACCGTCAGTTCGAGCGCCCTTAGTGCACGCTCACGACCGGCGAGCAGGTCAGGGCCGCTCATCAGGCCGCCGATCCCTGAAGGGCCGTGTCAGAGTCGGACGGTACGACGTGGGGCTGCTCGATCGTGTGCAGGATCCGCGCGATCACCGACCGCGGGTCCACACCATCCGCCAGCGCGTCGAACGTGAGCACCAACCGATGCGACATCACATCGAGCGCGACGTCGTACACATCAGCCGGCAGCACATAGTCCCGCCCACGCAGCAGCGCCAACGCACGCCCCGCCGCGACCAAACCGAGCGTCGCCCGCGGGCTCGCCCCGAACTCCAGTACGCCGGCCAGATCCGCCAGCCCGTACTGCTGCGGCGCCCGAGTCGCATGCACCAGACGAACGACGTACTCGGCCACCGCGTTGTGGACGAACACCTCTTCCGTTGCCTGCTGCAACTGATGCACCTGCTCCGGAGTCAGTACGGCGTTCGCGTGCGGACGGCGAGCGCTCATTCGCTGCAGGATCGTCAGCTCCTCGAGCGGACTCGGATAGTCGACGGTGATCTTCAGCAGGAAGCGGTCTCGCTGTGCCTCGGGGAGCGCGTACACCCCGTCGGACTCGATCGGGTTCTGGGTCGCGAGGACCAGGAACGGATCGGGCAGCTGATAACTCGTGCCGCCGATGCTGACCTGGTTCTCGGCCATCGCCTCCAGCAACGCCGACTGCACCTTGGCCGGGGCCCGGTTGATCTCGTCGGCGAGGACCAGGTTGGCGAAGATCGGGCCGAGCTCGGTGTCGAACCCCTCGGTCGACGGCCGCCAGATCCGGGTCCCCATGATGTCGCCCGGGACCAGGTCGGGGGTGAACTGCAGCCGGGCGAACCGGCCACCGATCACCTCGGCCAGCGTCCGGACCGCGAGGGTCTTGGCGACCCCGGGTACGCCTTCGAGCAGACAGTGGCCCCGGGCCAGCAACCCGACCAGCATCCGCTCGACCAGGTGGTCCTGCCCGACGACGACCCGCTTCACCTCGAACAACGCGTGTTCGAGGGAAGCGGCCGTCACGCCGGGACGCGCGACGTGGGTCTCGCTCATGCGTCGTCAGCCGGGTTCTGCTCAGGCTGAGCCGGGTTCTGGTCGGGCGTCGGGTTCTGGTCGGGCTGCGTCGGCTGTGCCTGTCCCTGACCCTGGCCGCTGCCCTGCTTGTCGGGGCAATCGCGCCCGTCCCGCGTCCCCGTCCCACTACCCTGCTCCGCGGTCCCACTGCCCTGCTGCGGCGTCCCGGTGCTCGGGTTGTCGCCCTGCTGGGTGCTCGGCGTGCCTTCCTCGACGGTCACGTAGCCCTGGTCGGGCGCCGGGTCGTTCCCCGCCGCGTAGGCGATGCCGCCGACACCGAGCGCTGCCACGGCCACCGCCGTACCGAGAAGGATCCGCTTGCCTGGGATGTTCATGAAGTCTCCTTGGGATCGAGTGGTCACCACTTCATCAAGCAGCCCCGAAAACGACCGGAAAGCAGAACGAAAGTCCGGCGAAAGACCAGACCGGCGGACGACGCCGATCCCGCTACCTTGGTGTCGTGCGACTACTGGTGGTGGAGGACGAGGAAGGCCTGGTCAGCGCGTTGCGCTCCGGACTCGGGCGGGCCGGCTATGCCGTGGACACGGCGCTGAGCGGGGCCGAGGCGGTGGAGAAGCTGGCGACGACGGCGTACGACCTGGCGATCCTGGACATCACGCTGCCGGACACCAGCGGGCTCGACCTGTGCCGGGCGGTCCGCCGCGGCGACATCGAGGTGGCGTCCGGGCGGGAGCTGCGGGTGCTGATGCTGACCGCGCGCGCCTCGCTGGCCGATCGGGTTCGCGGGCTGGACGAGGGTGCCGACGACTACCTGACCAAGCCGTTCGCGCTGGTCGAGCTGCTGGCGCGGATCCGCGCGCTGCTGCGCCGTGACGTGACGAACGGGAGTACGCAACTGCACGTCGGCGACCTCGTCCTCGATTCGTCCCGCCACCTCGCCACCCGGAACGGCCGCGAACTCGCGCTGACCCTGAAGGAGTTCGGCGTACTGCGGTATCTGATGTCGCGCCCCGGTCATGTCGTGTCGGCCGAGGAACTGCTCGAACACGTCTGGGACGAGAACGCGGATCCGTTCACTCAGAGCGTCCGGGTAACTGTCGGGACGCTGCGCCGCAAGCTCACCCAGGACGGGGAAGAGGCGGTGCTCGAAACCGTGATCGGCCGCGGATATCGGCTGCGAGGTGATGACACATGAAGGTTCCCGCGTGGGCCCAGACGATCCGCTTCCGGCTGACGCTGACGTATTCCGCGGTACTGATCGCGCTGTCCGCATTGCTGCTCGGCGGGGTCTACTTCGCGCTCCGGGCCTACCTGGACCCGAAGCCGCTGAACCCGATCATCGTCAAGAAGATGTACAAGGACCACAACGGCGTCTACCAGTACAAGGAAGGCTCCAAGTTCGAGGCCGCCGATATCGCCAGTGTGCAGTCCGCGGTCAACTTCCAGACGCTGGAGACCCTGCGGTCCTATTCGGCCGCCGGTATCGGCGCACTGTTCCTGGTCAGCCTCGGGACCGGCTGGTGGTTGTCCGGGCGGGCGCTCCGGCCGGTACGGCGGATCACCGCGACCGCGCAGGAGATCTCGGCCACCGATCTCTCCCGGCGGATCGCGCTCGAGGGTCCGCGGGACGAGTTGCGGAACCTCGGTGACACCGTCGACGACATGCTCGAGCGACTGGAGTCGGCGTTCGTGGCGCAACGACAGCTGGTCGACGACGCTTCGCACGAACTGCGCAATCCACTCGCGGTGATCCAGGCGAACGTCGACGCCGTACTGGCGCATGACGACACCCCACCCGAGGACCGGGCCCAGGCGACCGCGATCGTCAGTCGCGCTATCCAGCGGATGACCCGTCTCGTCGAGGACCTGCTCGCCTCCGCCCGCCGCTCATCCCCGGCGTTCGTGGACGCCGACGTGGACCTGGCCGCGATCACGAGCGAGGCGGCCGAGGAGTACGAACTGCTCGCCGCCGATCGCGAACTCCACGTCGTACGGCGCCTGTCGCCCGGCCCGATCACCGCCGGCGACGCGTCGGCGCTTCGGCGTGCTGTCGACAACCTGCTGTCCAACGCGGTTCGCCTCGCGCGAGGCGGTAGCCAGCTGGTGCTGGCGGTAGGCAGCCAGAACGGCTGGGCCTGGATCGCCGTCCGCGACGAGGGACCGGGTATCGCCGCCGACGACGCCGACCGCGTCTTCGACCGCTTCTTCCGCGCAGGCACCCGGCAATCGCCCGCCACCGTCCCCTCAACCGGCCAACGCCGAGCAGGCCTCGGCCTAGCCATCGTCCGCCAGATCGCCGAATCCCACGGCGGAACAGTCGCCCTCCACTCCGAGCTCGGCGTCGGAAGCACCTTCATCATCTGGCTCCCCGACCGCTCGCTCACTGACGACGTACGCCGTACTCCCACCCCACCGACCGAGGATCCGCTCGGCCCGCGCCTCTGACCACGCCCCCTCCACAACACACCGTCAGACCCGCGCTCAGGCGCCCCGCCGCGGCACCAACCCCCCGCGCGACCGAAGCCACCCTGCCCCGCCATCGAAGCCACCGTGCCGCGCGACCGAAGCCACCGTGCCCCGCGACCGAAGCCACCGTGCGAGTGTGGGGACTGACGCGTCGAGTGTGAGGACTGTGGTGCCGACAAGCGCTTTCCGGCGACCCGCTTGTCACAGTCGGGAGCTCGGCCAGGTCGGCGGCGACCGAAGCCACCCTGCGCCGCGACCGAAGCCACCGTGTGCCGACCACCGAAGCCACCCTGCCCCGCCATCGAAGCCACCGTGCGAGTGTGGGGAGATGGTCGGCGAGTGCGGGGTCCATGCTGTCGGCAAGGGCTTTCCGGGGGCACAGTCCTCACATTCGCGGTAGCCGGGCGTGGCAGTTCGGTTGGGGTGGAAGGGATAGCTGCTCGCGGGGCGGTCGGGCAGGCTCGGCTCGGCGGTCGAAAGGTTCTTGAAAGCGCGGCCCGCTGCACTGATGGAACTGAATCCCTGGGAGGCGTCATGCGTCGAGTGCTGACTGTGCTGGTGTTGCTGGGTTTGCTGGCGGCTGGGTTGCCGGCTCAGGCGGTTCCGATCGGGGGTGGTACGCCGATGGCCCCGGGCTACGCGTTTTATCCGCGAGTGATTCGGCTGGAGCATCAGGCGCAGGGGAACGGCACGATGGTGGCGGCGCTGGTGACTAACGACGGGGACTGGATCGGCGCGATTCACCACAGCACGGACAACGGGCTGACGTTCAAGCAGGTGGGGCGCGTCGCCGATCCGCTCAACCACACTGGCATGTGCTGTCACACCTTGTACGAGTTGCCGCAGGCGGTTGGTGCGATGCCGGCGGGGACGCTGTTGTGGGCGGCGTCGATGGGTGCGGACGCGGGTGCGGGCCGGCGCATGTCGGAACACGTGTGGAAGTCTGCGGACCAAGGCCGGACCTGGACTTTCCTGGCCGAGGTCGACGTGTCGCCGAACGGGTCCGGGACCTGGGAACCGGAGTTCACGGTCACGACCGACGGTCGGCTGGTGATGTTCTACTCCGACGAGACCGATGGCGTACACAGTCAGAAACTCGTCGAGCACGCGACCACCGACGGCGTGAACTGGACGGCGCCGCGGGATGTCGTGGCGCTGGCCGACACGGCGGCTCGGCCGGGGATGGCCGTCGTACGGAAGGTTCCGGACGGGACCTACCTGATGAGCTACGAGATCTGCGGGCCTGGGCACAACTGTGAGGCCTACGTCCGCTGGTCGACCGACGGGTGGAACTGGGGCTCGCCGACCGATGCCGGCTCGCGGGTGCGGACTGCGGATGGGCGGTACCCCGGGAGTACGCCGACGATCACGGTCGTGGGGAATACCGTCGTACTGAACTCGATGCGGGTGCGGAACGCCGACGGGAGTTTCGCAGCAGGCGACGGGCGGATGTTCTTCGGGAACGGGGCCAGTGGGCACGGGGACTGGTTCGAGATCACGGCGCCGGTGCAGATTCCGGATCCGGGGAACGGTGTGTGCCCGACGTGGAGCAATCCGCTGCTCGGTTCGGCGGACGGGAAGTCGGTGTTCCAGATCGCAACCGACTACGACGCGGGCGGTACGTGCCGCGCCTGGCCGGGCGCGGGCGCCGCCGTACCGGTGGGGAGTCGGTCAGCGGTTGAGTCGGGGCGGGTGTTCGTGACGCAGTACCAGCAGCACCTGTTCGCGACGGCCTCCACCGGCACGTTGCGGCACTGGTTCTGGGACAGCCGGGACGGGATGCACAGCGACACCTGGGGTACGGCGGTCGCCGGGCAGCCGGTCGGATTCCTGTACGGCGAGCAGCAGCACGTGTTTTGGCGATCGACGAGCGGGGCTTTGGAGCACTCGTTCTGGGACCCGGCGAGTGGGAGCTATCACGACACCTGGGGGACCGGGCTGGGCGGCGACCCGGCCGCGCTGGTGAACGGCAACGCTCAGCACACCTGGGCGGTCGATGCCTCCGGCAACCTTCAGCACTGGTGGTGGGCACCTGGGCAGGCCGTCCAGCGCAACAGCTGGGGTAGCGGACTCGCCGGACGACCGAGTGCGTTGCTGGTGCAGGATGCCGAGCACATCGTCGTACGGACGACCGACGGGCGGATCCGGCACACGTGGTGGACGGGACCGCAGGGGTTCCGAAGCGAGACCATCGGCAGCAATGTCACCGGCGATCCGGTCACCGCGCAGATCGGCGACGCCCAGCACATCTGGGCGACCACCTCGAACGGCGAACTCCGGCACTGGTGGTGGAACGCGCGCGAGGGTTGGCGAACGGATTTGTGGTCGACGGGTGCTGTCGGTCGACCCGCATTCCTTCAGGTCGGCGAGGCCCAGCACGTGTGGCACCGGTCAACCGCCGGCGACCTCATCCACGTCTACTGGTCCCCCAGCACCGGCCTCGTCCGCGAAACCTGGGGCACCGGGATCACGGGAGATCCGACGGCCGCCGCGGTCGGCTCAGCGCAACACGTCTGGTCCCTCGACGCCGGCAACGCCGCCCAGCACTGGTGGACCGAAGGCGCCACCATCCGTCACGACACCTGGGGCTGAGGGTGTTTCCAGAGCAGGAGTACGACGGCGGCTGCTAGAAGCCCTGCGGTGATGATGGTGAACAGGACGAGGTGGAACGTGTAGTCGAGACCGCGATCAACAGTTGATACCCGGTGGGGTTGATCGCGGTCGTAGATGACATCGATCTGACGTGGAATCGCCTTGTAGTGGCTGAAGCGTGAGACGCGCTGGTCGATCGCCTCACCGGCACGCGTCACGTATCGCACATCGATCCACCTCGGCGGTTTCCCAGCCCGCGGGTGGTCCACAGCCACCACGGTCGCCGTCACCACCTCACCCCGCTGGCGCAACCAGTACACGTCGGACACCAACGTCCACCCGATACTCCCGCACAGAATCGCCGCGCCGAGCAGCACAACCACCCACCCGGACCTCCGCCGTACCTTCACCCACACCTCCGCATCGCCACCACCGACCGCCTCATCGGGTGGCGGCTCCGCGGAGGCGGCCGAGGAGGTTGAGGCGGAGGTCGAGGACGGCCAGGAGGATCAGGAAGGCGCCGACGCCGCCGTACAGGAGGAGGGGTCGGGTGTAGGAGAGGGACCAGTCTGCCGCCTGCATGCGGGTGGGTTTCTTGCGGTCGTAGCGGACGTCGAGCTTCTGGCCGGGCTCGGCGTCGTGGTAGTTCGCGGTCTTCGCGACCACCGCTTGGCCGTCGCGGGTGACGTAGGTGACCTTGATCTTGTCCGTGCTGCGGCGGCTGTGCTGCACCTCCCCCACCGTCGCCGTGACTACCTCCCCGCGGTGCCGCAGCCAGTACAGGTCGGCGACCTGCACCAGCCCCACCACTAGGAACACGAGTGCCGCCACCGACGCGGCGATGACTCGGCGATTGATTGTCACGCGGACACCATGCCTGATCGGGCGGGTCAGCTCCCGTTGTACGGCGAGGCCAGGAGGGGGCGGGTGTTGGTGAGGACCTGGGCGTAGTTGGCGCGGATTTCGGTGGCGTCGAGGGTGATGGCGGGTTCGGGTTTGCCGACGGGGACGTGCCAGGTGGGGAGGGTGCCGGTGAGCGCCCAGGCGGCTTGGCGGGCGGCGCCGAGGGCGACGTACTCGGCTGGTTCGGGGAGGACGACTTCGGCGCCGAGGAGGGCTGGAGCGAGAGCCTGTACGGCGCGGGAGCGGGCACCGCCGCCGAGCAGCAGGAGGCGGTTGACGGGGATGCCTTGGGCGCGGAGGGCGTCGACGGCGTCGGCCAGGCCGCACAACAGGCCCTCGACCGCGGCGCGCGCCATGGTGGCGGGCTGGGCGGTTGCTCTCGTGAGCCCGTAGACGAGGCCGGTCGAGTGCGGGAGGTCCGGCGTGCGTTCACCGTCGAGGAACGGCAGCAGGACGAGTCCCTGGCTACCAGGCGACGACAGGACAGCCTCGTCGAACTCGGGCAGCGTCATCCCCAGCAACTGCGCGGTCGCCGACATCACGCGAGCCGCGTTCAGCGTGCAGACGAGCGGGAGGTATTCGCCAGTCGCATCCGCGAACCCGGCGACGAAACCGGACGGGTCCGCGGTCGGGTGCGCGGAACGGGCGAACGCCGTACCGCTGGTCCCGAGCGAGATCGCCACATCACCAACCTGCAGATCCAACCCGAGAGCGGCCGCCGCGTTGTCCCCAGTCCCAGCCGCCAACGCAGCACCCGACGCCGTCCGCCCAACAATCTCAGCCGGCCCAGCCACCCGCGGAAGCTTCAACGAGCGCCCAAAAGCCCGCTCAACCAAATCCTCCCGATAGCTATTGGTAGCCGGCGACCACCACCCGGTCCCGGACGCATCCCCACGATCCGTCGTGATCCCGTCGATCCCCGACCGATCAGCAGCCAGCCGATGCGTCATCCAGTCGTGCGGCAGTACGACGGCCGCCGCCCGCGCGAACGCGTCCCGGCGTACCGGGTCGGTCTCGGCGTTGTCGCGGAGCCAGCGGAGTTTGGTGACGGTGAAGGAGGGGACGGGCATCGAGCCGACTGCTTCGGCCCAGGCCTGGGGGCCGCCTAGCTCGGTGATTAGTTCGGCGGTGGCGTCGGCGGAGCTGGTGTCGTTCCAGAGGACTGCGGGGTGGACTACCTCGCCGGCCTCGTCCAGGAGGACCATGCCGTGCTGCTGGCCGCCGATGGCGATTGCTTCGACGCCGTCCAGGAGCCCGTCCGAGGCGATCTCCCACGCCTTCCACCACTCGTGCGGATCGACCTGAGTGCCGTCGGGGTGCGGCGCCCGCCCTTCGCGCAGGACTGCACCGGTTTCGGCATCGCACACGACCACCTTGGTGGCCTGGGTGGAGCAGTCCACCCCAGCCACCAGTCTCGGCTCGGTCATTCAGGCTCCCTGATTAGTTTGGGGACCAGCCTAAAGCGATTCGAGCGTCGCGCGCGCCCCCATCTCGTGGAGCGACCGCACAGCGGCGGTGTACTCCGCGACGAACCGGGAGTCGGACGCCAGGTCACCGAACAGGTCCGGGTCCGAGATGAACACCAGCGGGTCCTCGCGGTTGTGCTGCGCCCGCTCGACGAGCTTGTCGCGCAACCGGTCGACCACCTCGATCGGCTCACCCTGCTCATCGACACCCTCGGCGTACCGGGCCCACGACGCGACCACCAGCGCCGACCGCTTGATCTCGCGCCCGGCCGCGAGCTGCTCGCGGATGACTGGGACGAGCCACTTCGGGATCCGGTCGGAGCTCTCCGCGCACAACCGCGCGAGCGTGTCCTTGACCTCCGGATTCGCGAACCGCTCGATCAACTGATGCCGGTACCGGTCCAAATCAACCCCGGGCACCGGCGGCAGCGTCGGGGTACCTTCTTCGGTCATGTAATGAAGTAGGAAACCCACGAACAGCTTGTCCTGGCACACCTCGTGCGCATACCGGTAGCCGGCCAGATACCCGAGGTAGCACAAGGCCTGATGCGACGCGTTCAGCAGCCGCAGCTTCATCAGCTCATACGGCTCGACGTCGTCGACGATCTGAACGCCGACCTCCTCGTACGGCGGTCGCACGCCACCGAAGTCGTCCTCGAGCACCCACTGGGTGAACGGCTCGCACACCACCGGCCACCCGTCCTCGACCCCAAAAGTCTCCGACAACGCGGACCGATCACCGTCCGTGGTGACCGGCGTGATCCGATCAACCATGCAGTTCGGGAACCGCACCTCGTTCTCCAAGTGATCGGCTAGCGCGGGATCCTTCAACCGCGCAAAAGCCGCGAGCATCTTCCGGGCGACATGCCCGTTCCCCGGGATGTTGTCGCACGACATCACCGTGAACGGCGGGATCCCGGCCGCCCGTCGCCGGGCCAGCGCCTCGACCACGAACCCGAACGCACTCCCCGGCACCGCACCCGGCTCGAGGTCGGCCTCCAGCCCGGAGGTGTCCAGCTCCCCCGTCACCTGGTTCACGTGGTACCCACCCTCGGTGATCGTCAGCGACACGATCCGAGTCGCCGGATCCACCAGCCGATCCAGTACGGCGTTGGCGTCATCCGGCGCGAACAGGTAGTCCACGAGAGAGCCGATCACCCGCGGCTCCAGCGTCCCATCCGGGTGCTTGATCACCAGCGTGTACAGGTGATCCTGCCCGGACAGGACGTCGTACATCCGACGGTCCTGCGGCAGTACGCCGACGCCGACGATCCCCCAGTCGAGCGCCTTCCCGTCGTTCATCAACGCGTCGAGGTACATCGCCTGGTGCGCCCGATGGAAGCCACCGACCCCGAAGTGCACGATGCCCGGCGTCACCGCCGTACGGTCATAAGACGGTACGGCGATGTTGCCCAGGGCACCCAATGCCGCCGTGTTCAGCTGGGTCACTTGACCGCTCCCAGCGACAGGCCCTGGACGAGCTTGTCCTGCGCCGCGAAGCCGGCGATCAGCACGGGCAGCGAGACCACGATCGACGCGGCGCACACCTTGGCGAGGAACAATCCTTGGCTGGTCACGAACCCAGTCAAGAACACCGGCGCCGTCTGCGCCACCGTCCCGGTCAGGACGCGGGCGAACAGCAGCTCGTTCCAGCTGAAGATGAAACAGATCAACGCCACCGACGCGATCCCCGGAGTCACCACCGGCGCGACCACGGATCGCAGAGTCCTACTCAGCGACGCTCCGTCGACCGAGGCCGCCTCCAGGATCTCCACCGGCACCTCGGACAGGAAGCTGCGCAGCATCCAGACCGCGATCGGCAGGTTCATCGACGTGTAGAGAATGATCAGCAGCCAGATGTTGTCCAGGAACCCGACCGACTGCGCGAACAGGTAGATCGGCAGCAGACCGGCTACCACCGGCAGCATCTTCGTGGACAGGAAGAAGAACAGGACGTCGGTCCACTTGCGCACCGGCCGGATCGACAGCGCGTACGCCGCCGGGAACGCCAGCAGGATCACGAACGCCGTGGACAGCACACTCGCGGTCAGCGAGTTCGCCAGCGACGGCCACGGGCCGGTGTCGAAGAACGCCCGGTAGCCATCAATCGTCAGCGGAGCCGCGACATCCGGCGGGTTCTTGGCGGCGTTCTCCTCGGAGTGGAACGAGGTCAGCAACATCCACAACACCGGCAGCACGAACAGGATCCCGATGATCCACGCCAGCCCACTCAGCGCCCACCCACCACCGCGATTCTTCTTCCCCGTCACGATCGTGACAGCGCCACTCATCGTCCGGTCTCCTCTCGGAACAGCGTGGACACCGACCGCAGCGCGAAGGTCGCGATCGCGATCGTGCCGATCACCACGATGACGCCGGCGGCCGAGGCGCGTCCGTAGTCGTGAGCGGTGTAGAAGGTCTGGTAGATCGTGTACGGCAGGTTCGACGTACCGAGTCCGCCCGAGGTGATCGTGAAGACCGCGTCGAAGTTCTGTACGACGTAGATCGAGCCCAGCAGCGCAGACAGTTCGAGGTACTGGCGCAGGTGCGGCAGCGTCATGTAGCGGAAGATCTCCCACTGGTTCGCGCCGTCGATCCCGGCCGCCTCGATCACGTCCAGCGGCCGGCTCTGCAGCCCGGCCAGCAGGATCAGCATCATGAACGGCGTCCACTGCCAGACCAGCGCGAAGATGATCGACCACAACGGCTGGTTGCTGATCCAGTCCGGCTGCGGCGCGTTCTCGCCGAAGATCCACTTCAGCACCCCGTTGAACAACCCGTACGTCGGGTTGTACAGCGCGTGCTTCCAGAGCAGCGCGGCCGCCACCGGTACGACGAGGAACGGCGTGATCATCATCGTCCGAACCGCACCCCGGCCGCGGAACTTGCGGTCCAGCAGCAGCGCGATCCCCAGCCCCAGCAGCAGACTGATCAGTACGACGCCCGCCGTGAGCAGGATCGTCACCCAGATCGCGTGTCGCGTATTCGCGTCGGTGAGCACCCGGCGGAAGTTGTCGATCCCGGCGAACCCGCGCTCGTCGGGGTAGTAGGCGTTCCAGTCCATGAAGGACGTGATCAGCGTGACCACGAACGGCAACTGGGTCACGACGATCATGAAGATCAGCGCCGGCAGCAAGGGCGCCCGCCGAGCCCAGTCGCCGGTCTTGCGCATCAAGCTCTGGTCCGGGGCCGCGTGCTTACGCTGCGGGCGGGTTTCGGTGTCAACAGACATGGTTCACTCCCCTCACTTCGCCGCGCGCGAGCGATACCGCTCGGCCACGTCGTCGGCGAGCACCTGCCCGCGTTTCAGCGCTTCGTCCACGCTCATCCGCCCGGCGATCGCCGAGCTCACGTCCTGACTGACCTGGGTACCGAGATCCGGGAACTCCGGAATGTCGACGAACTGGATCCCGATCGCCGGCCGCGGCTGCGTCCCCGGGTTGCGCGGATCCGCGGTCTCGATGGCTTCCTTGGTCGGTGCCGCGAAGGACCCGGCCTCCTTCAGGTACGCCGGATTCTCGTACGTCGACGCCCGCTTCCCGGCCGGGACCCGGGACCACCCGAGCTTCTCGCCGACCAGCTGCTCATACTCCTTGCTGGACGCCCACGAGATGAACTTCCAGGCGTTGTCCTGCTTCTTGCTGGCTTCCTGGATGCTCCACGACCACGCATACAGCCAGCCGGAACTGTCGGTCTCCTTGACCGGTGCCGGGGCGTAGCCGATCTTGCCCTTCACCGGCGAGTTCGGCGCTTCCAGCGATCCGGCGGCGGACGTGGCGTCGTACCACATCGCGACGTTGCCCTGGATCAGGTTGTTCAGGCACTCGGTGAACCCGGCCTGCGGTGCACCGGCCTCGCCATGGTTGCGGACCAGGTCGACGTAGAACTTGGTGGCCGCGGTGAACTGCGGTGAGTTCACCTGCGCCTGCCAGTCCTGGGTGAACCAGGTGCCGCCGAAGGTGTTCACCACGGTCGTCAGCGGCGCGAAGATCTGGCCCCAGCCGGGTTGACCGCGCAGGCAGATCCCGCGCATGTTGGGTTGGGCCTTGTCGACCTTGGCCGCGATGTCCGCGACCTCGTCCCAGGTCGGCTTGGCCGGCATCGTGACGCCCTTGGACTCGAGCACGTCCTTGCGGTACATCAGGAACGACGACTCGCCGTAGAACGGTTCGCCGTACACCTTGCCGTCCTCGCCGGACAGCGACTCGGTCATCGGCTTCAGGATGTCGTCCTGGTCGAACGACGGGTCCTTCGCGATGTGGTCGGACAGCGGAGCGATCCACTTGCTCTTGGCGTAGATCGGGATCTCGAAGTTGCTCAGGGTCGCGACGTCGTACTGACCGGCCTGGCTGGAGAACTCCTGGCTGATCTTGTCCCGGACGTCGTTCTCGGGCAGCACGGTGAAGTTCACCTTGATCCCGGTCTGCTTGGTGAAGTTGTCCGCGGTGAGCTGCTGCAGATCGACCATCTGCGGGTTGTTCACCATCAGCACGTTGATGCTGTCGGCGCCACCACCACCGGCGCCACCGCCCCACCCGGCACAGCCACTGACCGCACTCACCAGAAGTGCGACACCGACCGCTCCGGCACGTTTTCGCTGTCTCGGCACGAGCCACTCCCTCACCGCTCATTTGAGCAAGCTTCCGCTCACTGCCACGAGTGAAACGGAATCGGGGTTGACCTGTCAAGAGTCTGTGCAACACTGGTGCACAGCTCCGCTCATATGAGCGGCCGGTTTGTGGGGAGGCGAGATGGAGCCCATCGCGGGCGGTCCGGCACACCTCGTGCTGACGGCGTCGATCGCGCGCCGGTACTACGTCGACGGCCGATCGAAGGTCGAGATCGCCGACGAGTTCCGGCTCAGCCGGTTCAAGGTCGCGCGGTTGCTCGACCAGGCGCGCAGCAGCGGGCTGGTGCGGATCGAGATCAGCCATCCGGGCAATGTCGATCTCGACCTGTCCGCCCGGCTCCAGGAGACCTTCGGGCTGCGCCGCGCGATCGTCGTCGACACCCCCGAGGACGAGCCGGCCGCGTTACGTCTGCAGCTCGGCAAGGCCGCGGCGGAACTGCTGACCGAGATCGTCACCACGGACGACGTACTGGGCCTGGCTTGGGCGCGCGCTGTCACCGCGATGACCGACCAGCTCACCTCACTCGCGACCGTCCCCGTCGTCCAGCTCACCGGGGCACTCACCCGGCCGGATGTCGAGGCCAACTCGGTCGAGCTCGTCCGACACACCGCGCGGCTGTCCGGCGGACCGGCGTACCTGTTCTATGCCCCGCTGGTGGTTCCGGACGCGACCACGGCACGCGCGTTGCGGCAGCAGCCGGAGGTGGCCGAGGCGATCGGTCACTTCGACGCGGTCACGAAAGCCGTTGTGGGGTTGGGATCCTGGGCCGCCGGTCAATCCACGCTGTACGACGCCATGGACGCGGACGCGTGTGAGCAGCTGCGGAAGCGTGGTGTCGTGGCGGACATCTCCGGGGTGTTCGTCGATGCGAAGGGCGTTCCGGTTCAGAGCAAGGTCACCGATCGGGTGATCGCGATCAACGCCGACCAGATGAACGCGATCGACGAGGTGATCGCGATTCCGTACGGTCTCGGCAAGGCCGACGCGGTCCGCGCCGCGATCCGCAGTGGGCTGGTCAACGGGATCGTTACCCACAGTCCACTCGCACGCGCCTTGCTGGACGAGGTCACCTAGCCCACCATGGGCGAGGTGGAAACCCCTTTACTCGGTGGCACCGCCAACCGGGGACTGGTCGTCCGGGTCCGCGACACCGTCCGCCGGCCGCTCCGAGCCGGCAGTACGGCGACCCACGCCGTACTGCGGTATCTGGAGGACGTGGGATTCGCCGGCGCACCGCGGTTCCTGGACATCGATGCGCAAGACCGTGAGGTGCTGTCTTACGTGCCAGGCGAGACCGTCACACCGCCGTACCCGTCCTGGTCCATGACGGACGAGGCACTCGACAGCGTGGCGGTTCTCCTACGCGACTATCACCAGGCTGTTGCGGGATTCCCGACAGCCGACCTCACCTGGAACGAGCCGGTCCCGCCGCCGTACATCGACGGCCTGATCAGCCACAACGATCCAAACCTGGACAACATCGTCTTCCGGGACGGGATCGCGGTCGCCCTGATCGACTTCGACCTGGCCGGCCCGGGCTCAGCCCTGTGGGACGTGGCCGCCGCGATCCGCCTGTGGGCGCCACTCCGCCCGGAGGACGACATCCACGACGTACGGCGGGGTCGGGTGCTCAGTCGGTTGCGCCGCTTCGCGGACACCTACGGACTGACCGAGGCTGATCGCGCTCGGCTCGTCGCGGCAACGGCCGACAACCACGTCTGGTGTATGGACTACGTCCGCCGCGGCTCCGAGACCGGACACCCCTGGTTCCACCAACGCTGGACCACCGGCGAAGCCGCCCTGACCGCCCGCACCGACGCATGGTTCACTCGCCACTCTCAGAACCTGCAGAACGCCCTGCTGAGCTAGCTTCCTGCCGCCCCCGGTCATAGTTCTCCTGCAACCTGCGGATGAAGTGCGGCACGAACACCAGCGCCGCGCTCGGGAACGGCATGGCCTCACTGTCCTGCACGATGAACAACACGAACTTGACCGCCACCAGCCCGATCACCACGACCCAGCCGTGCTGGCAGATCCACGGCCCGTCGTCCGCGATCAGCCCCCATCGCGTGGCCGCTCCGATGGCGAACAAGGCGGCGATGAGCCCGTCGGCGGTTGCCGTCGCGGCGAGCACCCAGCCGTGCAGGCCCGCCCACCGGCTCTGCTGAGTAGTGATCATCACGACCTCTAGTACGCCGACAACCGCGATCAGCGCGTAGAAGACGGCTCCCAGTTTCAGCTTCGGCACGTCTGGTTATCGGTGGGTGGGCGCGGACGTTACCGGCGGGTGGCGGAGAATGGGCGGGTGAGTGCGCGTGTGGTGTTGCTGGCCGGGCCGTCGGGGGCCGGGAAGTCGCGGTTGGCGGAGCTGACCGGGCTGCCCGTCGTGCGGCTGGACGACTTCTACCGGGACGGTGACGACGAGGCGATGCCGCGGTCTCCGCTCGGCATCGTCGACTGGGACGACCCCGCCTCCTGGGACGGCGACCGCGCGGTCGCCGCGCTCGAACTGTTGTGCGCGACCGGCCAGGCCGATATGCCGATCTACGAGATCTCCGCGGACGGGACCGTCGGGCACCGGGAGTTCAGCACCGAGGGGTCCCCGCTGATCATTGCCGAGGGCATCTTCGCCGACCAGATCACCGGCGAACTCCGGGACCGCGGCCTGCTCGCGATCGCGATCTGCGTCCGGCACCACCGCCTGGTCACGTTCGTCCGCCGCTTCCAGCGCGACCTCCGCGAGCACCGCAAACCGCCGTTCACCCTCCTCCGCCGAGGTCTCCTGCTCCTCCGCGACGACCCCCAGGTAGTCCGCCGCTGCGTCGACGCCGGCTGCGCCCCGATGACCCCCAAGGCAGCCCTCCGCCGAATCACCACACTGAAGACCGAATCACACCGCTAGTTCGGCCGCTGTTCACCTTGCCCTGCTCGGATAAGGCCCGTGAACCGCTCGGCTCCTGGTATAGCCGTTGTTGTGACCGCCCTGCTGCTCGCTGTGACCGGCTGCGGCAGTGACGCGGGCGCTGCGGTGCGCCCCGCCGACGCCCCCGCTCCGACCAAGATCGTCGAGCAGACCGTCAAGAGCGCCCTGGCCGGGATGATCGTCCTGCCACGCGGCTTCGTGGCCGACCCGAAGCACACCACCGGCCCCTTCAGCACCGAGACCTACCTGGCGAACTTCTCCGCCGAACCCGCCCTCGACCGCGCCCTCCTCCTGAACTCAGGCTTCGTCGAGGGCTACCGCGCCAGCCGCCTCAGCCCCGACAAGAAGAAGCGCTACGTCGTCGAGCTGTTCAAGACAGCAACCCCGGCCAAGGCGAAGGTCCTCCAGGAGGGCTTCTGGAGCCAGGAGCCCCGCAACCACCCCTTCCGCGTCCCCGGTGCCCTCAGCAACGCACACGCGGCGTACGACGCAGGCACCGAGAAGAACGAGGCCATCGCCGAAGCCAGCTTCGTCTCCGGCTCCCTGGTCGCGCTCCTCTCCGTCCGCCAATCCGCCCCACTCGGCACAACAATCCGCCCCGACACCGCCCTCATCTCCGACCTCACCCAACGCCAACGAACCCGCCTCACCACAGGCTCCAGCTAACCGATTCGGTCGATCACCAGCGGGCCGGCCTCGTACGACGTTGAGACCTCGACCGCGTCGGTCAACGACTCGAGGGCCCGCTCGAAGCGGCTTGCGTCGTCCGCGTGCAAGGTCAGCAAGGGCGCACCGGCGGTGATGGTGTCACCGGGCTTTGCGTGCAGCTCGATGCCGGCGACTGGGGAGACCGGGTCCTCCTTGCGGGCGCGGCCGGCGCCGAGGCGCCAGGCGGCTACACCGACGGCCAGTGCGTCTAGCTTGGACAGGACACCGGACGACGGAGCCGGTACGACGTGTTGCTCCGGAGCGACCGGGAGTTCGGCAGACGGGTCGCCGCCTTGGGCCGAGATCATCGCGCGCCAGGCGTCCATCGCCGTACCGTCGCGCAGTTTTTCCGCCGGGTCGACGTCGGTGACGCCGGCCGCCGCGAGCATCTCGACGGCGAGGGCGATCGTCAGCTCGACGACATCGGAGGGACCGCCGCCGGCCAGGACCTCGACGGATTCGCGGACCTCCAAGGCGTTTCCGGCGGTCAGACCGAGTGGTACCGACATTTCGGTGAGCAGGGCAACGGTTTTCACGCCGGCATCGGTGCCGAGAGCAACCATCGTCTCGGCCAGTTCGCGCGCGTCGGCGAGGTCCTTCATGAAGGCGCCGGTGCCGACCTTCACGTCCAGCACGAGTGCACCGGTGCCCTCGGCAATCTTCTTGCTCATGATGGAACTGGCGATCAGTGGGATCGCCTCGACGGTACCGGTCACGTCGCGCAGCGCGTACAGCTTCTTGTCGGCCGGGGCGAGGCCGTCACCGGCCGCGCAGATCACCGCGCCGACGTCCTCGAGCTGCCGCATCATCTCATCGTTCGACAGTGCCGCGCGCCAGCCCGGAATGGACTCGAGCTTGTCGAGCGTGCCGCCGGTGTGACCGAGGCCGCGACCGGACAACTGCGGTACGGCGACACCACACGCGGCCACCAGCGGTGCGAGCGGCAGCGTGATCTTGTCGCCGACCCCGCCGGTGGAGTGCTTGTCGGCGGTTGGGCGGGACAGCTTCGCGAAGTCCATCCGCTCACCGGAGGCGATCATCGCCGCGGTCCAGCGGGCGATCTCACGGCGGTTCATCCCGTTCAGCAGGATCGCCATCGCCAGTGACGACATCTGCTCGTCGGCGACATCACCGCGTGTGTAGGCGTCGATCACCCAGTCGATCTGCCCGTCGCTCAACTCACCGCGATCCCGCTTGGTGCGAATCACGTCGACCGCGTCGAAGCTCACTTCTCCTCCAGAAACTCGGGCCCGAACGCCTCAGGCAACAACTCACGCAACGGCCGGCTCCCGGACGCCGTATCGATCTGCAGACCGGGTCCACCGTGCTCGTGCAACAACTGCCGGCACCGTCCGCACGGCGTCAGCAACTCCTCGTTGTGGTCCACACAGGTGAACGCGACCAGCCGCCCACCCCCGGTCCGGTGCAACTCCGACACCAGCCCGCACTCGGCACACAACGTCAACCCGTACGACGCGTTCTCGACGTTGCACCCGGCAACCACCCGCCCGTCCTCCACCAGCGCCGCCGCCCCCACGGCGTACCCGGAGTAAGGCGCATAAGCCTGCCGCATCGCGTCCACCGCGGCCACCCGCAGCCTCTCCCAATCCACATCCACCACCCCAGCATCCCCCACAACCCCACCCGATCCCACTCCCGGCCCACGCCATCTGATGGGTTAACCCATCAGCGTGTGGGTTATGCACTCGCATGCGGGTACAGAACCCACAACCTCGTAGGTGAACCCACCAGACGCACCCCACCCACCGCCATTGCCACCCACCAGCACCACCCACGCGACCGGTCCCCCCGCTCCGAGCGCCCCGTCCTGCCCCGCTGCTGGGTTGACCCAGCAGTTTGTGGGTTATGCACTCGCATGCGGGTGCAGGACCCACAAGCTCGTGGGTTAACCCAGCAGGTGGCAATCGCTGGAGGTGGGGGTGAACCCACCAAACGGGGTTATTCGGTGACGTAGGGTTCGCCGTCGGCTTTGGGGGCTCGGACTCGGCCGACGAGGCCGGCTACGGCGATGATGGTGGCTAGGTAGGGGGCCATCAGGAGGAGTTCGCCGGGGATGGGGGTCTGGATGATTTGTAGCTGGGACTGCAGTTGGGTGGCGAAGCCGAAGAAGAGGGCTGCGACCATGGCGCCGATCGGGTGCCAGCGGCCCATGATGAGCGCGGCCAGGGCGATGAAGCCGTTGCCCGCGGTCATGTCCTTCGCGAACGAACCGGCGTACCCGACCGTGAAGAACGCACCACCGAGACCGGCGAGAACCCCGGCCCACAGTACGGCGGAGTACCGGACGCGCTTGACCTTGATGCCGACCGTGTCGGCCGCCTTCGGGTGTTCGCCGACCGCGCGGACCCGCAGGCCCCACCGGGTCTGGAAGAGCACGAAGGTGACGACCGCGACCGCGATGTAGGTCAGGTAGACCAGCGCGGTCTGGTTGAACAGGATCGGTCCGACGAACGGGATGTCGCCCAGGCCCGGGATCTTCACCGCAGACAGCACCTCGGGCGTGTTCAGCCCGGCCGCGTCCTCCTGCAGGAACTGGTCGAACAGGAAGCCGGTGATGCCGGTCGCGAACACGACCAGCACGACGCCGAGCACCACCTGGTTGACCAGGTACTTGATCGAGAACACGGCGAGCAGCAGAGCCATCAGTACGCCGGATGCCGCGGCCGCGATCAACGCCGCCACCGCGCTCCCCGTCGTACTGGCGACGACGGCCGCGGTGAACGCGCCGACCAGGAACTGGCCCTCGATCGCGATGTTGATGACACCGGCCCGCTCGCACAGCACACCGGCGAGCGCGCCGAGGATCAGCGGGGTGGCGAAGTTCAGCGTGCCCTGGAACTGGTTGGCCAGCGGGAAGGTCTTGCCCGCGGCGGCCCAGCAGAGGAAGGCGCCGATGAAGCTGACCCCGAGACTGATGGCCAGCCAACCGGAGTACTTCTGCGGGACCCGACGCAGAACGTAGGCGACCGCGGCCAGCACGCCGAGGGCGCCGAGCAGCAGGGCGACCGGCTGCGCGGGCAGCCCGAGCAGGTTGTTCTGCAGGTCGCCGGAGACCAGCTGGAACGTCGCCTTGCCGCTCTTGGTGAAGATCGCCAGCCCGAGGCCGATCAGCGCGAAGACCAGCATCAGACCGCCGACACGCAGCCGGCGGACGCGGTCGGCCGGAGCCTCGATCGCCGCCGGAGCGGGGACCGGCCCGACGTCCTGAACCGTCACGTCGCTCATCCGTTCCAACCCTTCGCGAGGATGGCTCCGGATCCGCGATCCTTCGGCAGGAACCGGAAGACCGAGCGGACCAGCGCGGGAGCCGCGACGAACAGCACGATGGTTGCCTGCAGCACCGTCGTCAGGGTCAGCGGCGTCTGGGTGATCAGCTGCATCTGCAGACCGCCCGCGTTCAATGCGCCGAAGAGAAGACCGGCCAGTACGGTGCCGAGCGGCGTACCGCGGCCGAGCAGCGCGACCGTGATCGCGTCGAACCCGACCGATGCGGCCACGCCGTCAGTCAGCGGCAGGTCGGTTCCGAGCACCTGCTGGGTCCCGGCGAGACCGGCCAGTGCACCGGCGACGACCATCGCGATCACGTAGGCACGGCCGACCGACATACCCGCCGTACGGGAGGCGTCGGCGTTCGCACCGACTGCGCGGAGCTCGAAGCCGACGGTCGACTTGTTGAGCAACCACCAGACGAAGACCGCGGCGACCAGCGCCAGCAGGAAGCCGAGATGCAGGCGGGTGTCACCGAACTGCGGGTACTGCGCGTTGGCGTCGACGACCGGTGAGATCGGGTCGGCCCGGCCGGGCCGCTGGAACGCCTTGGTTGTGAGCAGCCACTGCAGCAGGTAGATCGCGACGTAGTTGAGCATGATCGTGACGATCACCTCGTGGGCACCGGTGCGCGCCTTCAGCAGGCCGACCACGCCACCCCAGATCGCGCCGCCGATCAGGCCGGCCACGATCGCGACGATCAGGTGCAGGACCGGCGGCAGGTGCCACGCGAAACCGACGTACCCGGCGAGGACGGCGCCCATGATCAGCTGCCCCTGGGCGCCGATGTTGAACAACCCGGTCCGGAACGCCAGCGAGACCGCGAGGCCGCCGCAGATCAGCGGGGTGGCCTGGGTCAGCGACTCGCTGATCGGGGTGATGCCACCGATCGCGCCGAGCGCGAGCGCCTTGTAGGCCTCGCCGACCGCCGACAGCGCCGCGGAAATCGTGTCCAGCGGCGCAGCGCCGAAGTACCCGACCGCTGTCTTCACCTCGTCGTCGCCGACGATGATCAGGATCGCCCCGACCAGCAGCGCGAGCACGATCGCGCTCAGCGAGACGAGGCCCTGGACCGCCCACGACGGAAGCCCGGATCGCCGGCGTACCACCGGTGCGGGGGCTTGTGTTGTGCTCATCTAGATGGTTCCCAACGTGGTCGGGTTCTCGATCGCGACGTCGTGCGCCTCGGACTTGGAGGCGCCGGCCATCATCAGGCCGAGCTCGTCGCGGGGGGTGTCGGCCGGTACGACGCCGACCACCTTGCCGCGGTACATCACCGCGACCCGGTCGGCCAGCGCCGCGATCTCGTCCAGCTCGGTGGACACGATCAGTACGGCGGTGCCCTGGTCGCGCTCACGCACGATCCGGCTGTGCAGGAACTCGATCGAACCGACGTCGACGCCGCGGGTCGGCTGCGACGCGACCAGCAGCTTCAGCGGCCGGGACAGCTCGCGGGCGAGCACGACCTTCTGCTGGTTACCGCCGGACAGCGACGACACGGTCAGGTCGATGCCCTGGGTGCGGATGTCGAACTCCTCCACCCGGGCGTGCGCGTTCTTGTCGATCTCGTCGGTGTTCAGCGCCAGCCCGTTGCCGAACGGCGCCTTGCGGAACAGGTCGAGCACCAGGTTCTCGGCGACCGTGAACGAGGCCACGAAACCGTCGTGCCCGCGGTCCTCCGGGATGTATCCGATACCGGCCTCGAGCCGGTGCCGGGTCGACTTCGCGGTCAGCTCCTCGCCGCCCAGGCTGATCGTCCCGGCGGCGATCGGGGTGAGGCCGAGCAACGCCTCGGCGAGCTCGGTCTGGCCGTTGCCTTGGACACCGGCCACCGCGAGGATCTCGCCGGCCCGGACCTCCAGGTCGATGTTGTCGACCGCGGTGAACCCGCGCTCGTCGATCACGGTCAGACCCTGCACCCGCAGTACGGCGTCCTTCGGCTGTGCCGGTTCCTTGTCGACGACCAGGTCGACGGCGCGGCCGACCATCAGCTCGGCGAGCTCTTCCTCGGTCGCGGAAGGCTCGGCCTGGCCGACGACCTTGCCGCGGCGGATCACGGTGATCTTGTCCGCGATCGCCTTGACCTCTTTGAGTTTGTGGGTGATGAAGACGATCGAGGTGCCGTTCTCCTTGAGCTGCCGCATCACGGCGATCAGCTCGTCGATCTCGGCCGGCGTCAGTACGGCGGTCGGCTCGTCCAGGATCAGCACACTGGCGTCGTTCGTGAGCGCCTTGATGATCTCCACACGCTGCTGGACGCCGACCGGGATGTCCTCGACCAGCGCCTCGGGATTCACCTCGAAGCCGTACCGCTCGGACAGCTCGGTGACGAGGGCGTTCGCCTTCTTGCGGTCCAGCACGCCGCCGGGGTGGGTGTTCTCCCGGCCCAGCATGATGTTCTCCGCGACGGTGAAGACCGGGACCAGCATGAAGTGCTGGTGCACCATGCCGATGCCGTGCTTGATCGCGTCACTCGGCGAGGTGATGGTCACCTTCTCGCCGTCGATCACGATCTCACCGGAATCGGGCTGCAGCAGCCCGTAGAGCATGTTCATCAACGTGCTCTTGCCGGCGCCGTTCTCACCGAGCAGGCAGTGGATCTCGCCCGGCTCGATGACCAGGTCGATGTGATCATTGGCGACCAGCGAACCGAAGCTCTTCGTCAGGCCGGACAGCTCGAGATGCATGTGAGGCAGTCTCCCCTCTCAGACCGAGAGCCAGGAAGGCTTGACCTGTTGCGGTCTGCCTTCCTGGCTCGCACGCGTGTTACGCGGTGATCAGGACGCCTTCGGCTGCGCCTGGGACGTGATGGTGATCTTGCCGCCGATGATGTCGGTCTTGATCTGGTCCAGCTCGGTCTTCAGCTCGGCCGGGACCTTGCTGTCGAACTCGTGGAACGGAGCCAGCGACGTACCGCCGTTCTCCAGCGTGCCGATGAACTGCTTGTTGTCGAACTTGTTGTCGACGACGGAGACGATCGCGTCCTGGACGGCGACGTCCATCCCCTTCTTGACGCTGGTGATCAGCACCGAGCAGTACTCCGCGGCGGACTCGCAGCCGTCGGTGTCGACCCAGATCGCGTTGACCTTGCCGTTGCTGGCCTTGGCCGCCTGCAGACCGCCCAGACCCGACGGGCCGGCGACCGGGAAGATGATGTCGGCGCCCTGGGTGATCAGGTTCTGGGCGTTGTTCTGGCCCTTCGCCTTGTCCTCGAAGTCACCGGTGAACAGGCCCTCCTGCTTGGCCTCGTCCCAGCCGAGCAGGGTGACGTTCTTCGACTTCTGCTTGTTGTAGTACGCCACGCCCTCGGCGAAGCCGTCCATGAAGATCGTCACCGGCGGGATCTTGACGCCGCCGAAGGTGCCGACCTTGCCGGACTTGGACAGCGCCGCGGCCAGGTAACCGGCCTGGAAGCTGGACTGCGCGGTGTTGAAGCCGAGCGGCTTCACGTTGGCGATCGGCTTGGCCGGGGCCGAGTCGACGATCGCGAACTTGATCCCGGGGTTGTCGGTCGCCGCCTTGTCGGTGGCGTCCTCGAGCTTGAAGCCCACGGCGACGATCACGTTGCACTTCGCGGTGACCATCGCGGTCATGTTGGTCGGGTAGTCGTTGTCCGACTTCGACTCCGCCTTGACCTCGCTGAGGCCCTTGGCCTTGACCGCGTCCTGCAGACCCTTGTACGACGTCTGGTTGAACGACTTGTCGTCGAAACCGCCGGAGTCGGAGACCATGCAGGCCTTGAAGGCCTTGTTGTCGGTCCCTCCGGTGCTGCCGCTTTCCGTCGGCTTGCTACCACAAGCTGCGACAGCGAGCGTCAGTACGCCCACGATCGCGGTTCCCCGCACAAACTTCTTCACCGGACGTCTCCTTCGTCGTACCAGATCGTTTGCCCGCACGCCTGCCCCTGCGTGCCATCCGCAGACTATAGGGGCGGCCAGTGTTAGTTAGAACGCCAAGATGACCTCGATACCGGAAAGTGACCGGCACTTTCGTCACATTTCCGCAACTCCTGCGGCACGATCACCGACCGCCCGGCGCCGTAACGGAGAGTGAACGATTCAGGCCTCGTGTCACAATCGCGGGCATGAGTCATCACCTGCTGGTCGCGGATGTCCTTGCCCGGGTCGAGGAAGTCCGCGAGACCACAGTCGAGCTGCGCCGGGACCTGCACGCCCACCCCGAGCTCGGCTGGCACGAAGTCCGGACCACCGACATCCTGGAGCTCATCCTCAAGGACGCCGGCCTGTCACCCCGCGTGCTGCCGACCGGGACCGGACTCATCTGCGACATCGGTTCCGGTGACTCCTGTGTGGCGCTGCGCGCGGACATCGATGCGCTCCCGGTCCCCGACGGCGTCGAGGCGCCTTGGCGGTCGACGATCGACGGAGTGGCGCACGCCTGCGGTCACGACATCCACACCGCCGGCCTGGTCGGTGCCGGGCTGGTTCTCGCCGGGATGGCCCGCGACGGCGTGTTGGACCGCCGGGTCCGCCTCATCTTCCAGCCGGCCGAAGAGGTCATGCCCGGTGGTGCACTCGGCGTGATCGCGGCGGGTGGGTTGGACGGCGTACGGCGTATCTATGGCGTCCACTGCGACCCCCGCCTGCAGGTAGGCCAGATCGGCCTGCGTGTCGGCGCCCTGACCGCAGCCGCCGACCGCATCCTCGTCCGCCTGAGCGGCCCCGGCGGCCACACCTCCCGCCCCCACCTCACCGGCGACCTCGTCTACGCCCTGGCCACCCTCGTCACCGAACTCCCCGCGGCCCTGTCCCGCCGAGTCGATCCCCGCGCCGGCATGTCCCTCGTCTGGGGCCGCATCACCTCCGGCTCCGCCGCCAACGCCATCCCCTCCCGAGGCGAAGCCGAAGGCACCCTCCGCTGCCTGGACGTCAACGCCTGGCGCCAAGCCGCCGACCTCATCCCAGCCTTGGCGAACCAACTAGTCGCCCCCTACGGCATCCAGGTAGACACCGAAGTAACCCACGGCGTCCCCCCAGTCATGAACGACCCCACCGCCATCGAAACCCTCCGCAACGCCACCCAGCAAACCCTAGGCACCGGCGCCATCAGCCCCACCGACCAGTCGTTGGGCGGCGAAGACTTCGCCTGGTACCTGGAACACGTCCCCGGCGCCATGGCCCGCCTAGGAGTCCGCCCACCCACCCTCGACACCACCGGCGACCTCCACACCCCCACCTTCGACCCCTCCGAAGAGTCAATCTCCCTAGCCACCACGCTGTTGACCTCCGCCGCCCTCCTCGACTGAACAGACCCCCGCTCCGCGGCGGCGGGTGCGGACCGCCAACACTCACCAAGTACCGCGGCACCAACTCCCTCACGCTCAAGCGGCGGCCGATAACTGGCGTCGGAAGGAGTTGGTGAGTGGCACAGGTCCGGCTCACCGCGAGCACCGAGGCTGCCGATACTGGCGGGTCCGGACCTGCGGCCCATCACAACTGCACGCCGTGCCAAGCTCAACGCGTAAGCGACCATCCAGAACGCAATTGTGATGGCCCGGGTGTCCGGGTGCGGGAGGATGGAGGCATGCCTGGCAAGGAGAAGTTGTCGGTGACTGTCGACCGGACCGTGGCCGACGCTGCTCGGACTGCGGTATCTGCGGGTCGCGCGCCAAGTGTGAGCGCATGGGTCAACGCGGCCCTCCGCTGGCAACTTGCGCAGGAACGGCGAGCGCCGGTCCTCGATCGGTTCATGACCGATGACGCAGAGCAGGAGCATTCCGGCAGTTAGCTCTTGCCGACCCTCATTCGCAGGGCCCAGTGAGGGGCACATGCTTGCAGCCGCGACGCCGGCCGGCAGCAGACGGGTGGCGGGTGCGCTCGCTGGTTGTGCCGTCCGCGGACTCCCATCACCCACCAACCCTTGCCGCGATCGCGGTCTCACGCATGGCGGAACTCAGTTGGCGGGCATTCGGAGGAGTTAGTGGGTGGTGCGTGTCCGCACATGCCTGCACCGCGCCGGCGGTCTCAGGTGGCGCGGCGGGTTGCGCGCCTCGCCGAAGGCGCAAAGGACTGCCGCCGCGTAGCGGTGTCCTTTGGACCTCTTCCTCTTTCCTCTTCAGAAGGTGTCGGCGGGGGTGTAGATGCCCCAGACTTCGCGGAGGGTGTTGCAGACTTCGCCTACGGTGGCTCGGGCTTTGAGGGCTCGTTTCATGGGGTAGAGGCAGTTGTCGCTGCCTTCGGCGGCTTTCTTGAGGTCGGCTAGCGCCTCGTCTACCTCGGTCTGGTCGCGTTCGGTGCGGAGGGTGGCTAGGCGGGCCACCTGCTGGGCTTCGATGGCGGGGTCTACGCGGAGGGGTTCGTAGGGTTCTTCGTCGGTGATCTTGAACTTGTTCATGCCGACGACCACGCGCTCGGCCGCGTCGATCTCCAGGGAGATGCGGTACGCCGACTGCTCGATCTCGTGTTTCTGGAAACCCTTCTCGATCGCGGCGACCGCACCGCCGTACTCCTCGACCTGGTTCATCAGCTCGACGGCTTCGGCTTCGACCTTGTCGGTCAGCGCCTCGACGACATACGAGCCGGCGAAGGGATCCACGGTCGCGGTGATATCGGTTTCGTAGGCAAGGACCTGCTGCGTGCGCAGCGCCAGCCGGGCGGCCTTCTCGGTCGGGAGGGCGATCGCTTCGTCGTACGAGTTGGTGTGCAGCGACTGCGTTCCACCCAGTACGGCGGCCAGCCCCTGCACGGCGACTCGGACGAGGTTCACTTCGGGCTGCTGCGCGGTCAGCTGCACGCCGGCGGTCTGGGTGTGGAACCGCAGCATCTGCGACTTCGGGTTCTTCGCGCCGAACTCGTCCCGCATCACGCGCGCCCAGATCCGCCGCGCGGCGCGGAACTTCGCGACCTCTTCGAGCAACGTCGTACGAGCGACGAAGAAGAACGACAACCGCGGTGCGAACTCGTCGACATCCAGCCCGGACGCGACCGCGGCCCGGACGTACTCGATCCCGTCGGCCAGCGTGAACGCGATCTCCTGCGCAGGCGTCGCCCCGGCCTCGGCCATGTGATAGCCGGAGATCGAGATCGTGTTCCAGCGCGGCAGTTCCGCCTTGCAGTACGCGAAGATGTCGCTGATCAGCCGCAGCGACTCCTTCGGCGGATAGATGTAGGTTCCGCGCGCGATGTATTCCTTCAGTACGTCGTTCTGGATCGTCCCGGTGAGTTTGTCACCGGCGACCCCCTGCTCCTCCGCGACGAGTTGGTACAGCAGCAGGAGCACCGATCCCGGCGCGTTGATCGTCATCGAGGTGGACACCTGGTCCAGCGGGATCCGGTCGAACAGCACTCGCATGTCGTCGATCGAGTCGATCGCCACGCCGACCTTGCCGACCTCGCCGGACGCGATCGGGGCGTCGGAGTCGTACCCCATCTGGGTCGGCAGGTCGAAGGCGACCGACAACCCCATCGTCCCGGCGTCGATCAGCTGGTGGTACCGCTGGTTCGACTCCGCGGCCGTGCCGAACCCGGCGTACTGGCGCATCGTCCACGGCCGCTGCGTGTACATCGTCGGGTAGACCCCACGGGTGAACGGGAACTTCCCCGGCTCCCCCAGTTTCTCGGCCGGCTCGAACCCGTCCAGCGCGCCCGCGTCGTACACCGGCGCGAACTCGAATCCGGACTCACTGCGATGACTCATCTTCCCACCGTAGGCGGAACCACCCCTCCACTGGTATGCACCACCCGGGTGAGATCGGGCACGCCGGAGTCACCTGCTGGTAGGATTCCTACTGGTTGGATTCCTACCGTGAAGGAGCCTCGATGAAGCTCAGAGCCAAGGGCCAGGTGACGATCCCCACCGACGTCCGCGAGCACCTCGGTCTGCATGAGGGCGACGAGGTCGAGTTCGCCATCCGCGACAACCTCGTGGTGATGAGCAGAGCCGAGCACAATCGCTCCCACGGCCGGCAGATCGCGAGCCGCCTGCGCGGACGCGGCTCCAGTGGGATGAGCACCGACGAGATCATGGATCTGCTGCGTGGCGAGGACTGAGCTCAGCGTCGTCCGGCGTCCGACCACGCTGGTCGACGCCAACGTGATCCTCGATCTGACCACCAACGATCCCCAGTGGGCCGACTGGTCGGAGGACGCGCTCGCCCAGGCGGCCGACGACGGGCCCCTGGTCATCAACGCGATCGTGTACGCCGAAGTGTCGGTGGACTTCGCATCGATCGAGGAGCTGGACGAGACTCTCGACGAGAGCGGGATCCGGCGTGAACCGCTGCCGTTCGAGGCAGGCTTCCTGGCCGGCAAGGCGTACGTCGCCTATCGCCGGCGAGGCGGGTCCCGCAGATCCCCGCTGGCCGACTTCTACATCGGCGCACATGCCGCAGTGGCCGGCTACCGGCTGCTGACCCGGGACACTGGCCGCTACAGCAGCTACTTCCCGTCCGTGAGTCTGCTCACCCCGGACAGCTGACCCTGCTGGTCCCCGGAGTTCGCGTGTGAGCAACCAGGAGCCGCTCGCTCGTCACCGGGGAGACATCAAGCGGCCTTGAAGGCGTCGACAGGGAATCCACAACGTGTTACGAGAGTGTCGCCGAGGGTTCATGCGCGGTCGGGAACCTGCAAACGTGCGAATCGTGATGGTTGCCGAGACCTTCCTGCCGCAGATCAATGGCGTGGCGAACACGGCTCGCCATGTCGCCGACCGGCTTCGGGCCCGCGGGCACGAGCTGCTCATCATCGCGCCCGGACCGGGCCCGGACAGCTATGGCGACGTACAGGTGATCCGGGCGCGGAGCTTCCGGACGCCTGGGTACAAGGAGTTTCCGGTCGGGCTGCCGGATCCGTCGATCGAGCGGGCGATGGCTGAGTTCAAGCCTGATCTGGTGCACCTGGCTTCGCCGTTCATCATCGGGGCCTATGGGCTGCGCGCCGCGCGCCGGCTGGGGTTGCCGACGGTGGCGATCTTCCAGACCGATATCGCCGGTTTCGCTCGGCAGTACCCGTGGTTCGCCGCGGCGGATCGTGGCATCTGGCGCTGGGTACGGCGGACGCATTCGCGCGCCGACCGCACTCTCGCGCCATCGACAGCATCGGTCGAGGCGCTCGTGCAGGGCGGCGTACCGCGGGTCTATCACTGGGGACGCGGTGTGAACCTCGACCTGTTCGATCCGCAGCACCGTGATGAGAGCTGGCGGCGCGAGATCTCGCCGGACGGCAAACCGATCGTCGGGTACGTCGGTCGCCTCGCAGCCGAGAAGAAGGTTCGGCGACTCGCCGAGCTGACCGATCTGGACTGCCGGATCGTGATCGTCGGCGACGGCCCGGACCGCGCCGCGCTGGAACATGCGTTGCCGCAGGCAACCTTTCTCGGAATGCGCCGGGGTGCGGACCTGGCCGCGATCTTCGCTGGGCTGGACGTGTTCGTGCACACCGGTGAGCACGAGACCTTCTGCCAGACGATCCAGGAGGCACAGGCCTCTGGTGTCGCCACCGTCGGCCCGGCCGCAGGCGGTCCGCTGGACCTGATCCACCCCGGCGTCAACGGTCTGCTCTTCGAACCTGGTCAGACCGGATCACTCCGCGACGCCGTCAAGACCCTCCTCGACCACCCCGAGGCCCGCGCCCGGATGGCGGCCAGCGGTCTCGAGCGAGTCCAGTCCCGTACCTGGCCGGCGGTGGTCGACGACCTGGTCGACCGGCACTATGCGCAAGTCCTCCGCGAAGCCGCCGCCGTACGGCAGGTGGCTTGAGCATGGGGAGCCTTCGAATCGCTCAGCTGGCGAACTTCGTCGGACCGACCTCCGGCGGCATGCGGACCGCCATCGAGCACATCGGTCAGGGGTACGTCGATGCCGGCGCGGACCGGATCGTCATCACCCCGGGCGAGCGGGACGCGATCATCGAGACCGACTACGGCACGGTCGTCCGGGTGAAGGCGCCGAAGGTGAGTGGCGGCTATCGGCTGATCACCACGCCGTGGAACGTGATCGACGTACTGAAGAAGTTCCAGCCGACGACGGTCGAGATCTCCGACAAGTCGACGCTGCTCCCGGTCGCGCGCTGGGCCCGAAAGAACGACATCGGCACGGTCTTGTTCAGCCACGAACGCCTGGACGCGATGCTCGCGCTCGGTGCCGCGCGACCTGGTCAGCTCGGCGGTCACGACGTACTGCGCCCGGGCCGGATGCTCGGCGAGGTCACCACCTACACCAGCCGCTGGACCGGTGAGAGCGTGCAGCGCCGCGCCGAAGGTGTGAAGGCCAGCCAGCTGCACGTGGTCGCTACCGTGGCCGCGCTCTACAAGATCCTCAGCCGCACGTACGACGCGGTCGTGGTGACGTCGCGATACGCGGCGGCCGAGTTCGACGACGTGACCACGCCCCTGGTCCGGATCCCACTCGGGGTCGACCTGGACACCTTCCACCCGTCACTCGGCAAGCCGGCCGATGACGGCGTACTGAAGCTCGTCCACGCCGGGCGGCTGTCCCGCGAGAAGAGCCCGCACCTCGCGGTCGCCACCGCCGCCGAGCTGCACCGCCGCGGCGTCAAGCTGCAGATGGACGTCTACGGCACCGGTCCGCATCTCGACGAACTGCTCGAGATCGCCGGCTCGGCGCCGATCACGTTCCACGGGTACGTCGACGGCCGCCGTACCCTCGCCAGGCATCTGGCCGAGGCGGACATCGCGCTGTCGGTCTGCCCGGGCGAGACGTTCGGCCTCGCCGTACTGGAGGCTCTCGCCGCCGGTACGCCGGTGGTCACGGCCAACACGGGTGGCGCCCGCGAGCTGGTCGACGAGACCTGCGGTCGCTGGGGCCAGGCCAACCCGGTCGCCCTGGCCGACGCCGTACTCCAGCTGGCCAAGGTCCCCAACCGCCGAGCCGCGGCCCGTCGCCGGGCCGAGCTCTACGACTGGGACACCTGCATCCGCCACATGCTCGCCCTCCACACCCGCCTGGCCCAGTCCCGCCTGGCGGCCTGAGCCTTCAGGTCAGGTGGTCGTAGTCGCCGCGGGTCCAGGCCATGTGGCGATCGGCAGAACGCCGTACGACGGCCTTGGCGTCGACGGGGATTACCGAGCCGAAGTTGTTGTAGAGGCGGTCGTAGTCGTACGGGTCTAGGGCGCGAGCCACGCGGTCGACGACTGCACCGGACAGCGGGATGCGGTTGGGGTAACTGCGCATGAAGCTGACCGAGGTGCGGTCGGGGTTCGCGAAGATCGTGTCGCCGGACAGGACCACACCCTTGCCCTCGGCACCATCCGCCCAGTGCACGACCGCGCTCCCCGGGAAATGACCGCCAGGCTGGATCAATGTGACGCCTGGCAACGGATTCAGCACGCCCTTCCAGGTCTGGATCACCGCGTCCTGGCGGGCGACCCAGTGGGCATCCGCCTCGGAGACATACACCGGTACGTTGCCGAGGCGGTGGCTCCACTCGACCTGGACGCCGTACATATGGGGGTGGCTGGCAACGATCCCGACCACGTCGCCGAGCTCCCGGATCCGCCGTACGGCGTCGTCGTCCAGATAGCCGATCGGGTCCCACAGCAGGTTGCCCTCGGACGTGGTGACCAGCATCGACTGCTGGCCGATTCCCACCGGCGGCTTCGACGTGACGCCGTACAGGCCGGGCTCGACCGGCTCGACGACCACCGACGTCCCTGCGGCGGCCAGCTCCTCCAGCGTCGTCCAGTGCTGACCGTCGGCCGGTACCCACTGCCGCTCGTCGGCGCAGATCGCACACACCTCGACCTGCTCGGAGTGCTCGACCGCACAGGTTGCACAGATCCAGAAACTCACCGTGATCTCCCCTCCATCGTCTTTTGACCGGACTCTCGCGGTTAAAGCTCAGTTGAAGTCAAGAACACAGTGGGGGTCACCGGTCGAGGGCCACTGCCGACCCTGGTTGCGGGGCCAATTAAGGGCAGGCTCCGACACGCGGGAGAGCGATGTCACACCTGTCAGGACAAAAGCGCCACGGCAGCAGGACTACCATCGAACCCGGCCGGGTTTTCGCCGGGCCGAGCCGAATCGCGGCAGCCGCACCGGCTCTCTTTTCCGAGATCCGATCGGAGGATCGGTTTGCCCAGCAAACCAGCCGGCACGCTCTACCGTGGCCGGGAGGGCATGTGGTCATGGGTCGCGCACCGGATCACCGGCGTGGGAATCTTCTTCTTCCTGCTCGTGCACGTACTCGACACCGCTCTGGTCCGGGTGTCGCCGGAGGCCTACAACGAGGTCATCGGCACCTACAAGAACCCGATCGTCGGCCTGATGGAGGTCGGCCTGGTCGGGGCCATCCTGTTCCACGCGTTCAACGGCATCCGGCTGATCCTGGTCGACTTCTGGGCCCAGGGCCCGCGCAACCAGCGCAAGCTGATGATCGGCGTCGGCGTGGTCTGGGTCGTGCTCTTCGTGCCGTTCGTGATCCGGCACCTCACCCACGTCTTCGGAGGCTGAGATGAGCGAGATCGCGGCCCCGCGGTCCAGCACCCGCGCCCGTTCGCTGAAGGGCGGCGGCCGGAACCGGTCCGGTCAGACGAACTTCGAGCTGTACAGCTGGCTGTTCATGCGCCTGTCCGGCCTGGCCCTCGTCGTACTGGTGCTCGGCCACCTGTTCGTGAACCTGATGCTCGGCGGCGGCATCACCGCCCTCGACTTCGCCTTCGTGGCCGGCAAGTGGGCCAACCCGCTCTGGCAGGTCTGGGACCTGCTGATGCTGTGGCTGGCCATGCTGCACGGCACCAACGGGATGCGCACGATCATCAACGACTACGCCGAGAAGGACCAGACACGGTTCTGGCTGAAGGCACTGCTGGTCACGGCGTCGATCGTGATCGTCGTCCTCGGCACCCTGGTCATCTTCACCTTCGATCCCTGCCTCGACCCCAGCAGCACGCTGTCGGTCTGCAAGTAAGGACAGTTCTCAGATGCAGCGGCATCAGTACGACGTGGTCATCGTCGGCGCCGGTGGGGCCGGTATGCGCGCGGCCCTGGAGTCCAGCAAGCGGACCCGGACCGCGGTGCTCACCAAGCTCTACCCGACCCGGTCGCACACCGGCGCGGCCCAGGGCGGCATGTGCGCCGCACTGGCCAACGTCGAGGAGGACAACTGGGAGTGGCACACCTTCGACACGGTCAAGGGTGGTGACTTCCTGGTCGACCAGGACGCGGCCGAGGTGATGTGCCGCGAGGCCGTCGACGCGGTCCTCGACCTGGAGAAGATGGGCCTGCCGTTCAACCGGACCGCCGAGGGCAAGATCGACCAGCGGTTCTTCGGCGGACACACCCGCAACCACGGCGAGGCCGTCGTGCGGCGTTCCTGTTTCGCCGCGGACCGTACCGGTCACATGATCCTGCAGACGCTGTACCAGCAGTGCATCAAGCAGAACGTCGAGTTCTTCAACGAGTTCTACGTTCTCGACCTGCTGATGGTCGGCGGCCGCGCGACCGGTGTCGTCGCCTATGAGTTGGCCACCGGCGAGCTGCACATCTTCAGCGCCAAGTCGATCGTGTTCGCCTCCGGCGGCTTCGGCAAGGTCTTCCGTACGACGTCCAACGCGCACACGTTGACCGGCGACGGCATGGGGATCGTGTGGCGCAAGGGGCTGCCGCTGGAGGACATGGAGTTCTTCCAGTTCCACCCGACCGGTCTCGCGGGTCTCGGCGTACTGCTGTCGGAGGCTGCTCGTGGTGAGGGCGGCATCCTGCGCAACGCGGACAACGAGCGCTTCATGGAGCGGTACGCACCGACCGTGAAGGACCTCGCGCCGCGTGACATGGTGGCGCGCGCGATGGCGAACGAGGTGCGCGAAGGCCGTGGTTGTGGGCCCGACAAGGCGTACGTCATGCTCGACCTGACGCACCTCGAGCCGGCGCATATCGACGCGAAGCTGCCGGATATCACGGAGTTCGCCCGGACGTATCTCGGTGTGGAGCCGTATACCGAGCAGATCCCGGTCTTCCCGACCGCGCACTACGCGATGGGCGGCATCCCGACCAACATCAAGGGCGAGGCGCTGGCCAACAACGACGACGTGATCCCCGGTCTGTACGCCGCGGGTGAGGTCGCGTGTGTGTCCGTGCATGGCGCGAACCGCCTTGGCACGAACTCGCTGCTCGACATCAACGTGTTCGGTCGGCGGGCGGGTATCGCGGCTGCGGAGTACGCGGCGACGGCTGCCTTCGAGGAGCTGCCGGCCGAGCCTGAGGCGTTCGTGGTCGACCTGATCGAGGGCATGCGGAACGCTTCCGGTTCGGAGCGGGTGGCGGCGATCCGCAACGACCTGCAGGCGACGATGGACCTGAACGCACAGGTGTACCGGACCGAGGGTTCGCTGAAGCAGGCGCTCGTGGACATCGAGTCGCTGAAGGAGCGCTTCGCCCAGGTATCCGTGCAGGACAAGGGGAAACGGTTCAACACCGACCTGCTCGAGGCCGTCGAACTCGGCTTCCTGATCGACCTGGCCGAAGTACTGGTCGTGTCTGCCCTTGCTCGTAAGGAATCTCGCGGCGGTCACTTCCGCGAGGACTACGACAAGCGCGACGACGTGAACTTCATGCGGCACACCATGGCGTACCGCGAACTCGATGCCGAGGGCAACGTCAATATCCGTTTGGACTACAAGCCGGTGATCCAGACCCGCTACAAGCCGATGGAGCGGAAGTACTGATGGACGTCAAGGTCAAGATCCTCCGGTACAACCCCGAGGTCGTCGACGAGGCGGAGTGGAAGACGTACGCCGTCACCTTGCAGCCGACCGACCGGGTCCTCGACGCACTGCACAAGATCAAATGGGAACAGGACGGGACGCTCACCTTCCGCCGGTCCTGCGCCCACGGCGTCTGCGGCTCCGACGCGATGCGCATCAACGGTCGCAACCGCCTTGCCTGCAAGACGCTCATCAAGGACCTGTCGCCGGAGAAGGAGATCACCGTCGAGCCCATCAAGGGCCTCCCGGTGCTCAAGGACCTCGTCGTCGACATGGAACCCTTCTTCGACGCCTACCGCTCGGTGATGCCCTTCCTCGTCACCAGCGGCCACGAGCCGACCCGCGAACGCATCCAGTCGCAGGCCGACCGCGACCGCTTCGACGACACCACCAAGTGCATCCTCTGCGCCGCCTGCACCACGTCCTGCCCCGTCTTCTGGTCCGACGGCCAGTACTTCGGCCCCCAAGCCATCGTCGGCGCCCACCGCTTCATCTTCGACAGCCGCGACGAAGGCACCGAACAGCGCCTCGAAATCCTGAACGACAAAGAAGGCGTCTGGCGCTGCCGAACCACCTTCAACTGCACCGACGCCTGCCCCCGAGGCATCGAAGTCACGAAGGCCATCCAAGAAGTAAAACGAGCCCTCATCTTCCGCCGAGTCTGACCATCGGTTCACCAGCCTCTGCCCGCCCTGCGCGGTCAGAGGCTGTTCCTTTGTGCGCGCCGGAGCGGACGATCGCGGACCCAGACAGCTCATCAATTGTCGTTGGCGGGGTGTGCCCAGGCGTGGCGGGTGCCGCCGGGAGCAATTGTGGAGTGCCCTGGGTCCGGCTGTTGAGGTGAATGGGAGGGGTACCGCGGCTAGGCGAGGTGGTGGGTTTGGGCTAGGTGTAGGAGGGCGGCGCCGGCTGCTTGCATGGGTTGGTGGTGGACGAAGTTGCCGACGACCTCGGGGGTGAAGAGTTGTGGGGCCAGGACTCGACCTTCGTCGTTTCGTTCGACCAGGTTGGCGAACAGGTCATCGAAGAGGGGTGCATCGATCGACACGACGGTGAGCAGGTCTGTTGCGAAGGTGAGTGGGTCGACGCCGAGCCCGACGCAGTGCGCCCGCACCGAGCCGTCTGCCAGGCCGGCCTCGAGACGGGCCGCGAACGGCCAATCGTCGTACTCGATCGGGGCGGCGTCGCTTCCGTAGTCCTCGGACTCGCCTAGTAGCTCCTCGGCCAGTTCGCGGACGATGTTCCGCCAGAGGGAGAAGTCGTGCTGCTCGTTCCAGGCGGCCGCTGCGCTCGGCTGGAAGATGCCGACGGGGACGACTTGGTAGAGACCGCCCGCGTGGCCGACCTTCTTCGGATCACGCCAATGGACGAAGAAGGTTGACTCGCCGGCTTCGGCGCGAAGGGTCAGTGTGCTGATCGCGACGTTGGTCGGTCGCCGGGACAGGTTCCACGGTTCCCCGATGGCGGCCCGCAAACCACCGACCCCGGCGGCGTACTCGTGAGCGGCCGCCTCCCCCGTGTTGATGCTGTCGAAGTAGGTACCGCGACCGAAGCGCAGTACCGGATCCGCTCCAGCCAGATCCGCCGAGATCAACCGATAGGTGGGCCGGTCCTCGAAGACCGCCGGCGCCGCCAGGCCGCGAATCGCCTCCGCGTACGAGCTGTAGCCGGGCGGCAAGGACTCCTGAGCAGCGGGTTCAAGTCCCGTCACTCCGGAGAAGACCGCGTCCGGATCGAACTCGAGCCGCACCGAGGTCAGTGGGATGGGCTCGGCCGGAATCCAGGACGCCGGCGCCAGCAATGGCGTACCCGCGACTCGGCGTTCCGCCGGAAACTCACCCGCCGCTTCCACGGCCAGCTGATACCGGTTCTCGACCAACTGCCGCCGTACGTCGAGCCACATACGGCGAATGCTCTCATTCCGCCGAATGTGATCTAGCACACATTCAGCAACCGGCTCCTACCCGCCAAGAGTCGTGCGGGCAGAGGCTGGGTGCTGACTGGGGGTCGCGATGGAAAGCCTGCGCGAGGTGTACGACGGCTGCTACCGCCGCCTGGTCGGGCAGCTGTACGGGCTGTGCGGAAGCCTGAGCGAGGCCGAGGACGCCGTCCAGGAAGCCTTCGTCCGGGCGATCGAGAAACCCCAGCGCTTCGCCCACGTCGACAACCCCGAAGCGTGGCTCCGCATGGTCGCCCTGAACGTCGCCCGCAGCCGCTTCCGCCGCAACAGCACGTTCCACCGCATCATCAGCCGCACCGGCCCACCACCAGACTCGGTCCCCGGCCTCACCCCCGACCACGTCGCCCTCGTCGACGCCCTCCGCCGACTGCCGTGGGACCAACGTGAAGCCATCACCCTGCATCACATCGTCGACCTCTCCGTCCGCGAGATCGCCGCCCAGCTAGGCATCCCCGAAGGCACCGTCAAAGCCCGCCTGACCCGAGGCCGAGCCCGCCTGGCACCCCTGCTCAGCACCTTCGCCGAAGAGGAGGTCGACCATGTCTGACCTCAAAGACCTGGCCTTCACCGTCCAGAGCGCGGTCGATGCTCCCGCCTTCGAAACCCTTGCCCGCAAGGCAGTCCACCGCCGCAACCGCCGTCGGGTATCCGTTGCCGCCGCGATCTCCACAGTCGTCGCCGCCATACTTCTGGTCACGACAGTCAACCCGCACTCGAACGACGCCCCGATCACTCCGGAGCCGACAAGGACTCCCGCGCCGACCGCCCCGGGATCGGACAAGAAGGGGCAGGCGTTCGCCTACGACTCCACTGCGAGGCTCAACTCCACGGTGCTGACGTCACCGACTCGCTGGGCCGCGAGCTGGTCCCATTGCCCGTCACAGGGCGCTGAGTGCGAGTTCACCGCCGTACTGGGCCTGCACGGGCGAGTCGCCTTCGCCCCGGTCCAGTCGCAGATGTACATGCTCCTGCGGTCCCGCGACGAACCGATGCTCGCGTCCCCGCCCACCCAGGGCACGACCGAAAACTGGTCGGACGGCGCGCTGATCCGGCTTACCGAGAGGGGCGTCGTACGGACCCGCCTGAGACATGTCGCTGCGTCGCAGACCTTCCAGGACGACGAGATCCTCACCGACGAGTGGGGCACCATCTCGGTCATCAACCCGAAGACGTCGACGATGCGCGACCTCACCTTCCCCACGGAGGTGGACGCGTCGTTGGCCCGCGGCCTGACTCGCGACAACACCGGTCGATGGTGGCTCCTGAGCGGCGGGATCCGGAGCAACATCCTGTGGTCGGAAGACCGCGGGAAGACCTGGCAGCAGGCACCGCTCGATCCCGACCACGACGCCGCCGACCTGTCGGTGAGCCCGAACGGAAAGACAGTCGTCGCAACCTCCACCGTCGATGAAAGCAACCCGCAGGCGCTCGCGACGATGAAGGTCTCCACCGACGCCGGGAAGACCTGGACTGTCGTGACCGAGCGGCCGGCCGAAAGCAGAGGCGGCCCCATCGCGTACGACGACGGCACCGTCATCATGTTCGGTCCGGCGGCCGGCGATACCGGCGTCGCGCGCTACCGCATCACCGGCAACCGCTCCCAGCAGCTCGGTTTCGGACCTGGGGAGTCGGCCGGGCTGGCAACCACGAACCAGCTGACCTACGCCCTCGACCTCCGCGGAGGCCAAACGCGAGTCGGCATCAGCTCGGATCGTGGTGGGAGCTGGAGCTACTTCGAGCCGCGTTAGGCGCCGGCTTTGGTGAGGAGTTTCAGGAGGGTGGTGCGTTCGGCGGGGGTCAGGGTGCCGACTGAGTCGGCTAGGGCGGACTCCACGAAGGTGGCACCTTGTTTGCGGAGCAGGTCGCCTTCGGGGGTCAGGCGGTGGCGGACGGCGCGGCCTGGGCCTTCGACGCGTTCGATCAGGCCGCGGGCGACCATCCGGGTGGCCAGGGAGCCCATGGACTGGTCGGTCTGGAAGGTCAGTTGAGCCAGGTCATGGAGGGACGCCTCGGGGTGCTCGTGGAGGCGGCGGAGGACATCCCATTGCGGGAGGGAGATGCCGAGGGGCGCCAGGCGCTTGCTCATCTCGGTGTGGTGCCGCCACTGGAGGCGCTTCACAGCGATGCCGACGTCCTGAACCGTGGTCTCCACGCAGCGAATCTTACCAGGTTGTTTATATAAGGACATTGATCTAAGGTTCCTTATATGAAGATCATCGAGTACGGCGCCGGCCGTCCTGTCCTGCTTCTCCATGGCGGCGGTGGGCCGCAGACCGTCGAGCCGTTCGGCGCGCGACTGGCCGAGGCGCTCGGCGTGCGCGTCGTCGTACCGACGCATCCCGGGTTCGGTGGGACGACGCGGCCGGAGGACCTGACCACGATCGCAGGGTTGGCTCGGGAGTACGTCGGCCTGCTCGACGAACTGGATCTCACCGGGGTGACTGTGGTCGGGAACTCGATCGGCGGGTGGATCGCGGCTGAGCTGGCGCTGCTCGGTTCGCCGCGGGTGAACGCACTCGTCCTGGTCGACGCGGTCGGGATCGAGGTGCCCGGCCACCCGGTCGCGGACTTCTTCAACCTCACGTTCCCCGAGATCGCCCAGCTCAGCTACCACGACCCGGCGCGGTTCCAGATCGATCCGACCGCCCTTCCGCCGGAGGCTCAGGCGATGCTCGCGGGCAACCGCGCGACGCTGGCCGTGTACGCCGAGAAGATGACCGACCCCGGTCTTCGCGAGCGGCTGCGCGGCATCGCCGTACCGACCCTCGTGATCTGGGGTGACGCCGATCGGATCGTCGATCCCGACTACGGCCGGGCGTACGCGGCCGCCGTACCGGGCGCTCGCTTCGAGCTACTCGCGCAGACCGGCCACCTGCCACAACTGGAGAGCCCGGAACTACTCCTCGAGGCGCTGCGGAGCTTCACGTCAGCAAGCACGTGAGGGCCCATACTGGCGGGCATGGATTGGGCGAGGGTGGCTAACGGGCGGTTGCTGGCGGCGGCTTATGTGGTGGGGTTTGTTGCGTGGCTGGTCGGCGTTGTATTGATCTTGGTCGGCCAGTTCACTGGGGGTTCGATCGTGGGGACGGTGGTGGGGATCGGGTTCTTTGCGGTTGGGCAGGCGTTGATCTCGGTTGTTGCGTTCGCGGTGCGCGGGAGCTTTCAGTCGTCGTTCTCGCAGGCTTGGCAGCGGTTGAGTATGGGGCTTGAGTTGTCGTCTGCTGCTCGGGCGTTAGCAGTACGGCGGGTTTGAGGTGACTGCGGTGGCGACGCGGAGGTAGAGGTTGAAGAGGCGGTAGAGCTGGAGCATGTCGTCGGTGACCGTCACGGTGCGGTCGTCGTGGCGGGTTACGCCGGGGATGGCGGTGAGGTGGGAGGCCACGGAGGCGGACTGCCAGCGGACGGTGAGGGTACGGCGGTCTGCGGCGGCCGCGACGGTTGGCATGGAGCGGAGGGCGGAAGCAGCTCCGGATTCGATGGCGGCGCGGGCTTCGGCGACCGGGACCAGCTGGGCGGCGAAGCGGTCCTTGGCGTACTTCACCGGGACGGTGTGGATGCGGTCGTTCCAGGCCACGGCCTCGGCGCAGGCGGCGTCGTCGCCGGTGAGGAGGGCGAGAGGGACGCCGTACGCTGCGGCTGTTGCTTCGAAGAGGCCTATTTCGCCGGTGACCTGGTCGTCCAGCCAGATGTCTTCGATCTCGTGGCCCATGAAGCTGTGGCTGAGTACGCCGAGGATGCCGGCGCGGGCGTGGAAGCCGACGCACAGCACGGCGTCGTACGACGCGGAGAGACCCTCGATCATGCCCATCGGCTTCGGGCGGCCCTTGATCAGGGTGGCGCGCGGGTCCAGCTGGTCGGGCAGCAGGTTGCGCATCGGGCCATGGGCGTCGTTGACCAGTACGGCGGTCGCGCCGGCCGCGTAGGCGCCGCGGATGGCGGCGTTCACGTCTTCGGTCATCATCACGCGGCCGCGTTCGTAGTCGCGGCCGGGCGGTTGTACGTCTTCGGCGTCGACCAGGCCGGTGATGCCTTCCATGTCCGCGCTGATGTAGACCTTCACGACGAGGTGACCTTGGCCGCCTTGTAGGCGCGGACTCCCCAGGTGCCGAGGACGGCCGCGATCACCAGGTTCACCACGATCAGGATCGTGTGGGCGACGTAGTACCCGGTCGGGCGGTTCTCGGTGTCGACCAGCGCTTTGATGAACCGCAGATACGTAACAACGTTCCAGAGCGCGATTCCGAGCAGGACGAAAGCATGCTTGCGTTCGAGTTTCACCCCGCCAGGTTATGACCCCGGGCGGTCGACCATGCGGAGGAGCTGGGTGCGGTTCGCCACTCCGAAGCGGCGGTAGAGGCGGGTCAGCTGGGACTCGACCGCCTTGACGGACAGGTAGAGCGCGGCCGCGATCTCGCGGTTCGTGGAACCGTCGCGCACCATGGCCACGATCTGCTGCTCGTTGTCGGTCAGCTCGGACGGCTGCCGGCTGCGGCTCGGCACGTCCAGGCGGGCCAGCTCGGTCTCGGCCACCTCGCGCCACGCGGGAGCGCCGTACGTCTCGAACTGCTCGATCGCGTCCAGGAACGCCGTCCGCGCCACCGAGCGACGCCGGGCCTGCCGGGCGACCCGGCCGCGGGTCAGCTCGCAGCGGGCGACATCCAGCGGGTACACGCGGTCGCCCGCGCCGCTGATCGTCTGCTCCAGCAGGTCAAGGGCCGCGGCCGGATCGCCCTGCTTGGCGATCAGGAGCGCCTCCGAACGGGCCAGACCGATCAGCACGATCGGGCGGTCCAAGGTCGCGGCGCGGGAGCGGATCTCGGCGATCAAGGCGGCCGCGTCGTCGAGCCGGCCGGCGGCAACCAAGGCCTCGGCGTAGTCCGCGTGCCAGGGGATGATCGCGGGGTCGAACGGCATCGCGGCCTCGCCGGAGTCCGCGATCGCATCGAAGGCCTCGACGGCCCGCTGCGGATCACCGGTCAGTACGCCGACCAGTCCTTGTACGGCGAGTGCCGGGCCCGTCCACTCGTCGTTGCCGACCAGGCGGACCCCCTCGAGTGCCGCATCAGCGAGCTGGCGGGCCATGGCCGCCGTACCGCCGGCCCACTCGGCGCGACTGGCGATGATGAGCCCGACCTCGGCCTCTTCGCCGATGTCCTGCATGAGCTGGTAGCACTCGTGCCCGGCGCTCAGAGCCTCGGGACCGCGGCCGCTGCGCTCGTAGATCGCGGTCGCCGAGATCAGCACCGAGGCGAGCCAGCGCATGGCGCCACCGTCGCGGACCTCTTCGACGAGGGCACTGATCGCGCAGATCGCCTCGTCGGTGCGGCCGCGGAACAGCTCGCTCATCGCCGCCATCTGGCGGGCGATCACGACCGCCTGGGACAGCGGCAGGTCGCGCGCGAGCTCGGCCGCCTGGGACAACAGGAAGTCCGCGCTCTGGTCGGCTCGGCGCGACATCAGCACCGAACTGGTCGCGCTCAGCGCGTCGACCAACGCCTCGGTGTCGCCGGACGCTCTGGCCAGCTCCTCGGCCACCCGGGCGTGCTCCTGAGCCTCGTCCAGCCGGCGATCGAAGTACGCGCTGTTGCTGAGCCCGATGCGGACCCGCGCCTCGAGCCGGTCGTCGCCCTGGGCAACCTCGAACGCGTCAGCCAGCAGACCGACTCGAACCTCCCGGTCCGGCCAGGCGGCGTCGACCTGCAGCAGCAGCGCCGGAACCTTGGTCTCTGGAAGCGTCGCAGCCTGTACGGCGAGCCGCGCCATCTCAGCGGATTCCGCCAGATGCCCGGCGGCCGCAGCGTCGTCCGAGGCCCGAGTGAGGCGGCGAGCGCGCTCGTCCGGGAGGTTGCCTGGAGTCCGCTCGGCTGCGAGTCGCCAGAGAGTCGCGGCGGCGCCAGGCGCACCACGACCGGCGGCAACAGCGGCCGCCTCCTCGATGGCGACCGCGAGGTCAGCGTCTGCCTCTTGGGTGGCCAGGGCGCGGTGGGTCGCGTTCTCGACCGGTTCGTCGACGACTGCGGCGAGCTGGGCGTGCGCCTGACGGCGAGCGGCCGACGTGGCTTCGGCGTACACGTACTCCCGCAGGAGCGGGTGGGCGAACCGCAGTCGCTCGGAGGCGATGTCGATCAGCCCGAGCGCCTCGGCCTCGGCCAGCTCGGTCTCGATCGGCCGGTCCAGGGACTGTGCGAGCTGAGTGGTCGTGGGGCGCGGGGATGAGGCGGCGTGCAGCAGCAGCTCGTGCGCACCGAGGCTCAGGTCGGACAGGCGGTCGCCGAGCAGCGTCTTGAGCCGGCTGGACACCGGCAGCGGGTCATTCGGCGAGACGCCCTGCGGGTGCCGCAGCACGGCGCGGCCGAGCTCCAGCGCCATGAACGGGTTGCCGGCGCTCGCGGTGAAGATGCGGCGCGCTGTACGGACCGGGAGCGGGCTGGACAGCCGCTGGCGCAGCAGACCCAGTACGTCGGGCTCGGTCAGCGGGGGTACTTCCAGCTGCAGCACCGGCTCCGGGCACGCCTCAGCCATCACCGGGAGGTCGCCGTCGGCCACCTGCTCGGTCGCCAGCATGTGCACGCCTTCGGACAGCCGGCGTGCACAGAACGTGAGTACTTCGAGACTGGACGGGTCGACCCACTGGATATCGTCGACCACGAGCAGGACCGGCCCATTCGCCGCCAGGCGCCGCAGCACATGCAGTACGGCGAGGCGGACGGCGAGCTCGTCACGGACCGTGTCCGGAGCGCTCGCCTTCAGCAGAGCGACCTCTAGCGGCTGGCGGAGGTGGTCCGGCAGCACCTGCCAGGCCAGCTCGAGCTGGTTCGAGAGCAGGTCCAGGAGCGTGACATACGGCAGCCCGGCTTCGCTCTGTGACGGAGCCGCACTCAGAACGCGGCAGCCAGCCTTGGTCCGGTCCGCGACCAGCGCCCGCCCCATCGCCGACTTGCCGATACCGGTCGGACCGTAGAGCAGCACACTGCCGCTGGTCTCGAGCTGCTTCTTCGCACGCTCGACCAGTCCGCTCCGGCCAACCAGCTCGTCGTCAGTCACATAACTCCTCGAAGGCCGCCACTCGATGTATTAGGCCCTCGCCGATTATCACAGCCGACGACCGGCCGACACGGCGAGTGTCACATGAGGAAACCGTCTCGACACCATCCTGTCACCCGATCCTGCCGCGTCAGAGCGGTCAGCACGGCACGATCGTGCCGGGGCACCAGATGGCGCCCCGGCAAACCTGAAACGTTCAGGGAACCCCCACCACCCCGCCGCCACCCCTCCCCGCCCAAAGGTGGGCCGCCTTCTCTTTGTGCACGAGATCCAACTTTGTGCACCCACCAGTCATTTTCGCGAGCTCCGCGTGGTTGGTGGGTTCCCAAAGATGAGCTTGGTGCACAAAGAGCAGCGAGGGGGTTGGGGAGCGGGGGGCTGCTCTTTGGGGGCGAGGCGAGGGTGGGGATGAGGGGGATGAGGGTGGGGATAAGGATGAGGGTGGGCTGGATTGGGGGGTGGGTTGGGGGTGGGGGCTCGGGGTCAGATGACGTCGAGGTCGCGTTCGATGGCGGCCAGTTCGGCTTCGGAGCCTTGGACCTTGGGGCCGGTGAACCAGCGGCGGGCGGACAGGAACCAGTACGCCGAGGCGAAGCCGAGGACGACCAGGACGGCGATCGGGGTGTAGTTGAAGTTCTTACCGGTGACCGGACTCGCCTGCGGGAGCATGAACAGGACGGTGATGAAGGCCACCCAGACGATCGCGATGATGCCGATCGGCTTGCTCCAGCGACCCAGGGACCACGGGCCGGGTTTGAAGTTCTTGCCCTGGACGAGCCGGAGCAGGGTCGGCAGGACGTAGGCGATGTAGAGGCCGATGACCGCGATCGACGTGACCGCGGCGTACGCGGTGGCGTTCCAGAGGTAGGGCAGGCCGAGCAGGAAGGCGCCGCCGGCGGCCAGCCAGATGGCGTTGGTCGGGGTGCGGGTCTTGGAGTTGATCTTGTGCCAGAGCGACGAGCCGGGCAGCGCGCCGTCGCGGGAGAACGCGTAGATCATCCGCGAGTTGGCGGTCACCGAGGACATCCCGCAGAAGAGCTGCGCGCCGATCACCACGAGGAGCAGGATCTTGCCCATCGTGAGGCCGACCGCGTCGATGAAGATCTGCGCAGGCGGTACGCCGGTCTTGCTGTCGAGGGCGCCTTCGTAGCTCTGGATCGCGAAGGTGAGGCCGATCAGCAGTACCCAGCCCGCACCCAGCGAGACCAGGATCGACATCACGATGCCGCGCGGACCCGAGCGGGCCGCGTCGTGCGTCTCCTCGGTCATGTGAGCGGAGGCGTCGTACCCGGTAAAGGTGTACTGCGCGAGCAGCAGCCCGAGCAGGCCGACGTACAAGGTGGAGCCCCAGCCGGTGTTGTTGACGAAGTGGCCGAAGACGAAGCCGGCCGACTGGTGGTTGTCGGGCAGCAGAACGAGCGCGCCGACGATGAACAGGACGCCGACGATGTGCCACCAGACGCTGATGTCGTTCAGCCTGGCAACCAGCTTCACGCCGAGCGAGTTCAGCAACCCGTGCACCAGCAGGATGAGACCGAACAGCAGGATCGTGTGGCCGGGTGTCGCGCTGAAGCCGAACTGCAGGTCGAGGAAGGCGTTCAGGAAGAACGCGGCGCCGAAGTCGATACCAGCGGTCACGGCAACCTGGCCGAGGAAGTTGAACCAGCCGGTGAACCAGGACCAGGCCGGACCGTTCGACGGGGCGAGTTTGGCGGCCCAGTAGTACAGACCGCCCGCGGTCGGGTAGCTCGAGCAGACCTCGGCCATCGCGAGCCCGACGAACAACGTCATCAGCCCGACGAACGGCCAGCCCCAGACGATCATCGCCGGGCCGCCGGTGTTCATCCCGAACCCGTACAGGGTCAGGCAGCCGGACAGGATCGAGATGATCGTGAACGACACCGCGAAGTTCGAGAACCCGGACATCGTCCGCGAGAGTTCCTGCGCGTACCCGAGCTGATGCAGGCGTTGCTCGTCATCGGTCAACGGGGTCTTTTCGTGGCTCACGAGGGCCTCCTCAATGGTCTTCCGGCAGACCTTTGACACATTGAGACACGCGCGATTGACAGAGTCAAGCAGTCAGACGAGAAAGGCGCGCAACAGTGCCGCCGTACCGGAAAGATGCTCCTGCATCGCCTGTCGCGCGGCCGCCGGATCGTCGTTCAGAATCGCGTCCACGATCGCCGCGTGCTGGTCGTTGGAGTGCTCGATATTACGTTCCAGCAAAGGGATTGCGTCCAGCAGCTCGTTCAACCGCATCCGTACGTCGGCCGTCGCGGAGGTGAGTGACGCCGAGCCGGTGACCTCTGCAATCGCGAGATGCAGCCGGGAGTCGAAGCGGCGGTAGTCGGTGAGTTTCGCGGCCGCGGTGTCGGCCAGGCACTTCCGCAGATGTGCTTCCTCCGCGGCCGTCAACGCCCGTACGGCGGCCGCTTCGGCCGCCCCGGTTTCCAGCGCGTCACGCAGAATCAGGGCGTCGTCGAGTCCGTCGCCCAGTTCGCGGGCGATCCGTTTGGCCGGCGTACGGCGGGGTTTCGGCAACTGCTCGTTGACGAACGTCCCGCCGTACCGGCCGCGGCGGGATTCGACGTACCCGGCCTCGGTGAGGGCGTGGATCGCCTCCCGCAGGGTGACCCGGCTGACGTTCAGCCGGGTGGCGAGATCGCGCTCGGCGGGTAACCGGTCACCCGGCCGGACCACGCCCAGCTTGATTGCCTGCAGCAACCGTTCGACGGTTTCCTCGAACGGGTTCCCGGTCCGGACCGGCCGGAACACGGCATCGTCTGCAGGCGTGACCATGACCGCAGCCTAGAGCGGGGTCACGTAAGCGCCGGAGATTCCACCGTCGACGAGGAACGTGTTGGCGGTGATGAACGACGAGTCGTCACTGGCCAGGAACGCGACCGCGGCCGCGATCTCGTCCGGCTCGCCGAAGCGGCCCATCGGGACATGTACGAGCCGGCGCTGCGCCCGCTCCGGGTCCTTCGCGAACAACTCGGTCAGCAGGGGCGTGTTCACCGGGCCCGGGCAGAGTGCGTTGACCCGGATGCCCTCGCGGGCGAACTCGACGCCGAGCTCGCGGCTCATCGCGAGTACGCCGCCCTTCGACGCCGAGTACGAGATCTGCGAGGTCGCCGCACCCATCACCGCGACGAAAGATGCGGTGTTGATGATGGAGCCCTTGCCCTGACGCCGCATGTACGGGATCGCCGCCTTGCAGCACAGGTAGACCGAGGTCAGGTTGACCTCCTGCACCTTGCGCCACGCCTCCAGCCCGGTGTCCAGGATGGAGTTGTCGTCGGGCGGCGAGATGCCCGCGTTGTTGAACGCGATGTCGACACTGCCGTAGGTGTCGAAGGCCTGCTGGAACAGGTTCTCCACCGCGGCCTGGTCGGTCACATCGGTGGCGACGAACAGCCCGCCGACCTCGTCCGCGGCGATCTTCCCGGCCGCCGGGTCGACATCACCGATCACGACCTTGGCACCTTCGGCCGCGAACCGGCGTACCGTCGCCAGACCGATCCCGCTCGCGCCGCCGGTCACCACCGCGACGCGCCCCTCGAGGCGGCTCGCCTTGACGTCAGTCATTCAGTCCTCCGTGCTGATGAAGATGTTCTTGGTTTCGGTGAACGCGGCCAGCGCGTCCGGACCGAGCTCACGGCCGAGCCCGGACTGCTTGTAGCCGCCGAACGGCGTCGAGTACCGCACCGACGAGTTCGAGTTGACCGACAGGTTGCCGGCCTCGACACCGCGGCTGACCCTTAGCGCGCGGCCGACGTCGCGGGTCCAGATCGAGCCGGACAGGCCGTACTCCGAATCGTTCGCCTGCTTGATCGCGTCCGCCTCATCGTCGAACGGGATCACGCTGACCACGGGCCCGAAGATCTCGTCGGGCACGTCATGACCGAGCACCGTCGGCGGGAACCAGAACCCGGGGCCGGTCGGCTTGGTCCCCTGGAAGAGCGGGTTGTCGACGTACGACGCGACGCGGTCGTGCTGCTGTTGCGAGATGAGCGGGCCCATCTCGGTGGCGGGGTCGGCCGGGTCGCCGACCTTGAACGCCTTCACGGCCGGTTCGAGCAGCTCGAGGAAGCGGTCGTGGACTGTGCGCTCGACCAGGATCCGCGAGCGTGCACAGCAATCCTGGCCGGCGTTGTCGAAGACGCCGTACGGCGCCTGGGCCGCAGCCTTCTCGAGATCCGCGTCGGCGAACACGACGTTGGCGGACTTGCCGCCGAGTTCGAGCGTCACCCGCTTCACCTGGTCCGCGCAGCCGGCCATGATCTGCTTGCCGACCTTGGTGGAGCCGGTGAAGACCACCTTCCGTACGGCGGGATGCGTCACGAACCGTTGTCCGACGACTGTGCCGGCGCCGGGGATGATTTCCAGGGCGCCGGGCGGTAGGCCTGCTTCGAGCGCGAGCTCACCGAGGCGGATCGCGGTCAGCGGGGTGAGCTCGGCGGGTTTGAGTACGACGGTGTTGCCTGCGGCAAGCGCAGGGGCGAAACCCCAGCCGGCAATCGGCATCGGGAAGTTCCACGGGACGATTACGCCGACGACACCCAGCGGTTCCTGGAACGTGACATCGATGCCGCCGGCAACGGGTATCTGCTTGCCGAAGAGACGTTCCGGGGCGGCCGAGTAGTAGGTGAGGACGTCGCGGACGTTACCGGCTTCCCAGCGGGCGTTGCCGATGGTGTGGCCGGCGTTCTCAACCTCTAGTGCAGCAAGGGATTCCAGGTTGGCATCGACCACGTCGGCGAACCTTCTGAGCAGTCGCCCGCGGTCGGCCGGGGTGACGTTCCGCCAGCTCTCGAACGCCTTGGCCGCTCGTTCGATCGCCTCGTCGGTGTCTTGTTGTGAGGCGAGTTCGATCGTGCGGACGACCTTCTCGGTGGCCGGGTTGATCACGTCGTACGTCATGACTGGTGTCTCCTGGATGCGTCGATCAGCGCGGTGAACAAGCGCAGATCCTCGGGGTTCTCCTCCGGGTGCCACTGCACGCCGAGCGCGAACTCATGCCCTTCGACCTCGGCCGCCTCGACCGTGCCGTCGGCGGCGCGGGCGGTGACCTGGAGGGTCGGTGCGACTTTGTCGAGGGATTGGTGGTGGTAACAGTGCACGCTGCTGCGGTCGCCGAGCAGCCGCGCAGTCAGACTGCCGGGGTCGACCTTCACGTCGGTACGGCCGAACACCGCCGGGGACGGCCGGTGCAGGTCGTGGTCGACCACCTCGGGCAGATGCTGGTGCAGCGTGCCGCCGAGCGCGACATTGAGCACCTGCAGACCACGACAGATCGCCAGCAACGGCAGGTCGGCGTCGAGGGCAGCCCGGATCAGGATCAACTCGTGCTCGTCGCGGCCCGGCCTGGTGTCGACCGTCTCCGGGTGCGGCACCGCGTCGTACGCGGCCGGGTCGACGTCACAACCACCGGCGATCACCAGGCCGTCGAGGATGTCGAGCACGGACGGATCGGTACCAACGGGCGGGAGCAGAACCGGTACGCCGCCCGCCGCGACGATCGAGTCGAGGTAGACCCGCGGAAGCAACGCCGCCTCCCGCTGCCAGACACCCCAGACGGTGGGTTCCAGGTACGTCGTGATCCCGATCCGTGGGCGAGGGGGCGCCGCCTCCGGATCGCTCGGGCGCCGGTGCTTCGGGCCCGCAGCGCTGGTCGCCGGCTCGCTCGTCGCCGGCTCGACCGGGCCTTGGCGATCAGAGGCGTTCGAAGCCACGGATCCGCTCCCAGTCGGTGACAACGGCGTCGTACGCGTCGAGCTCGACACGCGCCGCGTTCGTGTAGTGGTCGACCATCTCGTCGCCGAAGGCCTCGCGGGCGATCCGCGAACCGGTGAACAACGCCGCGGCCTCGCGCAACGTCGACGGCACGTGATCCTTGTCGGACTCGTACGCATTGCCCTCGAGAAGCGGTTCGAGCTCCAACTCGTTCTCGATACCGTGCAGGCCGGCGGCAATGATCGCGGCGACGGCAAGGTACGGGTTCACGTCACCACCGGGCAGGCGGTTCTCCACCCGCAGCGATTCCCCATGACCGACCACACGCAACGAACACGTCCGGTTGTCGAGCCCCCACGCGACTGCGGTCGGCGCGAAGCTCCCCTTCACGAACCGCTTGTAGGAGTTGATGTTCGGGGCCAGCAGATACGTGAACTCCGACAGACACGCGAGCTGGCCGGCGATGAAGCGCTCCATCAACTCGGAGAACCCGTGCTCCCGGTCCCCCGCGAGCACCGCCTCGCCCTCGGTCGACCGGAAACTCAGATGGATGTGACACGAGTTGCCCTCGCGCTCGTCGTACTTGGCCATGAACGTCAGGCTCTTGCCCTGTTGCGCGGCAATCTCCTTCGCCCCGGTCTTGTAGATCGAGTGGTTGTCACACGTCGCCAGCGCCTTGTCGAACCGGAACGCGATCTCGTGCTGCCCGAGATTGCACTCCCCCTTCGCCGACTCGACGTACAGACCGGCCCCGGTCATCCCGTTCCGGATCGCGCGGAGCAGCGGCTCGACGCGCGACGTACCGAGCAGTGAGTAGTCGACGTTGTACTGGTTCCCCGGCGTCAGGTCCTGGTACCGCTTGTCCCACGCCCCCTCGAACGTGTCGTCGAAGACGATGAACTCCAGCTCCGTGCCGACGTACGCCTCCATCCCCCGCGCCGCCAACCGCTCCAACTGCTTCCGCAACACCTGCCGCGGCGAAGCAACCACCGGCGTCCCATCCAGCCACTCCACATCACAAAGCACCATGGCCGTCCCCTCCAGCCACGGCACCAGCCTCAACGTGTCCAGATCCGGCGCCATCACCAGATCGCCGTACCCACTGGCCCACGAAGACATCGCATACCCGTCGACAGTGTTCATGTCGACATCAACCGCCAGCAGGTAGTTACACCCCTCGGTCCCGTGCCGCAGTACCTCCTCCACGAAGTACCGCGCCCCACACCGCTTCCCCTGCAACCGCCCCTGCATATCGGTGATAGCCACCAGAACCGTGTCCACTTCCCCGGTCCCCACCAGATCCCGAAGCTCCTGCACACCCAGTCGTCCGGTCACGGCGGCTCCTCAATCCAATGGTCTACCGACGATCCATTGACTCAAGGTCGGGCGTGGATGTCAATGCGAGGACGGACACTCGGCCTGGTGGTGCCTTGGCACTGGGGGGTCAGGGAATTGGTTGGCAGTGTGCGGGGTGGTGCGGAAAATCGGGGGATTCGGCCGCACCGCCCAGCGGCCCGGTTCTGGAGGACGCTTTATGCGCTCTTTCGTCACTCGTCCCCGCGCTCTGGCCGTTTTGCTGGCCGGTGGGGCGCTTGCTTTCAGTCCGCTTGGTGGTACGGCGACCGCGCAGCTGCCGGTTGATCGGACTGCCAACCCGTGTTTGACGCCGGCTGAGGGGCCGGCTGCTCGTGGTGGGTTCGGGAAGGACCACCGGGAACTGTCGCTCAAGGAGCAGCAGTCGATCGAGGCCAAGACTGCGGCGCTGGTGAAGGCCAAGGCTGCTCGTGGGTTGGCGCCCAAGGCCGGTGCGCTTGCGGCGGCCAATGTGCCGGTTTACGTGCACGTGATGCGGTCCAGCAGTGGCGCTGGGGACGTCACCGCGACGCAGATCAGCCAGCAGATCGCCGAGCTGAACCAGGACTTCGCTGGTGGTGAGTCGAGCTCTGCTGCGAACACCGGGTTCACGTTCACGCTGGCTGGGACGTACCGGTACAACAACAGCACGTGGCACACCGACGGTCAGAGTACGACGTACCGGTCGCAGACCCGTAAGGGTGGCAAGAACGCGCTGAACATCTGGCTGGTCAACTTCTCGTACCTCGGGATCGCGACCTTCCCGTGGGACTACGCGAACAACCCGAGTATCGACGGCATCCGCGTGCAGTACAGCTCGCTGCCGGGTGGTTCGTCGACGAACTTCAACCTCGGCAAGACCGCGACGCACGAGGCCGGGCACTGGTTCGGGCTCTACCACACGTTCCAGGGTGGGTGCACGAGCACGAACGACTCGGTCAGTGACACGCCTGCCCAGGGCAGCGCGTCGAGCGGGTGCCCGACCGGACGGAACTCCTGCTCGCTGCCGGGGCTGGACCCGATCCACAACTACATGGACTACTCGTACGACTCCTGCTACAACCAGTTCACCCCGGGGCAGAGCACCCGGATCAGCAACATGTGGACGGCGTACCGGGCCTGACCGGGCCGACATGGCGCCTGCCCCATCGGGCAACTAGGCTGCCGCCGATGCGATTGCTTCTGACGGCCTGCGCGACCACCGCCCTGGTGGTCGCGCAGCCGTTGGCAGCCACCGCCGTCGGGCAAGGGCCGGTCGGCGGCGAGCTGATGACGGCGAAGCCGGCCGTGGTCACCGCCGGCCCGACTCCACCGACCGTGCAGGCGGCGGCGTACGTCGTCGCTGACATCGACACCGGTCAGGTGCTGCTCGCGAAGGCGCCGCACGCGAAGATGCGGCCTGCCAGCACGCTCAAGACGCTGACCGCGCTGGTACTGCTGCCGCGGCTGAAGAAGACCGATCAGGTGACCGGGACGGACGCCGACGCGAACATCGTCGGCAGCAAGGTCGGGGTCTCGCCCGGACTGCGGTACTCGGTCGATCTGCTCTTCCAGGGGATGTTCCTGGCCTCCGGAAACGACGCCGTACACGCGCTCTGCGAGCACGACGACGGCGGTACGGCGGGGACCATCCAGCGGATGAACGCGAAGGCCAAGGAACTCGGCGCCCTCGACACGCACGTGACGGACCCGACCGGGCTCGACGCGGACGGGCAGGTCTCCAGCGCCTACGACCTCGCGCTGTTCGCGCAGGCGGGACTCGGCCGGCCGGACTTCGCGAAGTACGCCTCGACGAAGTTCACGAACTTCCCGCTGACCACCAAGGGCACCTACCAGGTCGCGAACCAGAACAAACTGCTCTTCAAGTACGACGGCGCTCTCGGCGTCAAGACCGGTTACACCACGCTCGCGCGGAACACGTTCGTCGGCGCGGCCCGGCGGGATGGTCACACCCTGGTTGTGACGATGCTGAACGCCCCGCACGGCATCACCGAGGACGCGAGCACCCTGCTCACCTGGACCTTCCGGAACTACGACAAGCTCAGCCCGGTCGGCTCCCTGGTCAAGCCCGTCGCGCCCCCGAAGGAAGCCACCGGCCCGTCCGACGGTAAGCCGCAAGCGGCCGGTCCGATCCCACCCAGCCGCCGTACGGCGGACAAACAGATCCGCACCGTGAATTCGTTCTTCGTGAGCACGCCGGTGTGGTTCTGGGCCGCACCCCCGGTCCTGCTCCTCGGCCTGTTCCTGAAACGACCGCGCCGGCGCCGCCACTAACGACGTACTGAGCGGGCAGCCTTCACAAGCTGGAGGGCGATGGTGGTAGCAGCCATGCCCAGTACGGCGCCTGCCGCGACCGCAACTGTGTCGGCCTTCTTCTGCGGGATCGGGACTACCTTGTAGCGCTTGCCGGGTGGGCCTAGCAGGAGCGGTTCCTCGAAGGCGGGGAGCGGCGTCTCGGCGATGCGGAGGCGGGCAGCGTCGTCGGTCTCGCGGGCGATCGCGTCGAGACCGGCCTCCTTCGTCCAGGCGGCGATCAGCATGATGACGCGGGTCATCAGGTAGATCCACACGAGCAGCGCCAGCGGGAGGGCCAAGGCGCCGTACGCCGCGTTGGCTCCGAGCACGTGGGTCACGTACGCCCCGCCGAGCTTCTGGGAGAGGTAGAACAGGATGCCGCCGGCCAGCGCGGCGATCAGCATCACCTTGCGGGGCAGGATGATCCGCGGGAGCGCGGTCTGCAGGTAGAGGAACAGGAGCGCGCCGGCGGCGATGCCGAGTACGACGCTGATCGCGTCCAGACCCCAGTTCGCCAGCCAGGTCCCGTCCAGGTCGGTGGCGTCGACGATCCGCTCCGACAACCCGGTCAGGATCGACGACGCGCCGGTGCCGACGGCGCCGATCACGCCGAGACCGATCAGCGCACCGAGATCCGCGAGCTTGAGCTGGATCGCGTTACCGGGCTGGTCGTCGAGCTCGTGCATCGAGCGGATCGAGGCACGCAGCGAGTCGATCCAGCCGAGTCCGGTGAAGAGTAGCGAGACCCCGGAGATCAGTCCGATCGTGCCCGCGTTGGCGATCAGCGCGTCGATGTCGATCTTGTCGCCGATCCCCGGCAGGTTCGTCTGCAGAGCCTTCTTCAGGTCGCGCACCGCGTCGTTGCCGAGCAGTGGGCCGGTGACGGCCGCGGCCAGCACGATCAGCGGGAACAACGACAGGAAGCCGAAGAAACTCGTTGCCCCGGCCAACCGGTTACCCCGGCGATCGCCGTACCGTTGCCACGCCCGCCAGATCTGGGTGCGTGCGAACCGCGCCCAGACAGCCTTGATCTTCATGAAACTCCTGTACCCAGAGGAAGGAGACTCAGCCTGTCAGCGGGAACGAGCGCTGCGGGCGCCACACGCCGTCCGAGCCGTGTTCGTAGCGGTCGAAGGCGGCTACGTCGAAGGCGCAGTCGTACTCCGACAGCGTGTCGTACGCGCGGTCGAGCGCGTCCTTCTCGAGGTCGTGAGCGACCGTGACATGCGGGTGGTACGGGAACCGCAGATCGACCGCCAGCGGACCGGACCGGACCTGCGACTGCAGGACCTCGCACGACGAGATGCCCTCGGCCAGCGGTACGAAGACCACCGGCGAGATCGGCCGGAAGGTCGCCGTACCGCGGAGCCGGATCCGGAAGCTCGGGAACCGGGCGGCCACCGCGAGCAGGTGCTCGTCGATCGTCGCCAGGTCCGCGTCGTCGATCTCGGTCGGCGGCAGCAGCGTCACGTGAGTCGGGATCGAGGCGGCCATCGGGTCGCCGAACTCGGCCCGGAACTTCTGCAGTTCCGAGCCGTACGGTTCCGCGATCGGGATCGCAACCCCGATCGTCGCCACTACTTGCCTGCCCCGGGGACGAAGCCGAGCCGGTCGTACACCCGGGTCAGCGTCCGCTCGGTGACCTCGCGAGCCCGCTCGGCCCCGGCCGCCAGGATCGAGTCCAGCTGGGCCTTGTCGTCCAGGTACGCCAGCGTCTGCTCGCGGAACGGCGTGACGAAGTCGACCACGATCTCGGCCAGGTCCTTCTTGAAGTCGCCGTAGCCACGGCCGGCGTACTCGTCCTCGAGCTCGCTGATCTTCTTACCGGTCAGCGCCGAATAGATGGTCAGCAGATTGGCCACGCCGGCCTTGTTCTCCGGGTCGAAGATCACGTCGCGGCCGGAGTCGGTGACCGCGGAGCGGATCTTCTTCGCGCTCACCTTGGGATCGTCGAGCAGGTCGATGATGCCGGCCGGGGACGAGCTCGACTTGCTCATCTTCGCGGTCGGGTCCTGCAGGTCGGCGATCTTCGCCGTTTCCTTGACGATGTACGGCTCGGGGAGCCGGAAGGTCTTGCCGAACCGGTGGTTGAACCGCCCGGCCAGGTCGCGGGTCAGCTCCAGGTGCTGGCGCTGGTCCTCACCGACCGGGACCCGATCGGCCTGGTAGATCAGGATGTCCGCGGCCTGCAGGATCGGGTAGGTGAAGAGCCCAACCGTGGCCCGGTCCGCGCCACCCTTGGCGGACTTGTCCTTGAACTGCGTCATCCGGCTGGCCTCGCCGAACCCGGTGATACACCCCAGCACCCACCCCAACTGCGCGTGCTCAGGCACATGCGACTGCACGAACAGCGTCGACCGCTCCGGATCAATCCCCGCCGCCAGCAGCTGAGCCACCGACCGCCGCGTCCGCTCCCGCAATGCCTTCGGCTCGTACTCCACCGTGATCGCATGCAGATCGACCACGCAGTAGAACGCCTCGTGGTCGTCCTGCAGCGCCACCCACTGCCGCACCGCCCCGAGGTAGTTGCCGAAGTGGAAGGAGTCCGCCGTCGGCTGGATCCCGGACAGCACCCGGGGGCGCCGCTCGGTTCCGGCCGCGGAGGGGTCAGGGGCAGCGAGGGACATACCCCCGATTCTGCCAGCGCCCCGGTCCTCCTTCACACCGGGTCACCTTCAGCAGTCATAACCCCCGGGTGATGGACGATCAGGCGTTGGTGGCCGGGTTGCCGTCTACGGCGGCGGAGAGCTTGGGGACGAGTTGGTCGAGGACGATTGAGAGGCTGAGGACGGAGACGAAGCTGGTGGCGCCGTACAGCTCGCTGTTGTTGTCTTCCTCGATGAAGACGTCGCGGCCCTCGGTGCGGACCTTCATGCTCTTGTAGAGCGGGTCGGCCTTGAGCTTGGCGGTGCCGTTCTTCTCCGGGAACCAGACCAGCAACTGCTGGTCGAGGAGGCCGATCTTCTCGGCGCTGATGTTGGCACCGAACTTGTCGCCGATGACCTTCTCCAGGTTGGCCGGCAGCACGAAGCCGAGGTCGGTGAGCAGCTTCTCCCGCGGGTCCTGCGGTCCGTAGACGAAATAGCCCTCGTACGGCGACGCCATCAGCCCGGTCTTGCCCTGGAACTCGGGGTGCGCGGCGCGCGCGTCGGCGAACTTCCTCTCGACCTCGGCCACCAGCACGGCGGCCGCCTTCGGCTTGCCGACGGCCTGCCCGACGGTCTTGGTGACGGTCTGCCAGGTGACGCTGTAGTCCGCGCTGCCGTCAGCCGGCTGGGCCACGGTCGGGGCGATCGCCTCGAGCTTCTTGTAGTCGGCGGCCGTCATCCCGGAGTACAGACCGATGATCAGGTCCGGCGCCAGCCCGGCGATCTTCTCGAACTGGATGCCGTCCTTGTCGCTCAGCACGGTCGGCACCGTGGCCGAGCCCAGCTTGTCCTTCGCCCACGGGAAGATCGCGCCCGGCTTCTCGCCGAACCACTCGGTGGTCCCGACCGGTACGACGCCGAGCGCGAGCAGCGCGTCCTGCTCGACCAGACCGACCGCGACGACGCGCTTCGGCGTCTCCTTGATCACGGCGTTGCCGTACTTGTTCTTGATCGTGACGGGGTACGCCCCCGCCTCCGCACCACCCTGCGTCTGGCCGCCGCCGGCCGCCGCGCGTTCCTTGGTTTCGGCACCGCAGGCGGTCAGGACGAGCAGGGGAACGAGGAGCAGCACGAGCGGGCGCAGCAAGCGCATCGGAACCTCACAGGGAGTGATTCGATTAGGTTGCCCTAACCTAACCTATTCACGCTCGGTGATACTTCGTGACTGCCTTGTCCTTCTTCAGATCGTCCGCCGCGACCTGGATCTTCCCGCTCCAGTCCGACACCGGTACGCCGCCGGCCAGGAACTCGCCAGTCGCCTCAGCTGCGGCGGTCGCGAACGCCGGGTACCAACTGTCGAAGTACCACGTGATCGCCTGATCCCCCGCCGCCCCGAGGAGATCGCGGGCGGAACGCAACGCCGTACCAATCTCCAGTCCGTCCGCCGCACCACGCACGATTGTGAGCTGATTGGCCTCCGTCGTCACCTGCGCGGCGACATCCCGCGACAGCGCGGCGCGCAGGAACTCCAGCCCACCGGCCTTGTTCTTGGCCTTCGCACTCACCAGGTACGGCGCGGTCGCGGCGACGTGGAGTCCGCGGGGAAGCGCTGGTGAGCCGTCCAGCGGCGGTACGGCGAACATCGTCAGCGCGAAGTTGGCCGGGATCGAGGTCTTCATCTCGTTCTCGAGCCAGTTCCCGCACGGGAGCATCCCCGCTTTGCTTGCCAGGAAGCGTTTCTGGGCGGCGATGTGGTCGAACTTCGCACTACCCGGAGCCATCAGCCCCCGCTTCACCAGCTCACCAACCGCAGAGATCGCCCGGACGACACTGGAGTCACGCCAAGCGCCGTCCTCCAGGTTGTCGATCCGCTTCACCACGTCATGCCCGCCGGTCTTCGCCGCCAACGTGAGGATCAACTCGAGAACGTAGTACGGATGATTGCCGGGATACACGAATGCCGGCAGCCCGGCGCCCTTCATTTCGGTGCCGAGGGCAAGCAACTCCGGCCACGTCCGCGGCACATCCCAACCACGCCGCTGAAAGAGACCGGACGAATACCAGAGCCCGTACACCGTCGCGACATAGTTGATCGTCCGCTGCGTCCCGTCGTACTGCCCGGACTCCAGCATCCCCGGCAGAATCCCGTCCGAGACCTTAGCCTTCGCGTTGTCCCAAGCCGGCGCATCCAGCACGCTCCGCAGATCCGCCACCTGCCCCTGCGCCACCAACCGCGGCAGCTCCAGTGCCTTGTCACCAACATTCAGTACGACGTCCGGCGGTCCACCAGCCTGGAACCGCGTCAGCACCTTGTCCCGCAACAACGGCTCCACCACCGACGTCACGGTCGCATTCGGATACTTCTTCCGATAAGCCGCCGCCGCAAACCCGCCGTACTCAGCCCCCGCCACCACCTCAAGCGGCAACGCCCCGGGATCAACAGTAGGAGCGCTCTCCGGCGTACCCGTCGAGCATCCGCTCAGCACGGCGCCGGCGAGCGCTCCTTGCAAAACTGTCCGCCGCTTCAGCATCCAGGCAGAGTACTTACTTCAGGGTCGCTCCGGTCAGGCCGGCCTGGACCTGGCGGTAGAAGATCAGGTAGACGACTACGACCGGGACCATGGCGATGGTCAGGGCTGCGAACAGCGTGCCCCAGTCGTTCTCGTAGCGCTGGCTGCCCAGGAGGGTGGCGATGCCCTGGGACAGGACCGGCTTCTCCGGGGACAGGAAGGACGGGAGCACGAACTGGTTCCACTGGCCGAGCACGTTGAAGATGCCGACGCTGATCAGGCCGGGCTTGGCCATCGGGAGCATCACGCGGAAGAACGTGGTCGCGTGGCCGGCGCCGTCGACCAGGGCGGCCTCGGCGATCGAGGTGGGCAACGTTCGGAAGAAGGCGTGCATGAAGAACACGGTGAACGGGAGTGAGTACGCGATGTAGACCAGGATCAGGCCCTGGTACGTCGAGATCATGCCGAAGTTCTGGACGACGAAGAACAGCGGGACGATCGCGAGGAACGTCGGGAACATCATCCCGGCCGCGAACAGGTAGTAGATGAAGCGGTTGCCGGGGAACTCGTAGCGGGCCAGGACGTAGGCCACCATCGAGCCGAACAGCATGGTGCCGAGGACGCCGAAGACGACGACCACGATGCTGTTGCCGAGGTAGTCGCCGACGCCCTTCTCCCAGGCCTTGGAGAAGTTGCCCCAGAGCAGCTTCTTGGGTAGTGCCCACGGGCTGTCGCCGAAGATCTCGCCGGTGCTCTTCAGCGAGGCGATCAGCGACCAGACGAACGGGACCACGACCAGGACGCTCCAGCCGATCAGCACCGTGTGCGAGAACACGTTCACGGGGCTGAAGGAGCGGTCCTTGGGTCCGGCCGGCTGGATCGGTGCGGGTGCGTCGGCGGTCTCGCCCTTGACGTCGATGTTCACAGTCATGAGACGGCCCTCAGTATTCGATCCGCTCGCGGCGCGTGGCCCGGAGCATGACGGCGGCGATCAGCAAGGTCAGGAAGAACAGCACGACGCCCATCGCCGAGGCGTAGCCGGAGCGGCCGAACTTGAAGCCGTTGTCGGCGATCTGCAGTGCCATCACCTGGGTGGAGTTGTCCGGCCCGCCCGGGCCGGCGGTCATCACGGCGACCAGCGCGTAGGCGTCCAGGGCCAGGATGGCCAGGTAGACCCAGGCGGTCTGGATGGTGTCCCACAGCAGCGGCAGCGTGATCCGGAAGAACGTCGTGAACCGGGTCGCGCCGTCGATGATCGCGGCCTCGAAGATGTCCTTCGGGATGCCCGACATGGCGGCGTTGAACATCACCAGGTAGAACCCGACGCTGCCCCAGATCAGTACCCACATCACGCAGTACAGGGCGATGTCCGGGCTGGCCAGGTACTGCGACGTACCGAGTCCGAGCTTCTTGGTGACGGTGTTGGCCAGGCCGTTGTCGGTAGACGTCATCACCACCGACCAGATCACCGCGATGACCGGGACCGACAGCACCTGCGGCAGGAAGAACGCCAGCTTGTAGAAGCCGTTGCCGCGGACACCCTGGACGCCGGCGCTGTTCGACCGGCCGCCGACGTTCAGCAGGTAGGCGAACAGCAGGGCCAGGAAGATCACGATCACCGGGATCAGGATCAGCAGGATGATGTTGTGACCGAGCGCGGTGCGGAAGGTCGCGTCGTGCGCGAGGGTCTTGAAGTTGTCCAGGCCGACGAAGTCGAACTTCGGGGAGATGCCCGTCCAGTTCGTCAACGAGTAGTAGAAGGCCTGCCCGAAGGGCGAGATCACGAAGATCAGGTACAACGCGAGCGGGATCGCGAGGAAACTCGCGACGAAGCGGTAGCTGCCGTGCCGCATCTTTCTCCTAGGGGATTACGAGCCGATGGGGCATCCTCAACCTTGAGGATGCCCCAGTGGCTCACGCCAGCATCTGGCGGGGGTGGAGCATCAGCTCCGGGTGCGCTTGACGGTCTTCGGGTCCTTGGCCGTGTCGTCGGCCAGCTTCTGGGCCCGCTTCTGGAACTCGTCGGACGTGATCCGGTCGGCCACCAGCTCGCCGACGATCGCGTACAGCGGGTCGTTCATCGGCGCGTACCAGGTCGCGAAGTACGTCGACCAGTTGTTCTCGCCACCGGACTTGATCAGCGCGCTGGACGACTCGGCGCCCGGGGACAGCTTCAGGCCCTCGGCGGCGCCCTTGACGACGGTCGGCGAACCGGTCAGCTCGGTGAACTTGCCGGCGCCCTTCTTCGACAGCATCAGGCGCAGGTACTCCAGGCCACCGGCCCGGTTCTTCGCCTTCTCCGGCACGATGAAGCCCTCACCGGCCGCGATCTCGGTGCAGTCGACCGGGAGCTTGGCGCCGTCGAGCAGCGGCGTGTAGGTGACCGTGGTGAGGAAGTCCTTCGGCGCGACCGGCTTCTGCTCGTTCTCGAGCCACGAACCGGACGGGATGAAGGCCGCCTTGCCCTGGTTCCAGGCCGTCTGGGACTGGATGTGGTCCAGGCCCTCGGTGCCCTTGAGGATGTAGCCCTTCTTCTTCAGCTCGAGCAGCGCCTCGGCCGCGGCCTTGATCGACGGGTGCATCCAGGCGTTCGGCTGCAGGCTGTCGATGGCCTTGATGACCTCGACACCACCGTGCTTGACGGCCATGTCCAGCAGGACCTGACCGATGTAGTACGGGTACTTGCCCTGGTGGGCCAGCGGCGCGATGCCGGCCTTCTGGATCGTGTCGCACAGGGTGAGGAACTCGGCCCAGGTCTTGGCCGGCTGCCAGCCGTTCTTCTCGAACAGCGCCTTGTTGTACCAGAGGCCGTAGACCGTCAGGACGTAGTTCAGGATCAGCGGCTTGCCGTTGAGCTCGGCCGCCTCGAGGGTGATCGGCTCGACGGAGTCCTTGACCTTGATGTTCGGGTCGTCGATCGACGCCGCGTCGAACAGCGGGGTCAGGTCGGCGAGCTGGTTGGTGCTGGCCAGCGTCGAGACCGGCAGCAGCTTGGCGCCGGAGTTGTCGATCACGTCCGGCGGGTTGCCGCCGTTGAAGCGCGGCTGCAGCTGCGGGGTGATCTCGGTGGTGCCGGTGTGCTTGATCGCCGAAGCGGCGAACTTCTCCTTGTACAGCGACTCGTGGAACTTCGCGTAGTCGTCGCCGTAGCCGCCCTTGAAGATGACGACGTCGAGCGGGTCCTCGGCCTTGACGCCGAAGGGGTTCTCCGCCGTCTTGCTGGCGCCGCCGCCGCCAGTGTTTTCGTCGCCACCACCGCTGGCACATGCTGCCAGCAGCGTGCTGCCGCCAGTGGCCAGCAGGGTGCCGACCGCCGCGCGCTGCAGGAACAGCCGCCGCGACAGAGGGTTGGGAGTGGTCATGGGTCCCGCCTTCCGAGAGTGTTTCAGGCAGTACGCCGGATCCGGCCGGCGTACTGTGCTTCGAGGGCGTTGTTGTGCTCGTCGCCGCCCGGGATGTTTGCGGACAGGTAGACCGGAGGGGTCTCACCCGCCGCCGTGAGCCGGCGCAGAACCTCTGCGACCAGCATTTGCGCGATCAGCGCCGCCGTGATCGAAGACACGGCACAGACCTTGCCACCCCCGGGCAGGTCCAGCACGGAGTCGCCGTACGGAGCCTGGTTGTCCAGGACGACGTCCGCGAAGTCGATGAGTTTCTTGCCGGACGGGTGGCGCGAGTCCACTCCGGCGGTGTGCTGCAGCGAGGTGATCGCGATCAGCGGGTGGCCGTTTTCCTTGACCACGTTGGCGAGTTCGACGATCGAGCCGTTCACGCCGGAGTTGGAGGCGATGACGAACACGTCGCCTTCGCGGGCGGCGGACAGTTCGTAGAGCTTGCGGCTGTACGACGGGTCGCGCTCGAGCTCGGCGCTGCGCAGCAGCTCGGCCGGTTCGCCGCCGAGCAGGACGAGGTCGCGCAGCGCGATCCGGTTCGTGGCGATCAGTCCGCCGGCGCGGCCGGCGATCTCCATCGCGAGTGCTTCGGAGTGTCCGGAGCCGAAGGCCTGGATGACGCCGTTCGCGCGCAATGAGGTGACGAACAGTTCGGCCGCCTGCTGGATCGGGCCGTCGATCTGCTCGGTCACGGCGGCGAGGATCGGAGTCAGCGCGTGAACAAAACTCTGCGCGCTCACTGCGGTGCTCTCCCCTGGTCCGCCCTGGTCACTGCTGGCCATCTTCCGGCCCACCCCTCAACAATCTGTTCATCGCGACACTCTTGATGCCGACAACTGCGCAAGTTTGCGGTTTGCTGGACAGAACTTTTCTCAAGTGGCAGCTAAAGTCAAGGCTCATCTCGCTACGACCCCCAGATCGGGACCGTTGTGTGACCTTGTCCATGGATGTTCATTGAGGCCTCTTTCGAGCAGTTTGGAGCATTGCGTATGTCGGTTGAACGCCCGCTGCCGGAACCTGCGGACTCAGTGGTCTTGATGCCAGCCTCGACACTGGTCCTGGGCGGTGACCTCGGTGGCACCTCGACCCGGATCGTGATCGCCGACTCTGAGGGCAACGTAGTCGGCCGAGGGGCCGCTGCCGGCGGAAACCCCACCAGCCACCCGACGACGGCCGCGGCCAACTTCGGACAGGCCCTTCACACCGCCCTGACCGGGCTCGACCCGGCCCGCGTCGGGGCCGCCGTGATCGGGGCCGCGGGCGGCTCGGCCCTCGCCGTACCGGAGGTGAAGGCCCAGTTCGACGCGGCCTGGTCCGGTGCCGGGCTGGCCACCGAGGCCCAGTTCATCGGCGATCTGGAGGTCGCTTTCGCATCCGGTACGCCGGAACCGGACGGACACGTGCTGATTTCGGGCACGGGAAGCAATGCCGGGCTCGTCGTGGACCACCGACTGGTCCGGACCGCCGGCGGGCACGGCTGGCTGCTCGGCGACGAGGGTTCCGGCTTCTGGCTGGGCCGCGAAGCCGTTCGCAGTGTGCTGCTCGCGTTCGATCTGGAGGAGCCACTCGGGCTGCTCGGCGAATCGGTCCTGCAGGCTTTGCTGCCGGGCCACGATTCGGCGATCTTTGCGCAGCGTGATGGGTACGAAATCGTGCGTAACGACGTGATTCGGGTGGTGAACAACCGTCCACCGGTACTGATGGCCGAACTGGCCCGCACGGTGGTCTCGTCGTACGAGCAAGGCGACAAGACCGCGCACGCCTTGGTGAAACGCGCAGCCGACCTGCTCATTGAGACGGTCGGCCGGATCAGGACAACGAAGGACACGACCCCGTTGATCCTCGCGGGCAGTGTCGCCGGTGAACAATCTCCGGTCGGCCGCCTGCTCCGGGAGACCTTTCACGAGCAGTTTTCCGGAGAGATCCTCACTGCCCGTGACGGTGTGAGCGGCGCGACCTGGCTGGCCCTCGGCGCCCTCGACCCGGCGCTCGCGAATGAGGCGAACCACACGCGCTTGGTTAGTTAGGGACAACCTGTCGAGCCGAAAGGGTCGGCTTCGACGTATCGCTCACCTGGGCAGCTTCCTCTTCTTAAGGTGAGTGACATGTTCGAGACCGACCTCCGGCTGACGGACGGCCGCGCGCTGCACGTCTACGACAGCGCGCCCTGCGACGACGGCCGCCTGGCCGTCGTCACGCTCGGCGTCCCGACCGACGACCTCTACGAGGCCGGCGAGTGGCTCGGCATCCGCTGGATCTCCTGCGACCTCACGTCGTCCACCACCGCCGCCGACCTGGCCGCGGTCGTCGACGCAGCCTGCGTAGAAGGCTTCGCCCTGATGGGCCACGCCGAAGGCGGCGCCTTGGCCCTCCGCACCGCCGCCCTCCTCGGCGACCGCGTCGAAGCCGTAGTCACCTTCGCCAGCACCCTCCCCGCCGAATTCATCCTCACCGCAGTCGACGGTCCCGTCCTGCTGTGTCACGGCCTAGACGACGTAGTCGTCCCGCCCGCCAACAGCCGCTGGCTAGCCAGCCGCCTGGCCCTCCCCACCCTCGACCTCCACCCCCACCTCGACCACACCACGATCCTCACCCAGTCCGAACCAGCCCTCGAATGGATCCGAGACCACACCGGCTGAATCGCAGCCCAGCCACCGCCAGGCGGGCCTAGCGCACCCCTCCTTCCCCCCAAAGAGCAGCCCTCCGCTCCCCAACCACCCCGCTGCTCTTTGTGCACGCAGCTCAACTTTGAGAACCCACCAACCACTCCGAGGCCTCAGAAGTGGTCGGTGGATACACAAAGTTGCACCTCGCGCCCAAAGAGCAGCCGACCCACCTTTGGGCACTCCTCAACCACGCAGCACGACTTTGAGAACCCACCAACCACTCCGAGGCCTCAGAAGTGGTCGGTGGGTACACAAAGTTGGCTTCCGTGCACAAAGAGCAGGCGACCCATCTTTGGGTGGGGGATTCCAAGCAATGGCTTGACATGAGGGTCGGGTACGGCGGATATTCCAAGCATGTCTTTGGAGAAGCGGACTCGGTTGCTGGATGATCCGTTGGCTATTCGGGCGATGGCTCATCCGGTGCGGCTGGATCTGCAGAGCTTGCTGGGGCGGGAAGGGCCGATGACGGCGGCTGATGCGGCTCGGCGGTTGGGGATCAGCCACGCGCTGGCTTCGCATCATCTGCGGCAGTTGGCGAAATACGACTTCGTGGAACCGGCGCCGGGGAAGGACAACCGCGAGCGGCCGTGGCGGTTGGTGTCGACTTCGCAGTCGTGGCGGGATGCTGCCCGAACACCAGAGGGGGCGGCGGCGGCCGACGTACTGGAGCAGTTGTTGGCTGAGCGGGCGTTGGAGTCGCTGGCTCAGTGGCAGCAGCAACGCAACGACGAGGAGCCGATTTGGCGCGACCACGCCGGGATCGGCCGCAGCGGTATCTACCTGACCGGCGACGAATTGGCTGAGCTCGTCCAGCAGATCAACAGCCTCGTCGAGCGGTACGTCGAGGAGCGCCCGATCGACGACCAGTCGACCCGCCCGGTCGGCAGCCGCTACGTCTCCATCACCCAGATCGTCACCGTGGACCCGGAGGAGACGGAATGAAGGACCTGTGGGGCGTCCTCGCGCGGCAGCGCGACTACCGGTTGGTGCTCAGCGCCGGCCTGATCTCCATGACCGGCGACTGGCTCCTCCGCACCGGCCTCGCCTTCCAGATCTACGTGCTGACCGGATCAACCCTCGCCTCCGGCGGTCTGCTCCTGGCGTCGTTCGCTCCGACTGTCCTGCTCGGCTCGCTCGCCGGCGTCTTCGTCGACCGCTGGGATCAGCGCAAAACGATGATCGTGGCGAACCTCCTCAACGCCGCGGTTCTCCTTCCCCTGCTAGCGGTTCGCGGCGCCGGCACCATCTGGATCGTGTACGGCGTAGTGCTCGCCCAAGCGTGTTTGCAACAGTTCTTCCAACCGGCCGAGCAGTCACTGATCCCGGTTCTCGTCGACTCCAAACAACTCGTCACCGCCAACGCGTTGAACAGTCAGATCCACGACCTGGCCCGGTTGATCGGCGCCGCGATCGGCGGTGTCCTCGCCGCGACCGGCGGTCTGACACTGCTCGCGATCGCCGACGCAGTCACGTTCCTACTCGCGATCGCCCTGCTCTCGGCCGTACGACACCGGACCGAACGCATCCGCGAGATCGCCGAGGCCGCCGGTGGCGCAATCCGCCGACTGAAGGCGGAGTGGACCGAGGGCTTGAAGCTCTGCGTCCGCGGATCCGGCATGCGGCTGCTGTTCGTGTTCTGCCTGGTGACCGGGCTCGGCGAAGGCGTGATGAGCACCCTCTTCGCACCCTTCGTCTCCACCGAGCTCGGCGGCGATGGCAAGGCCTACGGCCTGATCGTGTCCTCACAAGCAATCGGCGGCATCGTCGGCGGTCTGGTCGCCGCCGCCGTCGGCTCACGGTTGCCTGCAGCAACTATGTGGGGAGTGGGCGCGCTCCTCTTCGGCCTGATCGACCTCACCCTGTTCTGCTACCCACTCTTCTGGGACAGCCTGATCCCGGCCTTCGCCTGCATGATCGTCGTCGGCCTGCCCGGCGCCTTCGCGATCGCCGGCATGATGACCACGCTCCAACGCCTGACCACCGACGGCACCCGCGGCCGCATCTTCGGCGCCATCATGGCCGCCGAAGGTGTGACCGTCCTGCTCGGTATCGCCGCCGCCGGCCTGCTCGGCGAGGTGGTCGGCATCATCCCGCTCCTGGTCTTCCAGGGTCTCGGGTACGTCGTCGGTGGCGCCGTAATCCTCAGTCGGCGACGGGCGCTGACGCCTCGTCCGGAACCGGTTGCTCCCCTGCCGGTCTGACCCGGTGCACGCGGACCCGCGCGACTCGGCGACCGTCCATCTCGGTCACGGTCAGTGTGTGGTGGTCGACCTGGGCCTCCTCGCCGACCGCGGGCACCTTGCCGAGCTGGGCAGCGAGGAATCCGCCGACCGTCTCATACGGCCCGTCAGGCAATTCGAGGCCGGTTTCGTCCGCGAAGTCGTCCAGGTTCAACAACCCGTCGACCTCCATGTCGCCGCTGCGGAACCGCGTGGTCTCGGTGGACTCCTCGTCGTACTCGTCCTTGATATCGCCGATCAACTCCTCGACGAGGTCCTCGAGCGTGACGATGCCCGCCGTACCGCCGTACTCGTCGAGGACGATCGCGAGGTGAGTGCTGCGGCGACGCATCTCGGTCAGCGTCGGCAGCAGCTTGGCGGTGTCCGGCAGCATCAGCACCTCACGCGCCAGGTCGCCGACCCGGACCGAACGCGACGCCACCGCCGGGTCGAACAGGTCCCGGACGTGCACGAACCCGACGATGTCGTCGGCCGAACCGTTCATCACCGGGTACCGCGAGTGCGGGCGCTCGGCGGCGAACTTGACCGCCTTGTACGCCGGCATCTCCGCATCCACGAAGTCGACCTCGGTCCGGGGCAGCATCAGCTCGCGCAGTTGCCGGCTGCCCGCCTCGAACACGTCGTCGACGATCCGCCGCTCCTCCTCACCGAGCGACTCGTGCGCGGAGATGACATCGCGCAGCTCCTCGTCGGTCATCACCTCGCGGTTCGCGTTGGGATCACCGCCGAGCGCGCGGACCACGAGGTCGGTGGACTTCGAGAGCAGCCAGATCACCGGGCGGGCGCCGGAGGCGATCCGGTCCACCAGCGGAGCGAGGCCGAGCGCGAACGTCTCGGCCCGCTGCAGGGCGAGCCGCTTGGCCGCGAGCTCACCGATCACGATCGACACATACGAGATCAGCACCGTGATCAGGACCAGCGCGACCGTCCCGGCCACGCCCTCGGGCAGCCCGAGGTCCACCAGGTGCGGCGACAGGGCGTCGGCCAGCGTCGCGCCACCGAAGGCGGCGGACAGGAAGCCCATCAGCGTCACGCCGATCTGTACGGCGGACAGGAACCGGTTCGGGTTGGCGGCCACCCGGGCCACCGTTTCGCCCCGCTTACCGCGGTGGGCGAGTGCCTTCACCTGCGACTCGCGCAGGGAGACCAGTGCCATCTCGGCGGCGGCGAACACCCCGCCGATCAGCACGAAGACCAGGATCAAAACGATATTGAGGAGCGTTTCGTTCATGTCGGGGAGGTCCTAAAGCCCTCTCGTCGTATGTCGAGAGGGCGGGCGTTGGGCGTGGTCGTCCATCTCCTCAGCGTACCGGTGGGACGCACCACGATGCATGTTCGAGTTTGTTGGTTTACGATGATTAGCGTGAAGACACCCCGTGGTGCGCGCCGGACGGACACCCACCTGTCCGACGGCCGAGAGCTGATCTACTACGACCCGGCCGACACGCCGGCCCGGGTTCCGCTCGAGGACACCCGTGGCCTGCCCGCTCCGCAGCCGCAGGTCGACCTGCGGACCGACCCGCTGACCGGTGACGTGATCACCTACGCGACGCACCGCAACACCCGCACCTACCTGCCGCCGGCGGACCAGTGCCCGCTCTGCGCCAGCAAGCCCGGCAACCCGACCGAGATCCCGGACCACGACTACAACGTGGCCGTCTTCGAGAACCGGTTCCCGTCGTTCGCCGGTCCCGGCCGGACCGAGGTGCTGTGCTTCACCAGCGACCACAACAGCTCGTTCACCCAGCTCTCCCAGGGCCAGGCGCGGCTGGTGGTGGACGCCTGGGCCGACCGGAACGCCGACCTCAGCGCCCGCGACGACATCGAGTACGTCTTCCCGTTCGAGAACCGCGGCCGCGAGATCGGTGTCACGCTCAGCCACCCGCACGGCCAGATCTACGGCTACCCGTTCCTCCCGCCCCGGATCCGGACCCTGATGGCCCGCGCCCGCGAGCACCAGGAAGTTGCCGGTAGCAACCTGTTCGCCGACGTCCTGGCCGCCGAACGCAAGGAAGGCACCCGGGTCGTCGCCGAGAACGGCAACTGGACGGCGTTCGTCCCCGAGGCCGCCCGCTGGCCGGTCGAGGTGCACCTGTACCCGCACCGCCAGGTGGCCGGGATCGACGACCTCTCAATCGGTGAGCGCGACGACTTCGTCCAGCTCTACCTCGACGTACTGAACCGTTTCGACAACCTGTACGGCGATCCGCTGCCCTACATCGCCGCCTGGCACCAGGCCCCGGTCCGGATCGACCGCGAACTCGGCTACCTTCACCTGGAAGTGCTGTCCATCCGACGGGCAGCCGACAAGATCAAGTACCTGGCCGGTTCGGAATCCGGGATGGGCGCTTTCATCAGCGACACCCGTCCGGAAGACGTGGCCGAGACTCTTCGGAAGGTGACTGGCTCGTGAGCTTCGCGGATATCTTCGGTACGGCGCCGGACGGTTCCTGGCGTGCTCCCGGACGAGTCAACCTGATCGGCGAACACACCGACTACAACGACGGTGTCGTCCTCCCGATCGCCCTGCCGGTTGAGGTCGTGGTGCACGCTTCGGCGCGAGCTGACGGCCGGATCGCGGTGTCATCCGTCGGGCACGATGCGGTCATCGAGTTCGCAATTGACGAGCTGGCGCCGCACTCGGTCGACGGCTGGGCGGCGTACCCGGCCGGCGCGGTCTGGGTCCTGCGCGAGTCGGGCTACCCGATCGGCGGCGCGAACCTGCTCTTCGACTCCGACGTCCCGACCGGCGCGGGCCTGTCGTCGTCGGCGGCACTGCTGTGTGCCACGTTTGTTGCTTTGCTGGGTCTGGCCGAGGTCGAGGTCGAGCCGGCCGAGGTTGCGCGGCTCGCACAGCGCGCCGAGAACCAGTACGTCGGTGCGCCGGTCGGCCTGATGGACCAAACCGCGTCGATGTGCTGCACAGCCGGGCACGCGCTGGCGTTCGACATCCGCTCCGGCTCGTTGGATCAGATCCCGTTCGACCCTTCGGCTGACGGGCTGACGCTGCTCGTGGTCGACGTGAAGGCGCCGCATCGGCACGCCGACGGTGAGTACGCCGCACGTCGGCAGAGCTGCGAACGCGCGGCGGCCCAACTCGGCGTACCGGCTCTGCGTTCGGTTTCTGTTGATGAGCTGGATGCTGCGCTGGCGAAGCTCGATGACGAGGTGGATCGTCGCCGCGTCCGACACGTAGTGACTGAGATCAAGCGGACCGAGGACGCGATCGCGTTGATGAAGGCAGGCCGCCTGCGCGACGTCGGACCGCTGTTCAACGCGTCGCATGCATCGCTGCGCGACGACTTCGAGATCACCGTTCCGGAGCTCGACGTCGCCGTCGACACCGCACTCGCCGCAGGTGCTGTCGGCGCCCGGATGACCGGTGGTGGTTTCGGCGGTTGCATCATCGCGCTGACCGCTTCCGATGAGGCCGACGCCGTACTGTCTGCGATCGAGAAAGCCTTTGCAGAGAAGGGTTTCGCGGCCCCCAGTGCACTCGCAGCAACGCCTTCTGACGGTGCGTCGAGAATCAACTGATTGACCTCCTGCCCCAAGGTGCAGAACTGTCTTCGAGGACTGTGCAGCCCTTGCCTCCAGGCGTACTTTTCCCTTAAGGGGAAAGCACAATTTGGGGGAAGTGGGGTGGGGGCGATGGCGCTGCCTTTGCCTGCCGGAAAACTCAAGGTAGGAACCGGTTGGCGTTATTCCAGCGGCGGTAAGCACGCCGCCTTCGACTACCCGGTGGCGACCGGTACGACGGTCTTCGCGGTCCAGGACGGTATCGTCCTGGCCTGCAACGACGGCGTGACGAACAAACCGCAACCGGGCGTCCAGGGCGCAGATTCGAACTGGGTCCTGCTGGGCATCAGGCACGCCGGCAAGAAGGCCAGCGTGCTGTACCAGCACCTGTCGCCCGGGTTGCAGGTGAAGAAGGGCGAACAAGTCAAAGCCGGCGACCCGCTCGGCAAGTCCGGCTCCTCCGGCAACGCCACCGGCCCCCACCTGCACCTGGCAGCCATGTGGGGCCACCGCACAGCCAACAGCCGCTACGACTACCTGATCAACATCGGCGCGAACGAAAAAGCCCCCAAGAAGGGCACCGCAGCCAACGAGATCTGCATCTTCCCGCCCGACCAGGTCTACACCGGCAAACCAGCCGAGCGAAACCCGTTCGCCGGCGGCGATGTCTTCCTGGACAAGCTCAAGTTCGGCGTCAAACAGTCCGACAGTGTGAAGCGCCTGCAATTCGTCCTGAACCACATCAAACTGGTCAGCGGCCGAACCCTCGCCGTCAGCGGCAACTACGACATCGACACCAAGAACGAAGCCACCAAGTGGCAGATCCAAATCGACAAGTGCAAACCCGGCACCCCCGCCGCCGACGGCAACATCGGCCCCAAACAAGCCGAAAAACTCTTCGGCCCGCAATACACCCTGAAGGCGCACTCCTAACTCGCCCTCACCCAGCCCGCAGCGATCCCCCCTCGCTGCGGGCACACTCGCGCGCGCCTAGCCCTCGCTCCGAGCACGCCCGCTCCTACGTCGCGTGCACGCGGCGTGGCGTAGGTCGACGCGCCGCTTTAGGACACGCCCACCGTTGTGTACGTGGGGGCAACCGTCTTTCGTGGGACAACTGGACACGGCACAAGTAGATCCGCCAGATGTCTCGGGAGAGCAGTGGAGATTCGGGAAGTACGCGAGGCGCGGTCTCTGATGCCGGTGATCGACGAGATGGACTTGACCGAGGTCGACGCTCTTACCGGTGCAGCGATTCGTGAGGCGGCTGTCGGTGGAATCGATGCGACGCGGCTGCGACTCGAGGACGTGACGATCGTCGGATCGAGGTTTGTCGGGACGCGCCTGGCGGATGCGCTCTGGGAGGGCGTGGTGATGTCCGGCAGCGTGTTCGACGGGGTGGACCTGTCGTCGGCCAGGGTGGACGGCGGGAAGCTGGATCGGGTGCATTTTCGGGGCTGCCAACTGTCCGGGCTGTCGCTGAGCGGAGTTGCCTGCGAGAACGTGATCTTCGGGGACTGCAGGCTCGACTACGCGACGTTCGACACGGTGCGGACGGCCGGTGCACTGGGGTTCGTGAACTGCTCGATGAGCGAAACAAGCCTGGTTGGCTGTCGGTGGGACAAGGCTGTCATCGACGGCTGCCGATTGTCGGGGCTGGAACTGGATCATTGCGATCTGCGGGGATCCGACCTGCGGGGTAATTCACTGGCGACGGTCCGAGGTGTCGGCTCGCTGCGCGGCGTCACCTTGACGGCAGATCAGTTGGCCGACTTGACCGCGGCATTGGTGGCCGACCTCGAGATTCGGATCGCCCGTCCCTGAATCGAACGGACGCAATGTGCGCGTGGCGCGGACGTGCGCCACTCATCAACTGCGGTTTTCGAGTGGCTCCAAGCGTGGAGCTCGCCGATGCCAGGGGGTTGATGAGTGGGGGCGGTCCGCCTGCGGGGAGGATCAACCCGCTTGCCCCGCAACGCGATTGCCCGAATCCGCAGGTCGATGCCGGGCCGCAGTCCCCACGCCATCCGGTTCAGCAAGCCGCGTGCACGCGACGTAGGAGCGGGCTTAGCGGCGGCGGTTGCGAATGTGCGGTCGGCGGAAGTGTTCTCGACAGGAAGCGGCGGTAGCCGCGTGGGAGGGGTGGGTGGGGCGCACGAGCGGAGCACGCGACGTAGGAGCGCGCGTGCTCGGAGCGAGGGGTGGACCGCCATCACCCACCAAGTGCACTTGGTGAGCGACTGGCACGCCTGCGAGCGCCTCGCCAACCGGGGTTGGACGGTGATGCGGGTCCGGTCAGGAGGTGATTACTAGTTCGCAGCCTGTGTCTCGCATGGCTTTGCGGGCGCCAGCTGACAGTCCGCCGTCGGTGACTATGACGTCTAGGTCGGCCCAGGTGGCGAAGGTGCTGAGGCCTACGGTGCCCCACTTGGTGTGGTCGGCTACTACTACGACTTCGCGGCTGGCGGCGATGAAGGAGCGGTTGGTTTCGGCTTCCATCAGGTTCGGGGTGCTGAGGCCGTGTTCGGCGTCTACGCCGTGGGCGCCGAGGAAGAGTAGGTCTAGGTGTAGGGAGCCTAGGGCGGCGGTCGCGATCGGGCCGACCAAAGCGTCCGATGGGGTGCGGATGCCGCCGATCAGTACGACGGTTCGGTCGGAGCGGGCGTTGCCGTGGAAGACGTCGGCGATGCGGGCGGAGTTCGTGACAACCGTCAAGTTCTCGACCCGGAGCAACTGCCTAGCGAGCGCGTAGGTCGTCGTACCGGCGCCGATGCCGATGGCGCTGTCGGGTTGGACGCGGCCGGCGGCTTCGGCGGCGATGGCTTGTTTGGCGGCGGACTCCTGGGTGAGCTTGGCGTCGAACCCGGGCTCGTGGGCGCTGCGGAGGCCGACCGAGGTCGCGCCGCCGTGCACCTTGTGGAGGAGGCCGCTGGAGTCGAGGGCGTCCAGGTCGCGCCGGATCGTCATGTCCGACACGCCGAAGCGTTCGACCAGTTCGGCGACTGTGATCGCGCCGCGACTGTTGACCTCGGCAACGATTGTGGCCTGTCGTTGCGCGGCCAGCTGTCCACCCCGGCCGCGTTGCGGCTCCGCTCCGGCTGCATTCACGTGCCAAGACTAAACGGAGTTCGGCGTGCTGTCAGGGAAATGACGTTGCCGCGGCGGTGGCAGCTTGTCACCCTGAAGCATGCGATTCCCCGACGACGTGCCCGTGCTGACCGCCGATTCGATCACTTTGCGTGCACACACGCCTGCTGACGCCGACGCGGTCTACGAGATGTGCCAGGACCCGGTCATGCAGCGCTGGACCACGATTCCGGTGCCGTACTCGCACGCCGACGCCGTCTCCTTCCTCACCGAACTGATCCCGAACGGCTGGCGCGACGAGAACGGCTCGCGGCACTGGGCGATCGACGTGGACGGACGGTTCGCCGGCACGATCAGCCTGCACGACATCGCCGGTGGTGTCGGCGAGATCGGTTTCGCGATCGCTCCGTGGGCGCGCGGCGCCGGCGCGATGACGCGTGCGGTCAAGCTGGTCGTGCGACACGTCTTCGACGACCTGAACTGGGACCGGGTGATCTGGCGGGCTCACGTCGGCAACTGGGGTTCACGCCGGGTCGCCTGGAAAGCCGGGTTCCGCGGACTGGTCGTCGTACCGGGTGCTGCCCAGGCTCGCGGCGTCCGGTACGACGAATGGGTGGCGACCGTCGGCCGCGATGACGAACTGGAGCCGCAGGGCAACTGGTGGACGGTACCGGAGTTCGACGGTGGCACGTTCCACATGCGGGCGCCTCGGCCCGATGACGCCAAGCGGGTCCAGGAAGCCTGTAGCGACGAGCGGACGCAGTACTGGCTGGCGGGCCTACCGTCGCCGTACGAGCTGCACCACGCGGAAGGTTTCATCGAGAGCCGGAACGAAGCACGGGCTTCGGGTGAAGGCGTGTCGTGGGTGATCGCGGATCCGGGCACCGACGAGCTGATCGGCAACGTCAGCATCTTCGGCATGAACGACCGGCTGAACACGCGACCCGGCGAGATCGGGTACTGGATGCACCCATCTGGCCGCGGCAAGAACGTGATGACGAAGGCAGTGCGGCTGGTGATCGAACACGCCTTCACACCGGTCGAGGAGGGTGGTCTCGGACGTCGTCGGTTGACCCTGCTCGCCGCGGTCGAGAACACCGCGTCGGCCCATGTTGCCGAGGCCAACGGCTTCAACAAGGTCGGCATCGGGCGCGCCGGGGCACCCGGCCGGGACGGGCGCTGGGACGACGACTACATCTTCGATCTACTGCCCACCGACCCCCGTCCGTGACCGGTCCGGGACGGCGAGTTTGTGTCATGCGACACCGTTCCCCTCGCCGTCTCGGCATTCGGCTGGTTGAATCGACTGGTGAGAGATCGTGAGGAGCTCGTCCGCCGCTGGCAGGCCGGGTGGTCCGTCTCGAGGGGCTGGACGACGGTTGAGGATGATCTGGACGGCATATTGACCGTCCGCGCGGGTGAGGAGAACCGCGCCATGGAGTACGTCGTCCTGGACGCGGACGACAAACCCGAGCGGGTCGAGCGAGCCGCCGAGCTGGCCTTGGCCGCGCCCGGCGGTCGCGGGGCCGGCTGGATCACCCTGGCCACCGATGACAAGGAAGCCCGGATCGAGCAGCTCGAGGACCTCGGTCTGGAGGTGCAGCGCGACCAGGACTGGCTGATGACGATCCAGTTGTCGGAGCAGCCTGCCCTCAAGCTGCACGAGCGCTATGCGCTGCACACCGAGCTCGAGGACGACCTGATCATCACCCGAGCCACGTTGCACGGCGGAGTCGTGTCGAGCGGCCGGATGGCGGTCGTCGGGCCGGATGCCGTCGCGGACCGGATCGAGACCGACCCGGCGCACCGGCGGCGTGGACTCGGCAGTGCGGTGATGGCCTCCCTGGTCGAGACCGCCGCGGCCCAGGGCGCCAAGCGCGGCATCCTGATCGCATCGATCGACGGTCTCCGGCTGTACCGCAGCCTGGGCTGGAAGGTCATTGCCGACGTCGTCACGGCACGCTGCTAGACCAGTTCTGATTGTCAGACATCCGTTAAGGCCGGTCTCCAGAGGAGTCAGGCAACGATCGGGTGGGCAAGGCTGCTCACCATGACGAACCCCCGACGGTCGCGGCGTTCCCGTGTGGCCGGTCCACTGCTCGCTTCCCTGTCCGCGCTGGTCGTGCTCACAGGGATCGGGTGGTTCGTACTGCGGGATGTCGACGGTCAGAAGGTGACGAGCCAGGAGGAGCCGCTGACTGCGGCCTCCACGCCGGTCGATGACGCATCGGTCACCCCGACCCCGATCCGGCCGACGAGCCCGTCCGCGACACCACGCCGTACGGCGTCTGTCACCCCCACGCCGACTCCCGCGAAAACGGTCAAGCCGACACCGACCCGGTCGAGTACGGCGCCGAGTCGCGAAGGCACGCGGAAGCCGACCACCACGCCGAGCCACACCGCGACCCCGCGGGCGTCGAAGCCGACGAAGTCGACCACGACGATTGCCTCCGGTAGTCCCGAGGCTCAGGTGCTCACGTTGACCAACGCCGAGCGGAAGAAGAACGGATGCGGTGCACTGCGGACGAACAGCGCGTTGGCGAAGGCCGCCGAGGCGCATGCGTCGGACATGGTGGTCAACCACTACTTCGCGCACAACAGCCAGGACGGGCGGACGCCGTTCGCCCGGATGAAGGCCGCCGGCTTCCAGGGCGGCGCGATGGCCGAGAACATCGCTGTCGGTTACACCAGTCCGGCGGCGGTCGTTAAGGGCTGGATGAACAGCCCGGGACACCGGGCCAACATCCTGAACTGTGACTACACAATGCTTGGTGTCGGTTACTCCTCGGGACAGGTGAAACCTGAATGGGGCAAGGGATCCTGGGTCCAGGACTTCGGTGGCTGACCGCAACCTTCGGAGAACGTTAAGTCGGGTCGCGGAACTGTAACGGTGACCCGGCGTATCGGTTAAGGTCGCTGTTCGGTAACCAGGGGGGACCTGGAAGGACCGAGGGGAACGACGCAGTACTCGGCACGACGCACACGAAGAGGATTCGCCCACCCATGACGGATGCGCCAACCCCCCGGCGGCACCGCGGTACCCGACGCGCGCAGAAGAACAAACGCGGCCTGGTCGGCCCGATCGTCAGCGCATTGTCGGTGCTCGTTGCCATCGGCCCGGTGATCTATCTGATGTCGCGGGACAACTCGACCGTCAGCGACGCGACCAAGGTACTGAACGTCTCCGAGGACACCCGGGACGACTCCGGTGCTTCACTCGTCGACGGCGCGCACAGCGTCCCGCTGAAGACCGTCACCAAGACGCTGGCCAACGGCAAGGTCACCACCGCCGTGATCGGCGCCGGTGCGAACGGCACGTCGACGACCTCGACGCCGGGCACTACCGGTACGCCGGGAGTCACCCCGACCGGTACACCGTCGAACACGCTGACGACGCCGACCGCGCCGACCACCGGCGTCACCACGGTCACTGTCACCCCGGGCAAGCCGCGGACGACCGAAGGGAAACCGGGCAAGCCGAAGCCGCCGCCCCGGCCGACCCCGACGAAGACCACGACCAGCAAGCCGCCGAGCAACACGCCTGAGCCGCCGCCCACGAACGACGGTGGCGGTACCAACGCGCAGGAGCGCGAGGTGCTTGAGCTGACCAACCAGGTCCGCCAGCAGAACGGCTGCGGCCCGCTGCGGCTGAACAGCGCCCTCGTCGAGGCAGCTGGCCGGCACGCCTCCGACATGGTCCGCCGGCACTACATGGACCACACCAACCCCGAAGGCCAGGACCCGGGCGACCGGATGCGCGCCGCCGGGTACGACGGTGGCAGCTGGGGCGAGAACATCGCGGCCGGGTACCCGACCGCACAGAAGGTGGTCGCTGCCTGGATGAAGAGCGAAGGCCACCGGGCGAACATCCTGAACTGCAAGTTCAACCTGCTCGGCGTCGGCTACGACCCCGGACGCGTCAAGTCCGACTGGGGCCCCGGAAGCTGGGTGCAGGACTTCGGCCGCAGCTAGGCCGTCGTACAGGTTGTCATTGTGTCGAAGGCACCGACAGTGGCGAAGACGTTGTTCGAATGCCACAACGTCCGGCCGATTTCCGGCCGGTCACGGCGGGTAGATCCGTCCTTGTCGCACCGTCCACGCTCTACAGAGCCGGACGCGACGACTGATGAGGCACGTCTTGGGGGCGAGACAGTGAAGGGAACAACGACATAATGTCGTCCGATTCCGGCAGTGGCCGGCAGAAACCACGCAGGAAGGCGACGCGTGCCCGGGGCTCCCGGCCGAACGCCCCGGAACCGGCACCCACGCCCCCACCCGAACCACCCCGCTACGCCCCGCGAGGCGGCGAGTCCCCCTTTTGGGCCAACGCCCAGCCCCGCACCGACAGCCAAGCCTGGGCCGACACCCAAGCCCACCTGGAGGCCCGCACCCGCACCGACTCCACCCCGCAGTACGCACCACGTGGTGGCGATGCGTTCAGCGGCTCGAGCCGTCTCGGGAGTGACGACGCCTTCGCCGGGCCCACGCGTTCTGGTGCCGGCAGTGAGCCGCTCGGGACGAGTACTGCGGACAGCACGAGCTCACGCGGCTGGGTCACCCAGTCCGCCGCCCCAACACCCGCACCGGCACCCGAGCCCGCCCCGACCCGTCGATCCCGCCAATCGACGCCGGCCGAGGACCTCGCAGGCCTAGGCGCCTGGGCCACCACACCCCCCGAGCCCCCGCGCGCCACCCCCGCGCCAACCGCTTCCACCTGGAGCGAATCCGCCTCCCTCGGGTCTCCGCGGATTGAGTCGACACCGGCCGCGTCTCCCACCCCCAGCCGACTCGACTCCACACCCACCGCGTCCACCTGGAGCGAGACGGCCCGCGCAGCGTCCGACCCACTCGGCTCCACCTCGGCCGCGTCTGGCCGAATCGGCTCCGCGCCGACCGCGTCTACTTGGAGCGAAACGGCTCCTGCGGCATCCGGGCGGCTCGACTCGACGCCTACCGCGTCTGCCTGGAGTGAGACGGCTCCTACGGCGTCAGGGCGGCTTGGTTCACCTGCGGGGTTGGATTCTGCGTCGGCGGGGTCTGTTGGGACCGAGTCCACCCGGCTCGGGTCCGCGTCGGGGTCGGAGGGGTTCGAATCTACGGCGGCGGCGAGTTCGTCGTACGTGCAGCCGCCGGTTGCGGCGGTTGCGGATCCGCGGACTGCGCGGGGCACGACCGAGCTGTCAGGGCCGCGTACCGCGGCGATTCGTGAGAGCAAGGCGGCGGCGAACCGACGGCCGCGCCAGGCAGCAGACAGTACGGCGGTTGATGCCGACGGCCATCCGGTGTCTCGGACGGCGCGTGGTGCGGGCAGTAAGCGGCGGCCGTTCATTGCGGTGGCGGCGGTACTTCTCGTCATCACACCGATCTCGTGGCTCCTGTTGCACCAGCCGCAGAACGACGAGGCCGACGCCTCGCTCCCGATCGGCACCCGCACCGACGACTCCTACGCAACCCCCAGCACCATCCCGGTCGACGACCCCACCGTCCCGCCGAAGAAGCCCACGGCCACCCCCACCGCACCTCCCACGGGCACCCCGACGGCGTCGACGACCCCCACAGCGCCTCCCACGAGCGGTCCCACCAACACCCCCACGACCGTCCCCACCGACAACCCAACGAGCACAGCCACCACGGTGCCCACCAATCCCCCCACCAGCCAACCCACCACCACTCCAACCGGTAAGCCGACGAAGACGCCCCCGCCGCCTCCGCCACCACCGCCGCCCGCGGCTGACGGGGACATGACGAACGACGAGATCCAGTTGTTCAACCAGATCGACAGCGCGCGCAAGAGCAAGGGGTGCGCACCGCTCGAGCAGGACGCTCCGGTGACGTACGGAGCCCGCAGCGATGCACAGAGCCGGAGCAAATCGGGCAACGTCAACGCGAGCGGCTCCTCGATGTCCGCAGCCGGCGGCGACAACTGGTCCTCGAACGACGCGTTCAACCAGATGATGGCGCAGAGCAAGGGCACGCTCCTGAACTGTGGACTGCGCACCCTCGGTGTCGGTCGTGGCACCTACAAGTACTGCACCTCGGTCGACCTCCTCGGCCTCTGCATCGGCAAGCGGGTCACCCGGGTCGGCTGGGTCGCCGACTTCAACTGACGCAATCACCCGACGGACAGGACGTATACGTCTGCTACGCGGTCGCCTGGGCGGCCGCCGGCGGGAACCACCGCCGCCGCACACCTATACGTCCTGTTCATACGCCGACAACCGGCGACCGGCGTAGATCGCCGCTCGTCCGTTGGATCCGCTCGCTGCGGCTCGTCCTCCCCATCTGATGGGTGCACCCCAAAGCCGGTTAGTTAAGCGGTTCGGGGGTGGTGTCAAGAGCGGTGCAGTACGGCGCGGCTGGGGAGCGCTACCCCACCGAATCGGCGGGTAGGGCTCCCCAGTCGTCTGGAAAGCATGGTGGTGGGTCCTCCCCAAACCGGTTTGGGGAAGATGCCGGCCGGTGTCGAACTGGTTTGGGGTGGATATCGGTCGTATTCGGGGGGTGGATCCTCCCCGAATGGCTACGGCAGTGCGCTGGCGCTCCCCGAACCGGTTTGGGGAGTTGGGTCGCTGCTGGCTCGGTTAGCGTCGCCCGAGCCGCCTTAACTAACCGGCCTTGGCGTCCACCCATCAGATGGTGGGTTCCCCACCCCGCATGCGATGGGGGAACCCACAACCCGGTGGGTGGACCCACCAAATGGGCGGCAGGCGAAGGTGGTGAGCGCCGCGGCTGGTCGGCGGGGTGGGGTGGACCTTGGGCTGACGGGGCACAACTTCCGCCCCGCAGTACGAGAGCGGGCGGCCCGGGGCGCTAGGCGAAGGTGGGCCGTGGCGAAGGGCAGCGGTGGGCCGGCGTGCGCCGGGTCGGGCGGTGGGCGGCGTGCGCCCGGGTCGGGCGGTGGGCGGCGTGCGCCGGGTGGGGTGGTGGGCGGGCCGGTTCTGGGTGTTGGTGGGGCGTAAGGGAGATGTCGCGGGTGTTGGGGGGTGGTTGGTGGGACGATGGGGGGAGGCTACGGCGGGAGGGTGCATGTTCGGGGAACGGGAACGTGGGGACCTGGGGCCGGAGCGGCCGGCGCATTTTGGGATTCCGCCGGATGCGTTGGCGGATGAGCGGCCTGATCGGCGGCCTGAGGAGGCCAAGCGGATGGGGTTGAGCCGGCATACCGAGGAGGGGGCGGTGTTGTCGTTCGCCTCGGGGCTGGATCGGGGGAAGACCGGGCATCGGTTGATGGCTTGGATCTTGCTGGTGACGTTTGCGGCGCCGGCGATCTACACGTTGTTCTGGCTGCTCTAGGCGAGGGCGGGGGCGAAGTCCTGGCGGTGGCGTTGCGGGGTGGTGCCGAGGACGGCGTGGAAGTGGTGGCGGAGGGCCGCGCTGCTGCCGAAGCCGCTGGCGGTGGCTACTCGCTCGACCGGGTGGTCTGTGGTTTCCAACAACAGACGGGCGCGGTCCAGGCGTTGCTGGAGGAGCCAGGCCTGGCCTGAGCTGCCGGTGCGGGCCCGGAACTGACGGGTGAACGTACGGCGAGACAACGCAACCGCGGCCGCCCATTCGTCGAGCGACACCGGCTGGTCGAGTCGTGCACGTGCCCACACCATCGCCTTCTCGATCACGTCATCACCGGGGTCAGGCGGGACCGGGACCGGGATGTACTGCGCCTGCGAACCACTGCGGTGCGGCGCGATCACGAGGTTGCGCGCAAGCTCCTCTGCCGCCTCCACGCCGTACTGCGTGCGCACCAGATGCAAGCAGCAGTCCAACGAAGCCGCCGTACCAGCTGAAGTCATCACGTCGCCGAGATCTGACCAGAGCACATCGGCCCGTACGGCGAGGTCCGGATGCCGGGCCTGCAGTTCCGCGACCCGCCGCCAGTGCGTCACGACCTCGCGGCCGTCGGCGATTCCGCTCGCGGCGACCAGGTAGGCACCGATGCACAGCCCGATCACGACCGCTCCACGCGCATGCGCCCGCTGGATCGTCGTCAAGAGCAACGAGGACGGTTCGCGCGTCGGCTCCCAGCTCGGCAGGATCACCACGTCGGCCGTGTCCATCACCGACAGCCCGTGCTCGACCGTGATCCCGAAGCCGGCGTTCGTCCGCAGCAATCCCGGTTCCTCGGCGCACACACGCACGTCGTACAGGCCGTTCGTGTCCCATGGATCGCCGAGGACCAGGCAGGGCACGGACAGGTGGAACGGACTCATCCCGTCGAAGGCCAGTACGGCGACGCTACGCATGACAGACAGTATATGGCCCGATCTTCAGGAACTGTGGCTCGCGGGCCAATGGTGATCTCGGCCGAAACGACCGAGGATCGAGGACATGAAGATCACGCACATCGGCGGGCCGACCGCTTTGTTCACGTACGGCGGCCTGACCTTCCTGACCGACCCTGCCTTCGACGAGCCGCGCGAGTACCAGATGCCGACCGGCCGGGTGATGAAGAAGTTGACCGGACCGGCGATCCCGGCGGCCGACCTCGGCCCGGTGGACGTCGTACTGCTCTCGCACGACGAGCATTTCGACAACCTCGACGTGTCGGGTCGCGCGCTGCTGCCGTCGATCCCCACTGTTCTGTCGACCCCCGGTGCGGGCACCCGGATCCCCGGTGTCCAGGGACTCGACAAATGGGAGTCGGCGACGATCGACGGGGTCACGGTGACCGCCGTACCGGCGTTGCACGGGCCGGAAGGCGCTGAGGCCGTACTGGGTGTCGTCACCGGGTTCGTCCTGCAGAGCGCAGACCTGCCGACCGTCTACGTGTCCGGCGACAACGCGTCCGTGGACCTGGTCAAGCAAATCGCCGACCGCTTCGGGCCGTTCGGTGTCGGCGTGCTCTTCGCCGGCGCGGCGCGGACCGTGCTGATGGACGGGGCCAACCTCACGCTGACGTCGGCCGAGGCTGTCGAGGCCGCCCACCTGCTCGCGCCGGCGACGATCATCCCGGTCCACACCGAGGGATGGACGCACTTCACCGAGGGCCCGGACCAGTTCGCGCAGGCCTTCGCCGATGCAGGTCTCACCGACCGTCTCCAGCTCCTCGAACACGGGGTTGCCACCGAGGTTCGTTGAGCCCTTGACGAACACGGAGCGTAACTCCTAAGGTCTCCAGAGCCGGGGGGACCGGCAGCACGAATCATCAGGGCCGGGGGGAATCTGGCCCACTGCCAAAGGGGATTTCCTTGTTCACGCGACGCTTCAGTCTGCCCATGTCCGGAATCGCAGCGACGGTCTTCGCCGCCGGAGCGCTGGTCGCTCCGCTTCCGGCCTCGGCTGCGGCACCGCAGTTCCTGATCGCCGGGATCCAGTACGACCCGGTCGGCAAGGACACCAGGACCAACGCACACATCAACCTCGAGTACATCAGCATCCGCAACAACACCACGCGTCCGCTCAGCCTGAAGGGCTACCGGATCCGTGATGCCGCCAGCCACGTCTACTACTTCCCGCCGACCTTCGTCCTGAAGGCGCGCAGCACGGTCCTGGTACACACCGGCAAGGGCCGCAACAGCGCGAACCATCTGTACTGGGGTTCGGGCAACTACATCTGGAACAACGACGGCGACACCGCGCGCCTGCAGAACTCGCTCAACAAGGTCATCGACTTCTGCACCTACAAGTACGTCGCCAATCGGGCCGCGCTCGCCTGCTAACCGATCCCGTGCGTGCGCCAGAACGGCGCCAGGTCAACGGAACTGGCGGCCTGCGCGGCGGTCTTGAAGTCGGCCGGGGTGACCACCCCGTGCCAATTGGCCTTCGCGTAGGACGCCAGCAGCCGGTCCATCACCGGCGTACCGATCAGGCGCTCGAGCTCGTGCAGCATGCAGGAACCGTAGGTGTAGACAAAGGTCCCGTACGACGAATCGTGCGCGCCCCAGTAGCCCATGTCCCGAGTGATTGCCACGGGCAACGTTCCCGGCCAGCACCCGACCCGGTGATTGTCCTCGAAGACATCAGTCGCGTACGTGGCAAAGGATTCGTCCAGCCAGGGATCGGCGTACTCGTTGTTGCCGACGATCCCGTACCACCACTGATGAGCCACCTCATGCACGACCGGGCTGTTCGGTGAGATCAGCAAGACGAACCCGGGGTATTCCATCCCGCTGAACTTCGTCCACCGATCGTTCAGCACCAGATCGAGCTCATGATCCGGGTACGCACCGAACCGCCGACCGAACTCGTCGAGCGCCGCGGCCGCATCAGCCCGAGCCGCGTCGACCGCGGCCGCCGTGACCATCGGCGTCGCCCAGGTCCGCACGGTCACACCACCCGGCGACGTTACCGACGTACTCCGAAACGGACCAGCAGCCCAAGCGAAATCCCTTACCTGCTTCGCGATTGCGACCCCATCCGTCGTCACTCCGGTCGACGGTACGGCGATGTTCCCGGTGTGCGTGAGCCGTACGGCGAAGTCGGCCGCGACCGTGTAGAAGCTCTCCCCGATCCCCATGTCACGCTCGAGATGCCAGCCAGTCGCATCACGAACCGCCAGGACCGGAAGCGCGTTCCCGAAGAAGCTGAACTCACCGGAACGCCCGAACCGATCCTCACGATCCGGCGCAGTGAGCTTCACATCGAAGCTGATCGACGTCCGCTCCCCTGGTTTCAGCGCCTTCGGCAACGAAAACTTGACCACCGTGCAGTCACGCAGAGCCGTGCCACCCAGGACCTCAACCGAGCCGCAACCACGCGAGTTGCCCCACAGCCGCACGTAGACCTCCGGCAGCGCCTCCGCCGCGGTGTTCGTGAAGCTGACAGTCTCCCGCCCCGACCAGGTCCGTCCATCGGGCGTGCCGGTCAACGAGACTTCGTACGACGGCGCACCCGGCGCCGGCGGCGTTGCCATCAGCAAGGAACTGGGGGCTACCAGCAACGAGGTAGGAGCCAGCAGCAACAGTAGGAGCCGGTGCACAGCTCCGGACGCTACCGGGTGGCGGGCGCCGGATCCGTTCCGGCCGGGATCCAGTCGTGTACCAAGATCTCATCACCGACCGTGACCATCCCCGGGGTCAGCACAGCCGCCTTCATCCCGAAGCTGACCCCACCGCCGTACGCCGGCTCCCGACGATACGAGGCCAAGGTCCGGGTCGGCTCCGGCCCGGATTTACGGCCGGTCGCCTGGTCGACAGTCGGTACGGCGCAACGGATCGCCCGCGCGGAGTAGCCGATCTCGACCGCGCCGAGCGACATCCGCAGTACCCGGTCCTCGGTGTGCGGTTCGGACCAGCCCGAGATCACGACGTTCGGCCGGAAGCGGTTCATCGGGATCGCCTCGCCACCGCGGCTCGCGATTCGCTCGTTCAGCCCGTCGAGCGACGACAGCGAGGTGATCAGCAGCGCATGCGCGTCGCCGAAACCGGTCTCGCCGCGATGCACACCCCAACCGGGCCGCTCGTGCTCCGGCGTCACCCTCACGAGGCCAACCGGCCGATCGAGCCGCGCGGAAAACCACTCGTCCGCCGCCGCGTCCTGCACCACGCCCAGCCCGAACCACTTGCCGAACAGGCTGACGTCGCGCCGCTTCCCGTCGTACTGGATCGGTACGACGAGGTCGGGCGCATCCGCCGCGGACAGCTGCAGCGTGTCGCCGGCGAGCTCGGCCCGCAGCGCGGCCATCGCGGGCACCGACCGCTGACTGAGGAAGGTCCCGTCGGGGTCGACCAGCATGAAAGTGCGGTCGCCGGCGACTCCGCTCGGCCCGATCTCGGCCTGCTCGACCGGTACGCCGGACAGTCCCTTAACGGGGTAGTGAACCAAGGCAGCCACGCGCGCGACAGACATGCGCCCATCCTACGGGTCGCCGTCACTTGAATTGTTCATTCATGTTGACTTATGTTTGGTCATGAGGAGGTTGTCATGCAGCTGGAAGCGTTCACCGGCGCTCTGCAGCGCGTCCGCCAGGATGCCGGTCTCAGCTATCGCGAGCTGGCCGATCAGGCCCACTACTCCCACGCCCATCTGGTCCGCGCGACCAGCGGCAAGCAGCTACCGAGCTGGCCGGTGACAGTCGCGTTCCTGACCGGGTGCGACGTACCAGCTGAGCTCCTGCCGATCTGGCGGCGGCATTGGGAGGCGGCCGCCCGCGACCCCCAGGACGTCAGCGAGCTGCTGCGCGCGGCCGCGACCCCAGAGGACCTGGGTGCGGCGCTCACCGCGCTGACCAGGCCGCGATCACTCCGCTCGCTGGAGCGGCTCACTGGCATCCCGCGGGCCACCCTGCAGAGCTGGCTGCGAGGCGGCCGCGTACCGCGACCGGACCGGCTGGATCAGTTCATCCTGGCGCTCGGCGCGAGCCGCACCGAGCGCCTCGCCTTCAGCGACTGCGTCGACCGGCTCGCCGGCTGACCACGATCAGCACGGTCCCGGCCGCCAGCAGGATGAGCGCCATCGCGACCGCCCAGAACCCAACCGGGCTACCCGTATCGGGGAGATCCGGCTTCGGAGGCTCAGGCTTCGGCGTCACCGCGGTCGTCACCGTGCTGGTGTTGTCGTGAGGGTCCGGATCGGGCGTCACCGACGTCGCGGTCGCGGTGTTGGCCACCGACTTGCTCCCGTACTTCGGATCCACCACCACGTCGAGCACGATCACCGCCGTCTTCCCGGGGTCGATCCGCTCGAGCGCACAGGTGATGAGCTGCCCGACCGCCTGGCACCGCGCCGGCGTCGCCCGCAACCGCAGCCCGGCCGCGAGCTCGTCGGTCACCGACACCTTCAGCGCCACCGACGGTCCGGCGTTGTGCACCGCGATCCGGTACCGCAACGATCCACCCGCGACCACAGTCGGGCTGGACGCCGTCTTGAAGACCTCGAGGTTCGCCGACCGCCCAGGACGCCCGGTCACCCTCGCCTCGTTGTTCGCGCTGACCGGATCCGGCGTGGCCGACCCCACCCGCGCCAGGTTCGTTAGTTCACCACTGAACCCCGGTACGACGGTAGCCGTGATCCTGACCGTGATCACCGCCCCCTCGGCCAGGGACGCCGTACCGCACTGAACAACCCCCGCCTCCGGAGCATCCGGCGCCCCAGCGCCCCGGCCACCAGTGGTGGCAGGAGACAGGATGTTGCGACCGGAGACCTGTGGCACGGGGTCTCCGGCCCCCGGTTCAGGTCTCGCGCCACCACTGGTGGCGCGGGCGGGCACGGGCGGCGGGAGTACGAGGCAGGGGGTGGTTGCGGAGATGTTGGTTAGGCCGCGCGGGAGTTCGTCGGTGATGATGAGCTTGCGGGCATCGGACGGGCCGTTGTTGCGAACCGTCAGCGTGTAGGTCACCTGCTGACCCGCCACGGGATTGGCCGGCGACATCGTCTTGGTGATGGCCAGATCGGCCTGCGCGGCCACCGGCGAAACGCTCGTTCCGGTGTTGTTGTCCTTGTCCGGATCGGGTGTCGTTGACGTGGCCGCGGCGGTGTTGGTCAACGTCGCGCCGTCATACCCAGCCGACAGCTTCACCCGGATCGAGAGCAACACCTGCCCGATCGGTACGTCGCCCAGCGCGCACCGGACCGTGGATCCGTCGACCTGGCACGGCGTTCCCGCCGACACGATCGTCAGACCGGCCGGGATCGTGTCGGTCACCACCACCGAACGCGCGACCGACGGTCCCGCATTGGTGACCACAAGAGCGTAATCGAAGGTACTGCCCGGCGTGACGGTCCCCGGCTCGGACTGCTTCGTCACCTGAACGTCAGCGCTGGTACCGACTGGGATCGTCACGGTCGAACTGTTGTTGGTGTCAACGGGATCCGGCACCGGCGATTTCACCGTCGCAGTGTTCGCAACCGTCGTACCGGAGTAGCCGGAGTCGAGGACGGCCGAGACGACGACCGTCGCCGACTTGCCTGCGACAAGTGTGCCCAGTGCACACTCGATGTTCGGCCCGGTGACCGTGCAGTCGGGCTCGACCTTGACCACCGCAAGCCCAGTCGGCAGCGTGTCCGCCAAGGCGACCGCGGTCGCGTCCGACGGGCCGTTGTTGACGACGGTGAGGCGATAGGTCACACCACCACCAGCGGTCGCGTACTTCTCGTCGCTCGTCTTGACGACCGTGAGATCGGCAGACTGGTCGACCTCCGTGGTGATCGTGCTGGTGTTGTCGGCCGGATCCGGATCCGGTGTCGTACTAGCGACACTGGCCGCGTTCGTGATCGGCGCAGCGTGGCCCGAATCCACCTTGACCCGGATCTGCACAACTGCCTCTGCACCCGGTCCCATCGTCCCGAGCATGCAGCTCACCGCCGTGGTGCAAGTGCCTTCGGCGCTAGTTGCCTCCAGCACCGATACGCCGGTCGGCAGGGTGTCGGTCACGGTGACGGCCTGCGCGCTCGACGGACCGTCGTTGTGCACGGTCAGGGTGTAGAGGCCCTCGCCACCAGCGACCAGCGAGGACGGCTTCACCGACTTGGTGATCGACAGATTAGCCGAGGAGGTGACCACAGTGTCGGCCGTGCTGCGGTTGTTGGAGTCGTTCGGATCGGGCGTCTGCGCACTGACCGTCGCCGCGTTGATCAACTTGCCCGAGGCAAGGGCCGGGTCGACCTTGGTCACCACGGTGATGACGAGCTGACCACCAGGCTTGACCCGACCGGCCGGGCAGATCACCACCGGCTCCGAGACCGACGGGTCCTGCAGGCAGTCGCCGGCGGGACTCGATCCGCGGACATACGTCGTACCGGCTGGCAGAGTGTCGGTGACAACCGCGCCGACCGCATCGGAAGGACCGGCGTTCCCAATTGTCAGCGTGTAGGTCAACTCGTTGCCTGCGACAACGGCCGAGGGAGCGGTCTTGGTGATCGACAGATCCGCGCGCGCCTGGACGGTCGTCGTACTGGTCGCGGTGTTGTCGGAGTCAGTCGGATCCTCCGGCGTCTTCGCGCCGGCCGACGCCGTGTTGGTCAACGCACCGGGCACGGTCCCCGGGGCAATCGTGCCGGTGACCTTGACCGCGAAGCTGTCCCCAGCTGCCAGCGTGGCCAACTCACAAGTCACTCGCCCATCGCTGACCTTGCAGGTCGCGCCGCCGGTCGGCGAGGCGCTCACGCCGGTCACCGCAGCCGGTGCGTCGTCGTCCAGCGAAACGCTCTGCGCATCGGACGGTCCGGCGTTGCTGACGGTGAGGTTGTAGGTGATCGTCTCACCGGCGACGACCGGGTCGGGGCTGACGGTCTTGGTCAGGGTGATGTTCGCTTGGGCACCAGTGAGCAGTGTGTACGTCGCGCTGTTGTTGTCCGCGACCGGATCCGGGGTCGGCGACGAGACCCTGGCCGTGTTGGCGAGTTCGTTCGGCGGGGTTCCGGAGGGGACGTTCGCGACCACGGTCACGGTGATTTCGTCGCCTGGGGCAACTGTTCCGACTGCGCAGGTGACGGTGCCGTTGGCCTGTTCGCACGAGCCCTGTGATGTCGTGGCCGAGACATACTTCAGCGGCGCGGGAACCGGGTCGGTCACCGTCACCGATTGCGCGGCCGACGGGCCGTTGTTCGTGATCGTCAGCTTGTAGCTGACGGGTTGCCCGGCGTGGACCGGCGCGGGTTGCGCGGTCTTGGTGATCGCCAGGTCCGCGCTCGCGCTGAGGTTGTCGGTGGTCCGGCCGGTGTTGTTGGACTTCTCCGGATCGGGCGTCGTGCTGGTTGCGGTGGCGCTGTTGGTCAGCGTGCCAGTGGCGGTCGCGGACACCTTGGCAGTAACGGTGATCGTGGCGTTCGAACCGGCCCCAAGGTCGCCCAGCGCGCAGCGAATCTCCCCGGATGACACGGTGCAGGAACCCGCCGTCGAGTCGGCGGTCGCGTCGCTCAACGCGGCCGGGAGGTCATCGGCGACCTGCACACCACGGGCATCGGACGGGCCGTCATTGTGCACGGTGATCTGGTAGGTGACCGACTTGCCCGGGACCACCGGATTCGTGATGGTCTGCTTGCCGACGACCAGGTCAGCCTTCGGATCACCTGGCGTGATGGTCGCCGTACCGGTGTTGTTGGACGGGTCCGGATCCGGGGTTGCACTCGAGACGGCGGCGCCGTTGGTGAGCGGACCACCTTGGTACGCCGAATCGAGGGTCGCTGTCACCTGGATGACCAGCGTGGCGTTACCGGCCAAGGTGTCGACGAGGCAGGTGATGTCTTGGCCAGCCGCCGAACACCCGGCAGGGACTGGGGCCTGGGCATCGATGATCGTCAGACCGACCGGGAGCGAATCGGCAACCCGGACCTGCTGCGCCGCGGACGGACCGTTGTTCTTCACGGTCAGCGTGTATTTGACCTTCTCACCGGCCGCCGGGTTGTCCGGGACAACTGCCTTCTGCAGTGAGAGGTCGGCGACTCGGGTCACCGGGGTAGTTACCGAGGCTGTGTTGTTGTTCGGGTTCGGGTCGGAGGTCGAGGTGGTCGCGGTGGCGACGTTCGTCAGGCCCGTTGCTGTGCTGGCAGCGGGGACCTTCACCACGACAGTGATCGTGGCACTCGACCCGGACGGAATATCGCCGAGTGTGCAACTCAGTGTCCCGCCACACGTGCCCTGGGTCGGTGTGGCCGAGACGAACTCGACGCCGGCGGGCAAAGTGTCGGTGACCGCGACTTCCTTCGCCGTATTCGGACCGTTGTTCTTGGCAACGATCGTGTAGGTCAGGTCGGCGCCGGCCGGCACCGGGTCCGGCGTACCGGTCTTGGTGAGCTGGAGATCGGCCGAGGCGGCCACCGGCGTACGGACCTCGTCGGGGCGGTAGGTGTACGGCTTGTTGAGGGTCTCGGCGGTGTAGTCGAGATAGCCGGTGTTCACGACCGTGGTCCCGGCCGACGCGTCATCGAGAGTGACCCGGAACTGGACCGTGGTGCTCTGGTTCTTCTTCAGCCGGCCGCCGGTGGCCGCGTTCGCACCTGTGCCAACCCGGAAGCGGGCAGTCCGCGAGGCAGCGTCGTACTCGGCCTGGTCGTCGCCGGCCTGATCCGTCTTGGCGCCGGCCACGGCTCCCATCGACACCGAGAGCGAGCCCGGCACGTACGTCGTGTTCGGCGGCAGGGTGTCCCGGACCACGGCCTTGAGCGCGTCGTCGTCGCCGGTGTTGCCGAAGTTGAGCGTGTACTCGAGAGTGTCGCCGACCTTGGCCGGGTCGTTGCCGGCCAGGTTGCGAACCGTCTTGGTGCCCTTGATTGCCGGCGCATAGAGGTCGATCTGGGTGGTCAGCGCGGCCGGATAGTAGAAGTCGCCGGTGCTCGCGAAGGTGAGCTCGGCGCTGGTGGCGCTGTTCGGAAGGATGCCGGCGGCATCGACCACCTTCGCGTCCAGACCGAGGTTGTTCAGCGCGGCCGGATTGCGGTTGGTGAGGTTCGCGCCGGCATCGGTGACCCGGCTGCCGAAGAAGTTGGCCGACGGGCTCTGCGCGTCCGCGAGACGGGTGCCGTTGACCGCGAAATAGTCGCCGCTGATCCCGGCATCGCCTTCGTAGGTGACGCTGCCGAAGCGGGCATTCACCGCGCCGCTCGGTGGGGCGAGGAAGCCGGAGATGCTGGTCTTGATCACATCACCGGTGGTCACGCGCGCATAGCCGTTGAAGACGGTCAGGTCGCGCAACGGCTCGTCCGCGTCCTCATACGCGATCACCAGACTCCAACCGGCGTACCGGTCCGATCCGGTGCCTGCGGCAACATCCGCACCCCAGTACTCGCCGCTGCCGGCGTTCTGCACGAGCTCGGTGACATCGCGGTAGGACGAGTAGTCCTGGGTCTGCGCACTCAGATAGTCGGTCCGCCCGGCCGTCAGCGATTGGTACGTCGTTGCCCCCGGCACCTTGAGCTTGATCGTTGTGCCGTCGCCACTGCTCGCCGTACCGCCGGTGCCTGCGGCGCGCGAGGCTCCCCAGAACAGTCCGGCGAAGATGACCTTCGCGCCATCAGGCACAGTCACCGTGGCTGCGGACGAGGACTTCGTTGCCGCGTCGGCGTCGGCATCGAGCAGGCGCATCGCCCATTCGTTGTTCGAGGCCCCTGAACTGCTGCCGGCCAGCGCGGACTTGCAGGCCGTGGCCGCGGTATCGCAGGTCTCCAGCGCATTGCCGGTGATCCGGATCGAGCCGTTGGTCTGGGTACCGAAGACCTTGCCGAAGGTCCGGATCGTCTCCGCGTGTGCCGTTGCCGTGGGCACCAGACCGGCGCCGGCGACGAGCAGTAGAGCGATTCCCAGTGCCACGCGGGGCACTGAGCGCAGCCGAGCCATCCCAGACCCCCGTATCATCGGTGGCGGGCGGCGCCGACACCTACATATCACAGTCTGTAGCCTGTCAGCTACATCCTGTGCGGTGGGTCAGGGACGAAATGTGCCTGGTGGCGCGGCCGGCGGCGTGAACCCGTCGCTGTCCGTCAGCACGGTCGCCTTCCCGGCCAATTCGGTCAGCGGAGTCACGTCGTACGGCGGCTGTGCGCGGCGACCGGTCGCGGTCAGATCGGGCACCTCGTGCGGGGAGGCGATCAGGATGACGTTGCCGAACCCCTTGCCGCGAAGCACCTTGCGCTCGGCCAGTACGACGCCCTCGCCCAGGACGGTTCGCACGGTGGCCGCCGTACGGCGAATGAACGGCAGCCCGGCCTGACCGTCGATCAGGTTGGCGATCAGCAGGCCGGTCGGGCGCAGGACGCGGGCGCATTCGGCGAAGAACTCGGTGGTGACCAGGTTCGCCGGGACCGCCTCACGCTCGAACGCATCCAGGATCAGGACGTCCATCGAGTCGTCGTACAGGTCGGTGATCCCGGCCCGGCCGGTGGCCCCGCGGACCTTGATCCCGGACCGCTTCGGCAGCGGCAGGGCCTCCCGGACGAACTCGGTCAGATCCTCGTCCGGTTCGAGCACGATCTGGCGGGACCGCGGGCGGGTGGTCGCGACGTACCGCGGCAGGCTGAGCGCGGCACCCCCGATATGCGTGACCGCGATCGGCTGCCGGCGGGGCGTCATGGTGTCGAGTACGTCGGCGATCCGGCGCATGTACTCGAAGGACAGGTGGGTGGGATCCGCGAGATCGACCTGCGACTGCAGCGAGCCGTCGACGCGCAGGACGAACGTGCCGTCCGGCGCTGCCTCGACCGTCGCTGTCCCCGAGCCGACTTTGCGTTCCACCCACCTATCATGCCCTCACTTGGTTTCCTTCTCCTGGGCCACCGCTACGTCGGTGTTGTCGGTGAAGAGGCCGTCGATCCCGAGCTTCCGGTACGTCGCGATCTCGCCGAACAGGTTGCCGGAGTCCGACGGGACCGCGTCGCTGTCGAATTCGTTCGGCAGGAAGTTGTTCTCGACCCGGAAGGTGTACGGGTGCACGACCAGGCCGGCCCGGTGCGCGTCGGCGACCAGCGTGGTCGGCTTGCCCTGCTTGCCGTCGGCCGTGAACGGGATGATCTGCGCCTTGTACGGACCGAGACCCGCGGCGTACTTGGCAACATCCTTCAGGCCGTTCGGGCTGGTGATGTCGGCGTACGTGCGCTTGTCACCGGCGACCGTGAAGTCGTACGGCTGGCCGACGGCGTCGGTCAGCTGGACCAGCGGGACCCGGAGCTGCTTGTGCAGGGCGATCAGGTTCGAGACCTCGAACGACTGCACGAACACCTTGGCGTCCGGGCGGTTCAGGCCGTTGCGGTTCAGCGTCTTCACCAGCTCGGGCTCGAGCGCGAGACCCTGCTGCTGGAAGTACGTCGGGTGCTTGGTCTCGGGGTAGATGCCGACCGGGCGGCCGAGCTCCTTGGACAGCCGCTTGCTCAGGTCGATGACCTCCTGGAAGGTCGGGATCTGGTACCGGCCGTTGAACACGGTGTTGTGCTGCCGGATCGCCGGGATCCGCTCGACCGCACGCAGGGTCTTCAGCTCCTTGAGCGTGAAGTCCTCGGTGAACCAGCCGGTCAGCGATGTCCCGTCGAGCACCTTCGTCTTCTTCCGGTTCGCGAACTCCGGGTGCTGCGCGACGTCCGTCGTACCGCCGATCTCCGGCTCGTGCCGGGCGACCAGGACCCGGTCCTTGGTGGTGACCAGGTCGGGCTCGATGTAGTCGGCGCCCATCCGGGCGGCCAGCTCGTACGACGCCAGGGTGTGCTCGGGGCGGTAGCCGGAGGCACCACGGTGGCCGACGATGACGAATTCGTCGCGGTGGTGGTACGCCGAACCGGCGACCTGAGCCTGGTCGCCGTTCTGCTGGGTGGCCTGCTGGACAGCCTGCGGGGCCAGCAGGGCCGTACCGACCGCGAGGGCCGAGACGGCGACGGGGACGAACCGCTTCATGCACTTACTCCTTACAAGTCAGGGACTGTCGAGAACCTTCTGCTACCTCTGCGTCCGGCAGATGACCGCTCGGTGAACGAACCGCTGATGATGTGAGCAAGTCGGAGGTGACCCAGGGTTGGGCCCGCCTGCGGATGTTGCTAGCGTCCGAAGCACAAGAATGCACAGATTGGAGCTGTCGTGAGCATTACACCGGTAAAGGTGGCCGTCACCGGAGCCGCCGGGAACATCGGCTACAGCCTGCTGTTCCGGATCGCGAGCGGTGCCCTGCTCGGCCCGGACACCCCGGTGGAGCTGCGGCTGCTCGAGATCACCCCGGCGCTGAAGGCGGTCGAGGGCGTCGTCATGGAACTCGAGGACTCCGCCTTCCCGACCCTGGCCGGCGTCGAGATCGGCGACGACCCGAACGTCATCTTCGACGGCGCGAACGTCGCCCTGCTGGTCGGCGCCCGGCCGCGGACCAAGGGCATGGAGCGCGGTGACCTCCTCGAGGCCAACGGCGCGATCTTCACCGGCCAGGGCAAGGCACTGAACGACCACGCCGCCGACGATATCCGGATTACCGTCACCGGCAACCCCGCGAACACCAACGCGCTGATCGCCCGCAGCAACGCCCCGGACATCCCCGCCGAGCGCTTCTCCGCACTCACGCGGCTGGACCACAACCGGGCGCTCGCGCAACTGGCCCGCAAGGCCGGCGTCCACGTCACCGACCTGAAGAAGCTGACCATCTGGGGCAACCACTCGGCCACCCAGTACCCGGACATCTTCCACGCCGAGGTAGCCGGCAAGAACACCGCCGACTTCACCGCCGACACCGACTGGCTCGAGAACGACTTCATCCCGACCGTCCAGAAGCGCGGCGCCGCCATCATCGAAGCCCGCGGCGCCTCCTCGGCCGCCTCCGCCGCAGCCGCCACCATCGACCACACCCGCGACTGGCTGAAGGGCTCCGCCGACGGCGACTGGCTCTCCATGGCGGTCGTCTCCGACGGCTCCTACGGAGTCCCCGAAGGCCTCATCTCCTCCTTCCCCGTCACCACCAAGGACGGCAACTGGGAAATCGTCCAGGGCCTCGACATCAACGACTTCTCCCGAGCCCGCATCGACGCCTCCACCGCCGAACTGGCCGAAGAACGAGACGCCGTCCAAGCCCTGAACCTCCTCGGCTAAAACGACACCGCGATCCCACCCCTAACGTGGTCATCGAACGAAGCCCTCGCCCCGGCGAGGGCTTCGTGCTTCCACCCCCAAATGCGCTCGGCGCCCCCGGGCGGCTCAGGCAGCTTCGAATGCGGCCGGATTCGTGGGTGCCGGGCCCTCGCCGCTGCGCCGGCTTACAGAGGGGGTGTGGCTGGTGCGGGCGGGTGGCTGAGGGGGATGGCGAGGACGGCGATCGAGTGCCCGTCACCTAGGGCTGACGGGCTTCGGTTGCGGTTGAAGACGAGGTTGCCAATTAGGTGACCGCCGCGGGTGGTTCGTCCACTGCGCGGAGCCTTCGGCTCGAGCGGCTGGTTTGGCCGGTGCGGGGAGTGTCTTGGGCCCGAGCGGCCCAAGATGCACCCCACACTCCATCTCCCGGCGCGAAATTCGCCACCGACGACGATCCACGGATCATCACTGCCACGGAGCGGCAGTAGGTATCCGCAAAGCGTCGTTTCGCCTTTGAGGGCTGGTGTTTGAGCCAACTGTTCGTCACATGCGGGCACCTATGTTCCACACAGCTCTCGTACAGCAACCAAAGCCCGTCAGCCCAGGCAACGTGCACCCAGGCGCTACCCCGCCAACCGGCTCAGCCACAGACCCGCCCCGCCACACCTCCTCTGTAGGCCGGCCGCAGCGGCGAGAGCTCGGCACCCACGCTCCCGGCCGCAGACCAGCGCGCCCCAGCCACCGACCGCCGTACCGAAGTTGACGAAACCCGCCGAGGGCGGATCCACCGGGGAGGCTGCGCCGGAGGCGCCAAAAAGTCTGTCGCCGCCGGAGGCGGTGTCGTTTGGGGCGGCGGCAAATGGAGCCGCCGCCGAAGGTGGTGTCCTTCGGCGGCGGGCGAGTGGGTTACTTCAGGTGGTAGGCGGAGGTGGTGGATTGGTTGGTGGTGTTGCCGGCTTGGTCAATGAGGTGGGCTCTTAGGGAGATGGTGGTGCCGGCGGGGGTGGTGAAGGTGGCTTTGTAGCCCTTGGCGGTTCTGGTCACCTTGGCGGTGGTCCAGGTGGTGCCGTTGTCGCCGGAGACCTCGACCTTCACGGACTTGAGGTGTTTGGCGCCGTCGATCACCAGTGGGAGGGTGGTCACCTTGGTGCGCACAGCCCGGTTGTGGGCGTCGACCGGGGGCTGGAAGCGGGCTGTCATGATCGGCAGCTGGGTCCAGGTGGTGGTTGCGGCTGAGGTGAAGGTCGCGTCCAGGTCGACTCGGGTGGCGAAGGGTGAGACCGACTGGGTGCCGGTGGTGACGAGCTTGTACGTCGTCTTCTCCGCCGGCTGGTCGCTTGCTTCGACGGACCCGAAGCGGTTGGATGTCGCGACCTGCTCGCCGTTGCGGGTGAGGATGCTGCTCCCCGAGTCGATTTGGACGGATCCTCTTGCACCGCTGGCGTCACCGTAGTTGCCGACGTACACACCGAGGTTGTTGCCGATGCGCGACGTACCGCCGGCCGGGCCGAAGGCTGCCACGTTCAGCTGCTCGTGGTAGGTCCGGCCTGCCTGGTAGTTCTTCAGTTGACCGACGAGCTGCCACCTGGGTCGCGCGAACGGATCCTCCGGCGACGCTGCTTCCTCGATGTTCGTGTTCCAGCCGGCCTTCGCGTCGACGTAGTACCGGATCGCTCGTGGCGTGTCGAGGTAGATGGCTCGCGCACCGGACCAGCCGACGCCTTCGAGGGCCGGGAAGATGAACGCGATTGCCCGCCGGTCGGTCGTCGCGTGCGCCTGGGTGTCGACCACCGCGAGGTCCTTCGGCCGTACGGTCCGGTTGTACCCGGTGGGGAACTCGCCCAGCTGACGTTCCGCCAGGGCGTACAGATACGGGGTGTTGAAGAAGAAGCCCTCCTCGCCTCGAACACCCCACTGCGACGCGATATGACCGATCATCTCGGCTTCCGTCAGCTTCGGGCCGGTGCTGTACGTGAACATCTCGCCGTTGCCGAAACCGCTTGCCTCGTTGCTGTAGCCGGCGTTCACGCCCGGTTTCGTCCGGTCGTAGCCGATGGCGGACGTGGCCTGCTCGGCACCGGCCTTCGGCGCGTTGGTCACGACCGGCTTGGCCAGGCGGGCGTCGAGTACGACCGTGCGATCGGCGTCGACCTGTACCTGCGGTGCGACGAGCTGGAAGAAGATCCAGTCCTCCTCGCCCCGCTCGAACTCCTGGAACTGGCCAACCAGGTACTCGCCCGCCGGAAGCTTGGCCTTGACCACGCCATCGGCGTTGGGGTCGAACGACAGCAACTCGCCCTTGTCCACGGCATAGACCTTGACCGGGTAGTCGGACGGCTTCCCGTCGCGAGCGAGGGTCTGCACGGTCAGCGTGTGCGACTCGACCTCCTTGTCGGCACCGACCGGTACGACGACCGTCTGGCCGCCGCCCGTGGCCGTGATGCGACCGGAGTACAGGCCGTCCGGCCCACTGTGGTTCGTCTTCGAGGTCGCTTGCACAGAAGCGGTTCCGCCGGCCGGGACCGTCACGGTCGGCGCACTGAGCTGCAGTGCATCCGCCGGAGCAGCCGCCCCCGTGCCGTCCTTGTACGTCGTCGCCAGGTTCAGCGTGATCGGCTGATCGCCAAGGTTTCGGTACGTCAGCGTCTTCACCACCGGCTCGTCGTCGGTGTGCGGGTAGGTCGCCAGGCCGAAGGACAGACTGCCCTCCGCAGCGACCACGGTCTGCTTGATCGCAGCCGCGACATCGATCCGCCCGGCACCCTGCTGGAACGAGGTCTGATCGGCGGCCACCTTGGCCGAACCCATCAGCGTGCTCTTCAGCTCACCTGCCTTCCACGACGGGTGCTCCTGCGCCAGCAGCGCCGCGGCACCGGCGGTGTGCGGGGTCGCCATCGACGTACCGTTGAGTCGCAAGTACTGGTCGCCGACCGGCTCACCGATCGAAGAGTTCTTCGCCTTGGCCGCAACGATGTCCACACCCGGCGCGGTGACGTCAGGCTTCACCGCGCTGTCACCGACGCGCGGGCCGATGCTGGAAAAGTAGGCCAGGCCGTCCTGCTTGTCGACCGCACCAACGGTCAGCGCGGCTTCGGCGCTGCCCGGCGACTCGACCGACCCGGCACCGGCCAGCCCACTGTTGCCAGCGGCAACGACAAAGAGGGTGCCGGTCTCCGCGGTCAGCCGATTGACGGCCTCCTCGATCGGGTCGATCTCCGGGGTGTCCTCACCACCGATGCTGAAGTTGACGACCTTGGCCTTGACCTCCTTGGCCGCCCACTCCATCCCGGCGAGCATGTCGGACTCGTAGCAGCCCTCCTCGACGCAGATCTTGCCGTCGTAGATCTTCGCGTCCGGCGCCACGCCCTTGTACTTCCCGCCCGACGCGGCGCCCGTTCCGGCGATCGTCGAGGCGACGTGCGTGCCGTGGCCGATGATGTCCTCGGCCGACTCGGTGGTGAAGTTCTTCGCCCCGGCAACCTGCGTCGCCAGATCCGGGTGCGTCGCATCAACCCCGGTGTCCAGTACGGCGACGGTCACGCCCTTACCGGTGTATCCCGCGGCCCACGCAGCCGGTCCACCGATCTGCGGCACCGACTCGTCCAGCGTCACCTTGCGCTTGCCGTCCAGCCACAGCTTGGCGAACCCGCCGGCCGATCGAGCCGTCGGCTTGCCGAGGAACGCGGCCGCCTTCGACTTGTCCACGTCCAGCGCCGCGCCCTTGATCGACGGCAACTGCCGCGTGACCTTCGCCCCGACCGGCGTGCTTCGCTTCGCCTTGCCGTCGTACGTCGCCAGCACCGGGATCACCTTCGACGACGCGTCGTCGTACCCGGCCTTGATCAGCCCGGTCACATCGAACAGCCGCGGATCCAGCCGTCCCTCCCCGACCGCCTTCACGGCGTCGGCCGGGATCACATACGAGTGGTCCTTGGTCCGCTCCTTCTGGAAGACCATGTCCTCGCGGCCCGGTCCGGCGTACACGGTCTGCTTCGCCGGATCACCGCCGTGCAGCACAACCCGGTCACCGGTGATCAGCGTGACCTGCACATCTTTTCCACCAAGCGCCGCCGGCGCGGCGGGTGCCGGTGCCGGCGCTGCCACCGCCTGCCCGCTCAAGCCAGTCAATGCAAGACCCGCGACAGCCAGTACGGCGATCGCGGGTCTCGTCCTCGAACTCCGAGTCACGACGGGTCCTCCCCAGGGGTTTCGGATGAGCTCTCTGCAGCCGAGACGTCAGAAACCCTCCGGGGGGTTGCATCAACCGGACTATTCCATCCTCATCGAATCCGGTACGCGTTGAGCACGGTCTGGGTGGCCGTTCCGCCGTCGCGGTCCTTGACCGTGGAACGCAGCGAAACGACCTTGCCGGCCGGTGTCCGGAAGACAGCCGAGTAGCTGCCGCCAACCCCCGGTACGACGATCGCCCGCTGCCAGGTCTTCCCGGCGTCGGCGGAGAACTGCACCGCCACCGACTCGATCGGCGCCGGCTTCGCTCCCGGCTGGTTGACCACGGTCAACGGCAACGTGGTCACGGTCGTCCGCGGCACCGAGTTCAGAGCGTCGACGGCCGGCTGGAAGTGCACGTCACGCAACGGCAGCACCACCTTCGCGTCGCCGGTGTTCTGCGAGGCGAACGTCCACACGTGTTCGACGCGAGTCCCGAGCTGCGACTTGCTGCGTTGCACCGAGGTCTCCAGCCGGTACGTCGACTTCTCGGCCGGCGCGTTGTCCAGCGAGATCTGCCCGGCCACCGACTCGGACGCGACCAGCTTGCCGTTGCGATACAGCTTGGTCCACTCGTCCTCGGCCCCGGTGAGCCCGGTCCCCGCATGACCATCGGCGTCGGTGAGCGGGAACATGAACAGCGCCAACTCGTTCCCGGTCCGGTAACTGCTGTCGCCGCTCTGCAGCCCGGCGTTGACCACCGAGCGACCCCACCGTTCGCCGTACTGCTGACCCGGGTTCGACTTGGGGCCTTCCGAGGTGAGCGACCACAGCTCGTCGTCGTTACCGCCCTCGCGATGCAGGTAGCTGACATTCCCGTCCCACGAGATCGCACCGCCGCCATCACGAGCCTCGACGAAGTGCGTCGCGGTGACCGGCCCGTCGTACTCGACTCTGATCCCGGCCGTGCTGCCCCCGGCGCCCGGCAGCCAGCCGAACCGCTCGTCGGTCACGATCCGCCCGGCGACATCGACGGCGTACTGCGACTGGATCCGGCCGAGGTCGGCCTCGCGGACGGTCCGCCGGTAGCCGGTGAAGTAGGTGCCCTTGCGGCTCTGCACCAGGTTGTAGTCGTACGGCGCGTTGCGGTTGTCACCGGTCTTGCGCTGCACCACGAAGCGCGAGTTGATCGTGGCGGTGAATCCGTCCAGCGGCGCCCCGATCGAACCGACGGACAGCTTGTCGAGGTTCTGGGTGGAGATGTTGCCTTCCCAGAAGAAGTCCTTACCCTCCCAGTGGTAGTCGAACTGCGCCTCGACCAGCGCGGTGTTCTTGCGCGGCATCGTGAACGCGGCCGGTTTCGCCTTGCGTGCATCGACGGCGAGTGTCATCGCCCGATCGACCGTCAGGTTCGGCCAGACCAGCTGGTACAAGCGGTCGCTCGTGTCGCCGAGCAGGCCCTCGACCAGGTAGCGGCCGCGCGGGATCCGGAGCTTCGCGACGCCGTTCGCATCGGTCGGCACCTCGATGATCTTCTCCTGGTCCAGCGAGAAGATCCGGGTGTAGTTCTTCTCGGTGCCCTCGCCGTCCAGCATCAGGTGCCGCACGGTGACGTTGTAGCTCTCGATCTCCTTGTCCGCAGCCAGCGGCGTGCCGACGCTGACACCCTTCGCCGTGGCGACGACGCGACCGGAGTACAGGCCGTCCGGGCCGGAGTGACGGGTGTCGGAGGTGACCGTGACGGCGGCAGTACCGCCGGCCGGAACCGTGAGCTTCCGAGCGCTGAGCTTGAACGCACCGGATGGTCCGAGCTTGCCGCCGACGGTCGAACTGGTCTGCAGCGACAGGGTGACCGGCTTGGTTCCGAGATTGCGATAGGTGAGCTTCTTGGCGATCGGCTTGTCATCCGCGTGCGGCCAGAGCGCCGTACCGAAACCGATGCTGCCCGGGACCGAGACCACCGAGTCGGTGATCGCCCGCGCGACGTCGATCCGCCCCGAGCCCTGCTCGAACACCGACTGACCGGGCAACTGCTTCGCCGTCGCCATCAGCGCCGCCTTGAGCTCGGCAGCTTTCCACTTCGGGTGCTGCTGAGCCAGGATCGCGGCCGCGCCGGCAACGTGCGGCGTCGCCATCGACGTACCGCTCAACTGCAGGTAGTTGGTGCCGACCGGCGTACCGATCTGTGAGTTCTTCGCCTTGGCAGCAACGATGTCCACCCCAGGTGCAGTGACATCGGGCTTGATCGCCGACCCTTCCAGCAACGGTCCGCGGCTACTGGTGTCCGCGAGAACGTCCTTCTTGTCGACCGAACCAACGGTCAGCGCGGACGCCGCCGTACCGGGTGAGCGGACGGTCCGGCCGTCCGGCCCTTCGTTGCCTGCCGCAACGACAAAGAGCGCACCGGTCTTGGCGGTCAGCCGGTTGACCGCAGCCTCGATCGGGTCCACGCCAGGCTCGTCCCAGATACCGAGGCTCATGTTGATCACGCGAGCTTTCTGCTGGACCGCAGCCCACTCCATCCCGGCCAGGATCGCCGAGTCCGAGCAACCGCCTTCGCCGTCGCAGATCTTGCCGTCGATCAATCGCGCGCCCGGCGCAACCCCCTTGTACTTACCCTTCGACGCCGCAGCCGTTCCAGCAACCGTCGAGGCGACATGCGTGCCGTGCCCGAGTGCGTCACCCACCGGCTCCTCGGTGAAGTTCTTGCTGGCCACGATCTGACCCTTGAAGTCCGGGTGACTGGCATCGATCCCACTGTCCAGAATCGCCACCGGCACCCCCTTGCCGGTGAACCCCGCCTTCCACGCGGCCGGTACGCCGATCTGCGGCACACTCTGGTCGAGTTGGGTCTGCCGCTTGGCGTCCAGCCAAATCGTGCCGCCCGCGGACCTCTGTCGAGTCATACCGCTGAAGAACGCACCCGCCGACGCCTTGTCCACCTTGGCCGCCGACAACCCCGACCCACCCAGCGCCGGCCCGAAACTCGTCCCCCGCAACGCCGCACGCGGTCCCGCCGACTCCACCAAGAGCGGAATCGCGGAGGTGTGCGCATCGTCGTACTGCATCGCCAGTAGCCCGGTGATGTCGAACAACCGTCGATCCAACCGCCCCTCGGCCACCGCCTTCGCCACATCCAGCGGGAGCACGGTCAACCGTCCGCTCTCGCGCCCGATCCGGAACATCGCCCCCTCGCGCTCCTTGCCGGCAGTCACGGTGACCTTCTGCAGGTCCCCACCCCGAACCACCACCCGGTCCCCGGTAATCAGCGTCACCACCCGATCCGGAGCCGCCGCCTTCACAACCGGCGCCCCCACCGGCTGCGGCGCCGCCTGCGCTCCCCCGCCCGCCCCCATGGCGACAAGCGCCGCGGTCACCCCCACCGCGACGCCTGCCACCATCCAGCGCTTGCCCGTCAACTTCATCCGTATCTCCCCAGTCCCGGCCGTCGGAACCTAAGACGACCCAGCCCCCACCGAGGTTTGTCCCAATCTCCTAACGCAACGGATAAGCCCTGATCGTCGTCAGACCCGTGACGTCGAACAACCGCCGGTCCAACCGGCCCCCGGCGAGATCGCGCTGGACGTCCGACGGTACGACGTACAGGCGGTTCTTGGTGCGGTAGGTGTTGAAGGTGATGTGGCTGCGGCCGGGGCCCGGCCGAACGCTCGCCTGATTGTCGCGCACGGTGACGCGGTCGCCGGTGACGAGAGTGACCTGGTGCATTTGCTTCACTGCCGACTGGGGCGCGGGCTTTGGAGGAGGTGGCGTGGGCGCGGCGAACGCTGCAGGGCGCCGCGACCGGGATGGTCGCGACGCCCTGTTCGTTCAGCTGTGCTGCTAGCGCAGCGGGTAGGCGCCGATCGTGGTCTGGTCGGCGGTGTTGCCCTGGGCATCTACTACGTGGGCCTTCAGGGAGATCGTCTTGGCACCCTTCGGGGTGGCGAAGATCGCCTTGTAGGACCCGTGGCCGGCCGGGACGACGGAGGCCTTGTGCCAGGTCTTGCCGTTGTCGCCGGAGACCTGGAGCTCGACCTTCTTGACGGCCGACACCGCGCTGCCCTCCTGGGCGAGCAGGGTGAACGGCAGGACGCTGACCGGCTTGCGGTCGGCGACGTTGTGCTTGTCGACCTTCGGGTGGTAGCCGACACCGACCAACGGGATCTGGGTTTCCTCGGCGGTCTTCGCCGAAGAGAACGTCCAGGTCAGGTCGGTCCGGGTGCTGAACGCGGAGTACGTCTGCCGCGTCATCGACGACTGGAAGGTGAACTTCGCCTTCTCCGGCGGCAGGCCCTCGGCGAAGGCCTCACCGAAGTACTTGGACTCGGCGACCACCTTGCCGTCGCGCAACAGCTTGCTCCACTCGGAGTCCGCCCGGGTGGCGCCTTGGTTGCCGTCGGCATCCGTCAGGCCGTAGGCCAGCACCAGCAGGTCGTTCCCGGCCCGGCCGGCGAAGGCCGGGGACGGCGTGAAGGCAGCAGCGTTGAAGCGCTCCTGGTACTTCTTGCCGGCCTGGTACTCCCGGAACGGCGATCGGAGCTGGGTGATCGTGTCCGGGAACGGGTTCTCCGGATCCGTGCTGGGCACGATCTCGCTGATCTGGGTGCTCCACTGCGCCGGCTTGTCGTCGGCCAGCAGCTTGGTCGTGGCCGGCTGGTCGTAGTCGAGGATGATGGCCCAGCCACCTGCCGAGCCGAACACGACCCGCTCGACCTTGCGGTCACTCGCCGCGTTGATCTGCTGGGTGACCTCGGCGAGTTCCTTCGCCTGCACGTTCCGGATCAACCCGGTCGGGAAGACGCCGGGCGTGCCTTCACCCTGGGCATACAGGTACGGCGAGTTGTCGAACCTGCCCTCGCTGTTCTTCTTGGCCCACTGTGAGCCGACGAACCCGGTGAGCTGCTCGGGCGGCAATGCCGGACCGATCTGCGCGGTGTTCACGTTGTCGAAGTCGAACAGCAACGCCGATGAACCCAGCCCACTCTGACCGTCCGGCGTGTACCGCTCGTAGCCGACCGATCCGACCGCGAGCGACGCCCCGGCGTTCGGGACCGTCACCTTGACCGGCTTGGTGAGCCGGGCGTCGAGGTCGGTGCTGGCGTCCCCGGTCAGCTGCAACGCGGGCTGCACGACCTCGTAGAAGGACCCCTTCTCCGGGTCGTTCGGGTCGACCAGGAAGTTGGAGGCCTCCAGGTGGTAGCCACCCTTGGGCAGCCGCAGGCTGAGCTCGTCCTTGTCGGTGTAGTAGAAGTTGAACGAGTGGTCGTCGAGACCCAGGACGACGATGAACGGCGGGAGCGGCTTGCCGTCCGGACCGCTCGTCTTCACCTTCAGGTTGTAGCTCTCGACCTCCTTGTTGACACCGATCCCGGAGACCACAGAGGTGTCACCACCAGTTGCGGTGACCCGACCGGAGTACGCGCCGTCCGGTCCGTTGTGCTTGGTGTTGGAGGTCGCCTGGACCGAGGCGGTACCACCGGCCGGAACCGTGACCGTGTTCGCGCTCAGCTGCAACGAGCCTGCCGGAGCGGCCGCACCGGTCGGGTCGGTCAGCGTCGCCGCCAGGTTCAGCGTGACGGGCTGGTCGCCCAGGTTGCGGTAGGTCAGCGTCTTGGTGACCGGCTCGTCGTCGTTGTGCGGCCAGACCGCAGTCCCGAACGACAGGTTGCCCGGGTCGCTGACCACGGTCTGCTTGATGCCCTTGGCCACGTCGATGCGGCCGGCACCCTGCTGGAACGTGGTCTGGTCGGCCGCCGGCTTGGCGGAACCCGTGATCGCCGACTTCAGCTCACCCGCCTTCCAGTTCGGGTGCTGCTGGGTCAGGATCGCCGCGGCACCCGCGGTGTGCGGCGTCGCCATCGACGTACCGCTGAGACTCAGGTACTTGTCGCCGACCGGCGTACCGATGGAGCCGTCCTTCGACCGGGCAGCCACGATGTCGACACCGGGCGCGGTGACGTCCGGCTTGACCGCACCGTCACCAACACGCGGGCCGACGCTCGAGAACTCGGCCAGCTTGTCCTGCTTGTCGACCGCACCGACCGTCAGTGCAGCCTCCGCACTCCCCGGCGATCCGACGCTTCCGGCACCAGGGCCACTGTTGCCGGCGGCAATGACGAAGAGCGTCCCGGTCTCCGCGGTCAGGCGGTTGACGGCCTCCTCGAGCGGGTCGATCTCCGGTGAATCCGCACCGCCGATGCTGAAGTTGACGACCTTGGCCTTGACCTCCTTGGCCGCCCACTCCATCCCGGCCAGCAAGTCGTCCTCGAAGCAGCCGAACGCTTCGCAGACCTTGCCGTCATAGAGCTTCGCGTCCGGTGCCACGCCCTTGTACTTCCCGCCCGACGCGGCACCCGTACCAGCGATCGTCGACGCGACATGCGTCCCGTGACCGATGACGTCGTCCGCCGACTCGGTGGTGAAGTTCTTGGCCCCGGCCACCTGCGTCGACAGGTCGGGGTGCGTCGCGTCGATGCCGGTGTCCAGTACGGCGACCGACACGCCCTTACCGGTGTAGCCGGCCTTCCAGGCCTCCGGCGCACCGATCTGCGGTACGGACTTGTCGAGCAGCAGCTCGCGCTTGCCGTTCAGCCAGATCTTCTCGATCGCGGTCGCCGAGCGAGCGTTGTTGCCGGCACCGGCCAGGAAGGCGGCAGCCTTGCTCTTGTCGACGCTCAGCGCCGCACCGTTGACGACCGGCAGCTGGCGGGTCACCGTCGCTCCCGGTACGGCGGCTCGCGTCTTCGCCTGCCCGGCATAGGTGACGATCACGGGGATCGCCTTGGACGACTTGTCGTCGTACTTCATCTTGATCAGACCGGTCACGTCGAACAGCCGCCGGTCCAGGCGCCCGCTCGCAACCTGCTGCCGGACGTCGGACGGAACGACGTACAGGTGTCCCTGCACCCGGTAGCTGCCGAAGGCGATCCCGTGCCGGCCCGCGCCGGGCTCCACGGTCGCCTTGCCGTCCCCATGGACGGTGACCCGGTCCCCGGTCACCAGGGTGACCTTGACGGCGGCCTTGTTGGCTTGGGCCTTTTCGGCCAGTGATGTCGGTCTGGGTTGAGTAGCCGATGCCTGGGCGATGCCCGACAGGCCGATTCCCAGGGCGGCGATCGAGGCGACGGCGGCAACGCCAATACGCCTCGATCGTGGTGTAGATACCACGATGAGTCCCTCCCGTTTCGGTTTGTCCTCACGTGGCCCACCCGCCCTCCTCACAGAGCGGAGCCGGCGGGCCACTACCGGTAGATGTCCGGTCTAGCCCATTCGGTTGCACGAACCGGAGGACATGGCAGGAACCTGCAAGAAGAGTGACCACCCGTTCACCCTCCGCAGTGGGCTGGAATCACCGCAACGGATACGCCCCGATCGTCGTTTCCTCGGTCACGAACCCGGCGGAGTCGACGATCCGCGCCTGCAGCGAGACCGATCGAGCAGTTTTCGGGGTCGCGAATGCTGCCCGGTAGCCACCCCTTCCGTCCGCCTGCACCGATGCCTTGCGCCAGGTCTTGCCCTCGTCACCGGACACCCGGATCTCCACACTCCGGATCTTCGGCAGCACCCCGTCACGCTGCGCCTCGAGGACGATCGGGAGCACCATCACCGGCGTCCGCTCCACCACGTTGTCGATCCCGACCTTCGGCCGGTACCGGATCCCGATCGCCGGCAGCTGTGTCTTCTGGTCGGTCGCCGCCGAGGTGAACGTCCACTTCCGATCGGTCCGGGTGCTGAAGTCGGACCACGTCTGCCGGGTCAGCGAGCTCTCCAGCACGTACGTCGCCTTCTCCGCCGGCACCCCTTCGGCGTAGATGTCGCCGTACAAGCCCTCGGCGATCACTTCGCCGTTGCGCAGCAACCGGCCCGACTGCGTGTCGATCCCGGTCTCGCCTTTGTTCCCATCGGCATCCATCAACGTGTAGTCGAGGATGTTCAGGACATTCCGATCGCGGAAGGCCCAGACGGGCGCGGTCGTGAATACGGCGGAGTTGATCCGCTCCCGGTACGACGTTCCCGCCCGGTACTCGCGGTACCGCGACCGGATGTCGGTCGCCCAGTTGCCGGGATCGTCCGGATGAATCTCCTCGAAGCCCTTGCTCCAAACGGCCGACCGACCGCCCAGCAGCAACCGGACAGTCCGCGCCTGATCGAACTCGAGCGCCTTCCCGAAGCTCCAGGACATCCCGGGCGCCATGCCGTACGCACCGAGACGGGCCTTCCGGTCATTCGTCTTGTTGAGCTGTACGTCGACCGCGGCGAAATCCCGGTCCGTCATCGCCCGGTCCAGGCCGGTCGGGAATCCGCCGGGGAAGCCGTCGAAGTGGCTGTAGACGTACGGCGCGTTCCGGACCTGCCCGTCGGTACCGGGCGGAGCCCACTGCGCAGCAAGGAACCCGGTCATCGCGCCCGGCTCCGCCGACGGACCGACCTGCCCGGTGTACACCGGGTCGTACGAGGCGCCGAGCGACATGGAGGTCAGCCCACCCTCGGCGCCGACCGCCTTGCGCAGGTAACCGACGGTCGCCGAGAGGATCTTTGCCTCGGAGCGCGGCACCGTGACCGTGACCTTCTTCGCCTTCCGGGCGTCGAACACCACTGTGCTGTCGCCAGTGAGGTTCAGCCGAGGCTGCACCATCCGATAGCTACGCCCGGTGGCCTCAGGGTCGGTCGGGTTCGGAATGAACTGCGACGTGTCGAGCAGGTACTCACCCTTCGGCAGCCGGAAGCTGACCGGCCCCGGGTTCGGCCACATGGCGGTCGTACGGTCACCGGTTGCGACGTTGTAGGCCATGACTTCCTCGAAACCGCCCGGCTTCCCGTCGGGATCGATGGCCTCGGCCGTGATCGTGTAGTGCTCGACCTCCTTGGTAACCGCCAGCGCAGTCGCCACCGTGGCGCTGCCGGCGGTAGCAGTGACGCGACCCACGTAGGCGCCGTTCGGCCCGTCGTGCTTGGTGTTGATCGTCACCTGCACGGCAACTGTTCCACCGGCAGGCACAGTGACGGACTGCGTGCTCAGGTTGATCGCTCCGGCAGGCGCGGGCTTGCCGTCCGGGCCGGTCAGTACGGTGTCGAGCTGCACAGTGATCGTTTGATCGCCGGTGTTGCGGTACGTCAGTGGCTTGGTGATCGATTGATCATCGTCATGCGGATACCGAACAACACCGAACGACAGGCTGCCGGGTTCGGCGAACACCTTCTGCTGAACGGCTTTCGCGACGTCGATCCGGCCTGAACCTTGCTCGAACAGCGTCTGCCCGGCGGCCGGCTTGGCGGACCCCATCAGCGCGGCTTTGAGGGCTTCGGCATCCCAGTCCGGGTGCTGTTGAGCCAGCAGTGCGGCGGCGCCCGCGACATGCGGGGTGGCCATCGACGTGCCGTTGAGTCGTAGGTAGCGATCACCGACGGGAGTGCCGATGACCGACGTACTCGACTTGGCGGCGACGATGCCGACGCCCGGCGCGGTCACATCCGGTTTGAGACCGCCGTCACCGACGCGCGGGCCGCGACCGGAGAACTCGGCCAGCTTGTCCTGCTTGTCGACCGCGCCCACCGTCAGCGCGGCATCGGCACTCCCCGGCGAACCGACCGTCCCGACCCCTGACCCTTCGTTGCCCGCGGCAACTACGAAGAGCGTGCCGGTCTGCGCAGTGAGCCGGTTGACGGCCTCCTCGAGCGGGTCGATCTCCGGAGTGTCGCCACCCCCGAGGCTGAGGTTGACGATCTTGGCCTTGACCTCGGTCGCCGCCCATTCCATCCCGGCGAGGATTGCGGACACCCGGCAGTCGCCGTGATCGTCGCACACCTTGCCGTCGTAGATCCTGGCAGCCGGCGCGACGCCCTTGTACTTGCCGGCCGACGCGGCCGCCGTACCGGCGATGGTCGAGGCGACGTGGGTACCGTGACCGTTCCGGTCACCGTCATCGGTGTCGGTGAAGTTGCGCGCAGCAACGACCTGGCCGGCCAGATCCGGGTGCGAGGTGTCAACGCCGCTGTCGAGTACGGCGACTTTGACATCCTTGCCGGTGTAGCCGGCCTGCCACGCGGTCGGTGCACCGATCTGCGGGACGGACTCGTCCAGGCTCAGCTTCCGCTTCGCGTCGAGCCAGATCTTCTGTACGCCGGCCGTCGTCGTACCAGTCAGGAATGCGCCGGCCTTGGCCTTGTCGATCTTCAGCGCGACGCCGTTCAGCACTGGCAACTGCCGGGTGACGGTCGCGCCGACGACGGCTGCGCGGGACTTGGCCTTCCCGGTGTACGTGACGACGACAGGGATCGAGGGCGTCGAGCGGTCGTCGTACCCGGCCCTGATCAGCGCGGCAACGTCGAACAGTTGCCGATCCAGCCGGCCGGCGGCGAACAGCCGGCCGAGGTCGGACGGCAGCACCTCCACCTGGTCCTTCACGATGCGAGTCGTGAAGCGCACCTTCTCGCGGCCAGGCCCGGGATCCACCGAGACGCGCCCCTCGCGCAGCGTGACCCGGTCGCCGGTGATGAGGGTGACTTGCCCGTTGAGCTGCCGTACCTCGGCCGCCGGTTGAGCTGGTCGACCCTGAACCGGCTGGCTGATCGCCGGCTGGCTCTGGGTCCGTTGACCTTGGGCCGGCTGGCTCTGCGCCGGGAGGCCGAGTATCGCGATCGCGACGACGGCGATGACGCCGTACCGTCTCGATCGTGGAGCGGATGCCACGATGGGTCCCCAATCGGTTGTCTTGACCCATCTGTGTCGTGAACAACCGGCGAGGTTCCCTCAGCGGGCGAGGGCTTGTGCGATGAAGCCGGACTCCTTCAGTTCCTCGACGACGCCGTACAGGTAGGCGACGGTGTCCGGGTGGCGGGTCTTGAGGGTGCCGACGGCCTGCCGGATCTCCATGAAGGGGTCGTCGATCATCCGGAGGTCAGGATGCTCGGCGACGAACTGGGTGACTGGTTCGCGGATCCCGGCGCCGGCCTCGAGCCCTTGGTCGACAAAGACGTCGACGCCCTCGGCACCGCGGACGATCGTGGCCTGCTGGACGGTCCGACTCAGGTGCAGGTCGTACGCCGACCCCTCCTTCACGCCGATCCGGATCCCGGGACCGTCGACATCGGCGACCGTGGTCAGCGCCGAGTCCTTGCCGACCACGTAGACACCTTCGATGACGACGTACGGCTCGGTGAACGCGACCTGGTCGGCCCGAGCGGGGTCGACGGCGAGGAAACAGAGGTCCGCCTGGCCCGTCACCATCGCCTCGAACGACTTCCGGGCCGCGTCGAAGCAGACGAACTCGACCGGTACGTCGAGCCGGCGCGCAATCTCGCGCGCGATGTCGACGGTCACGCCCCGCGGCTCATCAGGTGTGCCCTGCGCCAGGACCGGGTTCCCCAGGTTGATCGACGCCCGCAGTACGCCGGTCGGTGCAAGATCATCACGCACATTCGTCATACCGGCGACCCTACCGACGAGTCGTAACGACGAGATTTGGTAGGGACATTGTGTAAATCGTTGGAGCGGCTCTACTGTGAGCCCACTTGTCCCTTGACCGCCCGTTGGGGAGTGGAATGAAGCGTCGAAGTATTGGGCTGTTGGTTGCCGCGGCGACCGTGCTGGCGGGAACCACCGCCGTACCGGCCGAAGCACATGGCAGCGATCAGCGCGTGGTGGGCTACTACACGCAGTGGAGTGGGTACGACCGGAACTTCCTGGTCAGTGACCTCGTGAAGAACGGGTCGGCCGCGCGGCTGACTCACATCAACTATGCGTTCGGGTTCGTCGACGAGCAGGGGAACTGCTACAGCAGCGACCCGTGGGCCGATTTCCAGCGGCCGTTCAGCGCCGAGCAGAGCGTGAGCGGAGTTGCCGACCAGCCTGGTCAGGCGTTGAACGGCAACCTCAATCAGCTCAAGCAACTGAAGGCGAAGTACCCGAAGCTGCGGATCAGCATTTCGCTCGGCGGCTGGACCGGCTCGAAGTACTTCTCGAACGCCGCGCTGCCTGAGGTCCGGGCTGCGCACGTGAAGTCCTGTACGGATCTGTGGATCAAGGGCAACCTGCCCGGTCTGCCGGCCGGTGCCGCGAAGGGCATCTTCGACGGGATCGACCTGGACTGGGAATGGCCGGCCAGCGAAGGCAACCCGGGCAACGTGATCCGGCCCGAGGACAAGCAGAACTTCACCGGTCTGGTGCACGAGTACCGCAAGCAGCTGGACAAGGCGTCGTGGCCGTTCAAGGGCCGCTACAACCTGACCGCATTCCTCCCGGCGGACCCGGCTCAGGTCGACCGGGGATTCGAGGTTCGCAACGTCTTCAAGGACCTGACCTTCGGGACCACCCAGGGGTACGACTACCACGGCGCCTGGGACCCGCAGACCAACCAGCAGTCCTCGATCGACGGGCCTGCGGGTGATCCGACGGCGACCGAGTTCAGCTCGCAGGTCACCATCGACGCCTACATCGCCCGGGGCGCTCCACGGAGCAAGCTGGTGATGGGCGTGCCGTTCTACTCCCGCGGCTGGACCGGCGTGACGAACGCCAACAACGGTCTCTTCCAGAACGCCACCGGCCCCGCGCCGGCGACGTACGAGGCCGGCTACGAGGACTACCGGATCCTGAAGTCGAAGCTGTCGTCGTTCACGGTCCACCGCGACACCAAGGCCGGCTTCGCCTGGCTGTTCGACGGGACCACGTTCTGGACCTGGGACGACCCGACCGAGATGAAGCGCAAGGCGCAGTACATCTCGCACCGCAACCTCGGCGGCGCGATGATCTGGTCGCTCGACGGTGACACAGCAAATGGGGAGCTCATTTCGGCGTTGCACCGTAATCTTCGCTGAGTGGATCTTCAACGCTTGATGGACCGGTTCGGCGCTTCGGCCGCCGAACCGGTCCTGCTCGGTATGTCCGGAGCGACCGTCGTTCGGCTCGTCCGGCGGGGCGAACGGCTCTACTACAAGACAGGTGAGGGTCCGCTCGCCGCCGCGATCAGCGATGAGGCGGACCGGATGGAGTGGCTCGCCTCGGTCGGCTTCCCCTGCCCACAAGTCGTTGATCGCGGCAACAATTGGCTCTTGACCGCCGAACTGCCCGGTCGCGACGCGTCGCAGCCCTGGCCCGAGGCCGACCGCCCGGCCGTGATCGCCGCCCTTGCGGAGGGTCTGCGACAACTGGACGCCTTGTCCGGCTGCCCGTTCGACTCACCCTTCCCCGGTACGGCGACTGCCGTGACCCATGGCGACTACTGCGCACCGAACGTCTTCGTCGACCCCGAGACGCTGAAGTTCACCGGCGTACTCGATCTCGCCCGACTCGGCAGCGGCGATCGCTACCTCGACCTCGCTTTGATGGTGAACAGCCTCTCCAACGGCCTGAACCCGCAGTACGGCGGACCGTCGGCCGCGCGCACGTTCGTCGCGGCGTACGGCGGTGACTTCGACGACCCTCGGCTCCAGTCCTACATCACGCTGGACCAATCCGGCGCCTTCGATGCGCGGAACGACCTGCGGTAGGCGCTCGGCGTCGTACCGACTGCTTTCTGGAAGCGGCGACGGAGGTTGGTTGCCGAGGACAACCCGGTGTGGCCGGCGATGGTTTCGATCGGGAGGTCGGTTTCCTCCAGCAGGGCACGGGTTCTGGCGATCCGCTGGGCGAGCAACCACTGACCGGGCGCCGTACCGAGTTGGTCGGTGAAGCGGCGGGCCAGGGTTCGCGGCGAGACGTTGCAGCGGGCGGCCAGCTCGTCGACGGTGATCGGCTCGGCAAGGTGGCCGGAAACCCAGTCCAGTAAGGCGGCCAGCGATTCGCCGGCCGGCGGTTCCTCGTCGGCGCGGTACTGGACCTGACCGCCTTCGCGATGTGGCGGCATCACCATCCGGCGGGCGATCCGGGCGGCATACGCGGCGCCGTGATCGTTGCGGACCAACTGCAGGCAGAGGTCGTACCCGGTACCGGATCCGGCGCTGGTCGCGATGTCACCGTGGTCGATGTAGAGCACGTCGGGATCCACCTGTACGGCGGGGAATCGGTCCTGCAGGTTGTCGCAGTACCGCCAGTGCGTGGTCATCCGGCGGCCGTCGAGCAGGCCGGTCGCGGCCAGCGCGAAAGCGCCCGAGCAAATGCTGACGAGTCGCGCACCGCGGTCGTGCGCTCTTTGCAGCGCGCGTAGTACGGCGGGCGAGGGCTCTCTGTGGTTGGGGAGCCAGCCGGGGATGACGATCGTGTCCGCGTGGTCGAGCGCGCGGAGGCCGCGTGGGGCGACCAGGTCGAAACCCTGCACGGTCCGGATCGGGCCAGGGCGTTCGGCGCAGATCGTGAACCGGTAGCGATCTGCACTGAAGACACCGGCCACACAGCCGAGCTCGAAACTGCCTTGCGGGGCTGAGACGAGGGCTACCACGCGATGGGGGCTCATGGCAGAAAAGTACCCGTTCGGGACTATTCAGACACTGGGTTTGCAGGCGCGGTTTGGTCAGGATTGTCGGTATGGAATGGATTTCGGCAGCAGACGTCCCCGCCCGCGAGCTCTTCCCCGGCATCCGACTAAGGACGCTTTGGAAGGGCGGTATCGCGTCGGCGCACCTGCTCGAGATGGAACCGGGGTCGTCGTGGGAAGGCATCGACGTACACGACCCTGGTCCGGAGGAGGTCTTCGTGGTCGACGGGGTGTTCAACGACGGCGAGCGCGACTATCCCGCCGGGTCGTTCATCCATGCACCAGCTGGGTCCTCGCACGTACCGCAGTCGGCCGTGGGCTGCACATTGTTCCTGTTCTACCCGGAGGGCTGAGCACTACCTCGGCGGGCCGGTGAAGATCGGCATCAACACCGGCTCCCAGCCGCAGGCTATGTCCTGCTGCAGTTCAGTTGGACTGGTGAAGCTCCGTGCCGAGACCGTGAACCGCCGGGATCGAGCCGAGCTTGCCGGCCTGGAAGTCCTCGAACGCCTGCACCACCTCGGCCCGCGTGTTCATCACGAACGGCCCCGCCATCGCGATCGGCTCGCGAATCGGACGTCCGCCGATGACCAGTACGTCGAGATTCGGCTCCGCCTGCGGCTGGCTGAGGGCGGCCGCCGTACGGATGGTATCGCCGGGACCGAAGACGGCCAGCTGGCCCTTGCGGAACGGACGACGCTCGGCGCCGACCGTGCCTTGACCGGCGAGGACGTAGACGAGCGCGTTGTAGTCCGGCTGCCACGGGAGCACGAGCTCGGCGCCCGGGCTGACCGTCGCGTGCACCAGGCTGATCGGCGAGTACGTCGATCCCGGTCCGTCGTGGCCGTCGACCGAGCCGGCGATCACGCGGACCAACGAGCCACCGTCATGCGAGGACAGCAACGCCGAGTCGCCACCACGGATGTCCTGGTAGCGCGGTGCTGCCCACTTCTGCGCCTTCGGCAGGTTGACCCACAACTGCACACCATGGAACAGACCGCCGCTCGCCACGAGGTGCTCCGGCGGGGTTTCGATGTGCAGAAGGCCGGATCCGGCGGTCATCCACTGGGTGTCGCCGTTGGAGATGACACCACCGCCGCCGTTCGAGTCCTGGTGCTCCATGATCCCGTCGAGCATGTACGTGACGGTCTCGAATCCGCGGTGCGGGTGCCACGGCGTGCCCTTCGGCTCACCCGGTGCGTACTCGACCTCGCCCATCTGGTCCATGTGGATGAACGGGTCCAGATCCTTCAGATCCACGCCCGCGAAAGCCCGCCGTACCGGGAAGCCCTCGCCTTCGTAACCACTCGGGGCAGTCGTCACAGACCGCACCGCCCGCTCCCGCGCGACGGCCGGGTCCGGCTGGTGGATGCGGGGCAGCACAGTGATGTCGCTGACGGTCACGGCGGGCATCTCGGGTCTCCTCTGGGCTAAGTAGTTCAAGAATAAACTATCTACCGGAACCACGGCAAGGGTGGGCGCTATTCCCCGGCCTCCACATGGCAGACTCTTGCCTCGTGACCGCAGAGATTCTGGATGGCAAGGCGACGGCGGCAGCGATCAAGGACGAACTGAAGGTCCGGGTCGCGAAGCTGGCGGAGCAGGGTGTGGTTCCCGGGCTGGGAACGATCCTGGTCGGCGACGACCCCGGCAGCCGGGCCTACGTCGCCGGCAAGCACCGCGACTGCGCCGCGGTCGGCATCGCCTCGATCCAGGTCGAGCTGCCGGACACCGCCACCCAGGAAGAGATCGCGGCCGAGGTCGCGCGGTTGAACGAGGACCCGGCGTGTACCGGCTTCATCGTCCAGCTCCCGCTGCCGAAGCACGTCGACACCAACACGATCCTCGGCCTGATCGACCCCTTGAAGGACGCCGACGGCCTGCACCCGGTCAGCCTCGGCAAACTCGTCCTCGGCCAGGACGGCCCTCTCCCCTGCACCCCGAAGGGCTGCGTCGAACTGCTCCGCCGGTACGACGTCCCGATCGCCGGCGCCCACGTGGTCGTCGTCGGCCGCGGCGTCACCGCCGGTCGCCCGATGGGCCTGCTCTTCACCCGCCGCTCCGAGAACGCCACCGTCACCCAGTGCCACACCGGCACCACCGACCTGGCCGCCGTAGTCCGCACCGCCGACATCGTCATCGCCGCCGCCGGCTCCGCCGGCCTGATCACCGCCGACATGATCAAGCCCGGCGCCATCCTCCTCGACGTCGGCACCAGCCGCTCGGCCGAAGGCAAGATCGTCGGCGACATCGCCCCGGAAGCCCGCGAAGCCGCCGCCTGGATCGCCCCCATGCCCGGCGGCATCGGCCCGATGACCCGCGCCATGCTCCTCACCAACGTCGTCGAAGCCGCCGAGTCCACCGCCACCCCGAAGCGAGCGTGACGTGCTGATGGCCGGCGAGGCTCAGCGCCGTACCACCGAATGGCCCCTGGCCCTCTCCCTCCTGGTAGCCGCCACCGGCCTCGTCATCCTCACCTTCTACAACTGGCGCAACGGCATCCTCATCTTCGCCGCCGCCCCCGGCGTAGCAGCCCTCCTCCGCGCCACCCTCACCGACCGAGCCGCTGGCCTCCTCCACGTCCGAGGCCGCATGTTCGACACCGCGTTCCTCTTCCTGACCGCCGCCGCCATAGCCGGCCTAGCCCTCATCGTCCCCAACTGAGTTCCTTCCCCCGCGCACCCTTCGCTCCCTTCCTGGCTGCCGCCCGGGCCCGGTGCGCTACCGCGCACCGCACCTCCGGCGCACCCCCCGTTGCGCGCTTATCGCGCCTGACTTCGGCATGTGGGTTAGTTCCTGAGTCGAGCAGTCGATGGCAGCGGTCCAGTCACACTCCCGCAGGTCAGCGCCCAGCCGATCAGGCGGTCGGAGTCGGCGGGCCGCGTGACCAGCTGGCCCTTGGCCTCTCTGTGGTCGGCGAGTGTGGGCAGTGGCGGTCGAGTGTGACCTCCGCGCCGTTGTACATCGTTTACCGCCGACAATCTCCTCACAGTCGACGCGGGCTGCCGGTGGTGGCGCATCGACCGAAGCCACCGTGCCGAACAGTGGACCGGGAGAGGGGGTGGGAGGAGGTGGGCGGACCGCCCCCACTCACCAACCTTGCGGAGCTCGCTCGGTTCACGCTCAGCGCGACCTGCCCGAACCGCCCAGAAGCGGGTTGGTGAGTGGGGCAGATCCGCGCACCGCACCCACCCGGACCTGATGACCGGTCACCAGGCATATCCGACCTCGTTGGACGTCGGCTGACTACTTGCCTTCGGCGATGCGTTCGTGGTGGTGGATGACCTCGGCGATGATGAAGTTGAGGAACTTCTCCGCGAAGACCGGATCCAGGCCGGCGTCGGTGGCCAGCGAGCGGAGGCGGGTGATCTGCCGTTCCTCGCGAGCCTTGTCGGCGGGCGGGAGGCTGCTGCGGGCTTTGAGTTCGCCTACCTGCTGCGTGCACTTGAACCGCTCGGCGAGCAGGTGCACGAGGGCGGCGTCGATGTTGTCGATCGTGCCGCGCAGGCGGGCGAGTTCGGTCGAGGCATCCTGATCAGTCACGCCTCTACTTTGACGCATCGCCCTCCGGTCTTCGGCCACGGCCGGTACTTACGGCCGTGTTCTCCATGCGGGTATGAGGGTGAGGAGTTGGTCGAGGTTGTCGGGTTGGTGAGGGTCTTGGGCTATGCGGTTGCGGCGGCGGGTGCCGCAGGTGAGGCATTGGTGGACGAGCATGTAGCCCTTGGCGGTGTGGTGCTCGAGCATGACGGGACGCATGAGCGCGCCGCACGGGTTGGCGCGATCGCCTGGTGTGATGTCAACGTGCAGTGAGTTGTGATGTCAACGTGCAGTGAGTACAGGCATTCCGGGCAGTGGTTGCGGTAGCTGCCGTTGGTCAGCGGGCTGACCGCAGTCGCGCAATGGGCACAGGTGAACCCGGTGTTCTCGGTGGATCTGCTGATGGTGCTGCTCCTCGCGAGTCGAAAGATCGTTGACTCGGAGGCGCAGGGTTCCGTTCGTTCTCCTCCGCGCGGAGCGAGGAAACTCAGGCTGGACTGGGGATTGACGCGATTCACCGCTCACCTCTCGGGTGGGCGATTACTTCCGGTTCCTACTTCATCAGGGCCTGTTCCATCCCTGAATCCGGACCACTGCCGGGGTTGTCTTCTTTGTCCCGGCCACTGTCACGCAGGTTCCCCCACATGCCACCGGTAGGTGTCATCCAGTCGCACTGACGTCGGCGTCGTCCCCTGTCAAACAGCCGCAGCAGTACGTCGATCGGTCACGGCACCTCCCCGGGAGCTCAGGAACCGTTTCAACGTATGAGCGCCGCCTAGCGAGGTCAACGGAGTTTCGGCCCCACACCGCGATCCGCGCAACGACAGGACGTATAGGTGTGCTGGACGGCTCCGCCACGCTCAGGGCTGGCAACCGGGCCGCCGATGCGCCGTATACGTCCTGTCGGTCGGAGCATCCAATGAGACCGCGCCCGGCCGCCTTGCAGGGGCCACGGAGTTTCTTGACGCGGATAGTACTTTTGGGTTCTAGAACCTGGAGGTAATAATCTGCTTTAATGACGTACACGATCGCCTACACCGAGGGCTGTCACAAGTGGCTTGGGACCTGGGCTTGGCCGGCCGGCGGTGGAGACGATCAAAGCCTCGCGCCGTCCGAACATGAAGAAGCAGCCAGGGCCGATGAACGGGCGAAGGAGTCAACGGTGAAGTACCGGACACATGAAGAGGTACGAGCGGAGTTCATCAGAACCCCGGAGGACGAGGCTGCAGTTGCGGCCTACAAGGAAGAGGCGCTGGCCGAGATCCGGGCTTACCGGCTTGCGGAGGTGCGGCAGGAGCATGGGCTGACTCAGACGGATCTGGCGGAGCGGCTGCACATCACGCAGACTGCGGTGTCCAAGATCGAGCGTGGCGAACTGGCTCGGTCCGAGCTGAGCACTATCCGCAGGTATGTCGAGGCACTTGGCGGTCGGCTCGAGATCGTCGCCAGTTTCGGGGATGAGCGCCTCGTTCTCAGCTGACCCCGACGTGGCGGCCCAGGGCAGGAAGGCGGGTCACGCCGGGACCACATCAACCCCGGAGCAGTTGGGCGGGCGGTAGCCCGCACGTGCGCGGTAGTGCACCACCGGGCAGTAGCCCGGCACGCAGGGTGGGTGGGGGAGCGTGCGAGACGCGAGCGTAGCGAGTGGCTTGTGCGCGGGGGGCGTGGGCGATGAGCCCACTCCCCCGCGCAGCGGGGTGTCGTACTAGTGGAAGAAGTGCCTAGTACCCGTGAAGTACATGGTGAGGCCGGCTTTGGTGGCGGCTTCTATGGCGGCTTCGTCTCGGATGGAGCCGCCGGGCTGGACTACGGCCTTGACGCCGCCTTCGATGAGGACCTCCAGGCCGTCGGGGAAGGGGAAGAAGGCGTCGGAGGCGGCGACTGAACCGACTGCGCGGTCGCCGGCTCGGGAGACTGCCAGGCGGCAGGAGTCGACTCGGTTGACCTGGCCCATGCCTACGCCTACTGAGGCGCCGTTGGCGGCCAGCAAAATCGCGTTGGACTTGACGGCGCGGCAGGCCTTCCAGGCGAAGGCCAGGTCGGCCAGGAGCTCGGGCGAGGCGGCGTCTCCAGCGGCGAGGGTCCAGGCGGACGGGTCGTCGCCGGGGGCCTGGAAGCGGTCTGTGTGCTGGAGCAGCAGGCCGCCGCTGATCGGGCGCATCTCGACCTGCTCAGACCCTGAAACGGCGGGGGCGACCAGGAGGCGGATGTTCTTCTTGGCCTGGAGGACCTCGACCGCGCCGTCTTCGAAGGCCGGGGCCACGAGGACCTCGGTGAAGATCTCGGCGACCTGCTTGGCGAGTTCGACGGTGACTGGGCGGTTGGTGGCGATGACGCCGCCGTACGCGGAGACCGGGTCGCACTCGTGGGCGCGGCGGTGGGCTTCGGCGATGTCGGTGCCGATGGCGATGCCGCAGGGGTTGGCGTGCTTGATGATGGCGACGGCCGGTTCGGCGAAGTCATACGCCGTACGGCGGGCTGCGTCGGAGTCGACGTAGTTGTTGTACGACATCTCCTTGCCGTGCAACTGCTCCGCCGCAGCCAGACCACCACGACCGTTCACGTACAGAGCGGCCGGCTGGTGCGGGTTCTCGCCGTACCGCAGCACGGCCTTCTTGTCCCACGCAGCGCCGACCCACGCCGGGAAACCGGAGCCCTCGCTGGAGTCGGTCAGCACGCTGCCCATCCAGGAGGCGACGGCCACGTCGTACTCGGCGGTGTGGATGTAGGCGGCCGCGGCCAGCTTCTGGCGCTCCTCGAGGGAGAAGCCACCCTCGTCGAGCACGGTGTAGAGCTCGTCGTACTGCGACGGTGACGTCAGTACGGCGACGTTCGCGTGGTTCTTGGCTGCGCCACGGACCATCGACGGACCGCCGATGTCGATCTGCTCGACGCACTCGTCGACCGAGGCGCCGGAGGCGACTGTCTGGGTGAACGGGTAGAGGTTGCTGACCAGGAGGTCGAAGGGTTCGACCCGCATCTCGGCGAGTTGCTCGACGTGGTCGGTCTTCCGTACGTCGGCCAGCAGGCCGGCGTGGACCTTCGGGTGCAGGGTCTTGACCCGGCCGTCGAGGCACTCCGGGAAGCCGGTCAGTTCCTCGACCTTGGTCACCGGTACGCCGGCCGCTGCGATGCGGGCGGCGGTGGAACCGGTCGACACCAGCTGGACGCCGGCCGTGTGCAGCGCGGTAGCGAGCTCCTCCAGACCGGTCTTGTCGTAGACGCTGATCAGCGCCCGGCGGATCGGCCTGCGGTCGGTGCTCACTTCAGTCGAACCTTTCGTCCGGTGATGGTCCAGCCCTGACGGACCAGTCGGCCGACCCACTCGACCAGCTGGCGGCGTTCGACCTCCTTGATCCGCTCGGTGAGGGTTTCCTCGGTGTCGTCGTCGGTGACGGGTACGACGACCTGCGCGATGATCGGGCCGGTGTCGACCCCGCCGTCGACGAAGAACAGGGTGGCGCCGGCGACCTTGACGCCGTACGCGAGCGCGTCCCGCGGCCCGTGGATCCCGGGGAACGCGGGCAGCAGCGCGTTGTGGGTGTTGATGTAGCGGTCGCCGAACGCGGCCAGGAAGTCGTCCCCGACCAGCTTCAGGAACCCGGCCGACACGACCAGGTCGGGCTTGTACTGCGCCACCGAAGCGGTCAGCGCCTTGTCCCAGTCAGCTCGCTCGGCGTGGTCCTTGACCTTGTGCACGAAGGTCGGCACACCAGCCGCGGCAGCGCGCTCCAGACCGACGGTTCCGTCGCGGTCGGCACCGACAGCAACCACCTGCGCGCCGTACGCCGGGTCGGCGGCAGCGTCCAGCAGAGCCTGCAGGTTCGACCCGGAGCCGGAGACGAGCACGACGAGCCTGGCGGGCTCAGGGGTGGGGGCAACCGGGTCTGTCACGCCGGGAAGCCTATCGCTCGGGTTCAGGCTCCGGTTCAGCCGGTCGGCGGGCAGCCACCACGGCCGCGGTGATCGCAGCCCCGATCGCCATCCCAGCCGTCAGTACGCCGGCCGCCGCCAGCGCGGCCGGGATTCCGACCGCAGCCATCCGCCCCGGCCCGGCCGAACCACCGGACAGCGCCATCAGCACGTAGAAGGCGATTCCGGCGAGTAGGGCCGCGATTCCGCCGCGTAGCGCGAACGCATCCCAGCCGAGCGCGTCTGCGTGCTGTTCCGCGCGCCCACGCCGTACTACTACCAGTCCGGCCATCGCACCGGCTCCCAGCGGCACCAGCGCGGTCAGCACGAGCAGATAGGTCGGAGTGGAGCCGTCTGCCGGTACGGCGGCCAGTAGCGGAAGCGCCGGCAGGTTGCCGACGTCCACACCGGTCGGGGCGATCGTCGTCCCGGTACCGAGCTGGAATCCGGGTCCGGCGAGGAAGGAGACGGCGTACAGGACCATGTTCGGCACCAGCATCAGGCAGAGCGCGAACAGCACGACCGACCCGATCACCCCGGCGTCGAGCAGCTCCAGCATCGCTGTGACCCGAGAGAAGTGGATTGCGAGCAGCACGCCGTACAGAACAGAGGCGACGGCGATCACGGTCAGTACGGCGGCTGCAGCGGCCGGTACGGCGTCGCGCAGGCCAGGTGGAGTCGCATCGGCGATGTCCTCGGCCGCACCGGACTCGACCAGTACACCGATCGTGCCGGCGACCAGTGCGAGCGAGGCGGTCCCCAGGAAGGCCGAGAGCGGTGAAACGTGCAGTGTGCCGTCAGCGGTGAGCAAGGCGACGATCAGACCGCCCAGGCCGTAGACACCGGCGTACACAGCGGACAGCAGGATCAGGTCCTTGGTCTCGTCCGCCGCACTGCTGCGGGCCGCGGACTTGCCGCCGCGGTAGAGACACCACGCGAAGAACAGGGTCAGACCGAGCGGTGCGATCGAGATCGTGCCGGTGCCCAGCGTCACGCCCGCCTTGTGCGCGACCAGCCAGGCGGACGCACCGGCCCGGATCGCTCCGGACGCACCGCCGAAGGTGGCAGCCAGCCAGCCGATGACGGCGACCGCCGTACAGGTGAGGAGACCGGTGAGCAGGCACGCTCCCGCCGAGAGCACTGCGGACACGATCACCGGCTTGGTCGGTACGGCGTCCACGGGGCCGGGTGGCGGGGCAGAATCGCCGCCGGGACTGCCCGGGCGGCTGAGCATGTCGGTCATCTGACTCCCATCGTCGCTCTGCTACTGGACACGGCTGGGCCAGACACGCCGGATATGGGAGACTTCAGCGCGCTTGCTTACGCTCGTGCCGCGTGTTGGATGTTGTTTGAGTGATTGCGGTGTTCAGGTGCGTGCATCGCGGTGCCGGAGGAGCGGCCTCGATGCTTTTCCATCGTGGCTGTTCCTCCGGTGCCGTGAGGTGCGTGCCTGGGCGCCGCAAGCGCCAAAGAACATCCAACACGCGGCACCTTCCCCACCGGTGTCGATGGGGTAGCTGAGTGTGGGCGAACAGGGTCCACCCAGTACTGTCGGGTGGAATCACTCAGGAGGTCGAGCTTTGGCCGGTTCCCACCGCGCACAACGTGGCGGCGGTCGCGCCGCTGCCCGGGAAGCACGCCGGGAGAAGGCGCGTAAGCGGAACCAGACGATCGCTGCCGGTGTGGCGGTGGTGGTGCTGGTCGGTGGCGGCGGTATCGCCGCGCTGAACGCCTTCGGCGGCGACGACTCTTCCGGCGACGCCAAGAAGGGCAAGGGCCCGGGCGACGACAAGTCCAGCGACTCCAAGGTGCTCGCCGACGACAAGGGCCTGCTCGACGTGGCCGGCGCGAAGACGCTCGGCTCGACCGGCACCTGGTCGGTCAGCGCGACTGCGGACGGCAGCGGCGCCGGGGACCACGACTACGTCTGTCAGTCCCAGCGGTTCGCCGACCCGTCCGGCCTGCGCACCTGGGTGCGCAAGTTCGCCAACCCGACCACCAAGGACTCCGCAGTCCAGTACGTCGAGGTGTCGAACGACGCGGCGGCCGCCGAGAAGGCATACGGCACGATCGTGGGCTGGTTCAGCCAGTGTGCCGCCGAGAAGCGGACCCGCCTGAACACCAGCTACCTGCTCAGCGGGATGGGCGACAAGGGCTGGATCGCGGTCTTCGGACAGGCGACCGGCCCCAAGACGCGGTACCGGACGATCTCGGTCACGCTGGCCGGCCAGGCCACCCTGGTGGTCGAGCACGACACCAACGGCACCACCCCGCCGAAGCCGGACGCCGTACTGAATGCCACCGCCGCGGCCCTGCAGAAGATCTGCCCGCAGACTGGCGGCTGCGGCTCCGGCACCCCCGCCGCCAAGGCGAGCCTGCTCCCCACCTCCGAGCCGGCCGGCTTCATGGCACCCGCCGAGCTGCCGATCATCGCGGCCGTCGACAAGCCCTGGGTCAGCACGCCCGGCAAGGTCGGCAACACGACCCAGTGCGAGCGGACCGACCCGAAGAAGGCCAAGGCAGCCAAGTACGCCACCCAGACCTACCTGGCCCCCGGCGCCAAGGTCCCCACCGAGTTCGGCCTGGACGACACGGTCGCCCGCTTCGCCTCCCCGAACGCCGCAGCCGCATACGTCAGCCTCGTCCGCAAGAACGTCGACGGCTGCCAGAAGGCCGTCTCCACCGCCAAGGTCAGCTCGGTCGGCACCATCTCCACCGGCGGCGTCAAAGGCGAGGCCTGGGAAGCCTCCTTCGAGACCGGCAGCGGCAAGAAGGCCAGGTTCCGGATCGGCGTCGCCGCCGCCGGCAACCACGCCGTCTACCTGCTCTTCCCCGTCCTCCCCGACCTCGACATCACCGACAGCGCCTTCGTCGACACCCTCCGCCGAGCCGCCGAACGCTCCGCGTCCTACAAATAGGTCGTAGGACGCAGGTCCCGGAACACCACCGCACCTCCCCGCGGCGGGTCCTCGCAGTACGGCGAGTGCAGGTCGAGCCCGTGCACGGATGGGAAGGCAACGACGTACTCCGGATCCAGGTGCAAGGTGACCCGCATGCCGCTCCCGGCAGCCGCGTCGTACGGCCGTCTCGGCGCCGACGGCCGGATGCCCGTCAGCTCCTGGCGCAAACCGATCCCCTCAGACCAGACCTCGACTACTCCGTGCTGGGAGATCACCGCGGTGGCAGCCAGGCTCAACCAGCGGACCGTGATCAGCGATCCGTGATACCCCTCCGCCAGATCCTGCGGGCACAGCGTGGTGATGGTGAAGCTCCGGTCGTCGAGGATGTCGACGGAACTGCGCAGAGTGTGCGACTCGACGGCGACGGCGGCCGCAGGGTGTAGCGCGTGCGCGGCGACAGACTCCAGCACTGCGATAGGAAAGCGCGGGCTGTCGAACCCGCTTCCGAAGTACATCTCGGGACGCTTGCGGACGTGTTCGTCGAACTCCACGATGACCAGGTCGTTCGCGCTGTACGCCACACTCA